>JAHBZL010000003.1 GCA_019635485.1 Piscinibacter sp. | reverse complement strand
CGGCCGCCCGATGAACAGCCGGATGCCGCGCCGCAGCGCGATCACGCTGCCGAGCCCGACCAGCACCGCCAGCAGCGGCGGAGCGTGCAGGTACAGCGCCAGCAGCGTCCAGGTGACGGCGCTCGCGGCGGCGTAGAGCGCCCAGTGCGCGAGCGCGGCGCGCTCGGCGCGCGCCTGCCACGCGCCGACGCCCCACAGCACTGCCGCCACCGCCTGCATCGCGGCGATCTGCAGGAAGGCCATCTCGGTGGCAGTGAGCGCGGACAGCATTGGAATGCGGCGAACGGGTGCCTTCGCTTATAGCACCGGCGCAAGGCCGCGCGCATAGCGGCTGCCGCGGCTCCCGGCTATGCTTGCAGCTGTGACGTCGCGAAGGCCGGCCCCATCATGCTGATCAACTTCTTCTACACGCTGCGCGCCGCCAAGCTGCCGGTCTCGGTGAAGGAATACCTGACCTTGCTCGACGCCATCAAACACGGCGTCATCGGCCCGTCGGTCGACGACTTCTACTTTCTGGCGCGCACCTCGCTGGTCAAGGACGAGGCGCACTTCGACAAGTTCGACCGCGCCTTCTCGGCCTACTTCAAGGGCGTCGAGCTGCTCACCGACTTCACGCAGGACGTGCCGCTGGAGTGGCTGCGCAAGACGCTGGAGCTCGAGCTCAGCCCCGAGGAAAAGGCCGCCATCGAGAAGATGGGCTGGGACGAGCTGATGGAGACGCTGAAGAAGCGCTTCGAAGAGCAGAAGGAACGCCACGAGGGCGGCAGCAAGATGATCGGCACCGGCGGCACCAGCCCGTTCGGCGCCTATGGCTACAACCCGCAGGGCATCCGCATCGGCCAGGACAAGGGGCGCAACAAGTCGGCCGTGAAGGTGTGGGACCAGCGCCAGTACAAGGACTACGACGACACGCTCGAACTCGGCACGCGCAACATCAAGGTCGCGCTGCGCCGGCTGCGGCGCTTCGCCCGCGAGGGCAGCGAGGAGGAGCTCGACCTCGACGACACGATCCGCTCGACCGCGGCCAACGCCGGCTACCTCGACATCAAGATGGTGCCCGAGCGGCACAACAAGGTGAAGGTGCTGCTGCTGATGGACGTCGGCGGCACGATGGACGAGCACATCCACCGCGTCGAGGAACTTTTCAGCGCAGCGAAGTCCGAGTTCAAGCACCTCGAGTTCTATTACTTCCACAACTGCGTCTACGACTTCGTGTGGAAGAACAACCGGCGCCGCTACAGCGAGAAGTTTCCGACCTGGGACGTGATCCGCAAGTACAACAAGGACTACAAGCTGGTGTTCGTCGGCGACGCGACGATGAGCCCGTACGAGATCCTGCAGCCCGGCGGCAGCGTCGAATACAACAACGAGGAGCCCGGCGCCGAGTGGCTGCAGCGGCTGACGCATGCGTTCCCGAAGTACGCCTGGATCAACCCGGAGCCGCAGGGCGTGTGGGGCTACCGGCAGAGCATCGCGATCGTGCAGCAGCTGGTGAACCAGCGCATGTTCCCGCTGACGCTGCAGGGGCTCGAAGGGGCGATGCGCCTGCTCAGCAAATGATCCTCGCGCTGGCGCGCCGCGCCGCCGGGGCGCTGGCGCTGGCGGCCTTGTCGGGCTGCGCGCTGCTGCCCTTCGGCGACGAGAAGAAGCCCACCGAGCCGCCCCCGGAGCCGACCCGGCCGCTGTACCGGCTGGAGGTCGAGGCACCGGACGACCTGCGCGAGTTGCTGCAGGAGCACCTGGACCTCGCGCGCTTCCGCGTCGCACCGGTCGGCGAGACGATCGACGACAGCGAGCTGCGCCGGCTCGCCGCCGCCGCGCCGGCCCAGGCGCGCGCACTGCTGGAGACCGAGGGCTTCTTCGGCGCCGAGGTGACGGTGGCGCGCGAGGATCCGCCGGACACGCTGCCGCTGCTGCGCGTGCGGGTGCAGCCGGGGCCGCGCACGCGCGTCGAGACGGCGCAGCTCACCTTCACCGGTGCGCTGCAGGATGCCGCGCAGGCGCAACCGCAGGGTCCCGCCGCGCGGCTGGCGGCCTCGCTGAAGCGCGAATGGCCGCTCGGGCCGGGCAAGCCGTTCCGCCAGTACGCCTGGGGCGCGGCGAAGAACGCCACGCTGACACAGCTGCGCGCCGAGGGGTACCCGACCGCGACCTGGGAACACACGCAGGCGCGCGTCGACGCGGCTCGGCACAGTGCCGCGCTCGAGCTCGAGGCCGCCAGCGGGCCGCTGTTCCTGCTCGGGCCGCTGCACATCGAGGGCGTGGAGCGCTACGACGAGGAGTCGGTCCGGCACCTGGCCGGCTTCGCCGCCGGCGAGCCGTATCGCGAGAAGACGCTGCTCGACTTCCAGGAGCGGCTCGCCAAGAGCGGGCTGTTCGAGGCCGCCGTCGTCACGATCGACCCCGATCCGGCTCGCGCCGCGCAGGCCCCGGTGCAGGTGCAGGTGCGCGAGCAGCCGCTGCAGCAGGCCACGGTCGGCGTGGGCATCAGCGCGAACACCGGGCCGCGCGTGACCTTCGAGCACCTGCACCGCAAGCCGTTCGGCTGGCGCTGGAGCGCGAAGAACCAGTTCGAGTTCGGCTCGGACCTGAAGAACTGGCAGGGCGAGCTGCTGTCGCACCCGCTGGAGGGGCAGTACCGCAACCTCGTCGCCGGGCAGGCCGAGCGGCTGCGCTCGGGCGACGAGCTGCGCACCTCGTGGAGCGCGCGCATCGGCCGCACGCAGGACACGGCGCGCTTCGAGCGCCTCTATTTCGGCGAGTTCGTGCATTCGCGGCTCGACACCGTGGCCGGCAGCACCCGCAGCGACGCCGTGTCGGGCAACTACCACTGGGTGCTGCGCGACGTCGACAGCGTGCTGCTGCCGACGCAGGGCTACACGCTGTCGGCCCAGGCGGGGATCGGCGAGGCACGCGGCCGCAAGACCGGCACCTTCACCGGCCCGGCCAGCGACCGCGGGCCGTTCTCCCGCCTGTACGGCCGGCTGACCGCCTACCAGCCGCTCGGGGCCTCCTGGTACGCGATGGCGCGCGTCGAAGCCGGCCAGGTCTTTGCGCGCGACGCGCTGCCGATCCCCGACACGCTGCTGTTCCGCGCCGGCGGCGACGATTCGGTGCGCGGCTACGCCTACCGCACGCTCGGTCCGACGGTGGACGGCGCACTGGCCAGCGGCCGCGTGCTGCTGACCGGCAGCGCCGAGATCGCGCGGCCGGTGTCGGCACGCCTGCCGTCGGTCTGGTGGGCCGCGTTCTTCGACGCCGGCAATGCCGCCAACAGCTGGACGGCGCTGAAGCTCGCGCGCGGCTATGGGCTCGGGCTGCGCTGGCGCAGCCCGGTCGGGCCGCTACGGGCCGATCTCGCCTACGGCGAGGAACTGCGCCGCGTGCGGCTGCACGTCAGCGTGGGCATCGCGTTCTGATGACCGCGCCGCACGCGCCCGCCCCGCCGCGCCGCCCGCCCGCCCGGCGCCGGACGCTCTGGGCCCTGCTGCTGATCGTGCCGGCGCTGCTCGGCACCCTGCTGTGGTGGAGCGTGCGTACCGAAGCCGGCAGCGCGTGGCTGCTGAGCCTCGTGCCGGGCGTGCGCGTCAGCGCGCCGCAGGGCACGCTGCTGGGCGACTTCGCGGCCGAACGCGTCGAGGTCGCGTTGCCGCGCGACGGCGCGCTGCTGATCGACCGCCTGCGCTGGCGCGGCCTGCGGGTCGAGCCCGGCAGCGGTGCCTGGCACCTGGCGCTGGTCGTCGACGAACTGGGCGCCGAACGGATCGATCTGCGCGACGGCACCCCGGCACCGCCCGCCGATCCGACGCCGGCCCCGACCTCGCTGCAGGTGCCGATCGAACTGCGTGTCGCCGCACTGCAGGTCGGCACGCTTCACGCGGCGGCGCTCGGTGACGCGCCGCTGCGCGAGCTGCGCTCGGCCGTGCACCTCGGCGCGGACGGCGGCCGGCAGCACCGCATCGACGGGCTGTCGGTGCGCCGCGAGCGGCTGCGCGCCACGCTCGACGCCCGCATCGGCACGCAGACCCCGCTGCCGCTGCAGGCCCAGGCGAAGCTCGTGCACGAGGGCACGCTCGCCAACGCCGCCTGGGAGGCCGGCGCGCGGCTGGACGGGCCGCTGGACGCCCTGCAATTGAACGCGACCTTGCGGGCCCGGCCCTCCGCCGTGGCTACGCAGCCGCCCACCGGCGCGGCACCAGCCGCCGAGGCCTCGCTCGACCTCGACGCGGTGCTGCATCCGTTCGCGCGCTGGCCGCTCGGTGCGCTCCAGGCCCGTGCACAGGGTCTCGACCTGTCGGCCTTCGACCTGCGCGCGCCGAGCACCTTGCTGAGCGGCGAGGCGCAGGTGCAGTCGGACGCGGCGGACCGGCCCGCCCAGGTCCGGGCGCGCCTCGAGAACCGCCGGGCCGGGCGCTGGAACGAAGGCCGCCTGCCGCTGCGCGAGCTGCGCGTCGAACTCAGCGGCCGCCCGGACGACCCGGGCACGCTGGACGTGCGGGCCTTCGACGCCGCGCTCGGCAGCGCCGCCCAGCCGGCCGGGCAAGTCCAGGGCCATGGCCGCTGGGCCCGCGACGGCTGGTCGCTGCAGGCCACGCTGAGCGCGCTTCAGCCGGCGCGCCTCGATGCCCGCGCCACGCCCGTGCCCCTGGCCGGCACCGTGCAGCTGACCGGCACGCCGCCGGACGCAGCCGAACAGCGCCTGACGCTGCGCGCGGAGCTCGCCGGGAAGGTGCCGCAGCGCGGTGCCGAGGCCGCGGTCCGCCTGAATCTGGACGCCAGCGCCACGCGCGACGCCGACGGCGACCGCATCGAGCTGCGCGAGGCCGTGGCCCGGGCGGGTACGGCGAGTGCCTCGCTGCGCGGCACGGCGACGCGCGCCGGCGCCGCCCTGCCCTGGCGGCTGCAGGGGCAGGCGACGCTCGACCGCTTCGACCCGCTGCCCTGGTGGCCCGGCCGGGAGGATTCGCCCTGGCGGCGCGGCCCGCACCGGCTCGACGCCCGGGGCGGGTTCGACCTGACGCTGCCGGCGGCCGCATCGGCCGGCGACGGCGTCGCCCGACTGCTCGACCTGCGCGGGCAGGCGCAACTGCGCCTGGCCGACAGCCTGCTCGCCGGCGTACCCTTGCGCGGCGAAGCCCGGCTCGCCAACCGCGACGGCACCGCGGCCAGCGTCGACCTGACGCTGGAGTCGGGTGCGAATCGCTTGCACGCGGAGGGCCGGGCCGCACGGCGCGGCGCGGACGACCGCTGGGACCTGGCGCTGGCCGCACCGTCGCTGGACACGTTCGCGCCGGTCTGGCGGCTGCTGCGCCCGGGCGTGGCGGAGGCCACCCTGGCCGGATCGCTGAGTGCCAGCGCCCACCTGGAGGGCCGCTGGCCCACCCTCGCCACCCGCGGCGAGGCGCGCGCGACCGCGCTGCAGCTCGATCGGCTCGGGCTGCGCAGTGGCCAGGCGCAGTGGCAAGCCGGATTGCAGATGGATGCGCCGGTCGACGCGACGCTGACCCTGACCGGCCTGCGCCAGGGCGACGCCAGCCTGCAGGACGCGCATCTGCGGCTGCAGGGCAGCGGCCGCAGCCACCGGCTCGAGTTCGAAGCTCGCACGCCGGCTCGGCCGCCGGCCTGGGTCGATGCGCTGCAACCCGGCGGCAGCGCAGCGTCCGGCCCGAGCGTCGCGCGGCTGCGCGCGGAGGGCGGCCTGGTGGAACGCGACGGCACGGTCGATGGCTGGCGCGGCCGCGTGCAGCAGCTCGAGCTGCGCGGCGCCGGCGCGGCGTGGGTGCGCAGCGACGCGCTCACCCTCGAGGCCGGTGGGTTCGCGCAGGCACCGATGCGCTTCGCGCTGCAGCCGGGCCGCGCGGAACTGCTCGGCGCCGTGCTGCGCTGGGAGCGCATCGCGTGGCAGGCCGCTGCCGGCACGACACCGGCCACGCTGGAAGCGCGCGCGCAGCTGGAACCGCTGGCGATCGCGCCGATCCTGGCGCGCCTGCAGCCGGACTTCGGCTGGGGCGGCGACCTGCGCGTCGGCGCGTCGATCGAGGTGGCCAGCGCGCCGACGGTCAAGGCCGACATCGTGCTGCAGCGCGAACGCGGCGACCTGACGGTCACCGAGGAGGACGGCACGCAGGCGCTCGGGCTGACCGACCTGCGGCTCGGCCTGAACGTAGCCGACGGCACCTGGAGTTTCACGCAGGGCCTGGCGGGCTCGACCTTGGGGGTCGCCGCGGGCGCCTTCGTCGCGCGCACCACGCCGCAGGCGCTGTGGCCCGCGCCGGACACGCCGGTGTCCGGTGTGCTCGAGCTGCAGGTCGCGCAGCTCGGCACCTGGGGCCCATGGGTGCCGCCGGGCTGGCGCCTGGGCGGCGCACTGCGCGTCAGCGCCGGCATCGGCGGCACCTTCGGCGGCCCGGAGTACACCGGCGAGGTGCAGGGCCGCGACCTGAGCGTGCGCAACTTCGTGCAGGGCGTGAACGTCAGCGACGGCGAGGTCGCGATCGCGCTGCAGGGCGCCCGGGCGCGCATCGAGCGCTTCCGCGCGCGCGCCGGCGGCGGCACGCTGCAGCTCGACGGCGAGGCCACGCTGGGCACCGCGCCGCAGGCGCGGCTCGCGCTGGCGGCGCGCCAGTTCCAGCTGCTCGGCCGGGTCGACCGCCGCATCGTCGTCAGCGGCGACGCCCGCATGCAGCTCGAGCGCGACCGCCTGCAGCTGGACGGGCAGTTCGGCGTCGACGAAGGCCTGATCGACTTCACGCGCAGCGACGCGCCGACGCTCGCCGACGACGTGGTCGTGGTGCGCCGCAACGGCGCGCCGGCCGCGCCGGCCGCGCCGGCCAATGGGCAGGCCCCGGCGGGCGGCCCCACGGTGCGGCTGCCCACTGTCGCGCTGGACCTGCGCGTCGGCCTGGGCGAGCGGCTGCGCGTGCGCGGCCGCGGGCTCGACACGCGACTGGCTGGCGACCTGCGCGTCACCTCGCCAGCCGGCCGGCTGGCCGTGGACGGCACGGTGCGCGCGGTGGACGGCAACTACGCCGCTTACGGCCAGAAGCTCGTGATCGACCGCGGCGAACTGGTCTTCAACGGCCCGGCCGAGAACCCGCGCCTGGACATCGAGGCCACGCGGCCGAACCTGGACGTGCGGGTCGGCGTCGCCGTCACCGGCACGGCGGCCAACCCGCGCGTGCGGCTGTTCTCGGAGCCGGAGATGTCGGAGATCGACAAGCTGTCGTGGCTGGTGCTCGGGCGCGCCAGCGACGGCCTGGGCCGCACCGACACCGCATTGCTGCAGCGCGCCGCGCTCGCGCTGCTGGCCGGCGATCGCCCCGGCGCGGCCGACCCGCTGACCCAGGCGATCGGCCTGGACGAAGTGTCCGTGCGGCAGAGCGACGGCGAGGTGCGCGAGACCGTCGTGTCGCTGGGCAAGCAGCTCTCGCGCCGCTGGTACGTCGGCTACGAGCGCAGCCTGAACGCAACCGCCGGCACGTGGCAGCTCATCTACCGCATTGCCCAGCGCTTCACGCTGCGCGCCCAGTCCGGCGAGGACAGCTCGGTCGACGTGATCTGGACCTGGCGCTGGAACTGAGTCAGCGGCCCGGGCATGCCAGAATTCCGGGCTTCCCGCCGTAGTTCAACGGATAGAACGGCCGCCTCCTAAGCGGCAGATACAGGTTCGATTCCTGTCGGGGGGACCAGGCGTCCGCCGCGACCTCACGCGATGTGGGTGACTTCGCCGGGCACCTGGACCCACGCGTGCATGCGCTCTTCGTAGACGGAAACGCTCGGCGCCGGGAACGACGGATCCGCGAAGGCGCCGACCGGAATGGCGACGAAGTCCTCGGACAAGCGGTAGTACAGCGTCGCGCCGCAGTCCGGGCAGAAGTGGAAGGTGATGCGCGTGCCCTCGTCGCCCACGCGCACGAACCCCTTCGACCGGCCGGTCACGCGCACCGCCTCTTGCGCGAAGCGGGCCTGCGCCCCGAAGACGCTGCCGGTGCGGCGCTGGCAGGCCAGGCAATGGCAGACCGAAACGCGGATCGGATCCGCGCTGACCTCGGCGCGCAACTGGCCGCAGCTGCAGGAAGCGGTGCGGTGGCTCATGGGCGGCGGCGGCGCACCGACGCGCCGCTGGAGATGTTGTCGAAGCCAGCGGAGCGTGCCTCGTCTGGCAGCCGTCTGCGGACCGCGGCCGCGCCGAGCAGGTGACAACGTGTTTCGCCGCCGCGCATTTATACCCCTAGGAAGGTCCGGGCGCCTTGCCAGCTAGCGGAGTCAGGGCCATTATGCAATCGCAAGAGTGTGCAAGAGGTCACGATGTCGCGGCGCAAGGAAGTCAAGCAACCCCCGAAGCTGGTCTGGCGGATCACCGCCGATGCGCCGCTGGGTGAGTATGTCGACCCGCGCACGGCGGTCACGAAGAAGAAGACCGCGCAGGATGGCGAGGTGCGCGAGCACGGCTGGCTCGGCTCGTCGCTCGAGTTGCTCGGCGGCGTGCGGGTCAGCGAAGCCCCGATGGACACCCTGCCCGGCGACCTGATCGACGAGTTCTTCAAGCCCACGGGTTCGCCCGCCACGCCCGAACCGCCCAAGCCGCCCAAGAAGGGCGGCTGACCGATCTCAGGCCGGTTCGGCGCGCAGCGAGCGCGACAGCAGCAGCACCGGCAGCAACCCGACCAGCACGATCGCCAGAGAAGGCAGCGCGGCCTCGCCCAGACGCTCGTCGCGCGCCAGCTGGTTCGCCACCACCGCCAGGGTGTCGCTGTTGAACGGGCGCAGCACCAGCGTCGCCGGCAGTTCCTTCATCACGTCGACGAACACCAGCAGCATCGCCGCCAGCGCCGCGCGGTGGAGCAGCGGCGCGTGCAGTTCGGTGAACAGGCGTCGGCGCGACGCGCCCAGCGTGCGCGCCGTCTCGTCGATGGCCAGCGGCACGCGCGCATACCCGGCCTCGACCGACTGCAGCGCCACCGCCGAGAAGCGCACCACGTAGGCATACAGCAGGCCGAACAGCGTGCCCGTCACCAGCGCCGCGGCCCCGGCCTGCGGCCAGCGGTCCTGCAGCCAGCCCACCGGCAGCAGGATGCCGACCGCGATCACCGCGCCCGGCACCGCGTAGCCCAGCGACACGACCCGGGCGCCGGCCTGCAGCGCGGGGCTCTCGCGCAGGCGCAGCGCGAAGCCGAGCAGCAGCGCCATCGCCGTGGTCAGCAGCGCGGCGATGCCGGCGAGCTTGAAACTGGTCCAGCACCACTGCGCGAAGCGCACCAGCGGCAGGCCGAACTCGCCGTGCACCGACTCCAGCGCGAGCAGGCGCAGCAGCACGATCACCGGCAGCACGAAGCCCAGCAGCACCGGCAGGCCGCAGGCGAGCACCGCGAGCGCGGCACGCCAGCCGGTCAGGCGCAGCGGCCGGGCCTCGGCGCCGTGGGCGGCGCCGCGGCGTGTCGACGCGAAGCGCAGGCGGCGCTGGGCGCGCCGCTCCAGCCACAGCAGCACGGCGACGACCGCCAGCAACAGCGACGCCAGTTGCGCCGCGGCGCTGCGGTCGTTCATCACCAGCCAGGCCTTGTAGATCCCTGTCGTGAAGGTCTGCAGGCCGAAGTACGCGCCGACGCCGTAGTCGGCCAGCGTCTCCATCAGCGCCAGCGCGACGCCGGCCGCCAGCGCCGGGCGGGCCAGCGGCAGCGCCACCTCACGGACACGCCGCCACGGGTCGGCGCCGAGCAGGCGTGCCGCTTCCATCAACGGCACGGCGCGTTCGCCGAGCGCGGCACGGGTGAGCAGGTACACGTAGGGGTACAGGCAGAGCACGAACAGCACGGCGGCCCCGCCCAGGCTGCGCACGTCGGGCCACAAGGCGCCCTGGGCACCGGTCAGTGCGCGCAGGGCCGTCTGTAGCGGCCCGCTGTACTGCAGGAAGTCGGTGGCGGCATAGGCGAGCACATAGGCGGGCATCGCCAGCGGCAACAGCAGCGCCCACTCGAAGACCCGCCGCAGCGGAAAGTCGAACAGCACCACGAGGGCCGCCGCGAGCCCCCCGACAAGTGCCACCCCGAGCGCGACCGCCAGCGCCAGCAGCAGCGAGTTGCCGGCGTAGGCGGGCAGCACGGTGTCGGCCTGGTGGCGCAGCACGCCGAGGCTGGCGGCGTCCAGCCCGGCCCAGGACCCGAGCACGCCAAGCACGGGCACGGCCAGCAGCAGGCAGGCGAAGGTCAGCAGGCGCGACATGCGGCGTATCAGACGGGGCCGGGGCGCGCCGTTCCTTGCCCTGGGTCAACAATGATGCGAACGATTCTCGTTCTCTTGTGCGCGTCGATATGATAGGTCCATGTTCCTGCAGATCGACCAGGCCACGCTGCACTACCCGGGCGCCAGCATGGGGCGCGCCGCCGTCGAATCGGTCAGCCTGGCGCTGCCGCAGGGGCAGCTCGGGGTGCTGATCGGGCCGTCCGGGTGCGGCAAGACCTCGCTGCTGCGAAGCGTCGCCGGGCTCGAACGGCTGAACCGGGGACGGATCTCGATCGACGGCGAACCGCTGGCCGATGCCGAGACGGGCCGCCACGTCGCCCCCGAAGCCCGCCGCATCGGCATGGTGTTCCAGGACTACGCGCTGTTCCCGCACCTGAGCGTGGAGGCCAACGTGGCGTTCGGCCTGCGCCACCTGGACGACGCCGCCCGGCGCGCGCGCACGCAGGAGGTGCTCGACCTGGTCGGCCTCGGGCACGCCGCGCGGCGCGCGCCGCACCAGCTGTCCGGCGGCCAGCAGCAGCGCGTCGCGCTGGCGCGCGCGCTGGCACCCTCCCCGCGCCTGCTGCTGCTCGACGAGCCCTTCTCCAGCCTGGACGTCGACCTGCGCGAGCGCCTCGCGCACGAGCTGCGCGCCATCCTGCAGCAGGCGGGCACGACCGCGCTGCTGGTGACGCACGACCAGCTCGAGGCGTTCGCCGTCGGTGACCTGATCGGCGTGATGCACCAGGGGCGCCTGGAGCAGTGGGACGACGCCTACACCCTCTACCACCGGCCCGGTACCCGCTTCGTGGCCGACTTCATCGGTCACGGCGTGTTCGCCCCGGCCCAGATCGTCGCGCCGGCCCCCGGTGCGAGCCTGGTGCGCACGCCGCTCGGCGACCTCGTCGACCTGCAGGAATGCCCGCTGCCCGATGCCTACCCGGACGGCCTGTGCGAGGTGCTGCTGCGTGCCGACGACATCGTGCACGACGACGGCGCGCCGGTGCGTGCCCGCATCGAGCGCAAGACCTTCCGCGGTTCGGAATTCCTGTACACGCTGCGCCTGGCGGGGGGCGAGCAGCTGGTGGCCCATGTGCCTTCCCACCACGACCACCAGATCGGCGAGTGGATCGGCATCCGCGCCGAAGTCGACCACGTCGTGACCTTCGCACGCGAGGCCGACGGCTAGCCCTCCAGGGCCCGGCCCCCGCGCCTAGAGTGATCGCACGAAATGGGCCAGCGCAGCGTGCAACTTTCCCGGGCAGGCCCTGCTCCAAGGGCGGGGCCGGTTTTATACTGGCTTGGACATGCGCCCGCAGGCGGGTTGTAAGGGGTCGTAGATGGGAACCAAGTTGAAGGTCGCTGGGTGGCTGGCGGTCGGCGCAATCGCCGGCGCGATGACCACGATGCAGTTCCAGGCGATCGCGCGCAGTTCGGTGTCCCAGCTGCCCCTGGAAGAACTGCAGCAGCTCGCCGCGGTGTTCGGCATGGTCAAGAGCGACTACGTCGAACCGGTCGACGAGAAGAAGCTCATCAACGACGCGATCTCCGGCATGGTGTCCGGGCTCGATCCGCACTCGCAGTTCTTCGACAAGAAGAGCTTCAAGGAATTCCGCGAAGGCACGAGCGGCCGCTTCGTCGGCGTGGGCATCGAGATCGGCATGGAGGACGGCCTGGTCAAGGTGGTCTCGCCGATCGAGGGTTCGCCCGCCTTCCGTGCCGGCATGAAGAGCGGCGACCTGATCACGAAGATCGACGACACCATCGTCAAGGGCCTGACGATGGATCAGGCCGTCAAGAAGATGCGCGGCGAGCCCAACACCAAGGTCGTGCTGACGGTGTTCCGCAAGTCCGAGACGCGCTCCTTCCCGGTCACCATCATCCGCGAGGAGATCCGCGTGCAGAGCGTGCGCGCGAAGATGGTCGAGCCGGGTTACGGCTGGCTGCGCGTCAGCCAGTTCCAGGACCGCACCGTCGAGGACTTCGCGCGCAAGCTCGAGGACCTGTACAAGCAGGACCCGCAGCTCAAGGGCCTCGTGCTCGACCTGCGCAACGATCCGGGCGGCCTGCTCGAGGGCGCGGTGGCCGTCTCGGCCGCCTTCCTGCCGGCCGATGCCATCGTCGTGACGACCAACGGCCAGATCGCCGATTCGAAGGCCACCTTCAAGGCCTCGCCCGAGTACTACCTGCGGCGCGGCGGCGCGGACCCGCTGCGCAAGCTGCCCGAAGCCGTCAAGAAGGTGCCGATGGTGGTGCTCGTCAACGAGGGCTCGGCATCGGCCAGCGAGATCGTCGCCGGCGCGCTGCAGGACCACAAGCGCGCCACGATCATGGGCGCGCAGACCTTCGGCAAGGGCTCGGTGCAGACCGTGCGCCAGCTCGGCCCGGACACCGCGCTGAAGATCACGACCGCGCGCTACTACACGCCCAGCGGCGCGTCGATCCAGGCCAAGGGCATCGTGCCCGACGTGATGCTGGACGAAACCGCCGACGGCAACCTGTTCGCCGCGCTGCGCGTGCGCGAGGCGGATCTGGACAAGCACATCGCCAGCGGCCAGGGCCCCGAGCAGAAGGACGAGGCGCGCGAGAAGGCCCGCGAGGAAGCCCGCAAGAAGCTCGAGGACGAGGCGCAGAAGAAGGCCGCGGGACCCAAGCCGCTGCCCGAGTTCGGCAGCCCGGAGGACTTCCCGCTCGTCCAGGCGCTGAACCAGCTCAAGGGCAAGCCGGTGCTGATCAGCAAGTCGGTGGTCGAGCGCAAGGCCGAAGCCACGACCAACTGAGCCGAGCCAATCCCGTGCAACGCCCGCGCCCAGCGCGGGCGTTGTGCTTTCTGGCTACGATCGACCCATGGACGACACCCTGGACGACGACCAGCTGCTGCGCTACTCGCGCCACATCCTGCTCGACGAACTGGGCATCGAGGGCCAGCGCCGGCTGCTGGCCGGGCATGCGCTGGTGATCGGCGCGGGCGGCCTCGGCTCGCCGGTGGCGCTGTACCTCGGCACGGCCGGCGTCGGCACCCTGACGCTGGTCGATCACGACACGGTGGACCTGACGAACCTGCAGCGCCAGATCGCGCACACGCTGGCGCGGGTCGGCCAGCCCAAGGTGGCCTCCGCGGCGCAGGCGGTGGCCGCGATCAACCCGGACGTGCGCGTCGTCGCCCTGCAGGAGCGCGCCGACGCCGCGCGGCTGGCCGAACTGGTCGCGCCGGCCGACGTGGTGATCGACTGCAGCGACAACTTCGCGACGCGCCAGGCCGTCAACGCCGCCTGCGTCGCACACCGCAAGCCGCTGGTGGCAGGCGCCGCGATCGGTTTCGACGGCCAGATCTCGGTGTACGACACGCGCGACCCGGTGAACCCCTGCTACGCCTGCCTGTTCCCGCCCGACGCCACCTACGAGGAGGTGCGCTGCTCGACGATGGGCGTGTTCGCGCCGCTGGTCGGCATCATCGGCACGGTGCAGGCAGCCGAGGCGCTCAAGCTGCTGGCCGGCATCGGCAGCTCGCTCGCCGGCCGGCTGCAGATGCTGGACACGCGCACGATGGAGTGGAACGAGATCCGCCTGCCGCGCCAGGCCGGCTGCCCCGTCTGCGGTCCTGCGCGTCAGGGGACATAGCGCCGAACGAAGGCCGGGCGCCCCGCACCGGGCCGCCGCCGCCGTGCCGGGGTGTCGCGGCGGGGCCTTCCGCCGCCGGCACGGACGGGTATTCTCCGCGCATGGAAAAGAAACTCGACCTGACCGCCCGCAACTTCCCGTCCGCCGAGGAGGAGGCCGAGGTCGAAGCGGAGGCCCTGCCGGCGTCGCGCTATGCGGGACCGGAGAGTGCGTACCGGCTCGCCTTCACCGACCACGAGTTCCTGCTGCGCGAGGAGCTCCGCCCGGTGCGCATGCAGCTCGAGCTGCTCAAGCCGGAGATGGTGCAGAGCGCGCATGCCATCACCTCGACGATCGTGATCTTCGGCAGCGCCCGCATCGTGCCGCCGGACGTGGCGCAGGACCGGATCGACGCGGCACGCGCAGCCGGCGACGAAGCGGCACTGAAGGCGGCGCAGACGCAGCTCGCGATGTCGCGCTACTACGACGAGGCCCGCCGCTTCTCGGCGATCGTGACACGCAAGTCGCGCGAGCTGGAGACGCCGGTGTACGTCGTCACCGGCGGCGGGCCCGGGATCATGGAAGCGGGCAACCGCGGTGCGTTCGAGGTCGGCGGCAAGAGCATCGGGCTGAACATCGTGCTGCCGCACGAGCAGGAGCCGAACCCGTACATCACGCCGGAGCTGTGTTTCCAGTTCCACTACTTCGCGCTGCGCAAGATGCACTTCGTGATGCGCTCGATCGCGCTCGTGTGCTTCCCCGGCGGCTTCGGCACCCTCGACGAGCTGTTCGAGACGCTGACGCTGACGCAGACCGGCAAGTCGCGGCGCCGCCCCATCCTGCTGTTCGGGCGCGAGTTCTGGACGCGCCTGATCGACTTCGACTGGCTGATCGAGACCGGCATGATCAGCCCGGGCGACGTCGGGCTGTTCCGCTTCGTCGAGACGGCCGAGGAAGCCTGGGACCTGCTCGCCGTCGAATACGGCTTCGACCTGCCCGACACCACCACCGGCGAATTCGCGGACGACTGATGAACAAGCATGTCAGCCTGATCGGGGCGCCGACCGACATCGGCGCGGGCGCGCGCGGCGCGAGCATGGGCCCGGAGGCGCTGCGCGTCGCGCAGATCGTGCCGGTGCTGCAGGGTCACGGCCTGGAGGTGCTGGACCGCGGCAACCTGGTCGGCCCGTCGAACCCCTGGCTGCCGCCGGTGGACGGCTACCGCCACCTCGACGCCGTCGTCGCCTGGAACCGCGCGGTGCACGAGGCCGTGCACGCCGAACTGGCGCTCGGCCGCCTGCCGATCCTGCTCGGCGGCGACCATTGCCTGGGCATCGGCTCGATCAGCGCGGTGGCGCGCCATTGCCGCGAGACCGGCAAGCGCCTGCGTGTGCTGTGGCTGGATGCGCACGCCGACTTCAACACCAACCAGCTGACGCCCAGCGGCAACATCCACGGCATGCCGGTCGCCTGCCTGTGCGGCCACGGTCCGCAGGCGCTGATCGAGATCGGCGGGCAGGTACCGGCGATCAACCCGAAGGTGATCCGCCAGATCGGCATCCGCAGCGTCGACCCCGGCGAGAAGCGCTTCGTGCACGAAGTGGGGCTGGAGGTGTTCGACATGCGCTACATCGACGAGATGGGCATGCGCCACACGATGGAGCTCGCGCTGGCGACGCTGGACGCGAACACGCACCTGCACGTCAGCTTCGACGTCGACTTCCTCGATCCCGAGATCGCTCCGGGCGTCGGCACGACGATCCCCGGCGGGCCGACCTACCGCGAGGCGCAGCTGTGCATGGAGATGATCGCCGACACCGGCCGGCTCGCCTCGCTCGACGTGATGGAGCTGAACCCGGCGCTGGACGTGCGCAACAAGACCGCGCTGCTGGCCGTCGACCTGATCGAGTCGCTGTTCGGCAAGAGCACGCTGATGCGTGCTCCCGGCTGAGCGGCACGCTCGCGCGGGCGGCTCAACCGGGCGACTTCTTCGCTGGCGTGCCGCTCGGGCAGAGCCCATGGCGGCGCCGGAAGTCGCGCGGCGCTTCCGCCTGCGCGTCGGCGAACAGCCCGCGCCGCGCGGCGCGGGCACGCTGTTCCTGGTCCGCATAGGGGCCGCGGCGCCCGCGGTAGCGCTGGTTCCACGCATGGCCCTGCTCGACCAGCCAGGCGCCCACGTCCTCCCCGTCGACCGCCAGCGTGCCGATCGTGCGGCCGTGCATGTCGCGCGCCTGCGTCGCGATCTTCACGGGCCGGTGCAGCACACGTGACGTCAGCGCGGCACGCGCCGCGGGACCCCAGCGCTGGCAGCGCTCCGGCGCGTCCAGCCCGGCCAGGCGGAGCTTCAGCATGGCACGGTTCTCGACACGCACCCAGACGGTGTCGCCGTCGCTGACCCGCGTGACCTGCCCGGAGACCTCGCCGGGAAGGGCCCGCCCCGCCGCCCCGGCCAGCAGTGCCGCGATCAGCAGCGCGCGCCTCATGCGCCGCCGAACAGGCGCACCATCCACCAGACGAACAGGCCGAGCAGCGCGAGCCAGAGCAGCACGATGAGCGCCGCGCCCCACCAGAAACGCGGCAGTTGCTCGCGCGAGACCTCGGCCTCGCGCAGGCGTGCCTCCCACAGCGGCCGCGGCGTCAGACGCACGGCGAGCGCGACGCCCAGCGGCACCAGGATCAGGTCGTCGAGCTGGCCCAACACCGGGATGAAATCCGGGATCAGGTCGATCGGGCTGACCGCGTAGGCCAGCACCGCCAGCGCGACCCACTTGGCCGCGCGCGGCGTGTCGGGGTGCCGCGCCAGCTTCCACAGCGCGATCAGGTAGGTCGCCAGCCGGGCGGCGTTGGCGAAGCGGAACAGGCGCGAAAGCTTCAGCATCGGGCGGAGATCGTGGAGTCAGCGGTCCGCTTCGGCGGTGGCGTCGCGGATGATGCGGGCGAGTCGGTCGGCCAGCTTCTCGTTGCTCAGCGCCTCGCGGAACCGCTCGACCATCAGCGGCAGCGAAAACGGGCTGGGCACCTTCAGCTCGACGAACTCGACACGTTGGGCAGCCATGCGCCGCAAGGTGGCGGCCAGGCGCCGGATATCAAGCTCCTGGCTGAGCACTTCGGTCTGCGCCTGCGAGAGCAGCAGGTTGGCGGGGTCGTATTTGCGGAACACCTCGTAGAACAGGCCGCTGGAGGCCTGCAGCTGGCGGGTCGTCTTCGGCGCGCCGGGATAGCCGGCGAACACCAGCCCGGAGACCCGCGCGATCTCGCGGAAGCGCCGCTGGGCGAGTTCGCCCGAGTTCAGGCTGGCCAGCACGTCCGCGAGCAGGTCACCGGGCGCCAGCACGCTGCCGTCGAGCAGGCGCGCGAGCTCGACCTCCTCGGCGCTGAGCAGCTCGAAGCCGTGGTCGTTGACGCTCATGCTGAAGGTGTTCGGCGCCGTCTTCGCGAGCCGCCAGGCGAGCAGGCTCGCGATGCCCATGTGCACGTAGCGCCCGGCGAAGGGGTACAGGTAGAGGTGATGGCCTTCGCGCGAGCGGTAGCGCTCGACCAGCAGCGTCCGCGGCGTGGGCAGGCGCGAGAGGCGCGCCTGCGTCGCGAGCATCGGCTGCGCGGCATGCATCTCCGGATCCTCGATCTGCGTGACCCAGTCGGCCTGCGTGGCCTCGGCCAGCAGTTCGAGCACCGCATCGGCCAGCTCGGTCGACAGCGGCATGCGCCCGCCGTCCCACGAGGGCACGATGCCGCGTGGCTTGTTCGCCTTGCGCACCCAGGCGGTCATGTCCTGCGTGCGCACGAACTCGAGCACACGGCCGGCGAACACGAAGCAGTCCCCGGCGCGCAGCCGCGCGATGAAGCCTTCCTCCATCGCGCCGAGCTTGACGCCAGAGAGGTACTTCACCTGCATCGTGCCATCGCCCACGATGGTGCCGACCTGCAGCCGGTGGCGCTTGGCGATGCCGCGGTCCGGCACGCGGTAGACGCCGTCCACGAGGCGCACGCGGTGGTATTCCGGATACGCCGTCAGGCTGGCACCACCGCGTTCGACGAAGGCCAGCGCCCAGTCGAACTCGGCGCGGGTCAGCGCACGGTAGGTCCAGGCGCTGCGCACCTCGTCGAACAGCGCGTCGGCGGCGAAGCCACCGCCCAGCGCGACGGTGACGAGGTGCTGCACCAGCACGTCCAGCGGCTTCTCGGGCGGCGCACGCTTCTCGATGCGCCCGGCCTTGGCCGCCCGCCGCGCCGCGGCGGACTCGATCAGCTCGAGCGTGTTGGTCGGCACCAGCGTCACCCGGCTCGGCCGCCCGGGCGCATGGCCGCTGCGGCCGGCGCGCTGCAGCAGCCTTGCGATGCCCTTCGGCGAACCGATCTGCAGCACACGCTCGACCGGCAGGAAATCGACACCCAGGTCCAGCGACGAGGTCGCGACCACGGCCTTCAGCCGCCCTTCCTTCAGACCGAGCTCGACCCACTCGCGCACCTCCTTGTCGAGCGAGCCGTGGTGCAGCGCGACCAGCCCAGCCCACTCGGGCCGCTCCTGAATCAGCAGCTGGTACCAGATCTCGGCCTGCGAGCGGGTGTTGGTGAACACCAGCGTCGTCGCGCTGGACTCGATCTCGGCGATCACCGGCTGCTGCATCTGCGCGCCCAGGTGGCCGCCCCACGAGAAGCGCCCCGGGTTCTCGGGCAGCAGCGTGTCGATCACCAGGGTCTTGTCGATGCGGCCCTGCACCAGGACCGCGTCGCGGTTCCCGGCCAGCACCTGCAGCGCCTCGTCCAGGTTGCCGAGCGTCGCCGACAGCCCCCAGACCGCCAGATGCGGATTCCAGCGCGCGAGCCGCGCCAGTGCCAGCTGCACCTGCACGCCGCGCTTGTTGCCCATCAGCTCGTGCCATTCGTCGACGATCACCGTGTGCACGCCGGCCAGCTCCTCGGCCGCGCGCTCGCGCGTCAGCAGCAGGCTGAGCGACTCGGGCGTCGTGACCAGGGCATCGGGCAGGCGCCGGTCCTGGCGCGCACGCTCGGCGGCCGGCGTGTCGCCGCTGCGCTGGCCGACGCGCCAGTCCGGCGCCAGTGCCGCCAGGGGGAGCAGCAGCGCCCGTGTCGTGTCCGCGGCCAGCGCGCGCATCGGCGTGATCCACAGCACCTGCAGCGGGGCGGCCGGCCGCGCGACACGGCGCGCCAGCGCGCCCATCCAGACCGCATAGGTCTTGCCCGAGCCGGTGGTCGCGTGCAGCAGGCCGCTGCGGCCCGCCGCCATCGCAGCCCAGACCTCGCGCTGGAAGACGAACGGCGCCCAGCCGCGCGCCTCGAACCAGGCCTCGACCGGGTCGCCGCCAGGGGCGACGTCCGGATCCTGCGGGTCAGCGCGAGGCCATGCGGGGGACATCCGGGCGAGTGTGCCGCATGGGCCGCGCAGAGCGCGGCAGCGGCGGCAGCGCCTGCCACAGCAGCAGCACCACGCCGAGCACCGGCAGGTTCTTCAGCAGCGGGCCGCAGTGGTCGAGCGTGAGTTCGGGCATGTTCACCGCGGCCATGGTCGTGTAGCCGATCACCGCGGCCACCTGCAGCGCGTACAGCCCCGGCGAGGGGCGCAGCAGCGTCAGCCCGCCGAGCAGCAGGTTCAGCGTGCACGAGAACACCAGCGCCGCGACGCCCGCGCCGCCGGTGAAGCCGCAACGCGCCAGCAATTCGAGCACGCCCGACTGCTCCGGCAGCGCCGCGCTGATCAGCGCCGTGAAGAGCCACATGACGGCAAGCGCGATGCGCAGCGCGCCGGCGACGCCCGGGCCGAGCGACACGTGCAGGTCCACGGCCGGTCGCGCCGGCGCCACGGCGAGGCCGGCGGAGAGGTCGGTCGGCGCGCGGCCGAGCAGCTGCGGCAGCGCATTCAGGCGCGGCACGCTGCCGCGTTCCAGCAGGCGCAGCGTGTCGCGGCAGAACACCTGCTGCGGCAGGCGCTCGGCCAGCGCCGCGCCGAGCCGCATCAGCGGGCGCGGCAGCGGCAGCCAGAGTGCCGCACCCAGGCCCTGCGCGCTGCGGTAGGCGGCCAGCATCGCGCGGTAGTCGAGCGGCTGCGGCCCGCCGAGTTCGTGCACGCGGCGCCATCCGGCCGTGCCCTCGAGCAGCCGTGCGACCGCCTCGGCCAGCTCGAACACGTGCAGCGGCTGGACACGCTGCCCGCCGCGACCCGGCAGCGCGATCAGCGGCAGGCTGGCCAGCGTGGCGAACAGCGCGGCGCTCTGGCTGCGCGGGCCGTAGACCAGCGAGGGCCGCAGCACGGCCCACTCCAGCGGCAGCGCGGCGAGGGCATCGTCGGCGCGCAGCTTGCTGTGCAGATAGGGCATCGCAAGGGCCTGCGCATCGTCGCCGACGCCGAGCGCGGAGATCTGCACGATGCGCCCGACACCGGCCTGGGCGGCACCGCGGAACAGCTCGATCGGCCCGGCCGCGTGCACGCGCTCGAAACTCTGGCCGCGCGCCGGCATCAGGATGCCGACGCAGTTCACGACGGCCTCGACCTGCGCCGCACGCAGCCGGCGCGCCCAGTCGGCCGGTGCGACCGGCCGCATGAAGTCGATCGCCCAGTCGTGCCGCCCTTCGGCGGCGCCGCGACGGGCGCGGATCACCGCGTGGCCGCGGGCACGCAGCGCCTGCACGACGGCGCGACCCACGCAGCCGCTGGCGCCGCAGACGAGCACGTTCATGAGCGGCCTCCCGTCGTGTCGCAACGCCCGTCGCGGCAGGCCTGCAGGCGGCGCGCACTGCGCCACGCCCGCAGGCCGTCGACCAGCGGCCGCGCGGCCCGCGAGATCGCCTGCCGGTGCCGCGCGAAGCCGCGGTACAGCGCATCGGCCGCCGGGCGCAGCGGGCGCCAGCCGGTAGGTGCGAGCCAGGCGCCGAGGCCGGCCGCCGCGTAGGCCTCCCGCAGCGTCGCGAGCCCGGTCAGCCATCGGCCATCGGCACAGCGACCGTGGATCTGCGCGCGCAGCGCGGCGAGGTCGAGGCCGAGGGACGCGGCGTCGAAGTCCGGCGCGGCGATGTCGATGAACACGAGCCGGCCGTCGCTGCTGCGTTCGCGCAGATGCTCCATCTCGAGCGCGCAGACCGGGCAGGCGCCATCGTAGTACAGGGTCAGCGGATAGGTGACTTGCATTGCAGTTGTTTCTGTCACAAGAGAAACTTTGGGGCGCACGAACCCGAGGCAGGACTTTGCATGCTCAGGGTCCCAGCAGATGCGCCGCGTGCGTGTCGGCGCGATCGCCGCGGGCCGCGGCATCGCTGCCGAGCAGCTTCTTGATCTTCGCGCCGAGCTTGAGCACCTTGGTCAGCGTCTCGGTGTCCAGGCGCAGCATCTCGTCGCTCCAGGCCGTCAGCGTCTCCAGCAGCTCGAGCGTCTCGCGGATGCGCAGCTTGGCCTCCGCCGGGTCCTTGCCGATCGCGGGGTCGGCCAGCAGCTCGCGCAGCACGTCGATCGTCGGCGCGATCTCGCGACGCTGGCGCTCGCGCACGATCACCCGCAGCAGTTCCCAGACATGCACCGAGGTCTCGAAGTGATCGCGCCGGTCGCCGGCCAGGTGCACCAGCCGCACCAGGTTCCAGGCCTGCAGTTCGCGGATGCTGTTGCTGACGTTGGAGCGCGCGACGACCAGCGTGTCGGCGATCTCCTCGGCGTTCATCGGCCGGCCGGTGATGAACAGCAACGCGTGGATCTGCGCCACCGTGCGGTTCACGCCCCAGCGCGTACCCATTTCGCCCCAGTGGAGCACGAAGCGCGAGAGGGTCGGCGAGAGGTTCATGGCGCCAATCTAGTCCTGTCGTTTATTTCTGTCAATACAGAAATCACTCACGCGCTGACGATCCAACCCTCCAGCGGGTCGACATTCGCCGGCAGGCCGAAACCGGGCCGGCCGGCCGCCCAGCCGGCCTGCAGCAGGCACAGCACCGCGTCGAGCTGGTCGCCGCTCGCGTCGGCGACCAGGGCGTCGCGCCAGGCGTGGCTCAGGCGCAGCCGCAGGCCCAAGCGCGTACGCCCCTGCTCGAGCGCCTCGAGCAGGTCCTTGCGGGCGATCAGACGCGCCGGCGTCTGCTTCGCGGCCTCGTCGCTCTTGTAGGAGCGCTGGCCGATCAGCTCGCGCGCCAGCAGCCCGGGATAGGCCTCGAGCGCGACACGTGCGGGGTCGCCGGCGTGCAGCCCCGGCAAGTGCAGCCCGGCTTCGATCAGCAGCGGGACGCCCGCATGCAGCATGTAGGCGACCGGCGGATTGACCCACTTCATCGACGGCGACGAGCCGGCCGGTCCATCGCAGGCGCGATGCGCGAACTTGCGGCCCGCGGGCCGCGCCGCGCAGAACGCCGCGAAGGTGTCGCGCACGACGGCGCGTGGCAGCGCCGCATAGTGGTTGATCAGCGCCAGCCACTCGCGCGGCCAGCCCAGCGCCTCGACCAGTTCACGCGGCAGGCCGAACGGGAAGTCGAACGCGCCCAGCCACGGCCCCGGCGAGCGCAGCCAGGCCGCGAACGACTCGAAACTCGCATGCGTCTCGACACGCTCGAGCCGGACCCCGCCCGCGTGCCCGACACCCAGCGCGACGGTGATCGGCTTGCGCGCCGTCGGCCGGCTGGTGAAATCGATGCCGGCCAGACGCGTGAAGGACATGGCCGCTCCGGAAGGCGTGAAGGGATCGACGACCGCGGGCATCGGGCCACGGTAGCACGCCGGCAGGCGGCGGGCGCTGCCGCGACAATGGCGGCGTGAGCAGCGTCGGACGTCGCCGGTGGTGGATCGCGTTGGGTGTGCTGGCGGCGCTGGCCGTCGCGGCACTCGCCGGCCTGCGGCTGGCCGCGCAGCGCCTGGAAGTCGTGCTGCAGCAGGCGCTCGGCCCGCGCGCGAGCATCGGCAATGTCGCGCTCGGCTGGTACGGACTCGAGCTGCGCGACCTGCGCGTGCGCGCCGCGGCGGGCTGGCCCGCCGAAGACGAACTGCGCGCGGCTCGGGTGCGCGTCAGCCCCTCGATGGCCAGCCTGTGGAGCGGCCGCTGGCAGATTCGCCGGATCGAGATCGAGCAGGGTTACCTGTCGCTGCTGCGCACGCGCCAGGGCAAGCTGCGCCTGCTGCCCGCACTGCTCGAGCGCCCGTCGACCGGATCGGCTGGCACGCCGGTGCAAGTCGACCTCGCGCATGTCGAACTGGCGGGCACGACGATCGACTTCTTCGACGCCAGCGTGCGCCAGGTCCCGCACCGCGTGCGGCTCGAGGCGCTGGATGCAGGGGTCGGTCCGATCGCCTGGCCGGCCCTCGATCGGGCGACGGACGTCGAGTTGCAGGCGCGCCTGAAAGGGCCGCAACGCGACGGCACGCTGGCGCTGTCCGGCTGGCTCACGGCCGCCAGCCGCGATGCATCGCTGAAGGCCAGCGTGCACGGCGTCGATCTCGTGGCCCTGCAGCCCTACCTGCTCAAGGTCAACGAGGGCGGCGTACGGCGCGGCACGCTGGACCTGCAGCTCGATGCGACGGTCAAGGCCCAGCACCTGCACGCCCCCGGGCGGCTGACGCTGACCGGCCTGGAGCTGGCCAGCGGCGGCGGCCTGCTCTCCACCTTCGCCGGCGTGCCGCGCCAGGCGGTGCTCGCGGCGATGCAGCGCGACGGCCGCATCGATTTCAGGTTCACGCTCGACGGCCGGCTCGACGACCCGGCCTTCTCCATCAACGACAACCTCGCCACGCGCGTGGCGGGCGGCCTCGCCGAAACGCTCGGCGTCAGCCTCGGCGGCGTGGTGGAGGGTGTGGGCGGGGTGATCCGCGGGCTGCTCGGGCGCTGAGCGGCGTCGCCCCTACTGCGCGATGCCGACGGGCTGCAGCCGCAGCCGGCCGTAGTCCTTGTTGTAGGCGTCCTCGACGACGACGGCGGTCGGCACCGACGTTCCCCTGGCGGTCGACGAGAAGGTCACGTCCAGCGTGCAGGTCGCGTCCGCGGCGAGCGTCTCCCCGCAGTTGTGCGTGAAGCTCCAGCCAATGTCGTCGGCACCCGGGCCGCTGATCGTCAGCGTGTCGGTGGCGTTGCCCACGTTGCGCACCGTGTAGGTCTTCTTCACCGATTTGCCCACGCTCACGCTGAAGTCGGTCGACGTGTCGCCGCTGAACACCACGGCCCCCTGGGCCGGGTCCAGCGCGGTGACGCTGCTGCCGGCCAGGCCCACGGCGATCGTGCCCTCCTCGGCGTTGCTGCTGGCCACGCGCAGCTGGCCGGACATCGTGCCGACGTCGGTAGGCTGGAAGATCACCGAGATCAGGCAGGATTCGCCCTCCTCCAAACTGGTCGGGCAGGTGTGGCTCAGTGAGACGGCGCTGCCGCTGACCGAGATCGCGATGTCCTTCAGCGTCTCCACCGACTTGAAGCCGGCATCGCTGTTGCGAAGGGCGAATTCGAGCACCTTGCGCGTGCCGATGCGGGTCTGCGCGAAGTCGCCCCCGGGCGCGCTGAGCGCCTCCAGGCGGGGTTTCGGCTTGTCCGGCTCGGTGCCCATGCAGCCACTCAAGGCAAGCGTCAGCAGTGCGCCCCACCCGGCACGTCTTGCGGCAGGTTTCATCGTCCTCTCCATTGAGCACGACATTCTGCACGCGCCCAAGTGTCGTTTCGTGTCGGCGTGTCACGCCGATGCAGGATGCGCCAGCAGCGCTTCCAGCGTCGCCAGCGTGTCGGCCTCGTGCAGCGGCTTGTCGCGACGCAGGCGCAGCATGCGCGGGAAGCGCACCGCGATGCCGCTCTTGTGCCGCGTGCTGCGATTGATGCCCTCGAACGCGAGCTCGAACACCAGCGTCGGCCGCACGCTGCGCACCGGGCCGAACTTCTCCAGCGTGGTCTGCCGGATCACGCGGTCGACCTCGGCGAACTCGGCGTCCGACAGCCCCGAGTACGCCTTCGCGAACGGCACCAGCTGCAGCGCGCCCGGCACCGCCGGCTCGCGGCGGCCGATCGCATCGAGCACCGCCGCCGCCTCCGCCGCGTCCGCCGGCGCACGGTTCCAGACGGCAAACGTGTAGTCGGTGTAGACGCTCGCGCGGCGGCCATGGCCGGCCTGCGCGTAGACCAGCACGGCATCGACGGACAGCGGCTCGATCTTCCACTTCCACCAGGTGCCGTCGGCCTTGGTGCGGCCGCTGCCGTAGCGTGCCGCGCGGTGCTTGAGCATGAAGCCTTCCACGCCGCGTTCGCGTGAGTTGCGGCGCAACGTCGCATAGTCGGGCCAGTCGGCCGCCGCGACGAGCGGCGACAGCTGCAGCGCCGTGCCGTCGACCGCCGCCACCAGCCGCTCCCGGCGCTGCTGCTGCGGCTCGCCGCGCCGGTCCTGCCCGTCCGACTCGAGCAGGTCGTAGGCGATGAAGGCGACCGGCGCATCGGCCAGCACCTTGCGTGTCAGCGTCTTGCGGCCGATGCGCTGCTGCAGCAGGTTGAAGGGCGCCGGACGCGCCTCCTTCCAGACCACGATCTCGCCGTCCAGCACCGTGCCGTCGGGCAGCGCCCGCGCCGCGCCGACGATCTCCGGGAAGCGTTCGGTGACCAGCTCCTCGCCGCGCGACCAGATCCACACCTCACCCGCGCGCCGAACGAGCTGCGCGCGGATGCCGTCGTACTTCCATTCCACCAGCCAGTCCGCCGCGGCGCCGAGGCGGGCCTCGAACTCCGCCGGCGCAGCGTCCAGCGCGTGCGCCAGGAAAAACGGATAGGGCTGACCGCCCTCGACCCGCGAACCGGCCGCCGGCGCGACCAGCGCGGCGAAGGCGGCCGCGTCCGGGCGGCGCTGCGCGTCGGTGTAGCCCATCATGCGCTGCGCGACGAGCTTGGCGTCGAGTCCCGCCCCGGCCGCCAGGGCCCGCTGCACGAGCAGCTTGCTGACGCCGACGCGGAAACCGCCACCGATCAGCTTGACGAGCAGGAAGCGGCCGGCGGTGTCGAGTTCGTCCCACCACTGCGCGACCTGCCGCGCCTGGTCTTCCGCGGCGGCACCGCGCAAGGGCAGCAGGCGCTGCTCGACCCAGTCCGCGAGCCCGAGGTCGACCGTCCGCGCCGGCGGCGGCAGCACCAGCGCGATGGTCTCGGCGAGGTCGCCGACCGCCTGGTAACACTCCTCGAAGAGCCAGTCGGCGATGCCGGCGCGCGTGCAGGCGAGCACCCGCAGGACGGCCGTCGGCAGCACCTGGCGCGGCTTGCCGCCGGCCAGGAAGTAGGTGGCCCAGGCGGCATCGGCCGGCGCGGCCTCGGCGAAGTAGCGCTGCAGCGCGGCGACCTTCGCGGTCGTGGCGGTGCTCGCGTCGAGCTCGGCGAACAGCGCGGCGAAGCGCTTCATGCCGCGCCGTCCCCCTCCAGCGCCGCGTCGCCATACTCGGTCGCGAACGCGCCGGCCTGCAGGCCGCGTTCGGCCAGCGCGCGCACCATCACCGCCTCGTAGCCGTGCGTGACGATCACGCGCGACGCGCCGCTCGCGTCGATGGCCGCATGCAGGCCGGGCCAGTCGGCGTGGTCGGACAGCACGAAGCCGCGGTCGACGCCCTGCCGGCGCCGCGTGCCGCGCAGTTGCATCCAGCCGCTGGCGAAGGCATCGCTGTAGTCGCCGAAGCGCCGCAGCCAGGGCGTGCCCTGCACCGATGGTGGGGCGACCACCAGCGCGCGCTGCAGCACGGCGCGGTCGACGACCTCGGTGCCGAGCTGCGTCGGCGGCAGGGCGACGCCGGCCTGCCGGTACGCGTCGTTGAGCAGCTGCACCGCCCCGTGCACGACGATCGGCCCGATCTGCGCGTCGACGCCGGCCAGCAGCCGCTGCGCCTTGCCGAAGCTGTAGGCGAACAGCACGCTGGCGCGGCCGGCCTCGGCGTTCGCGCGCCACCACGCGTCGATCTCGGCCAGCACCTCGTGCTGCGGCCGCCAGCGGTAGATCGGCAGCCCGAAGGTCGATTCGGTGATGAAGCAGTCGCAGCGCACCGGCTCGAACGGGGCGCAGGTCGGGTTGCGGTCACCCGCACCGCTGACGAAGAAGTCACCCGACGCCACCCACACCCGGCCGCCCTGCTCGAGCCGCACCTGCGCCGAGCCCAGCACATGGCCGGCGGGATGCAGGCTGATGCGCACGCCGCGGTGCTCGACGGTTTCGCCGTAGGCCAGCGGCTGCAGCGTGATCTCGCCCAGCCGCGCCCGCAGCACCCCTTCGGCCGGCGCGGCCGCGAGGTAGTGGGCACTGCCGCGCCGGGCATGGTCGGCATGCGCGTGCGTGAGCACGGCACGCTCGACCGGCCGCCACGGGTCGATGTAGAAGTCGCCCGCCGGGCAGTACAACCCCTCCGGCCGCTGCACGACGAGATCCGTGCCGTTCACGATCTCCGGCTCCATCCAGCGGCCGCCGCGGACCCGGCGCCGCAGGCGCTCCGGGGGTGATCCATGTCAATACCGCTTGCCGGTCACCAGCAGCGCCACGCGCATCAGCCCGTACGCCACCCAGTTGCCGATGCGCGTCAGCAGCGGCCGCCGCCGGTGCGTGTGCTCGTCGACCTCGCGGCCCTGGAGCTGCAGCGCACGCTGCAGGTGGGCGCGCAGCTCGGCGGCGAACGGCTCGTCGCGCACGAACACGTTCGCCTCGCGGGCCAGCAGCAGGCTGAGCGGATCGAGGTTGGACGAGCCGACCGTCGACAGCGCGCCCTCCGGCGCGTCCATCACCGCCACCTTGGCGTGCAGGAAGCTGGCGTTGTACTCGACGATGCGGATGCCGGCGTGCAGCAGCTGGTCGTAGACGGCGCGGCTCGCGTGGTACTGCATGAAGTACTCGTAGCGCCCCTGCAGCAGCAGCGTGACGCGCACGCCACGCCGCGCGGCGCGCAGCAGCGCCCGCTGCAGCTGCACGCCGGGCACGAAGTAGGCGTTGGCGATCAGGATCTCGCTGCGCGCCTGCGCGATCGCGAGCCGGTAGGTGCCCTCGATGCGGCGCCGGAAGCGCAGGTTGTCGCGCAGCACCAGCGCCGCCAGCGGCCCGCGCGCCGGGGCCGCCGCGCCAGCGCCGAGTCCGTCGGCGAGCAGCCGGCTGTCGCGCACGCGCTCGTCCAGGCCCGCGCGGGCGACGGCGCGCACCGCCCGCAGCGCGCCCTCGAAGTCGCGCTGGCGCGTCTCGCGCGCCACCTGCAGGCGCCACCACAGGCGTGTCATCGTGTCGTGCACGTCGGCCACCAGCGGGCCGGTGACACGCACCGCGAAGTCCAGGCGCGGCTCGACCAGCTCGCCGTGGTTCGGGTCCCAGTAGTCGTCCAGCAGGTTGATGCCGCCGCAGAAGGCGATCTCCGCATCGACGACGCACAGCTTGCGGTGCAGCCGGCGCCAGTGGCGCGGCATCAGCAGGCGCCAGCCGTGCACCGGATTGAAGACGCGCCAGCGCACGCCGGCGGCGGCCCAGCGTTCGCGCCAGGCGGCGGGGATCTCGCCGGTGCCGACGCCGTCGACGACGACGCGCACCGTCACGCCGCGCGAGGCGGCCCGCTCGAGCGCCTCGGCAACCGGGATCACCGAGCGGCTGAAGTCGAAGATGTAGGTTTCGAGCATCACCTCGCTGCGCGCGGCGTCGACCGCGGCGGCCAGCGCCGGGAACAGCTGCTCGCCGCCGGACAGCAGCTTCAGCTCGTGGTCCGGGCGCAGCGCATGCGGCATCAGGCGGGCGTCAGCTCGGCGAGCAGCGGCAGGTGGTCGGACATGCGGGCCCAGGCGGTGCCGCGCGGCACGGTGGTCGAGAGGCAGCGCAGCCCGCGCGTGTAGATGCGGTCCAGCGAGAACACCGGCACGCGCGACGGGAAGGTGTTCATGCGCGCCCCGGCCGCGCCCTCGACGGCGGCACGGCGCAGGCCGCAGGCGCGCATCGGCGCGTCGAGGCGCTCGCCCCAGTCGTTGAAGTCGCCGGCGACGATCAGCAGCTCGCCCTCCGGCACATGGGCCGCGATGAACGCCGCGATGCGCTCGACCTGGCGCACGCGGCTGGCATGCATCAGGCCGAGGTGCGCCACGACGGCGTGCAGGCGCTGGCCGTGCCAGTGCACCGGCACGTGCAGCAGCCCGCGCTGCTCGAAGCGGTGGTCGGACACGTCGTGGTGGCCGATGTCGCCCAGCGGCCAGCGCGACAGCAGCGCGTTGCCGTGCTCGCCGTCGCGCGTCACGGCATTGGTCCGGTAGGCGACCTCGTAGCCTTCCGGCGCCAGGAACTCGGCCTGGCTCTCGCGCGGCCAGCCGAACCAGGTGCGCTCGAAGCGGCGCGCATCGCCGTGGTGGAAGTTGCGCACCTCCTGCAGGAACACCAGGTCGGCGTCGAGCGCCTCGATGCCCAGGCCGAGGTTGTGGATCTCCAGCCGGCGGCGCGGCCCGACCCCGCGCACGCCCTTGTGGATGTTGTACGTGGCGACGCGCAGCGTCTCGCCAGGGTGGGTGGGTGGGGCGACGGGTCTCACGGCGCGAAGCGGGGCAGTTGCAGGATCGCTTCGGCGTTCGAGAACGAGAAGCAGGCGTCGGCCGCCTCGCGCCACGGCAGCCAGCGCCAGGCGGTGTGCTCGCGCGGGCTGAGCGTGACCGGGATGTCGCGCGGCACCGTCAGCCCGTAGACGTGTTCGGTGTTGTGCGTCGTGCCGGGGGCGTAGCGGTGTGCCCAGATCGGAAAGATCTCGTAGACGTTGCGCAGCCGCCAGTCGACCAGCGCGGTGCGCGGCACCCGGGCATCGCCGACGACGATGCCGGTCTCCTCGGCCACCTCGCGCACCGCGGTGTCCGCCAGCGCCTCGGCGGCGTCGTGCCGCGAGCCGGTCACGCTCTGCCAGGCGCCCGGCTGGTCGGCGCGCTCGATCAGCAGCACCTCGCGCGCCGGGCTGTGGATCACCACCAGCACCGACTCCGGGATCTTGAACGGCTTGGCCATGGCAGAAACGACGAAGGGGCACACGACGGTGCCCCTCCGATTCTGCATGAGCCGCCGCGCGGTCTCAGTGCGCGGGCTGCGGGTTGCGCAGCCGGATGTGCAGTTCGCGCAGCTGCTTCTCGTCGACCTCGCTGGGTGCGTTGGTCAGCAGGTCCTGCGCACGCTGGGTCTTCGGGAAGGCGATCACGTCGCGCAGGCTCTCGGCGCCGGTCATCAGCATCACGAAGCGGTCCAGCCCGATCGCGATGCCGCCATGCGGCGGCGCGCCGTACTTCAGCGCGTCGAGCAGGAAGCCGAACTTCAGCTGCGCCTCCTCGGCGCCGATCTTCAGCGCGCGGAACACCTTGCTCTGCACCTCCTCGCGGTGGATACGGACCGAGCCGCCGCCGAGCTCGATGCCATTGAGCACCACGTCGTAGGCCTTCGCGAGGCAGCGGCCCGGGTCGGTCTCCAGCCAGTCCTCGTGGCCGTCCTTCGGACTCGTGAACGGGTGGTGCACGGCGTTCCAGCGCTGGGCGTCGTCGTCGTGCTCGAACATCGGGAAGTCCACCACCCACAGCGGCTCCCACTCGCCCTGCACGAGCTTGTGGGCCTTGCCGAACTCGCTGTGGCCGATCTTCACGCGCAACGCGCCGATCGCGTCGTTGACGACCTTCGCCTTGTCGGCGCCGAAGAACAGCAGGTCGCCGTTGCAGGCGCCGGTCTTGGCGATCAGTTCCTCGATTGACTTGTCGTGCAGGTTCTTGACGACCGGCGACTGCAGGCCCTCGCGCCCCTTCGCGACATCGTTGACCTTGATCCAGGCCAGCCCCTTGGCGCCGTAGATCTTGACGAACTCGGTGTAGGCATCGATCTCGCCGCGGCTCATCTCGCCGCCACCGGGCACGCGCAGCGCGACGACGCGCCCGTCGGCCGCGTTGGCCGGGCCGGAGAAGACCTTGAACTCGACGTCCTTCATCGTCTCGGTCAGGTCGGTGAACTTGAGCTTGACGCGCAGGTCGGGCTTGTCCGAGCCGTACAGGCGCATCGCCTCGGCGTACTCCATCACCGGGAACACCGGCAGCTTGACGCCGATGGCCTGCTGGAAGACGTTGCGGATCATGCCCTCGAACATGGCGCGGATCGCCTCCTCGGTCATGAACGAGGTCTCGATGTCGATCTGCGTGAACTCGGGCTGGCGGTCGGCGCGCAGGTCCTCGTCGCGGAAGCACTTGGTGATCTGGTAGTAGCGGTCGAAGCCGGCCACCATCAGCAGCTGCTTGAACAGCTGCGGCGACTGCGGCAGCGCGAAGAACATGCCGTCGTGCACCCGGCTCGGGACCAGGTAGTCGCGCGCGCCCTCGGGCGTGCTCTTGGTCAGCATCGGCGTCTCGATGTCGATGAAGCCGTTCGCGTCGAGGAACTTGCGCACCTCCATCGCGACCCGGTAGCGCAGCATCAGGTTGCGCTGCATCTGCGGGCGGCGCAGGTCGAGCACGCGGTGCGTCAGGCGCGTGGTCTCGGACAGGTTCTCCTCGTCGAGCTGGAACGGCGGCGTCACGCTCGGGTTCAGCACCTCGATCTCGTGGCACAGCACCTCGACCTTGCCGCTGGTGATGTTGGCGTTGGAGGTGCCGGCCGGCCGCTCGCGCACCTTGCCGACGATCTTCAGGCAGAACTCGTTGCGCACGCCTTCGGCGATCGCGAACATGTCCGGGCGGTCCGGGTCGCAGACGACCTGCACGATGCCTTCGCGGTCGCGCAGGTCGACGAAGATCACGCCGCCGTGGTCGCGGCGGCGATGCGCCCAGCCGACCAGCGTGACGGTCTGCCCGAGCAGGGATTCACTGACGAGGCCGCAGTAGGTTGTTCTCATGGGAGGCTCCAGGGTCTGGCGGGGCGGGGAGGCGGCCAGCCTCCCGGCAGGGGATCGGGAAGGGTCAGTTTCGGGCCAGTTCGGCCGGCAGCGGCGGCGCGACGACGCCCATCGAGATGACGTACTTGAGCGCCTCGTCGACGCTCATCGTCAGCTCGATCACGTCGGCGCGCGGCACCATCAGGAAGAAGCCCGAGGTGGGGTTGGGCGTCGTCGGCACGTAGACGCTCAGGTAGTCGCCCGCGAGGTAGTGCGCCGCCTCGCCGCCCGGCCGGCCGGTGACGAAGGCGATCGTCCAGGCGCCGGCGCGCGGGTACTGCACCAGCACCGCTTCGCGGAAGGCATTGCCGCTGCTGGAGAACAGCGTGTCGGAGACCTGCTTGATCGAGCTGTAGATCGACTTGACGATCGGGATCCGGTGCAGCACCCGGCTGCCCTGGCGCAGCCACCACTGGCCGACGATGTTGGTCGCGAACACGCCGGTCAACAGCAGGCCGATCAGCATCACGATCACGCCCAGGCCCGGGATGTTGCGCAGCATCTCCAGCGGCTCGTGGGCCGCGGCCGGCAGCACCGCCTGGGAGGCGCTGAGCAGCCAGCCGAACACGCCGTCCAGCAGGCCGAGCACGGAATGCAGCAGCCAGATGGTGATGGCCATCGGCAGCCAGACCAGCAGCCCGGCGATCAGGTACTTTTTCAAGCGGGTCTTTCGCGGTCGCGTGCGGCGCCGTCAGTGGCAGGCGCAGCCGGTGCCGCAGCCGCCGGCCGGTGCGGCCGAGCTGGCCGACTTGGTGTCGCCACCGGAGCTGTCGGAGCCGCCGGAACCACCGGTGTCGGCCGGCTTGGACTCGCCGCCCTTCGCCTCGCCGCCCTTGGCATCCGCGGGCTTCGTGTCGCCGCCCTTGGCGTCGCCCGACTTGGCGTCCGGCTTGGCGCCGCCACCCTTGAAGTCGGTCACGTACCAGCCCGAACCCTTGAGCTGGAAGCCGGCGGCCGTGAGCTGCTTGCGGAACGCATCGGCACCGCAGGCCGGGCACACGTTCAGCGGCGCGTCGGAGATCTTCTGCAGCACGTCCTTCGCGTGGCCGCAGGCGTCACAGCGGTAGGCGTAGATCGGCATGGCTAAACCCTTGATGCAGAAAGGAAAACCGCAAATTATACGACCGCGGCCCGGTTCGCGGGCGGAACGTGGCGCCGCGGGGACGCCGGCTCAGGCACCGGGCAGCCCGGCGATGGGGTGATGCGCGCCGTGGCGGTTCTGCAGCGCCTGCGGGCCGAGCGAGCCGATCACGATGCCCACGATCGCCATCAGGAAGCCCGCCAGCTGGGCCGGAAACTGCTCGCCGGCCGGCGTCGCCATGAACAGCACCCAGGTCAGGATGCCCAGCACGATGGAGAAGACGGCGCCCTGCGTCGTCGCACGCTTCCAGTACAGGCCACAGACCAGCGGCACGAACGCGCCGACGAGGGTCACCTGATAGGCGCCGGACACCATCTCGTAGATCGAGGTGCCCTGCAGCGAGATCGCGTAGGCACAGACGCAGACGGCGAACAGCAGCACCGTGATGCGCATCGTGCGCAGTTCCTGCCGGTCGCCCAGGCGCGGGAACGCCTGGCGCCAGATGTTCTCGACGAAGGTGACCGAGGGGGCGAGCAACGTCGCCGACGCGGTGGACATGATCGCGGACAGCAGCGCGCCGAAGAACACCACCTGCATCGTGAACGGCATGTGCTCGAGCACCAGCGTCGGCAGCACCTTCTGCGGATCCTCCTTCAGGAAGGTCGCGGTCTGCTCGGGCATGATGATCATCGCGCTGGCGACCAGGAACATCGGCAGGAAGGCGAATGCGATGTAGCACAGCCCGCCGATCACCGGGCCGCGCGTCGCGGCCTTGACGTCCTTGGCCGACATGACGCGCTGGAATACGTCCTGCTGCGGGATCGAGCCCAGCATCATCGTGATGCCGGCGGCGACGAAAAAGACCACGTCCTTCGCGCTCGGCTCGGGCAGGAAGCGGAACATCTCCTTGCTCTGCGCCAGCGCGATCACCTTGTCCGCGCCGCCGGCGAGCTGGCCCGCGAACACCGCCAGCAGGACCAGCCCGACGACCAGCACGATCATCTGCAGGAAGTCCGTCACCGCGACCGACCACATGCCGCCGAACAAGGTGTACGCGAGGATGGACACGGTGCCCAGCACCATGCCCGTCGGGATGCCGATCGCGCCGCCGGAGAGCACGTTGAACACCAGGCCGAGCGCGGTCACCTGTGCGGAGACCCAGCCCAGGTAGCTGAGGATGATCATCAGCGAGCAGGCCACCTCGACGACGCGGCCGTAGCGCTCGCGGTAGTAGTCGCTGATCGTCAGCAGCGTCATCCGGTAGAGCTTGCCGGCGAAGAACAGGCCGACCAGGATCAGGCAGAAGCCGGCGCCGAACGGGTCCTCGACGACGGAGTTCAAGCCGCCCTCGGCAAAGCGCGCCGGAATGCCCAGCACCGTCTCGGAGCCGAACCAGGTCGCGAAGGTGGTCGTGACGATCATCACCAGCGGCAGGTGCCGGCCGGTGATCACGAAGTCGGCCGTGTTCTTGACTCGCCGCGCGGCCCACAGGCCGATGGCGATGGTGATCAGCAGGTAGACGACGACCAGGGTCAGCAGCATGGCGCGCGGCGCTCCTTACGGGGAGGCGGGAAACGAAACCGGCGCGGATTATCCCTGCAAGGCTTGCGGGCACCCGGCCGGGGGCCCCAGCCGGCTCAGGCCAGCCAGCGCAGCGCCAGCAGCACCGCCAGGGCACCGAAACCGATGCCGACGCCACCGGCCAGCAGCGCCTGCAACCGGCCGATGGTGCGCTGCTGCTCGAGCAGCACGGCCTCGAGCCGGCGGTCGCTCGCGTGCTCGCGCCGCGCCAGCGCCTGGTGCAGCAGGCGCGGCAGCTCCGGCAGCAGCTGCGCGTAGCGCGGCGCCTCGTTCTTGAGCCGCTCGAGCAGCCCGCGCCAGCCGATCTGCTCGTGCATCCAGCGCTCGAGGAAGGGCTTGGCGGTGTTCCACAGGTCCAGCTCCGGGTCGAGTTCGCGCCCCAGGCCCTCGACGTTCAGCAGTGTCTTCTGCAGCAGCACCAGCTGCGGCTGGATCTCGACGTTGAAGCGGCGCGAGGTCTGGAACAGCCGAAGCAGCACCTGGCCCAGCGAGATGTCCTTCAGCGGGCGATCGAAGTGCGGCTCGCAGACGGCGCGGATGGCGCCTTCCAGCTCGTCCACCCGCGTCTCTGGTGGCACCCAGCCGCTTTCGACGTGCAGTTCGGCGACCCGCTTGTAGTCGCGCCGGAAGAAGGCGATGAAGTTCTGCGCCAGGTATTCCTTGTCGAACTCGGTCAGCGTGCCGACGATGCCGAAGTCCAGCGCGATGTAGCGCCCGAAGGTCGCCGGCTCGACGCTGACCTGGATGTTGCCCGGGTGCATGTCGGCATGGAAGAAGCCGTCGCGGAACACCTGGGTGAAGAAGATCGTCACGCCGTCGCGCGCCAGCTTGCGGATGTCGACGCCGGCGTCCAGCAGGCGCTGGCGCTGGCTGATCGGCACGCCGTTCATGCGCTCCATCACGATCACGTTCTGGGTGCAGAGCTCCCAGACCATCTCGGGGATCTCGACCAGCTGCAGCCCCTGCATGTTGCGGCGCAGCTGGGCCGCGTTGGCCGCCTCGCGCACGAGGTCGAGCTCGTCGTGCAGGTAGACGTCGAACTCGGCGACCACCTCGCGCGGCTTCAGTCGCTTGCCGTCGGCCGAGAAGCGCTCGACCCAGACGGCCAGCGTGCGCATCAGCGCCAGGTCGTCGTCGATCACGGCCAGCATGCCCGGGCGCAGCACCTTGACCGCGACCTCGCGGCCCGATTTCAGCCTGGCGAAGTGCACCTGCGCGATCGACGCGGAGGCCACCGGCTCGGCATCGAAGCGGTCGAAGATGTCCTCGATCGGACGGCCGAACGCTTTCTCCACCAGCCCGCGCGCCTGCGCCGCCGGGAACGGCGGCACCCGATCCTGCAGCTTGGCAAGTTCGTCGGCGAAGTCGGCCGGCAGCAGGTCGCGCCGGGTCGACAGCACCTGGCCGAACTTGACGAAGATCGGCCCGAGCCGCTCGAGCCCGAGCCGCAGCCGCACGCCGCGCGGCGCGTCCAGACGCCGGCCGATGGTCAGCACACGCACCAGCCCACGCACCCAGCGCTGCCGGAAGCTGCCGAGCACCAGCTCGTCCAGCCCGTAGCGCAGAACGGTGATGCAGATGACGACCAGCCGGCCGACGTGCCTCATCGCGGCGGCGGTTCGGGCCGCTCGCCGCCGCGCAGCCGTGTCGCGACGTCGCCGACCTTGCGTGCCGCCTCGCGCAGCCCGGCAGCGATGCCCTGGCCGAGCCGTGCCAGCTCGCGCGCCGGGCCGTCGCCCACCACGCGCGCCAGGTCTTCCTGCACGTCCCAGCGCAGGTTGTCGAACAGCCAGTTGACGTCGGTCGCGAACTGCGCATCGCCAGCCACCTCGACCTGCGGACGTTCGCCGGTCAGCGATCGCGCCAGCGCCAGCGCCGGATTCGTCGCATCCACCGCGACCCGCAGTTCGGGGGGCTCCGGCACGTCGGTGCCACACCATTCGAGCAGCCCGGCCGCGCTGACGCGGAAGGCCGTCGGCGGCAGTGGCGGCAGCAGCCGGGGCCAGCCCTCGAAGCGGATCTGGATCGCCCGGCCGGCATGCGGCCGCAGGCGCTGCTGCGCCGCGGGTTCGGCCGCGATGACATGGTTGAGCAGCAGCGTGACCCGCTCCATCACGGCGGTGGAGGCAAGCAACTGGAGGCTTTGCAGCATGATGAAGGGATTGTAGGCAGGGTGTCACAACCACCCCCACGAAGGCGTGGCCCGGGCGGCGGGAGGCTGGGCGAGAATCGCCCGCGACCGCCTTCCCACCCGCGATGACCGTTTCCCCGACCATCCTGCTCACCGGCGCCGCCGGCTACATCGCCTCGCACACCTGGCTCGCGCTGCTGGCGGCCGGTTTCCGCGTGATCGGGCTGGACGACTTCTCGAACAGCTCGCCTGAAGTGCTGAAGCGCCTCGAGCGCCTGTCCGGCCAGGCGCCGCGCTTCGAGCGCGCCGACGTCGGCGACGCGGCGGCGCTGGACACCCTGTTCGGTCGCAAGCGCATCGACGCGGTGGTGCACTTCGCTGCCTTCAAGGCGGTCGGCGAGAGCGTCGAGAAGCCGCTCGAGTACTACCGCAACAACGTCGGCGGACTGGTCACGCTCGCCCGGACGATGCAGCGCCACGGCTGCCGCACGATCGTGTTCAGCTCCAGCGCCACCGTCTACGGGCAGCCCGAACGGCTGCCGATCACCGAGGACGCGCCGCTCTCTGCCACCAATCCCTACGGCGCCACCAAGCTGATCGGCGAGAACCTGCTGCGCGACCTGGAACGCGCCGAGCCGCAGTGGCGCATCGCGCTGCTGCGCTACTTCAACCCGATCGGCGCCCACGAAAGCGGCCTGATCGGCGAAGCCCCGCAAGGCGTTCCGAACAACCTGATGCCCTACCTGACGCAGGTGGCGATCGGCCAGCGCGAGCACCTGCGTGTGTTCGGCGACGACTATGCAACCCCGGACGGCACCGGTGTGCGCGACTACATCCACGTGCTCGACCTCGCCGATGGCCACGTTGCGGCGCTGCGCCACCTGCTGGACGGCGGTGCCTCGCTGACCGTGAACCTCGGCACCGGCCGCGGCTACAGCGTGCTGGAAGTACTGCGCGCGTTCGAACGCGCCTGCGGGCGCCGCGTGCCGCATGCCGTGCTGCCGCGCCGCCCCGGCGACATCGACGCGATCTATGCCGACGTGAGCCGCGCCGCCGAGGTGCTGGGCTGGCGCGCGCGGCGCGACCTCGACACGATGTGCACGGATGCGTGGCGCTGGCAGTCGATGAACCCGCACGGCTTCGTGGCCGCCTGAACCTGATCCTCGTCAATGAACACTGCTTCCTCACCGATTCCCGTGCAGCCGGTCGTGATGGCCGGCGGCAGCGGCACCCGCCTGTGGCCGCTGTCGCGGGCCCAGTTCCCGAAACAGTTCCTGGTGCTGCAGGGGAACACCAGCCTCTTCCAGCAGGCCGTGCAGCGCCTGGCCGGCGTGGCCGCTGCGGACCTGGCGGTGGCGCCGCCCTGCGTGGTCGGCAACGAGGAGCACCGCTTCCTGGTGCTCGAGCAGCTGCGCGAACTGGGCCAGGCCGGCGCCACGCTGCTGCTCGAGCCGACCGGGCGCAACACCGCGCCGGCGATGACGCTGGCGGCGCTGCAGGCCAGCGCGGATGGCCTCGATCCGGTGCTGGTGGTGAGCCCGGCGGACCAGACGGTCACCGACGAAGCCGCCTTCACGCGGGCGCTGCAGCAGGCGGCGCGCAGCGCGGCGCTCGGGCACATCGTGATCCTCGGCGTACGGCCCGACCGGCCCGAGACCGGCTACGGCTACATCGCCGCCGCGGCCGGCGATGCCGCCGGGCAGGGCGTGGCCCGCTTCGTCGAGAAGCCGGATCTGGCCACCGCGCAGCGCTACCTCGCCGACGGCAGCTACTTCTGGAACAGCGGCATGTTCGTGGTCCGTGCGTCGGTCTGGCTCGCGGCGCTGGAGCGCTTCCGGCCGGACATCCTCGCCGCCACGCGGACGGCCTGGGCCGGCCGCAGCGTCGACGCGAGCTTCGTCCGGCCGGGACGGGCCGAGTTCGGCGCGATCCCTTCCGAGTCGGTCGACTACGCGGTGATGGAGCCGGTGGCGTCCGCGCCGGGCGCCTTCTCGCTGCGCATGGTGGCACTCGATGCGGGCTGGAACGACCTCGGCGCGTGGGAGGCGGTCTGGCAGGTCAGCGCGAAGGACGATGCGGGCAACGCGAGCCACGGCGACGCGCTGGTGCACGACAGCCGCAACACGCTGGTGCACGCGACCAGCCGGCTGGTGGGCGTGGTCGGCCTGGACAACGTCGTCGTGGTCGAGACACCCGACGCGGTGCTGGTGGCGGACCGCGCCCGCAGCCAGCAGGTCAAGCAGATCGTCGGCGAGCTGGACCGCGCCGGCCGCAGCGAGCAGGCACTGCACCGCCAGGTGCACCGCCCCTGGGGCTGGTACGACAGCGTCGACGCCGGCCCGCGGTTCCAGGTCAAGCGCATCCTGGTCAAGCCCGGGGCGAGCCTGAGCCTGCAGATGCACCACCACCGCGCGGAACACTGGATCGTCGTCAGCGGCACGGCCGAGGTCACCTGCGGCGACCGCCGGATCCTGCTCTCGGAGAACCAGAGCACCTACATTCCGCTGGGGGAGAAACACCGCCTCGCGAACCCCGGCAAGGTGCCGCTCGAGATCATCGAGGTGCAATCCGGCAGCTACCTCGGCGAGGACGACATCGTCCGCTTCGAGGACACCTACGGCCGCGCACAGTGACTGCCGTGTGTTGTCGCCACCCCGGTTCGGGCGGGTGCAAGCGCGCCCTCGCTTCGCCGAGAATCCGCCGTTGTCCCTGACCGACCAACACTTCAACCCCGCCACCCGACCATGAAGGTCCTCGTCACCGGCGCCGCCGGCTTCATCGGAATGCACGTCAGCCAGCTGCTGCTGGCCCGCGGCGACGAGGTGGTCGGCCTGGACAACCTGAACAGCTACTACGACCCGAAGCTGAAGGAGGACCGGCTCGCGCGCCTGCTGCCGCTGCCGGGCTTCCGCTTCGTCCGGCTGGACGTCGCCGACCGGGAGGGTGTCGACGCGCTGTTCCGCGCCGAGCGCTTCGACCGCGTCGTGCACCTGGCCGCGCAGGCGGGCGTGCGCTACTCGCTGGTCAACCCGGCCGCGTACATCGACAGCAACGTCGCCGGCTTCACGAACATCCTCGAGGGCTGCCGGCACACCCAGGTGCAGCACCTCGTGTACGCATCGAGTTCCAGCGTGTATGGCGGCAACACCGCGATGCCGTTCTCGGAGCATCACAACATCGACCACCCGGTGAGCCTGTACGCGGCGACCAAGAAGGCCAACGAGCTGATGGCGCACACCTACAGCCACCTGTTCGGCCTGCCGACCACCGGGTTGCGCTTCTTCACGGTCTACGGGCCCTGGGGCCGGCCGGACATGGCGCTGTTCCTGTTCACCAAGGCGATGCTCGCGGACGAGCCGATCAAGGTGTTCAACCACGGGCGGATGGTGCGCGACTTCACCTACGTGGACGACATCGCCGAAGGCGTGGTGCGCACGCTGGACCGCATCGCCAGCGCCGACCCGGCGTTCGACGCAGCCGCGCCGGACCCGGCACGCAGCCATGCGCCCTATCGTGTCTTCAACATCGGCAACAACAGCCCGGTGCCGCTGATGGCGTTCATCGAGGCGATCGAGGCCGCCATCGGCCGCCCGGCCCGCAAGGAGTTCCTGCCGCTGCAGGACGGCGACGTGCCGGCGACCTACGCCGACGTGTCCGAACTCGAGGCCTGGACCGGCTTCCGGCCCGCCACGCCGGTGTCGCAGGGCATTGCCCGCTTCGTGCAGTGGTACCGCGACTATTTCAAGGTTTGAACCCGGGAAGGATTGCACCCATGACCACCATCGCCGTGATCGGCCTCGGCTACGTCGGCCTGCCGCTGGCCGTCGAGTTCGGCAAGAAGTTCCGCACCTTCGGCTTCGACCTCTCGGCCGACAAGGTGGCCGCCTACGGACGCCACGTCGACCCGACCGGCGAGGTGTCCACCGAGGACCTGAAGGCGGCCACGCAGCTCACCTGCAGCACGGATCCGAAGGTGCTGGCCGAAGCCGACTTCATCGTGGTCGCCGTGCCGACGCCGGTGGACGATGCGCACCAGCCGGACTTCACGCCCCTGGTCAAGTCGTCGGAGAGCGTCGGACGCCACCTGAAGAAGGGCGCGATCGTCGTCTACGAGTCGACCGTCTATCCCGGCGCGACCGAGGAAGTCTGCATCCCGGTGATCGAGAAGACCTCGGGCCTGCAGTGGAAGCGCGACTTCTTCGTCGGCTACAGCCCCGAACGCATCAACCCCGGCGACAAGGAGCGGACCGTCACCAAGATCACGAAGGTGGTCTCGGGCGACACGCCGGAGACGCTGAAGAAGGTGGCCGAGGTCTACGGCGCGATCATCACCGCTGGCGTCTACCCGGCCAGCAGCATCAAGGTGGCCGAGGCGGCCAAGGTGATCGAGAACACGCAGCGCGACCTGAACATCGCGCTGATGAACGAGCTGTCGGTCATCTTCAACCGCATCGGCATCGACACGCTGGAGGTGCTGAAGGCCGCCGGCACGAAGTGGAACTTCCTGCCGTTCCGGCCCGGACTGGTCGGCGGCCATTGCATCGGCGTCGACCCCTACTACCTGACGCACAAGGCCGAGAAGCTCGGCTACAACCCGCAGGTCATCCTGGCCGGCCGGCGCATCAACGACAGCATGGGCAAGTACGTCGCCGAGCAGACGGTCAAGCAGATGATCGCGGCCGACCTGCCGGTCAAGGGCGCCGACGTGGTCGTGCTCGGCATGACCTTCAAGGAGAACTGCCCGGACCTGCGCAACAGCAAGGTGATCGACGTGATCAACGAGCTGAGGAGCTTCGGCGCCAAGGTGCACGTGCACGACCCGCTCGCGGAGTCGGCCGAGTGCGAGCACGAATACGGCATCCACCTGACGCCGTGGGAGGAGCTGCCGCCGGCCGCCGCGATCGTCGCCGCGGTGGCCCACGCCGAGTACCGCGAGATGGGCCTGCCGGCGATCGCCGCCAAGGCGATCAAGGGGGCGGTGTTCGTCGACGTGAAGTCGAGCTACGAACCGGCCGCGCTCTCGGCCCAGGGCCTGCGCGGCTGGCGCCTATAGCAGGGCCTGCTGGCGCGCGAGGCGCCAGTCCTGCTCGCCGGCGTCGCGGGCCAGCATCCAGATCTCGCGAAACGGCGTCGCGCAGCGCTCCGGCGACTCGCGCACGACGCCGCTGAACTCGAAGCTCGCCAGTTCGATCGCGCCGAGCCGGTCGTGTGCAAGCAGCCGGGCCTCGAGCGCAAGCACGTCGGTCCGGTTCGGGCCGTCGCCGCGTTCGGGCAGCTGCGCCAGCAGTTCGTCGAGCATGCCGTCGGTGGTCAGCGCCCGCAGCGCCTCCACGTCGGCCTGGTCCCAGGCAGCCTGCAAGGCGACGAAGCGGTCGCGTGCCATCGCGAGCAGGGCCTGTTCACCGGTGGCAGCGCGTGGCGCCTCACGCACGCGCCGCATCCGATGCGCGCCGAGCGTGAGCAGCAGCAGCGCCACCAGGCCCGTGGCCGCCACGCCGGGGTCCCCCAGGGGCGCCGCCAGCAGCGCCAGCGCGGCGACGCCCAGCCCGAGCGAGGTGGTCATCGCGGTCAGCGCGGCAGCATGGGCGTCCCGCGGAACCGCGAGGAGTCCGGCTGCCAGCAGCAGAACCAGCAGCCAGCCTTGACGCACCGGGTATCGGACCCTCAGCACTTGATCCCCACGTGCAGCGCGACGACGCCGGCATTCAGGTTGTGCACGTCCACGTGCCCGAAGCCGGCGCGCTTCATCATCGACTTCAGCTCCGCCTGGCCCGGATGCATCCGGATCGACTCGGCCAGGTAGCGGTAGCTGTCGGCGTCGCCGGCGACCCATTGCCCGAGGCGGGGCAGCACGTTGAACGAGTACCAGTCGTAGGCCTTGGCCAGCGGCGCGGCGACCTTCGAGAACTCGAGCACGAGCAGGCGGCCACCGGGCTTCAGCACCCGGCACATCTCGGCCAGGGCACGGTCCTTGTGCGTCATGTTGCGCAGCCCGAAGGCGACGCTGACGAGGTCGAAGCTGGCTTCGCGCAGCGGCAGCGACTCCGCGTCGCACAGCAGCGTCGGCAGCACCAGGCCCTCGTCGAGCAGCCGGTCGCGCCCCTGGCGCAGCATCGCCTCGTTGATGTCCGTGTGCAGCACCGTGCCGCCCGGGCCGACCCGCTTCGCGAACGCGCGCGCCAGATCCCCGGTGCCGCCGGCGATGTCCAGCACCTGCTGCCCGGGACGCAGCTTCGCGACGGCCACCGTGTAGGCCTTCCAGGCGCGATGCATCCCGAGCGACATCAGGTCGTTCATCACGTCGTACTTCGACGCGACCGAATCGAACACACCGCGCACGCGGCGCGCCTTCTGCGTCTCGTCGACGGTCTCGAATCCGAAATGCGTGTCGCCCATCGTCGCGGCTAGTGGTGGTGACCGCAGGAACCGCCGGCGGCCGGCGCGGCGGCCATCGGCGCATCGCGGTCGACACCGGCATCCGCCAGGCGCTGGCGGTAGCGTGCCCACAGTTCGTCCTGCTCCGACCCGAGGAAGTACAGGTAGTCCCACGAGAAGATGCCGGAATCGTGGCCGTCGCTGAAGGTCGGCTGCACGGCGTAGTTGCCGATGGGCTCGAGGCCCGTCAGGTCGACCTCGCGCTTGCCCGTCTGCAGCACCTCCTGGCCGGGGCCGTGGCCCTGCACTTCGGCCGACGGCGAGTAGACCCGCATCAGCTCGAACGGGATGCGGAAGGTCTGGCCATCGCTGAAACCCACTTCGAGCACGCGTGATTGCTGGTGCACGGTGATGCTGGTGGGCTGAGGGGTCTCGGGGCTGAGTCCGGCCATGGATGCAGGTTTGAAGCGGAGCGGGCGCAGTGTAGCGAAGGCACTGCCCGCGATTCGATTGGGGCCTTCGCCGATGCGGTCTTCCGGGCTACCCGACCCGGCACAGCGCCGCCGCGAGCGCCGCATCGAGCCCGTCGAGCCCGTCGAGCGACGCCCGCAGCCGCTGCAGCGCCCCGGCGTCGGCGTCGCGCTGGCGCGGCCCCCAGACGGCCTGCGGGAAATGGCTGTCCCAGTCGAAACGTGCGATCACGTGCCAGTGCAGGTGCGGCACCATGTTGCCGAGCGCGGCGAGGTTGATCTTGGTCGGCGCCAGCCGCTCGATCAGCGTGCGCTCGACCACGCAGACCAGTTCCATGCAGCGCTGCCGCGCCGGCGCCGGCAGCTGCGAGAACTCGGCCACATGCGCCTGCGCGACGACGCGGTAGAAGGCCGGGAAGTCCGGCTCGGCGGCCCGGATCACGCGCCAATCCGCGTCCTGCCAGACGAGCAGGCCCCCAGCGTCGCGGCACAGCGGGCAGTCGGGCGACGTGGCCATGATCCGAGGCTACGCGGAGGCCGGCAGCGGCAGCGGCGCGGAGACGTCGCCCTCGGCCCCGGTGCCAGGCCCGCCGGCCGGCTGGCGCAAGGTGTTGCGCCCCTCGGCCTTGGCCCGGTAGAGCTGCCGGTCCGCCTCTTCGATCAACGCGTCCAGGGAGTCGACCTCCTGGACCAGGCCGGCCGCGCCCATCGACAGCGTGACCCGTCCGGGCTCCGGCAGGCCGTCGATCGCCTGCGCCGCCAGCGCGTTGCGCAAGCGCTCGAACGCCTGCTCGATCTGCGCCGGGCCGGCCCCGGGCATCACCAGCAGCCACTCGTCGCCGCCGTAGCGGCCGATGCGGTCCTGCCCGCGCAGCACGCCGCGGGCGCAGGCGGCGAAGGTCGTCAGCACCCGGTCGCCGACCGCGTGACCGTAGCGGTCATTGACCGTCTTGAAGTGGTCCAGATCCACCAGCGCGACGGACAGCGGCAGCCCCAGGCGCCGGCACAGGCGAAACTGTTCCTGCCCGAACGCCAGCACGGCGCGGCGGTTCGGCATGCCCGTCAGCTCGTCGCGCATCGCCAGCTCGGCCAGGTGGCGGCGGCGGCGCAGCACCCGCAGCACGGCCCACAAGGCCAGGCCGGCCACGCCGGCCAGCACCACCAGCGCGGCCCACAAGGCGCGCTGCTGGGCGTCGCGCGCCGCCAGTTCCAGCCGCGCGGCCTCCGCGCGATGGCGCAGATCGGCCACCTCGGCCTCGCGGCGCGCGATCTCGTAGCGCGCCTGCAGGCGCAGCACCTGCGCATCGCGCATCGACTGCTGGCCCTGGTCGATCGACTGCGTCACCCGCAGCAGCTCGGCATAGGCCTGCGCGTGCATGCCCTGCGCCGCATAGGCGGCGGCAACGGCACGTGCCAGCGCCGTGCGTTCGTGGGCCGGCACCGGGTAGGCGTCCAGCGCGCGGGCGCGCTCGATCTCGGCCAGCACGCCGGGGCGGCGCAGGCGGGTCAGCGCTTCGATCGTCAGGCGCAGCGCCGTGGCCATGCGCACCGGCGATTCGGCCGCCTCCAGGTTCGGCATCACCTCGCGTACCAGGGACAGCGCCCGTGCGGCGTCACCCTGCGCGAGCTGCAGCCCGGCCAGGTCGAGGGTGACGATCGTTTCGCTGCTGGTGTCGCCGATCTCGCGGCTGCGTGCCAGCGCCGCCTCGAAGTAGCGGGCCGCCGCCTCGGCACGGTTCTGGCGCCGGAATGCATTGCCCAGCTCCCACTCGATCCAGGCGCGCTGGAAGCGGGCGCTGCGCGGGCCCAGCACCGCCAGCGCGCGCTCGAAGTAGCTCTCGGTCGGCGCCTTGCCGCCCAGGTCGCCTGCCAGCCCGCCCAGGCCGATCAGCGCCGCGGTCTCCAGGTGCGGCAACGCGAGTTCGCGGCCGCAGCGTTCGGCCTCCTCGGCCGCGATCCAGGCCTCGTCGAGCGCATTGGTGTCGCGCAGCAGGAACATGTCGGCCGCGGACACCTCGCACAGCAGATGGACGTCGCGCAGCGGCAGCGCGGCGCGCCGCAGTTCGACATTGCGCTGCAGCAGCGCCCCGACGTCGGCGGTGCGGTAGGCCGCGCCGATCGCGTAGGCCTCGAGCCACAGGTGGTGGCGCGGGGTGGCCGCCGGGAGCCTCGCCAGGGTGGCCCGGGCACTGTCGACGTCGCGCTGCGCGGCGCTGCTGTGCTCGAGCAGCGTATTGACGCTGGCCCGACCCAGCGCGCGCCAGAAGGCACGCTCCGGATCGTCCACGACCTCGCGGCCCCGCGCCAGCGCGGCCCGCGGATCCTCCAGCTCGAGCTCGTGGATCGCGAGCAGTTCCTCGGGATACGGCGCGGCCGGCGCGGCACCCGCCGCCCCGCCGGCCAGCAGGGCGGCGAGGCCGCCGAGGCACAGCCATCGGCAGGAGTCCAGGAGGGACGGCATGGCCAGCATTGTCGGGGCGTTCGCCGGACCCGATTCTCGCCGTTCGCAACGAGGTCCTAAGATGGGCGCATCCCCAACCCTCTCCGTCACACCCATGACCCTGCTGCCGAACCGTCGCCACACCCTAGCCCTCCTCGCCGCGCTGCTCGCCGCCGCTCCGGCCCTGGCGGACACCTGGCCGCAGGGCAAGCCCATCCGCTGGGTGGTCGCCTACCCGGCCGGCGGCGGCTCGGACTTCCTGGCGCGCCAGCTGTCGCCGCAACTCGCCAAGCAGCTCGGCCAGAACATCGTGATCGACAACCGACCCGGCGCCGCCGGCATCATCGGCACCGACAACGCCGCCAAGTCGCCGCCGGACGGCTACACCATCGTCACCGGCGACAACGGCGCGATGGTCTTCCACGAGGCGATGTACAAGAAGATCCCGTACGCGCCTTCGGACTTCACGCCGATCGGCTTCATGGCGCGCTTTCCGCTGATCCTGGCCGTCAACCCGGACGCCGGTTTCGCGAGCGGACGGCAGCTGCTCGACGACCTGAAGAAGAACCCGGGCAAGTTCAGCTACGCCTCGCCCGGCATCGGCAGCCCGCACCACCTGGCGATGGAACTGCTCAAGGACCGGACCAAGACCTTCGTCGTGCACGTGCCTTACCGGGGAACGGCGCTGGCCGTCCAGGACGTGATCTCGGGCCAGGTGCCGATGATGGTGCTGGACACGGCCGCCGGCCTGCCGCAGATCCGCGCCGGCAAGGTCAAGGCGCTCGCGGTGATGTCGAAGAAGCGCATTCCCTCGCTGCCCGACGTGCCGACGCTGGACGAGCTGGGGGTGAAGGACTTCGAGGTCACCGCCTGGCAGGGCCTGTTCGTGCCCAAGGGCACGCCGGCGGACATCGTCGCGCGCCTCACCACGGAGATGAACAAGGCGATCGCGACGCCCGAGGTCCGCGCCCGTCTCGAGGACTTCGGCCTCGAGGTCACGCCCACCGACGGGCCGGCGCTGGCGGCCTTCATCCGGAAGGAGACCACCTTCTGGCACGCGCTGATTCGCGAGCGCCGACTATCGGCAGAGTGAGCAGGAATCGGCCCCCGGAGTCGCGGGGGGGCCGGCGGCGCGGCGGCGCCGCGTGAGATGCGTCATTCGGGCCGCGGCGGGCCCGCCCCTAGCATGGACCCGTTGTCCGCTGGGGAATCGCATGAACTCGCTCGCCGCCTTCCTCGTCTGCCTCGTGACCGTCTCGGCCGCGTTCGGGTACGGCTCGTTCCTGACGCGCCGCTACCGGCTCGGCGTGGCCCGCCTCCAGGAACGGCTCGACAAGCAGCGCCACGCGCTGACCGACCAGCTCGATCGCGCCAGGCGCCAGGTCGGCCAGCTGCAGGACGAGCTGACCGCGGCACGCCGCGAGATCGACCGCCTGGCCGAGCCGACCCCCGAGCCGGCGGTGCCGCCGGCTTCGCCGCAGGCGCTCGCCGCGGCCAAGGCCGAACTGGCGCGCCTGCTGGCCGACGACCTGCCGCAGCGCCTGCCGGCCAGCGGCTTCGCCGACACGCTGCCGTCGCGGATGTTCCTGGAGGAAGCCGGGGTGCTGATCCGCTGAGCCGCGCGGCTTCTCAGACCAGCACCCGCTCGATGCCGCCGTCGTTCGCGCGCGCCACGTAGTCGGGCAGCCAGTTCTCGCCGAGGATCCGGCCCGCCATCTCGACGACGATGTAGTCGGCCTCGAGCAGCCCGTTGGCGAGGTCGTCGCCGTAGCGCTTCAGGCCCTGCAGGCAGCTCGGGCAGGAGGTGAGGATCTTCAGGTTGCCGGTGGCGGCCGCGGCACCCGAGGTGCCTGCCATCATCGCGCGCAGCGCAGCCTCGTCCTTGCGCAGTTCCTCCTCCTTGCGGAAGCGCACCTGCGTCGAGATATCCGGCCGCGTCACCCCGAGCGTGCCGCTCTCGCCGCAGCAGCGTTCGCTCTTGCGCACCTGCTCGCCGACGAGCGCGCGCACCGTCTTCATCGGGTCCTGCAGCTTCATCGGGCTGTGGCAGGGGTCGTGGTACAGGTAGCCCCCGGCGCCGTCGAGCTTGATGCCCTTCTCGAGCAGGAACTCGTGGATGTCGACGATGCGGCAGCCCGGGAAGATGTCCTCGAACTTGTAGCCCTGCAGCTGGTCGTAGCAGGTGCCGCAGCTCACCACCACGGTCTTGATGTCGAGATAGTTCAGCGTGTTCGCGACGCGGTGGAAGAGCACCCGGTTGTCGGTGATCATCTTCTCCGCACGGTCGAAATCACCGCTGCCGCGCTGCGGGTAGCCGCAGCACAGGTAGCCCGGCGGCAGCACCGTCTGCACGCCCGCGTGCCACAGCATCGCCTGCGTCGCGAGGCCCACCTGCGAGAACAGCCGCTCCGAGCCGCAGCCCGGGAAGTAGAACACCGCCTCGCTGTCGGCCGTCGTCGTCTTCGGGTCGCGGATGATCGGCACGTAGGCCTTGTCCTCGATGTCCAGCAACGCACGCGCGGTGCGCTTGGGCAGCCCGCCCGGCATCTTCTTGTTGATGAAGTGGATCACCTGTTCCTTGACCGGCGCCGGGCCGACGGTGGCCGGCGGCTTGGCGGTCTGGCGCTTCGCGAGCCCCTGCAGCAGGCGGTGCGCGGCGCGCTGCGCCTTGAAGCCGACGTCGACCATCGCGCGGCGCATCAGGCGGATCGACTCCGGCTGCGTCGCGTTCAGGAACATCATCGCCATCCGGTTGCCCGGGCGGAAGCTCTTCTGCCCCATCTTGCGCAGCAGGTTGCGCATGTTCATCGACACGTCGCCGAAGTCGATCTTCACCGGGCACGGCGACAGGCACTTGTGGCAGACGGTGCAGTGGTCGGCGACGTCCTCGAACTCCTGCCAGTGCTTGATGCTGATGCCGCGGCGCGTCTGCTCCTCGTAGAGGAAGGCCTCCACCAGCAGCGAGGTGGCGAGGATCTTGTTGCGCGGGCTGTACAGCAGGTTGGCGCGCGGCACGTGCGTCGCGCACACCGGCTTGCACTTGCCGCAGCGCAGGCAGTCCTTGACGCTGTCGGCGATGGCGCCGATGTCGCTCTGCTGCATGATCAGCGACTCGTGGCCCATCAGCCCGAAGCTGGGCGTGTAGGCGTTCGTCAGGTCCGCCTTCAGCCCGCCGGCCGCCGCCGGATCGCGCAGCAGCTTGCCCTTGTTGAAGCGCCCCTCGGGATCGACGCGCTGCTTGTAGTCGGTGAAGCCGGCCAGCTCCGCATCGGTCAGGAACTCGAGCTTGGTGATGCCGATGCCGTGTTCGCCGGAGATCACGCCGTCCAGCCGGCGCGCCAGCGCCATGATGCGCGCCACCGCCTCGTGGGCGGTCTGCAGCATCGCGTAGTTGTCGCTGTTGACCGGGATGTTGGTGTGCACGTTGCCGTCGCCGGCGTGCATATGCAGCGCGACCCAGACGCGGCCCTTCAGCACCTGGCCGTGGATCTGCTGGCAGGCGTCGACGATGGGCGCCAATGCCGCCCCCGCGAACAGCTGCTGCAGCGGGGCGCGGATCTGCCCCTTCCACGAGGCGCGCAGCGTGTGGTCCTGCAGCTCGGCGAAGAAGGTCCGCCCGCTGGCCGGGTTCGGTGCGTCGAGGTGGGCCAGCCAGTGCTGCCACTGGCCGCGCACCTCGCGCAGCAGCGCCAGGGCGCGCTGCACCCGGTCCCCCAGCAGCTCGGCGCTGGCGATCTCGTTCGCGTCGTCCGTCTTGCCCAGCGGCAGGCTGCCGTGGGTGAATAAGTGCTCCAGCGCGTCGACCAGCTCGAGCTTGTTGCGCAGGCTGAGCTCGATGTTGATGCGCTCGATGCCTTCGGTGTACTCGCCCATGCGGGGCAGCGGGATCACCACGTCCTCGTTGATCTTGAAGGCGTTGGTGTGGCGGCTGATCGCCGCGGTGCGCTTGCGGTCGAGCCAGAACTTCTTGCGCGCCTCGGCACTGACCGCGACGAAGCCCTCGCCCGCGCGGCCGTTGGCCAGCCGGACCACTTCGCTCGCGGCGCGCGCCACCGCGTCGGCGTCGTCGCCGGCGATGTCGCCGACCAGCACCATCTTCGGCAGCCCGGCGCGCTTGCTCTTGGTCGCGTAGCCGACCGCCTTCAGGTAGCGGTCGTCCAGGTGCTCCAGGCCGGCCAGGATCGCGCCACCGCGCTTGGCCTCGGCGAACATGAAGTCCTTGATCTCGACGATCGAGGGCACCGCGTCCTTGGCGTTGCCGAAGAACTCCAGGCACACCGTGCGCGTGTGGGCCGGCATCTTGTGCACGACCCAGCGCGCCGAGGTGATCAGGCCGTCGCAGCCCTCTTTCTGGATGCCGGGCAGGCCGGCCAGGAACTTGTCGGTGACGTCCTTGCCCAGGCCCTCCTTGCGGAAGGTGGCGCCGGGGATGTCGAGCTGCTCGGTGCGCTCGAGCTTCCTGCCCGTGGCGTCGAACCAGCGCAGCTCGAAGCGCGCGACCTCGACGTCGTGGATCTTGCCGAGGTTGTGGTCGAGCCGCACCACCTCGAGCCATTTCGCCTGCGGCGTGACCATGCGCCAGGAGGCGAGGTTGTCCAGCGCCGTGCCCCACAGCACGGCTTTCTTGCCGCCGGCGTTCATCGCGATGTTGCCGCCGACGCAGGACGCCTCCGCCGAAGTCGGGTCGACCGCGAACACGAAGCCGGCGCGTTCGGCCGCGTCCGCCACCCGCTGGGTGACCACGCCGGCCTCCGTCCAGACGGTCGCGACCGGGTAGTCGACGCCGGGCAGCGCGATCATCTCGACCTCGGTCATCGCCTCCAGCTTCTCGGTGTTGATCACCGCGCTGGACCAGGTCAGCGGTACCGCGCCGCCGGTGTAGCCCGTGCCGCCGCCGCGCGGGATGATGGTCAGGCCGAGTTCGATGCAGCCGGCCACCAGCGCGGCCATCTCGGCCTCGGTGTCCGGCGTCAGCACGACGAACGGGTACTCGACGCGCCAGTCGGTCGCATCGGTCACGTGCGCGACGCGCGACAGGCCGTCGAACTTGATGTTGTCGCGCGCGGTCACGCGCCCGAGCACGCGCACGACGCGCCGGCGCAGGTCGGCCATGGTGTCGAACTGCTGCGCGAAGGCTTCGACGGCGCGCCCGGCCGCCTCGAGCAGCTCGCCGACGAAGGCGTCGCGCGCACCGTCCGCGGCCGGCGCGCGACGCGCCTCGATCGCCTGCAGCCGGTGGTGCAGCGCGTCGATCAGCGCGCGGCGGCGCTTCGGGTTGTCCAGCAGGTCGTCCTGCAGGTACGGGTTGCGCTGCACCACCCAGATGTCGCCCAGCACCTCGTAGAGCATGCGCGCCGAGCGGCCGGTGCGGCGCTCCTCGCGCAGGCGGTTCAGCACGTCCCAGGCGCGCGCGCCGAGCAGCCGGATGACGATCTCGCGGTCGGAGAACGAGGTGTAGTTGTAGGGGATCTCGCGCAGGCGCGGGCTGTCCCCCTCGGCGGCCGGGCCGGCCTGGGCGACGGCGGCCAGCTGGGTCAGGGTGGCAGGTGCGTTCATGAGGGTCGGCGGCGGGTTCGCCCCCGAGCAGGCAGTCAGGGACGAATCGTAGCAAAGGGCGGCTTCTCCCTGCCCCGCAGGGGCCGGCGCGCGGCGGGTTATCCCCGTTGCTGCGCCCGCGCTTCGAGCCCATAAACGCGCCTGTCACAAGATCGCCAGATACTGGTCGGCTGGCCCGCGCGGCCGTCACCAAACCCTCACGGAGCTGTCATGAAGACCCTGCGCCTTGCCCTTTCAGCCCTGGCCATTGCCGCCGCCCTGCCGGCCCAGGCCCAGACCGAGATCCAGTGGTGGCACTCGATGACCGGCGGGCTGAACGACTGGGTGATCGACCTGGCCAACGGCTTCAACGCCAGCCAGAAGGACTACAAGGTCGTGCCGACCTACAAGGGCCAGTACGACGAGTCGATGACGGCCTCGATCGCTGCCTTCCGCGCCGGCAACGCGCCGCACATCGTGCAGGTGTTCGAAGTCGGCACCGCGACGATGATGGCCAGCAAGGGCGCCATCGTGCCGGCCGGCAAGGTGCTGGCCGACGCCGGCTACAAGTTCGACCCGAAGCTGTACATCCCGGCCGTGGTCGGCTACTACACCGCGCCCAGCGGGCAGATGCTGAGCTTCCCGTTCAACAGCTCGACGACGGTGCTCAACTACAACAAGGATGCCTTCCGGAAGGCCGGCCTCGACCCGAACAAGCCGCCCGCCACCTGGCCGGAACTGGTGGCCGCCGCCGCCAAGCTGAAGGCCTCGGGCGTCGCCTGCCCGTTCACGACCAGCTGGCAGGGCTGGACGCAGTTGGAGAGCTTCTCGACCTGGCACAACACGCTGTTCGCGACGCAGAACAACGGCTTCGGCGGCAACAGCGCGCGGCTGGTGTTCAACAGCCCGCTGCACGTGCGCCACATCGAGAACCTGGCCAACATGGCGCAGCAGGGCCTGTTCCACTACCGCGGCCGCAACAACCTCGGCGACGCGCCGTTCTACTCGGGCGAATGCGCGATGGCAACCGCGTCGTCGTCGACCTACGCGAGCATCAAGAAGAACGCCAAGTTCGAGTTCGGCATCGCGCCGCTGCCCTACTACCCCGACGTGCCCGGCGCACCGCAGAACACCGTGATCGGCGGTGCTTCGCTGTGGGTGATGTCCGGCAAGAAGCCGGCCGAGTACAAGGGCGTCGCCGCGTTCTTCAACTACCTCACCAATGCGGAGATCCAGGCCAAGAGCCACCAGCGCACCGGCTACCTGCCGATCACGCTGGCCGCGCTGGCGGAGACCGAGAAGTCCGGCTTCTACAAGCAGAATCCGGGCACCGACACGGCCGTCAACCAGATGATCCGCAAGACCACCGACAAGTCGCGCGGCGTGCGCCTGGGCAGCATGCTGCAGATCCGCGCGGTCGTCGACGAGGAGCTCGAGCAGGTCTGGGCCGGCAAGAAGGGGGCCAAGGACGCGCTGGACAGCGCGGTGAAGCGCGGCAACGAACTGCTGGAGCGCTTCGAGAAAGCGAACAAGTCCTGACGGACCCCTTCGCCCGACGGCCGACATGACGGCACCCCTCCCCGTCCTTCCCCGCCCAGCGGGGAAGGCGCATTGCGCGTAGGCCCCTTTGGCTGCCGAGAAACGCGTCGTCTTCCGCTCCGGCTGGCTGCCCTGGGTGCTGCTCGCGCCCCAGGCGGTCGTCATCGCGGTGTTCTTCTTCTGGCCGGCCGGCCAGGCACTGCTGCAGTCGTTCCAGCAATCCGACGCCTTCGGCACCTCGACCGAATGGGTCGGGCTGGAGAACTTCGCCAACCTCTGGAACGACCCGACCTACCTGGCGTCGTTCCAGACCACCGCGGTGTTCTCGGTGCTGGTGGCGTTTTCGGGCATCGCGATCTCGCTGCTGCTGGCGGTGTTCGCCGACCGCGTCGCGCACGGCGCGCTGGTCTACCGCACGCTGCTGATCTGGCCATACGCCGTCGCGCCGGCGGTGGCGGGCGTGCTGTGGCTGTTCATGTTCGCGCCGTCGATCGGCATCGTCTCGTATGCGCTGCGCAGCATCGGGATCGAGTGGAACCACCTGATCCACAGCGGCCAGGCGATGACGCTGGTGGTCGTGGCGGCGGTGTGGAAGCAGATTTCCTACAACTTCCTGTTCTTCCTGGCCGGGCTGCAGAGCATCCCGAAGAGCCTGATCGAGGCCGCGGCGATCGATGGCGCGCGGCCATGGCGCCGCTTCTGGACCATCCAGTTCCCGCTGCTGTCGCCGACGACCTTCTTCCTGCTCGTGATCAACGTCGTCTACGCGTTCTTCGACACCTTCGCCATCATCGACGCGGCCACGCAGGGCGGGCCGGGCAAGGACACCGCGATCCTCGTCTACAAGGTCTACTACGATGGCTTCAAGGCGCTGGACCTGGGCAGTTCGGCCGCGCAGTCGGTGGTGCTGATGGCCATCGTCATCGCGCTGACGGTGGTGCAGTTCCGCTTCGTCGAGAAGAAGGTGACGTATTGAATCCCCCCCGTAGCGCCTGCGGCGCTCCCCCCCTGGGGGGCGCCGCCAGCGGACCGGCGGAGCCGGATCCGCGGCGACTGCTTGTTGCGGCTGGATTCGCGCCTCAAGCCGCGCACGGCGGCGCCGTGGAGGCCTGAGATGGTCGAACGCCGCCCGACACTCGGCATCCTGGCCCACGCCGTCCTGATCCTCGGGGTCGCGCTGGTCGCCTTCCCGCTCTACGTCACGTTCATCGCCTCCACGCAGACGGCGCAGGAGATCCTGCAGTCGCCGATGTCGCTGCTTCCGGGCGACCGCATGGTGCAGAACTACCTCGAGGCGCTGCAGGGCTCCGGCGGCGGCGCGGCATCGAACGCGCCGGTGGGGCGCATGATGATGGTCAGCCTGATCACCGCGCTGGTCATCGCGCTGGGCAAGATCGCGATCTCGCTGCTGTCGGCGTTCGCCATCGTCTACTTCCGCTTCCCGCTGCGCAACCTGTTCTTCTGGGCCATCTTCGTGACGCTGATGCTGCCGGTGGAGGTGCGCATCGGGCCGACCTACGCGGTGGTGGCCCACCTCGGCATGCTGAACACCTACGCCGGGCTGACCGTGCCGCTGATCGCCTCGGCCACCGCGACCTTCCTGTTCCGCCAGTTCTTCCTGACCGTGCCGGACGAACTCGTCGAGGCGGCGCGCATCGACGGCGCCGGACCGATGCGCTTCTTCATCGACGTGCTGGTGCCGCTGTCGGCCACCTCGATCGCCGCGCTGTTCGTGATCCAGTTCATCTACGGCTGGAACCAGTACCTCTGGCCGCTGCTGGTGACCACCGAGGAGTCGATGTACCCGGTGGTGATCGGCATCAAGCGCATGATCAGCGGCGGCGACGCGGCGACCGACTGGAACATCGTGATGGCCACCGCGGTGCTGGCGATGATCCCGCCCGCGCTGGTCGTGCTGCTGATGCAGAAGTGGTTCGTCAAGGGCCTGGTCGACACCGAGAAATGAATCCCCCCCGAAGCGCCTTCGGCGCCTCCCCCCCGGGGGGGCACCGCCAGCGGCCCGGCAAAGCCGGTTCCGCGGCGGCCGCTTGACCTCATCACCGCAGATTCCATGGGCGCCATTTCCATCCGCAACGTCGTCAAGCGCTACGGCCACGGCCCGAAGGCCAATCAGGTGATCCACGGCGTGAATGCCGAGATCACCGACGGCGAGTTCATCGTCATCGTCGGTCCGTCGGGCTGCGGCAAGAGCACGCTGCTGCGCATGGTGGCCGGCCTGGAGGAGATCACCGACGGCGAGATCTCGATCGCCGGTCGCGTGGTCAACCACGTGGAGCCGAGCGAACGCGACATCGCGATGGTGTTCCAGAACTACGCGCTCTATCCGCACATGAGCGTGTTCGACAACATGGCCTACGGCCTGCGCATCCAGAAGGTGCCGCCGGCGGAGATCAAGGCGCGCGTCGACAAGGCCGCCGGCATCCTGCAGCTCGGCCCCTACCTCGCCCGCAAGCCGCGCGAGCTCTCCGGCGGGCAGCGGCAGCGGGTCGCGATGGGGCGGGCGATCGTGCGCCAGCCGGCGGTGTTCCTGTTCGACGAGCCGCTGTCCAACCTGGACGCGAAGCTGCGCGCGCAGACGCGCCTGGAGATCCAGAAGCTGCACGCCGAGCTGGGAGTGACCTCGCTGTTCGTCACGCACGACCAGGTGGAGGCGATGACGCTGGCCCAGCGCATGATCGTGATGAACGCCGGGCGCATGGAACAGATCGGCTCACCGGAGGAGGTCTACGCACGGCCGGCCACCACCTTCGTGGCCAGCTTCATCGGCTCGCCGCCGATGAACCTCGCGAGCGGGCGCGCGGAGGGCACGCGCTTCGCGCTCGGTGGCGTCGAGCTCGCGCTGCCGGCGCCGGCGCCGCGCGCCGGCGAACTGATCCTCGGGCTGCGGCCGGAGCACGCGGTACTGCAGCCCGCCGGCGCCGACGGCTGGCCGCTGCAGGTCGAGAACGTCGAGATGCTGGGCGCCGAGCGGCTGGTGCACGGCCGCGTCGGTGACGCGCCGTTCACGGTGCGGGTCGATGCCACGCTGGCGTCGCCGCGGGTCGGCGAGCGCGTCGCGCTGCGCGGCGACGCGGCCCACCTGCACTGGTTCGACGCCGCGACCCAGCAGCGTGTGGGCTGATGGACGCCTGGCCCTATCCGCTGTGGATCGCGCACCGCGGCGCCGGCAAGCGGGCGCCGGAGAACACGCTGGCGGCTTTCCGGGTCGGCGCGGCGCATGGCTACCGTGCCTTCGAATGCGACGTGAAGCTGAGCGCCGACGGCGTGCCCTTCCTGCTGCACGACGCGACGCTGCAGCGCACGACCGGCGCCCGCGGCGTGGCGGGCGAGCGGGCCTGGGCCGAGCTGTCGCGCCTGGATGCCGGCGCCTGGCACTCGCGCGCCTTTGCCGGCGAGCCGCTGCCGAGCCTGGAGACCGTGGCCCGCTACTGCCTGCGCAACGGCTTCGCGCTCAACATCGAGATCAAGCCGACGCCGGAGACCGAGCGGGCCACCGGCGAGGCAGTGGCGCGCGAGGCGCAGCACCTGTGGGCCGGCCAGGCCGTGCCGCCGCTGCTGAGTTCGTTCAAGACCGAAGCACTGCGCGGCGCGCAGGCGGCCGCGCCGGACCTCCCCCGGGCGCTGCTGCTCGACACCCTGTGGGACGGCTGGTTCGACGCGGCGCAGGCGCTGGGCTGCGTCGCCTGCGTCACGCACTACGGGCTGATGGATGCCGCACTGGTCGCGCGGCTGCACGGGGCCGGCCTGCGCGCGCTGGTCTACACGGTCAACGACGCCCCGGAAGCCCAGCGCCTGGTGCGGCTGGGCATCGACGGGCTGATCACCGACGCGATCGACAAGTTCTCGCCGGCCGGCTCAGTGCTGGACTGACGCCGCGGCCGCCACGCCCAGCGGCTCCTCGATGCCACGCACCCGGGCGTAGATGCGCGTGCTGCGCACCTCGCCGAGCGCGGTCAGGCTGTCGCCGCGCAGCAGCGCCTCGAGCGTGAATCCGGCGCGCTCGGCGACGCGCCAGCTGAGCCGGTTGGCATCGTCGGTGCGGATCTCGACGCGGCGCGCGGCCAGCTGGTCGAAGGCGAACCGCGCCAGGGCCCGCACCGCCTCCGTCGCGTGGCCGCTGCCGCCGAAGCCGCTGCGCCGCCAGTAGCCGATCTCGAAGCTGCGCAGCGCCCAGTCGATGCGGTGCAGGCCGGTACCGCCGATCAGGCGGCCTTCGCGGCCCAGCACGTCGCGCTCGAAGATGAACATCGGCAGCTCCTCGCGCAGCAGGTAGCGCGCCTGCGCACGACGGCAGTACGCCTCGCTCTCCGCGATGCTCTTGTCGCCGCGGGCCCAGGGCATCCAGGGCTGCAGGTCACGGATCGACTCGAGTTCGGCCTGGTTCGCGAGCGGTCCGTCGCCCGGCTGCGGGCAGCGCAGGATCAGGCGGTCGGTGCTCAGCTGCATCGGCACGTCGATCAGCACGGGGTCCATGGTTCGGTCTCCTTCGTTCTGTCTTCAGGCCGCCTCGAGGCGGCTGTCGCGCACGCCGGCTTCGGCCCCCAGCCAGCTGTCCTCCGTCTCGGACTGCGGCAGTTCGCGCACGCGCCGGATCACCGGCGAAGCGGCCGCTGCCAGCGCCAGCAGCAGCGCGGACCCGCCCGCGAAGCCGAGCGCCGCGCGCAGGCCGACGTGCTCGCCGAGCCAGCCGCCGATCAGCGCGCCCGGACCGGCCGGGATCAGGATCAGCCAGCGGATCGTGCTGGTCATGCGTCCGAGCAGCGGCTCCGGCGTCACCGCCTGGCGCAGGGCCAGGAAGTTGATGAACACCAGCACCGCGCCGGCCGAGAACAGCAGCAGCATCAGCGCGAACGCCGCGACGCCCCAGCGGTTGGCCGGCGCCAGCGCGAGCAGCAGCCAGCCGGCCGCGCAGATCGCGAAGCCGAGCGTCAGGCACGGGCCCGGGCCGATGCGCCGGCTGATGCGGTGCCCGTAGACGCTCGCGACGATCGTGCCCAGGCCCATGCCCATGTAGCTGAGGCCGACCTGCTGCTCGGAGAGCCCGAGTGTGCGGGTCGCGAACAGGATCTGCACGACGATCGCCGCGTGGTGGCACATCTGCCAGACGCCGACCGCGGCCGCCAGCGCGACCAGCAGGCGCTGGCGCACGACGAAGCGCACGCCGGCCTTAAGGTCGCGCCAGAAGTGCGCGTCGTGCCGCACGGCACGCTGTTCGTTGACGACGATGCCGCGCAGGATGCCAGCCGAGACCAGCAGCAGCACCGCATCGACCAGCAGTGCCAGCGGCGCGCCGACCAGCTTGATCAGCAGGCCCGCGAAGCCCGGCCCCGCCACTTCCGAGCCGGAGGTGGCGAGCGCGTTCTTCGCATGCGCCTCCACGAGGCGGTCGCGCGCGACGACCTGCGTGAGCACGATCTGCGCTGCCGACCCGGCGGTGGTGAAGATCGTGCCGATCACGAACGCCACCACGTACAGCCACGGCATGGCCAGCCAGCCCAGCCACCACGCCAGCGGCACGCTGGCGACGACGGCGGCGAGCGCCGTCTCGCCGATCACGTAGACCGGCAGCTTGCGCACGCGATCGAGCCAGACGCCCGAGGGCAGCGAGAACAGCACGAAGGGCACGATCTCCATCGCCGTCAGCAGGCCCATCTGCGTCGGCGTCGCGTGCAGCAGCACCGCGGCCGTGAGCGGCAGCGCGAGCATGGTCACCTGCCCGCCGAAGGAGCTGATCAGGATCGAGCTCCACAGCCGCCGGTAGGTGGCCTGGCGCAGCAGGTCCTCGCGCGGCAGCAGCGCGTCGAGCCACTGCAGGAAACGCGTCGGCCAGTTCGGCCTCGCTTTGAGCAGCCATTGCGACATCACAGTCCCTCGTTCGTCTTCTTCGCGGGCGCCGGTGGGTGCCCTGGGCGGGTCGTTGGACCCGTTGGCGGAAGGAGGCAATCCGATCCCCCCGCCGGACTCTCGGCGGGGCCTCGGTGGAGGCGGTACGCCGGGAGAGCTAGATGGCGGCGAATGCCCGGCGGAACGGGCGATTCGCGGCACCGATGCCGGCCGCTACGTGCAGCGGCGCAGCGGCGGCATGGCCGTCGCGCGACGGCCGTGGAGCCCCGTGGCACGGCGCCATGCCTCGCCGCACGACGGAGGTGTCGTGGTGCAGGGCGCGGGCGGTGGTGTGCGTCATGGGGTTCTCGGGATCAGCAGTGGCAGGCATCCTAGCAGTGCCACCACACCCGCCGCAATCCACAAATCTTGGGAGGCGGCGCGCGGGACGATACCGGGCGGCGCAACCGGTGCGACGTCACCCGCGCCGCTTGCCGATGCGCCCATCGCTCGCGCAGCATCGCCTCCCATGACGAAACCTTCGCTGCTCTGGATCGTGACCGGGCTGACCGCGCTGGCCCTGCTGCTGCACGGCCCGATCGCCCAATGGCCGGACTACCACGCCTTCGCCGACCAGCGCGCCTGGAGGGGCCTGCCGCACGCGGCCGACGTGCTGAGCAACCTGCCCTTCCTCCTGATCGGCCTGTGGGGGCTGAGCCGGCCGGGCCCGGCGACCTGGCGCCTGTTCGCGGCGGCTCTCGTCTGCACGGCGGCCGGCTCGGCGTTCTACCACCTGGCTCCGGACAACACCCGGCTCGTGTTCGACCGCCTGCCGATCGCCTGGGCCTGCGCCCTGCTGGCCTGCGCCTTCCTGGCCGAGCGGGTCGACGCGCGCTGGGGCCGCCTGCCGGCGCTGGCGGCGTCGCTGCTGCTGGCCAGCGCCTCGGTCGGCCTGTGGTGGGTCGGCGACGCAGCCGGCCAGGGCGACCTGCGGGCCTACCTCTTCGTGCAGTTCCTGCCGATGCTGCTGGTCGTCGCGGGGCTGTCGCTGCGGCTGCCCCCGCTGCGCGCACTTGCCGTGCCCGGGCCGGCCTGGTGGGTGACGCTCGGTTGCTACGCCGCCGCCAAGGCCGCCGAACTCGCCGACCACGCGGTGCTGCAGGCCACCGGTCTGGTCAGCGGGCACACGCTGAAGCACCTGCTGGCCGCCGCGGCGGCGGCCTGGATCCTGCGCGCCGCGCTCAGGAGCGGTAGTCCGCGTTGATCTTCACGTAGTCGACGCTGAAGTCGCAGGTCCAGACCGTGGCGTGCGCCGGCCCGCGGTTCAGGTCGATGCGCACGGTGATCTCGGACTGCTTCATCACCCGGGCCCCGTCCTCCTCGCGGTACTCGGGCCGCCGGCCGCCCTGGTGCACGACATGCACGTCGTCCAGGAACAGGTCGATGCCTGCCTGGTCCAGGTCGGCAATGCCGGCATAGCCGACCGCGGCCAGGATGCGGCCGAGGTTCGGATCGCTCGCGAAGAAGGCCGTCTTGACCAGTGGCGAGTGCGCGATCGCGTAGGCCGCGTGGCGGCACTCCTCTTTCGTGCGGCCGCCGTCGACACGGACGGTGATGAACTTGGTCGCGCCTTCGCCGTCGCGCACGATCGCCTGCGCGAGCTGCTGCGCGACGGCGATCACCGCCTCCCGCAGCACGGCGCCTTCGGGCGACTCGATCTGCGTGATCGGTGCATGCCCGGCGCGCTGCGTCGCGATCAGCACGAAGGAGTCGTTGGTCGACGTGTCGCCATCGATCGTGATGCGGTTGAACGAGCGGTCCGCGGCTTCGCGCACCAGGTCCTGCATCAGCCCCGGCGCGACGACGGCGTCGGTGGCGACGAAGCCCAGCATCGTCGCCATGTTGGGCCGGATCATCCCGGCGCCCTTGCTGATGCCGGTGACCGTCACCGTGCGGCCGCCGATCTGCACCTGGCGCGAGGCCGCCTTCGGCACCGTGTCGGTGGTCATGATGGCCTCGGCGGCAAGCGCCCAGTTCGCGGCCTTCGCGTCCGCCAGCGCCGCGGGCAGCGCGGCCTCGATGCGGTCGTTCGGCAGCGTCTCCATGATCACGCCGGTCGAGAACGGCAGCACCTGCTGCGGTGGCACGCCGAGCAGGCCGCCCAGCGCGGCGCAGGTGGAACGGGCCCGCGCCAGGCCGTCGGCGCCGGTGCCGGCGTTGGCGTTGCCGGTGTTGACGACGATCGCGCGCACCGTCGCGCCGGCGGCCAGGTGCTCGCGGCAGACCTGGACTGGCGCCGCGCAGAAGCGGTTCTGCGTGAACACGCCGGCGACCGCGCTGCCTTCGGCGAGCCGGACCACCAGCACGTCGCGGCGGTTCGCCTTGCGCACCCCGGCCATCGCGACGCCGAGTTCGACGCCGGCGACCGGATGCAGGTCGGCGGGGTTCGGAGCCGAAAGATTCACGGGCATGGCGTTCTCCCGGGGAGTGGGGGCGGCGCGCCGCCAGGGGTCAGGCCAGGCGGCCGTGGCACTGCTTGTACTTCTTGCCGCTGCCGCACGGGCAGGGGTCGTTGCGACCCACCTTGGGCATCGGCGCCACCATCGTGTCGACGTCGGTCTCCTCGGCCACGCTGCCGTCCTCGTTCGGATGCGTGTAGGTGACGTTCTGGATGCGTTCGGCACGCTCCTCGATGGCCTCGGCGGCCTGTGCCACCTCTTCCTGCGTCTGGATGCGTACCGTCATCAGCACGCGGGTCACTTCCATCTTGACCAGGTCCAGCAACTGCGAGAACAGCTCGAAGGCCTCGCGCTTGTATTCCTGCTTCGGGTTCTTCTGCGCGTAGCCGCGCAGGTGGATGCCCTGGCGCAGGTAGTCGAGCGCGGCGAGGTGCTCGCGCCAGTGCGTGTCGATCGACTGCAGCAGCACCATGCGCATGAAGGGCGTGAACTGCTCGACGCCGACGCGGTCCAGCTTGGCCTGGAACGCCGCATCGGCCGCCTGCGTCACCTTCCCGACGACGTCCTCGTCGGTGATGCTGCTGCTCTTCTCGACCTCGGCGGCCAGCGCCAGCTCGATGTGCCATTCCTCGCGCAGCGTCTTCTCCAGCCCCGCCAGGTCCCACTGCTCCTCGACGCTGTCCGCCGGCACGTAGGTCCGCACGACGTCGGTCATCGTGCTGGCGCGCAGGTTGGTGATCTGCTCGGTCAGGCTCTCCGCCTCGAGGATCTCGTTGCGCTGCTGGTAGATGACCTTGCGCTGGTCGTTCGAGACGTCGTCGTACTCGAGCAGCTGCTTGCGGATGTCGAAGTTGCGCGCCTCGACCTTGCGCTGCGCGCTCTCGATGCTGCGCGTCACGATGCCCGCCTCGATGGCCTCGCCGTCGGGCATCTTCAGCCGCTCCATGATCGCGCGCACGCGGTCGCCGGCGAAGATGCGCATCAGCGGGTCGTCCAGCGACAGGTAGAAGCGCGAGGAGCCCGGGTCGCCCTGGCGGCCGGAGCGGCCGCGCAGCTGGTTGTCGATGCGGCGGCTCTCGTGGCGCTCGGTGGCGATGATGCGCAAGCCGCCCTGCGTCTTGACGGCCTCGTGCAGGCCCTGCCACTCGTCCTGCAGCGTCTTCGCGCGCGCCGCCTTCTCCTCGGGCGCGAGCGTCTCATCGTCCTCGAGGAACTGGATCTGCTTCTCGACGTTGCCGCCCAGCACGATGTCGGTGCCGCGGCCGGCCATGTTGGTCGCGATCGTGATCACGCCCGGGCGGCCCGCCTGCGCGACGATCTGCGCCTCCTTCTCGTGCTGCTTGGCGTTGAGCACCTGGTGCTCGAGCTTGGCCTGCGCCAGCAGCTTGGAGACCCGCTCCGAGTTCTCGATCGACGTCGTGCCGACCAGCACCGGCTGACCTCGCTCGTGGCAGTCGCGGATGTCCTTGATGACCGCGTCGTACTTCTCGCGCTCGGTCTTGTAGACGAGGTCCAGCTCGTCCTTGCGGATGGTCGGCTTGTTCGGCGGGATCACCACGGTCTCGAGGCCGTAGATCTCCTGGAATTCGTAGGCTTCGGTGTCGGCCGTGCCGGTCATGCCGGACAGCTTGCCGTACATGCGGAAGTAGTTCTGGAAGGTGATCGACGCGAGCGTCTGGTTCTCGCTCTGGATCTGCACGCCTTCCTTGGCCTCGACCGCCTGGTGCAGGCCGTCGCTCCAGCGCCGCCCCGTCATCAGGCGCCCGGTGAACTCGTCGACGATGATCACCTCGCCGTTCTGCACCACGTAGTGCTGGTCGCGGTGGTACAGGTGCCGCGCGCGCAGTGCGGCGTACACGTGGTGCATCAGCGTGATGTTGGCCGGGTCGTACAGGCTCGCCCCCTCGGCCAGCAGGCCGGCCTCGGAGAGGATCGCCTCGGCGTTCTCGTGGCCGGCCTCGGTCAGGAAGACCTGGTGCGACTTCTCGTCGACGGTGAAGTCGCCCGGCTCGATCACGCCCTCGCCGGTGCGCGGGTCGGCCTCGCCGATCTGCTTCTTCAGCTTCGGCACGACCTTGTTGATGCGCACGTACAGCTCGGTGTGGTCCTCCGCCTGGCCGCTGATGATCAGCGGCGTGCGCGCCTCGTCGATCAGGATCGAGTCGACCTCGTCGACGATCGCATAGTTCAGGCCCCGTGCGACACGGTCCGCGGTCTCCTGGACCATGTTGTCGCGCAGGTAGTCGAAGCCGAACTCGTTGTTGGTACCGTAGGTGACGTCGGCCGCGTAGGCCGCCTGCTTGGCCTCGCGCCCCATGTGCGGCAGGTTCACGCCGACGCTCAGACCGAGGAAGGTGTAAAGCCGGCCCATCCATTCGGCGTCGCGCCGCGCCAGGTAGTCGTTGACGGTGACGACGTGCACGCCCTTGCCGGTGATCGCGTTCAGGTACACCGGCAGCGTCGCCATCAGCGTCTTGCCTTCGCCGGTGCGCATCTCGGCGATCTTGCCGTTGTGCAGCGCCATGCCGCCGATCAGCTGCACGTCGAAATGGCGCATCTTCAGCGTGCGCTTGCCCGCCTCGCGCACGGTGGCGAACGCCTCGGGCAGCAGCGCCTCCAGCGTCTCGCCCTTGGCGTGGCGCTCGCGGAACTCGCCGGTGCGCGCCTTCAGCGCCTCGTCGGACAGCGCCTCGAGGCCGGCTTCCAGCGTGTTGATCTGCGCGACGACGCGGCGGTACTGCTTCAGCAGCCGCTCATTGCGGCTGCCGAAGATGGAGGTGAGGAGCTTGGGCAACATGCGGCGACGGCGGCGGCGTTCGTGGTTGGGCGTTCGCCGCGCCCGCAGCCACCGGCCCGGGCACGTGTCGAGCGGCGGCCCTGGGTCCGAAGTTGGGGCCGCGCCCTGCCGTTGCAAGGCGAGCGGCGATCAGCAAAAGCCGTGGAGTTTACTCCGCGGCTGCCGCAGGCCGCTGGCGCCGGGTGGCCTTGGCCAGTGCACGCTGGGCCGTTTCGCCGCCGGCCAGGAACTTGGCCGGGTCCTGCGGGACGCCGTCCACCAGCACCTCGAAGTGCAGGTGCGGCCCGGTGGAGCGCCCGGTGTTGCCGACCTGGGCGATCGATTGGCCGCGCCGGACGATGTCGCCGACGCGCACGAGCAGCTTTGACGCGTGCGCATAGCGCGTCACCAGGCCGTTGCCGTGATCGACCTCGATCATGTTGCCGTAGGCCGGATGGTGCTGGGTCAGCAGCACCACGCCGCCGGCCGCCGCGAGGATCGGCGTGCCGGTGTCGCTCGGGAAGTCCAGCCCGGTGTGCAGTGCGGTGCGGCCGGAGAAGGGGTCCTCGCGGAAGCCGAACCCGGACCCGACCGGCCCGTCCACCGGCGCGCTGTTCGGGATCATCAGCGAGCGCAGGCGCGACTCCATCAGGCGCGACTCGATCAGCGTGAACAGGTCGGTGCGCTGGTCGGCCGTCTGGTCCAGCGAATCGATGATGCTGGTCAGCTGGTCCAGCGTGGCCGCCTGCGGCGGGATGAACGGTCCGCCCGCCGCGGCAGAGGCCGCGCCCGCCGGCCGCGCCGGCTTCAGCTCGTCGGTCTTGACACCGGCCAGCCCGGCCACCCGGTCGCCCATCGCCTCCAGCTTGACGAGCTTGGCCTGCATCTCGCCGACCTTCTGCGCCATCGCATCGAGGTTTTCGCGCAGGAAGCGGTCGCGCTGCGCGAATTCGTCGCGCACCACCAGGCGCACGACCTGGCTGACCACCGGCCAGCCCTCGCGGGCTGCCTTCACGAAGATGAAGTGGTACACGATGCCCGCCAGCAGCATCAGCAGCACGAGGCCACCGGTCAGCGCCGCAGCGAACTGCCAGCGATTGAAGTGGAGCACGCGCGTACGCGCCAGCGTCCCGTGCGTGATCATGATCTGCATCGCTACACTCCCGTCGTGAGCCCCAACCACCTCAAGCCTCCCCCGCTGGTCCCGGACTCGATGCCCGTGGCGGAGGCCCTGCGTCGCAGCGCGCCGTTGGCGATGCTGCGCGAGCGGCTGAAAGAGTCGAACGAGCGGTTCGAGGCCGTCCGTGCCAGCCTCCCCGCGGGACTCGCGACCCATGTCGCGCCGGGCCCGGTCGATGCCGAGGGCTGGTCACTGCTGGCTCGCAATGCGGCGGTGGCCGCGAAGCTGCGCCAGGTCAGGCCCCGACTGGAAGCGATTCTTCAGCAGCGGGGCTGGCAGGTTAGCGCAATCCGGATCAAGGTTCAAACGGACTGACAGGCCGTTTCACCCGTTTCTCCGGCGACCGGCCGCAGCCGGACGATGCGTGAAATGGTGCCGGCTTTCGGAATCGAACCGAAGACCTTCCGCTTACAAGGCGGGTGCTCTACCAACTGAGCTAAGCCGGCGCGGCACCGGGGGCGGCAGTATAGGCCGCGGCTGGCGGCGGCACTATTTCACGCGCTTGAGCGACGGGCGCCCGCCACTGGGTGGCTCGGGCGGCTCGGGGCGGTCCTGCGGCGGCGTGTCGTCGGGCCTGGCGCCGCTGTCGGTCAGCGCCAGGTGCGGCGCCCGGGGAGCTGCCGCAGCAGACTCGGGCGCCACCGGCTGCAGGCCGGCCGGCGCCTCGCTGGGCACCGGGAATGCCATGCCCTGCCCGTTCTCCCGCGCGTAGATCGCGATCACGTGGTCCACCGGCACGACGATCTCGCGCGAGACGCCGCCGAAGCGGGCCCTGAACTCGATGAAGTCGTTGCCGAGCTTGAGCGCACTCGTGGCCTCGAAGCCGACGTTGAGCACGATCTCGTGGTTCTTCACGTACTCCACCGGCACCTGCACCGTGGCGTCGACGAACACCGCGATGTAGGGCGTGAAGCCGTTGTCGGTGCACCAGTCGTGCAGCGCCCGGATCAGGTACGGGCGCGTCGAGGTCCCGGTGCTCGCGGGGGCGATCGGCGGGGTGCTCATGCCGTCGGCAGTCTACTGCCTACTTGCGCATCACCTTCTCGGACGGCGTCAGCGCCTCGATGTAGGCCGGCCGGGAGAAGATACGCTCGGCGTACTTCAGCAGCGGCACGGCGTTCTTCGACATGTCGATGCCGTAGTAGTCCAGGCGCCACAGCAGCGGCGCGATCGCGACGTCCAGCATCGAGAAGTCGTCGCCGAGCATGAACTTGTTCTTCAGAAAGATCGGCGCGAGCATCGTCAGCCGGTCGCGGATCTGCGCACGCGCCTTCTCGAGCTGCTTGTCGGTCGGCTTGATGCCGCGCGACTCGAGGATGTTGACGTTCGAGAACAGTTCCTTCTCGAAGTTGAACAGGAACAGGCGCACGCGCGCGCGCGCCACCGGGTCACCCGGCATCAGCTGCGGGTGCGGGAAGCGCTCGTCGATGTACTCGTTGATGATGTGCGACTCGTACAGGATCAGGTCGCGCTCGACGAGGATCGGCACCTCGTTGTACGGGTTCATCAGCGCGATGTCCTCGGGCTTCGCGAACAGGTCGACGTCGCGAATCTCGAAGTCCATGCCCTTCTCGAACAGCACGAATCGGCAGCGGTGCGAGTAGGGGCAGGTGGTTCCGGAATAAAGCACCATCATGGCGTGCTCTCCTAGCGGGAGTCGTAAAACACAAGCGCAGTGGGCACCCGGTCGGGCCGCGCCACTGCGCATCGGTCCGCCTGCCCGGTGGGGCTGGCGGACGCCGGGACGTTCACTTCACGTCTTTCCAGTAGGCGGCATTCAGTCGCCAGGCGATCACGGTGAACAGGCCGAGGAAGATCAGCACCCACACGCCGAGGCGCACGCGCTGGCCGGCGGCCGGCTCGCCCATCCACTGCAGGAAGGCCACCAGGTCGCCGACCGCCTCGTCGTACTGCAGCGGCGTCAGCTTGCCCGGGGTGAGCTGCTCGAAGCCGTCGAAGCGGTGCACCGTCTTGGCCGGGTCGTGCGGGTCCTTCTCCTCGACGAAGCGGGCCGCGCGCTGGCCCTGCAGCTCCCACAGCACGTGGGGCATGCCGACGCTCGGGAACACGAGGTTGTTCCAGCCGGTGGCCTTGGTCTCGTCGCGGTAGTAGGTGCGCAGGTAGGTGTACAGGTAGTCGGCGCCGCTGCCGCCCGCGCCGGCGCGCGAGCGCGCGATCACGGTCAGGTCCGGCGGCGTGGCGCCGAACCAGTCCTTGGCCTGCTTCGGGTCGAGCGTGACCTTCATCGTGTCGCCGACCTTGTCGGTCGCGAACATCAGGTTCTTCTTGATCTGGTCTTCGGTCAGGCCGATGTCGCGCAGGCGGTTGTAGCGCATGTACGACGCCGCATGGCAGTTCAGGCAGTAGTTGACGAACAGCTTCGCGCCGTTCTGCAGCGCCGCGAGGTCGGTCGCCTTGTCCTCGGGGAACTTGTCCCAGTGTGCACCGCCCTCCGAGGCGGACGCCCCGCCGACGAGCCCCAGGGCCAGGAACAGGCAGAGAAGGATCTTCTTCATGGTCTGGTTCTTCCCCGCGTTCAATGGGCTGCGAAGTTGACGCGCTCGGGCACCGGCTTGAACTCGCCGAGCCGGCTCCACCACGGCATCAGCAGGAAGAAGCCGAAGTAGAACAGCGTGCCCGCCTGCGACACCCGCTCGCCGATCGGCGACGGCGGCTGCACGCCGAGGTAGCCGAGGATCAGGAAGTTGATGACGAACACGGCGTACACGTACTTGTGCCAGCCCGGCCGGTAGCGGATCGACTTGACCGGGCTCGTGTCGAGCCAGGGCAGGAAGAACAGGATGATGACCGCGCCGCCCATCACGACGACGCCCCAGAACTTGGCGTCGATGTTCAGCATCAGCACGGCGACCACCAGCGCGGCGACCACGACCGCGCCCTTCAGCGCGGCCGAGACGCGTGCCTTCGCGACGCCCAGCACCGCGCCGAGCAGCACGCAGGCCACCAGCACGTACATCATCTCGCTGGTGATGGCGCGCAGCATCGAGTAGAACGGCGTGAAGTACCAGACCGGGGCGATGTGCGCCGGCGTCTTCAGCGGGTCAGCCGGGATGAAGTTGTTGTATTCGAGGAAGTAGCCGCCGAGTTCGGGCGCGAAGAAGATGATCGCGCTGAACACCATCAGGAACACGCCGACGCCCATCAGGTCGTGCACCGTGTAGTACGGGTGGAACGGGATGCCGTCCAGCGGCACGCCGCGGGCGTCCTTCTTGGCCTTGATCTCGACGCCGTCCGGGTTGTTCGATCCGACGTCGTGCAGCGCGAGCAGGTGCGCGACGACCAGGCCGAGCAGCACCAGCGGCACCGCGATCACGTGGAAGCTGAAGAAGCGGTTCAGCGTCGCGTCGCTCACCACGTAGTCGCCGCGGATCAGCAGCGCCAGGTCCGGGCCGATGAACGGGATCGCCGAGAACAGGTTGACGATCACCTGCGCGCCCCAGTAGCTCATCTGGCCCCAGGGCAGCAGGTAGCCCATGAAGGCCTCGGCCATCAGGCACAGGAAGATCGCGCAGCCGAAGATCCAGACCAGTTCGCGCGGCTTGCGGTACGAGCCGTAGATCAGCCCGCGGTACATGTGCAGGTACACGACGACGAAGAACGCGCTCGCGCCCGTCGAGTGCATGTAGCGGATGATCCAGCCGCCCGGCACGTCGCGCATGATGTACTCGACCGACGCGAACGCCAGCGCCGCATCCGGCTTGTAGTGCATCACCAGGAAGATGCCGGTGACGATCTGGATCACCAGCACCAGCATCGCCAGCGAGCCGAAGAAGTACCAGACGTTGAAGTTCTTCGGAGCGTAGTACTCCGACATGTGCTTCTTGTACTCGGCGAACGCGGTCGGGAACCGGTTCTCGAACCAGACCGTCACCTTCTGGACGACCGGTGCGTCGGCGGAAACTTCCTTGAAATCAGCCATGGTCGTGCGTCCGCTCCGGGGTTAGGCCTTCTTGTCCTCGCCGATCAGCAGGCGCGAATCGGACAGGTACATGTGCGGCGGCACCTCGAGGTTGTCCGGCGCCGGCTTGTTCTTGAAGACGCGGCCGGCCATGTCGAAGGTCGAGCCGTGGCAGGGGCACAGGAAGCCGCCTGCCCAGTCGTCCGGCAGCGAGGGCTGCGCGCCGGGCTGGAACTTGTCCGACGGCGAGCAGCCCAGGTGCGAGCAGATGCCCACCACCACCAGCACCTCCGGCTTGATCGAGCGGCCTTCGTTGCGCGCGTACTCGGGCGTCAGTGCGTCGGGATTGCGCTGCGACTTCGGGTCCGCCAGCTGCCCGTCGAGCTTGGGCAGCGTCGCCAGCTGCTCGGGCGTGCGCCTGACGATCCACACTGGCTTGCCGCGCCATTCGACGGTGAGCTTCTCGCCCGACTTCAGCGCGCTGATGTCGACCTCGACCGCCGCGCCCGCGGCGCGCGCGCGCTCCGAGGGCTGGAAGCTGCTGACGAAGGGGACGGCGGTGAAGCCGACCCCTACGGCGCTGGCGCATCCGGAGGCGATGAGCCAGGTGCGCTTGCCGCTGTCGACGGGGCTGTCACTCATGAGGTTCCTCGAGCTGTGAAGACGCTTCGAAATCAGGGTCAACCCGTGATTCTATCTGAGGCGTCAAGGGGGTCCGCCGGGGCGCTCCGGGCGACGACCTGGGGAGGCGTCGCGCTTGACTTCCCGCCCGGCGCGGGAATACTGCCGCTGGCCATCGACGCACGGGTGATGGCGTCGCATCAGAGCCGTTTCCAACAACCACAGGAGTGACCCATGGGATTCGCGACCGAGTTCAAAGAATTCGCGATGAAGGGCAACGTCGTCGACCTCGCGGTCGGCGTGATCATCGGCGGAGCATTCGGCAAGATCGTCGACTCCGTGGTCGGCGACCTGATCATGCCGGTGGTCGGCAAGGTGCTGGGCGGCCTGGACTTCTCCAACTACTTCATCGCGCTGTCGGGACAGACCGCGACGAACCTGGCGGACGCCAAGAAGGCCGGCGCGGTGTTCGCCTACGGCAGCTTCATCACGGTGGCGATCAACTTCGTCATCCTCGCGTTCATCATCTTTCTGATGGTCAAGCAGATCAATCGGCTGAAGCGGGAAGCCCCGGCGGCACCGCCCGCGCCGCCGGCCGCGCCGCCCGAGGACGTGATGCTGCTGCGCGAGATCCGCGACGCGCTGAAGAAGTAGCAAAACCATCCGGGCCGACGGGCCGGCCCCGGGGCGGCGGCCCGCCGCCGGGTGTGATGGACCGCACAGCGGGAGGCCTCTCTTTGGGCCCATACTTCGGCATCGCCCCGCCGGCGGGGCGGAGAGTACGCGCTTGCGTGTCTTGCCACCCTGATGAGCCTGATCGATCCGCGCCAGCAGGCCGCCATGGACGCGGCCATCAACCTGCTCAAGAACGCCACCGCCACGGTGGCCGACCGGGTGGCGGATCTGCTCGGCACGATGTCGCTCTCGGCCACCCGCATCGCCGAGCGCGACCTGATGCTGTCGACGCAGTTCGAACTGCGCCGCAACATGGCCTCGTTCCATCTGACCTTTCGCGAGGGCCTGCGCGAAAGCATCGCCAAGGACCTGGCCCCGCGCGAGGACGGGCGGCGCCGGCTCGAGGCCACCGACTGGCAGTCGCTCAGCCTGGTCGGTGACCAGGAGGTCGAGGAGCAGCTGTACTCCGGGCGCATCGCCCAGGCCATCCTGCAGGAAGCCGAGTGGGAACAGCGCGAGGTGGCCGCGCACATGGGCTCCCTGCTGCGCACCGGCCGCCCGGACGAGGAACGCAGCCCGCTGCGTCCGGCGGTGATCGGCAATTCGCTGTTCCGCGCGATCGAGTCGGTCACCAAGGACAAGGAGTCGCGCAAGCTGCTGGCGCGCGAGTTCGGCCTCGCGATGTCCAAGGCGATGAAGACCTGCTATGCGGACATCGTGCGCGACCTGCAGGCCAGAGGCATCCAGCCAGTCGGCCTGAACCCGCGCATGGCCGACGGCCCGGGCTACCACCTGCCGGGCGTGAACTCGGGCTACTCGACGCTGCAGCGCGAGTCCGGGCACGGCGCGTACTCGACCCAGTCCGGCGGCGGCTACGACTCCGGCGTCCCGACCGCACCGATGGGCGGTGCATCGGGCCCCGGCGCGGCGCCGTCCTGGCGCGGCGGCCCGGGGCTGGCCGGATTGCCGTCGGGCGGCGGGGGTGCCAGCACCGGCCGCGGCCACTTCGGCCCGACCGCCAGCGCGGGCCTGTCGCACGACGGCGGTGGCGTGCGCCTGAGTGCCGCGGCGCGCGCCCAGGCCGACGCGCAGCTGATGAACCTGCTGCGGCGGCTGACCGCGATGGCCAGCCGCCCCGGCGAGCTCGATGCCCTGCCGCCGCGCGGCGGCATGCCCGACATCCCGTTGACCGGCCCGAGCGGCCACGCCGGACTGGGCGCGGCGCTGGCACCGGGCGGCATCGGTGCGGCGGTCGACTACCGCGAAGAGGCGCTCACCGGCATGATGGCGGTGAACCTGATCCGCGCCCACCGGGAGGAGCTGATCCAGGCGTCCAGCGGCAAGCTGGACCACATGGTCATCGACGTGGTCGGCAGCCTGTTCGACCAGATCCTGTCGGACCCGCGCGTGCCGCCGCAGATGGCGCGCCAGATCGCACGGCTGCAGCTGCCGGTGCTGCGCGTCGCGCTGAACGACGCCAGCTTCTTCTCGTCGCGCCGCCACCCGGTGCGCCGCTTCGTCAACCGCATCGCCTCGCTGGCGCTGGCCTTCGACGAGTTCGAGGACGGGCCGGGCCGGCAGTTTCTCGACCGGGTCCGCTCGCTGGTGCAGGAGATCGTCGAGGGCGACTTCGACCAGATCGACCTGTACTCGGCCAAGCTGCACGAGCTAGAACGCTTCATCGCCGACCAGACCCAGGGCGAGGTGCAGCAGAGCCCGGTCTCGGCCACGCTGGAAAGCAAGGAATCCGAGCTGCGCATCCAGCAGCGCTACATGCTGCAGTTGACCGCGGCGCTGAAGCCGATTCCGCTGGCGCCGTACCTGCGCGAGTTCCTGTCGCAGGTCTGGAGCCAGGCGCTGGTGCTCGCGGTGCGCCGCGACGGTCCGGCCTCGGACCGCTACCAGCGCTTCAAGCGCGTTGGCCGCGACCTGGTGATGAGCGTGCAGCCCAAGGGCTCGCCGGCGCTGCGCAAGAAGTTCCTGCTGCAGCTGCCGCAGCTGATGAAGGACCTCAACGAGGGCCTGGCGCTGATCGGCTGGCCGGAAGCGGCGCAGAAGGCGTTCTTCGGGCAGCTGCTGCCGGCGCATGCCGAGTCGCTCAAGCAGCCGCCGATGTCTGAGCTGGACCACAACCTGCTCGCCAAGGAGATCGAGGGCATCTTCGGCTCCACCATCCCCGGCGTCGAGGCGCTGTCGCCGGCCGACATGGTGCCGTCCGACGAGACCTCCGTCGTCGAGAAACGCTTCACGCCCGAGGAAGCGAAGCAGGTCGGCCTGATCGAGGAGAGCGCCGTCGACTGGTCGGGGAAGGTCGACATCGAGGTCGGCGCGGCTCCGCAGGCACGTGCCGATGCTGCCGAGTCCGAGCCCGAAGCGGATGCCGAGACGGAGGAATCGGCACCCATGGATCTCGGGCTGGACATCGACCTGAACCTGTCCCCCGCTGAGCCGCCCGAGCCCTCGCGCGGGCCGCAGCTGATGGACCACATCAAGCTCGGTTTCGCCTACCAGATGCACCTGAAGGACCAGTGGCAGAAGGTGCGGCTGACCTACGTGAGCCCGGGGCGGAGCTTCTTCGTCTTCTCGCGCGGCAAGAAGCACCAGGAAACCATCTCGATGACGGCGCGCATGCTGGCGCGCATGTGCGAGACCAACCGCATGCGCGCGTTCGAGAACGCCTACCTGATGGAGCGCGCGACCGCGCGGGCCCGCAAGCAGCTGGCCGCGCTCAAGGCGGCGCCGACGCGCCACTGAGCGCACCGGCCACGAGCTGCCGTGCCACGCGCACGGCGGCCGCCAGGCTGGACGGGTCGGCCACGCCCCGACCGGCGATGTCGAACGCGGTGCCGTGGTCCGGGCTCGTGCGCACGAACGGCAGCCCCAGCGTGACGTTCACGCCCTGCTCGACGCCTAGGTACTTGACCGGGATCAGGCCGTGGTCGTGGGTCATCGCGATCACCAGGTCGAATTCGCCCGGATGATCGGGGGCATGGCGCGCCCGCATGAACACGGTGTCCGGCGCGAAAGGCCCGCGCGCGTCGATCCCCTCCGCGCGGGCCGCGGCCACGGCCGGCGCGATGATCCGGATCTCCTCGTCGCCGAACAGGCCGCCCTCGCCGGCGTGCGGATTCAGGCCCGCCACCGCGATGCGCGGCTGCGGCTGGCCCCAGGCCGCGGCCGCCCGATGCGCGATGCGCAGGGTCTGCAGCACGGCGTCGAAGGTCACGGCGTCGATCGCACTGCGCAGCGATTGATGGATGGTCACCAGCACCGTGCGCAACTGGTCGTTGGCCAGCATCATGCGCACCGGCGGCGCCGCGCCGCCGGCCGCCGCGAGCGCCTGCAGCATCTCGGTGTGGCCGGGGTAGGCGATGCCGGCGGCGGCCAGCGCCTCCTTGTGGATCGGTGCGGTGACGATGCCCGCCAGCTCGCCGGCCTGCACCAGCGCCACCCCTTCCTCGATGCAGCGCGCCGCCGCCGCCCCGGCACGGGCGTCGACGCGGCCGAGCGGCAATGCCGCCAGGTCCGCCGGCAGCCGGGGAACGGGCAGCACCGGCACGCAGCCGGGCGGCACCTGCGCCCGGTCCGCGGGCCGCTCGATCGCCGCCACCGGCGTGAGGGATCCCAGGCGCGCCGCCGCGGTCCGCAGCACGCCGACGTCGCCGAGCACGACGCCATCGAGCACCGGCTCGCGCCCGAACAGGCGCACGATGATCTCCGGGCCGATGCCGCACGCATCGCCCATCGTCAGGCCCAGCAGGCTGCGATGCGCCGTCACGCCGGGTTCTCGATGTCGATGAACTCGTGCTCCAGTCCGAAGTGCTGCGCCACGTGCGCCGCCACGGCCGGGGCCCCGAAACGCTCGCTGGCATGGTGGCCGCAGGCGAGGAAGGCGACGCCGGTCTCGCGCGCGTAGTGGGCCTGCGGCTCCGAGATCTCGCCGGTGATGTAGGCGTCCGCACCGGCTGCGATGGCGGCCTCGAAGTAACCCTGGGCACCGCCGGTGCACCAGGCGATGCGGCGCAGCGGGCGGCCGTCGCCCTCCACCACCACCGGCGCACGGCCGACGCGGAACTGCAGCAGCGCGGTCAGCGCGGCCAGCGTGAGCGGCTGCGCCGGGCCGCCGATGAAACCCAGGTCCTGGTCGCCGAAGCGGCCGTCCGGCGCCAGCTTCAGCTTGGCGCCGAACTGCGCGTTGTTGCCGAACTCCGGATGGGCGTCCAGCGGCAGGTGGTAGGCGAACAGGTTCACCTGGTGGGCGAGCAGCTTCTCCAGGCGCGCCTTCAGCCAGCCGGTGACCCGTCCGTCGTGGCCTTTCCAGAACAGGCCGTGGTGGACCAGGATGGCGTCGGCCTGCGCGGCGATGGCCGCGTCGATCAGCGCCAGGCTCGCCGTGACGCCCGAGACGATCTTGTGGACTTCGGGTTTGCCCTCAACCTGCAGACCGTTCGGCCCATAATCCCGAAAACGCCCCGTGTCCAGCAGGACGAAGAGGTGCGATTCGATTTCGGAGCGAAGGGCCATGACAGGGTCTTTCGGTGGGGCTCAGATGCGCAGGACCTGGCTGATTTTCTCGCAAGCGGTGACCGTGGCCGTGGCGGTGCTGTTCGTGGTCGCGACGCTGAAGCCGGAGTGGCTGCCGCGCGGCGGGCCTCTGCCCGTGCCGTCGGTGTCCGCCCCGGTTGCACCACCACCCTTGGCAGCCATGCCGGCGGCCCCGATCGTGGCCGCATCGGGCGCGGTGCCGAGCTACGCTGCCGCGGCGCGGCGCGCCACGCCGGCCGTCGTGAGCATCACGGCGCGCAAGGCGCCGCAGCGGTCGGCGCAGTCCAACGACCCCTGGTTCCGCTTCTTCTTCGGGGACCGGGCAGAGCAGCTGCAGCAGCCGCAGGTCGGGCTCGGCTCGGGCGTGATCGCCAGCGCCGATGGTTACCTGCTGACCAACAACCACGTGATCGAAGGGGCCGACGACATCGAGGTGCAGCTGGCCGACGGCCGCACCGCGACCGCCCGTCTGATTGGCACCGACCCGGAGAGCGACCTCGCGGTGCTGAAGGTCGAACTCGACCGGCTGCCGGTCATCGCCTTCGGCGACGCCGAGGCGCTGCAGGTCGGCGACGTGGTGCTTGCGATCGGCAACCCGTTCGGTGTCGGGCAGACGGTGACCTCGGGCATCGTCAGCGCGCTCGGGCGCAACCAGCTGGGCATCAACCTGTTCGAGAACTTCATCCAGACCGACGCCCCGATCAACCCGGGCAACTCCGGCGGCGCGCTGGTTGACGCGCTCGGCAACCTGGTGGGGATCAACACCGCGATCTACTCGCGCAGCGGCGGCAACCTCGGCATCGGCTTCGCGATTCCCGTCAGCACCGCGCGGCTGGTGCTGGACGGCCTGATCCGGGACGGTCAGGTCACGCGCGGCTGGATCGGGGTCGAGCCGCGCGACCTGACACCCGAGATCGCGCAGACGCTGAACCTGCCGATCCGCCAGGGCGTGCTGATCACCGGCGTGCTGCAGAGCGGGCCGGCCAGTGCCGGCGGCCTGAAGCCCGGCGACGTGGTCGTCAAGGTCGGCGAGCGCGACGTCGGCAACACCGCGCAACTCCTGAACGCCGTCGCGGCACTGAAGCCGAACGACACCGCGGTGATCGGCGTGCAGCGCGGCGACCGCACGCTGGACCTGCGCGTGAAGGTGGCGCAGCGACCGAAGGCGCGCGCGCGCCAGCCCCAGTGACTCAGTTGCCGCTGCTGCCTTCTTCGGCCGGTGCCTGCGTGTGCTTGATGAAGGCCTTCGCGGCCCAGATGCCGGCTTCGTAGAGCAGGCACATCGGGATCGCCAGCGCGAGCTGGGAGACGATGTCCGGCGGCGTGATGATCGCGGCGATGATGAACGCGATCACGATGAAGTAGCTGCGGAAGGCCTTCAGCTTGTCGATGCTGACGACGCCCATGCGCGCCAGCACGACGACGACGATCGGCACCTCGAAGGCCGCGCCGAACGCGATGAACATCGTCATCACGAAGCTCAGGTAGGCCTCGATGTCCGGCGCCGCCGTGATGCTCTTCGGCGCGAAGCTCTGGATGAACTTGAACACCTGCCCGAAGACGAAGAAGTAGCAGAACGCCACGCCCATCAGGAACAGCACCGTGCTCGAGATCACCAGCGGCAGCACCAGCCGCTTCTCGTGCGAATAGAGCCCCGGCGCGACGAAGGCCCAGGTCTGGTACAGCACGACCGGCAGCGCAAGCAGGAAGGCCGCCAGCAGCGTGATCTTCAGCGGCACGATGAACGGCGAGATCACGTTGGTCGCGATCAGCGTCGCGCCTTGCGGCAGGTTGGCCACCAGCGGCGCGGCCAGCAGGTCGTACAGCCCGCCCGGGCCGGGCCACAGCGCCAGCGCGCCGAAGCACACGCCCACCGCGAGCAGCGCACGCACCAGCCGGTCGCGCAGCTCGATCAGGTGCGAGACAAACGGCTGCTCGGTGCCCGCGAGTTCGTCGGGCTTCTCGTCCGGCGCGCTCATCGCCGGCTCAAGAGTGCGTCCGCGGCGGGCGGAACCGCGCCACCCGCGCCGCGCCGGACTGCGCCTTGCCGCGGATGCCGTGGCGCTGCTTGTACCACTGCGGCATCGCGCCGCGCTTCAGGCGCCACTTCTTCTTCGGGTGGCGGTACTCCGGCACCGGCGCCGGCAGCGGATCCACGCCGCTGCCCGAGCCGCCGAGCCCGGCCGTCGCATCCTGCCAGCTGCGATCGAGCTCGGCGCTGGTCTCGCGCAGCTCGCTGCTGACCGTCTGCTCGACGTTGCGCGCCGCCTCCTCGACCTGGGTCTTCATCTTCTTCAGCTCTTCGAGCTCGATCGAGCGGTTGACCTCGGCCTTCACATCGGCCACGTAGCGCTGCGCCTTGCCGAGCAGGTGCCCGACGGTGCGCGCCACGCGCGGCAGCTTCTCGGGGCCGATGACGATCAGCGCCACCGCGCCGATCAGCGCGATCTTGTCGAAGCCGAAGTCGATCATGCGGGGGGAACTGCGAACCGGCCGTTCAGGACTTGGTCTTGGCCTCGACGTCGACGGTGTTGGGATCGCCCGCCTTGTTCGCGCCCACCTGCTGCGGCGGGGTCGTGGCGTCGGCGGTGCCGTTGGCGCCGTCCTTGAGCCCGTCCTTGAAGCCCTTCACGGCGCCGCCCAGGTCCGAGCCCATGTTCTTGAGCTTCTTGGTGCCGAACACCAGCAGCACGATGACCAGCACGATCAGCCAATGCCAGATGCTGAATGAACCCATGATCACTCTCCAGTCGGCAGAAGCGCCGACGAAGCTTCGATTCTAGGGGAGCGCCCGGGTTCGCCCGTGTGACGGGAATCGCTTATCCCTTGGCCCAGGGTCGCGGCCCGCCCATGACGTGCATGTGGACATGCTGGACCTCCTGGCCGCCGTCATGCCCGGTGTTCACCACGATGCGGAAGCCGTTCGTGACACCGAGCTGGCGCATCAGCACGGGTGCCAGGGCGGTCATGCGGCCGAGCAGCGGCGTGTGGCCGGCATCGACGTCGTACAGCGTCGCCACGTGCAGCTTCGGGATGATCAGCACGTGCACCGGCGCCCACGGCGCGATGTCGTGGAAGACGAGCAGCTCGTCGTCCTCGTGGACCTTGCGGCTCGGGATCTGCCCGGCGACGATCTTGCAGAAGACGCAGTTCGGGTCGGCGCTCATCTCACACCACCATCGGCTTGCCGTCGTTCCAGTTCAGGAACCCCTTGACGATGCGGTAGATGCACCAGACGAAGTTGGCGAACAGGACCGCGAATCCGACCAGGATGAAGGTGGTGATGAAGCCCAGCACCGCCCACAGCAGCCCCCACCAGAAGGTCCGGATCTGCCAGGTGAAGTGGCTCTCGTAGATGGTGCCGCGCGTGTCGTCGCGCTTCACGTAGTTCATCACGATCGCGACGATGCCGGTGATGCCGACGAACAGGCTGCACGCGTACAGCACGTAGATGATCATCGTCAGCTGCTTCAGGCTCTCGAGCTTCGCGGCGTCGGGCGCGGGCACCGGGGTGACCTCGATCACTTCGTCGTTCATGGCTGGCGATCCTCCTCGTCGCGCGATTGTGCCTTGCGCAGGGCGAACTCCTCCAGGCCCGAGAGGCCCTCGCGCCGGCGCAGTTCGGCGAGCACGTGCTCGGGCGTCAGGCCGTGCGCGGCGAGCGCCAGCATCGAGTGGAACCAGAGGTCGGCGACTTCGTAGACGATCTTCTCCGGCACGCCGTCCTTGCAGGCCATCACCGTTTCGGTGGCCTCCTCGCCGATCTTCTTCAGGATCGCGTCCGGGCCCTTCGCGAACAGGCGCGCGACGTAGCTCTTGTCCGGGTCGCCGCCGCGGCGCGACTCGATCACGGCGGCCAGGCGCGCCAGGGTGTCGTCGCTGCGGGTCATTTGTAGATGCGCTCCGGATCCATCAGCACCGGCTCGACCGGTGTCCACGCGCCGCCTTCGAGGCGGTGGAAGAAGCAGGAATGGCGGCCGGTGTGGCAAGCGATGCCGGGTTCGTGCCCGAGCTGGCTCACCTTCAGCAGCACCACGTCCTTGTCGCAGTCCAGGCGCAGCTCGTGCACCTTCTGGAAATGGCCCGATTCCTCGCCCTTGTGCCACAGCCGCCCGCGCGAGCGGCTCCAGTAGACCGCTTCGCCCAGCTCCGCCGTCTTCGCGAGCGCCTCGCGGTTCATGAACGCGAACATCAGCACATCATTGCTGCCGAGCTCCTGCGCGATCACCGGCACGAGCCCCTGCGCGTCCCACTTGACTTCGTCGAGCCAGTCCATGCGGCCAGTGTAGCGAGCGCTCAGGCGTCGCGGTGCGTGGCACCCTGGAAGCCCCGCTCGTCGGCGAACCAGCGCAGCACCGGCACGGTGCCCGGCAGCACCGGCGCCACCTCGACCGGCAGCGCCTGCCAGGCCATCGACTGGCGCTCGCGCATCTCGAACGCGCCGCTCCAGCGGTACACCTTGCGGAAGTGCAGGCGCACGCGCGCGTGCGGGTAGTCGACTAGTTCGACCTTCCAGGGCTCGGCCGGGCCGATCGTGATGCCGAGTTCCTCGTGCAGTTCGCGGCGCAGCGCCGCCTCGACCGTCTCGCCCGCTTCCAGCTTGCCGCCCGGGAACTCCCAGTAGCCGGCGTACACCTTGCCCTCCGGCCGCGAGGTCAGCAGGAAGCGCCCGTCGGCGTCGATCAGCACGCCCACGGCCACGTCGACCGGCGTGCGCTGCGAAGCCGCGCTCACGCGTGGTGCCTCCCGGCGTAGTCCTTCGCGAACTGGTAGGCGACCCGCCCGGAGCGCGAGCCGCGCTCCAGCGCCCACACCAGGCTCTCCTGGCGCGCCGCGGCGATGGCGGCCTCGTCGACGCCGAAGCCGCGTAGCCACTGCGCGACGATCGCGAGGTACTCGTCCTGCGTGAACGGATAGAAGCTGACCCACAGGCCGAAGCGCTCCGACAGCGAGATCTTCTCCTCCACCACCTCGCCCGGGTGCACCTCGCCGTCCTCGGTGTGCTGGTAGGTGAGGTTCTCGCGCATGTACTCGGGCAGCAGGTGGCGGCGGTTGCTGGTCGCGTAGATCAGCAGGTTGTCCGACGCCTGCGCCACCGAGCCGTCCAGGATGGACTTGAGCGCCTTGTAGCCCGGCTCCCCTTCGTCGAAGCTCAGGTCGTCGCAGAACACGATGAAGCGCTCCGCGCGGCCGGCGACCAGTTCGACGATGTCCGGCAGGTCGATCAGGTCGGTCTTGTCGACTTCGATCAGGCGCAGGCCGCGGGGTGCGAACTCGTTCAGGCAGGCCTTGACCAGCGAGCTCTTGCCGGTGCCGCGGGCGCCGGTCAGCAGCACGTTGTTGGCGGCATGGCCGGCAACGAACTGCGCGGTGTTGCGCAGCAGCCGTTCCTTCTGGGGCTCGACCTCGACCAGCTCGGCGAGGCGGATCGTCGCGACGTGGCGCACCGGCTCGAGCGCCCCCGAGCCGCCGCGCTTGCGGTAGCGGAACGCGATCGACGCCGCCCAGTCGGGCGCCGCGGGAGCGTGCGGCAGCACCGCCTCGAGACGGGTGATGAGCGCTTCCGCGCGCGCGATGAGCGTGTGGACATCCGACATGATGTCCGCCAGTTTACGTGGGCAGTTCGGTGACGCCGTCGTCCGCGACCACGAACGTGCGGTCGCCCGGCACGCGCTCGATCGGATGCATGCCGGTGAAGCTGCCGAAGGCCGGCAGCACGCCGACGCGCGCGCCGAAGTGGAAACACGGCAGGCGCAACCGGTCGCGCGCGCGCCCGCCCAGCGTCACGCACGGATGCAGGTGGCCGGCCAGCACGTAGGCGCCCTCGCGCGGATGCGGGTGGTGGCACAGCGCGAAGCCGTCCGCCGCGAACGGTTCGTCGACGACCTCGAACTGCAGCGACGCGGGCGGGTCGCCCGCCCGGTCGTCGTGGTTGCCGCGCACCAGCACCAGATCGAGCGACGCGTGCGCGCTGCGCCAGCGCGCCAGCGCGCCGAGGGTCGACGGCGCGTGCGCGCGTGCCGAGTGCAGCAGGTCGCCGAGAAAGATCACCCGCCGCGCCGCCATCTGCTCGACGAGCCCCGCCAGACGCGCCAGCGTGTCGCTGGTCGTGCCGCGCGGCACCGGCACGCCGAGCGCCCGGAAGCTCACCGCCTTGCCGATGTGCGCGTCGGCGATCAGCAGCGTGCGCGACGCCGGCAGCCAGGCAGCCTTCTGCGCCAGCAGCACCAGCGGCCGGCCGCCGAGTTCGAGCGTGTGCATGCGGAGGACGCCGGTCAGCCCGGGCCGGGCCGCCGGCTCAGGCGCCGAACAGGGCCAGCGCGGCGTCGAGGTGTTCGGTCGGGCTGCGCTTGAAGCCCGAGCGCGCGTAGCGGTGCAGGCGGCCGACGGCGAAGGCGGTCAGCGCCGACGCCTGCGCGTTGGCGTCGACCGTCGGCGTCGCCGACCCGCCGGCCTCGGCGGCGCTGCGCAGGCTCTGGCGCAGCTGCGACTCGATGCGGTCGAAGAACTGGTTCATGCGCGCGAGCAGCCGATCGTTCTCGAACACCAGCGCATCGCCGACCATCACGCGTGTCATGCCGGGGTTCTTCTCGCCGAACTGCAGCAGCACGGTGAGCACCTTGCGCACCTGCGTGGCCGCATCGGCCTCGCGTTCGCCGATCTGATTGACCAGCGTGAACACGCTGCTCTCGATGAACTCGATCAGGCCTTCGAACATCTGGGCCTTGCTGGCGAAATGGCGGTAAAGCGCCGCTTCGCTGACCTCGAGCCGGGCGGCCAGCGCGGCCGTCGTGATTCGCTCGGCACCCGGCTGCTCGAGCATGCTGGCCAGCGTCTGCAGGATCTGGATACGGCGCTCGCCCGGCTTGGGGCGCTTGCGCGCCGGTGTCGCCGGCGGATCCTCGGCGGGCGCGGCCGCAGCCGAATCGGACTCCGCGGACTCCACCGGGGCCGCGTCGGTCTCGACTGAAGGAACGGACGCGGGTTCGGTGGAAGAGCTCATCTCAGGGCGCGTAACGTCTGGAGCGACTTGATTCTGGCATACACATACCCGGGAGAGTGGCAAGGGTGAACACCAACTTCCGGGGTTCTACGCCCGTCGTTGATTCCGTCACGCAAAGTCCCGCGGAAGCGCCCGTTCAGATAGCGCTGCATCCACACCGCGCGCATGCCGATGGCGTGCGCGGCCTTCTGATGCTCGAGCGTGTCCTCGACCAGCACGCAGTCCACCGGGCGCAGCTTCAGGCGCGCGAGCACGTGGCGGAACATGCGCGCATCGGGCTTCGGACGGGGCTGCCCGAACATCGTCATGTCCTCGATGCTGAGCACGCCGTCGAAGCAGTCGGTCAGGCGCAGCGTGTCCAGCACGCGCAGCGCGTAGGCGCGCGGCGCGTTGGTCAGGATCAGCTTGCGGCCCGGCAGGCGTTTCAGCGCCGCGCGGTCGTGCGCGCTGGTGCGCAGGCGCTGCTCGAGCCCGGGCAGGCGATGCGTCTGCTCGAGGAAGTGCGCCGCGCGCACGCCATGGTGCCGCACCAGGCCGAGCAGCGTCGCGCCGTAGTGCTTCCAGTAGTGCTGGCGCAGCGACCAGGCGGCGTCGTAGGCGAGCCCGAGGTGCTCGGCGATGTACTCCGTCATCGCCCGGTTGGTCGGGCCGAAGGCGGCGTGGCTGGCGTCGTGCAGCGTGTTGTCGAGGTCGAACAGCCAGGTCGGACGGCGCACCCTCACTGCAGCTCCGCGACGATGTAGTGGCCGGGCGCCGGCGCCGTCGGCCGCAGCTCGTGCAGCGCGGCGACACGGTGCACCACCGGCGCCGCGAAGCGCGGGCCGTCGACCACGAAGGTGTGGAATTCGCCGTTCTCGCCGCACGCGTCGACGCCCGCCGGCAGGTCGGCGACGAAACGCTCGTCGAACTCGCGCCCGCAGAAGCTCGCATCGAGGAAGCGCCCGTCGACGCAGACGACGCGCGCGCGGTAGCCGAGCGCGAACAGCTCGTCCACCAGCGCGCGGCGCGGCGCCTGCCACAGCGGCAGCACGGCCTGCAGGCCGGCGGCGGCGCAGACCTTCTCCTCCCAGTCGCGGTGCGGCTGCAGGTCGATGTCGCCGAACAGTCCGTGCGTGAGGCCCTGTGCGGCGAAGGCGCGCAACTGGTCGGTGAAGACGGCCTCGTAGTCGGCCCAGCCGGCGCGGCGCATCACGAGCGGCAGGCCGAGCGCATCGGCCTGGGCCCGCATCAGGGCCGGCGGAATCGCGTGCGAACGCGAACGCTCGCCGGATTCGTCGAACATCGCCAGCAGCGCCTCGACGCGCCAGCCGGCATCGAGCGCCCGGTGCAGCGCGAGCATCGAGTCCTTGCCGCCGCTCCAGGAGAAGAACGCCCGCGCCGCGTGCGCCACGTCAGTGCGAGCGGATCATCGTGCCGTAGGCCTGCTCGGTCAGCACCTCCAGCAGCATCGCGTGCGGCACGCGCCCGTCGATGATGTGCACCGTGTTGACCCCGTTCTTCGCCGCGTCCAGCGCGGAGCCGATCTTGGGCAGCATGCCGCCGCTGATCGTGCCGTCGGCGAACAGATCGTCGATCTCGCGCGCGCTGAGGTTCGTGAGCAGCTTGCCGGTCTTGTCGAGCACGCCCGGCGTGTTGGTCAGCATCATCAGCTTCTCGGCCTTCAGCACCTCGGCCAGCTTGCCGGCCACCACGTCGGCGTTGATGTTGTAGTTCTCGTTGCTGGCGCCGAAGCCCAGCGGCGAGATCACCGGGATGAACTGGTCGTCCTGCAGCGCCTTCACGACCGCGGGGTCGATCGACTCGATCTCGCCGACCTGGCCGACGTCGTGTTCGATCGACGGGTCCTTCTTGTCGACCATCTTCAGCTTGCGCGCGCGGATCAGGCCGCCGTCGCGCCCGGTCAGGCCGACCGCCTTGCCGCCGGCCACGTTGATCAGGCCGACGATGTCCTGCTGCACCTGGCCGGCCAGCACCCACTCGACGACCTCCATGGTCTCCTCGTCGGTCACCCGCATGCCCTGGATGAAGGTGCCCTTCTTTCCGACCTTGGCGAGCGCCTCGTCGATCTGCGGGCCGCCGCCGTGCACCACGACCGGGTTCAGCCCGACCAGCTTGAGCAGCACCACGTCCTCGGCGAAATCCTGCTGCAGCCCGGGGTCGGTCATCGCGTTGCCGCCGTACTTGATGACGATGGTCTTGCCGTGGAACTTGCGGATGTACGGCAGCGCCTGGGCCAGGATCTCGGCCTTGTCGCGCGGACCGATGTGCTTCAGGTCGTGGTCGACGGTGGGGGCTTTGGCGCTGGTCATGCGGCGACCCTTTCGGCGGATTGATGCGATGCCGCAAATTCTACGGGTCGGGCCTGCGTATGCTGCGCCCCATGAAGGCGGCCCTGGTCCTGGTGATGCTGGGCGCGATGGTGCTTTCCGCCCGGGCGCAGCTGCGAACGCCGCGCCCGCCGCCTGCGGAACCCCAGTCGCTGGCCGAGCTGATCGACAGCCTGTCGGACAACGCGTTGACCGGCGGGCGTTCGCAGTTCTACCGGGTCGACGGCACGCGGCGCATCGTGCGCCTCGGACGCGGCTGGTCGGCCGTGTTCGACGAGCAGGCCACCAGCCGCCTGGCCAGCGCCGGCGATCGTCCCGGCACGGCCGGACCACCGGGCAAGGCCATCGAGCTGCTGCGCCAGGGCGAACATGCCGACCTGCGCCTGTACACGCTGCGCGACAGCACCGGCCGCGACGGCGGCGGCTCGTTCGTCTGGCACTGGGGCGACGGCTGGCAGGCGCGTGCCCAGGCCCTGCAACTCGACGACGACGGCCAGGGCCTGAAGCGACGCGACGCCGAACTCGCGCTGCGGCGCGGCGGGGGCGGCACCTGGGCCGAGCTGCTCTGGCGCCGGGCCTCCGTGCAGGACTTGCATGCCGAAGCGCCGGACGACGCACCGCAGTCGGCGAACTTTGCCGGCGCGCGGGTGCAATGGCAGCCGGAGAATCTGCCCGGCCTGACGCTGCAGGCGCTGGCGCAGCGCCGCGCCGGCCCGGCCCCGGACGGGCAGGACGAGCGTGTCTTCGCGCCGCGTGCGGAACTCGGCGCCGAGTACCGGTTCGAGCACCCCGCCCTGCCGGACGCGCGCCTGTACTGGACCGAGGCCGTGCGCCTGGGCCTGCTGTCCTCCGACGGGTTGGCATTGCGCGACACCTACCGGCGTGTGATCGGCGGCGAGGTGGGCGATGGTTCGCCCGACGGCCGCTGGTACCTGCAATGGCGCGACCGCGGCCTGCTCGACGATCGCAACGCGCTGGCGGTGGCGGGCTGGCGGCATGGTCTGCAGCCCGCGCCACGCTGGCGCTTGCAGACGCTGATCGAACATGCGGCGCCGGCCGCCGGTCCGAGCCCGGTGCGCTCGACCACGCTCGGCGCCCGCCTGACGCAGAGCGCCTGGCCGCACCACAGCCTGCTGGCCGAGACGGAACTGGTGCGCTCCTCGGTGCAGGACAGCGCTTACCTCGGCCTGAAGCTCAACCAGCGCCTGACCGAGAACACGCTCGGCGCCTGGCGCTTCACCGTGACCGACAAGCGCCCGCACGAGGGCACCGAGGTGCCGGCCACCGAGCTGAAGGCCTCGGTCGGCTGGGGCTGGCGCGAACCCGTCGAGCGGCGCTGGCACACGCTCGCCCGCCTGACGCGAGTCGACCGCGAGTCGCACCGCGACGACACCGGCATCGTCGGCGCCTCCGACCGCCGCGCGTACATCGCGCTCGGCCACGTCGGCTGGCAGGCGACCGAGGACAATCTGTGGACACTGCGCCATTCGCGCCGCCACGACCGCGACGACGCCTTCGAGGCCGGTGCCACGCGCCGCACGGACCTGAGCGTGCTGCGCCTGACCCACGCGGTCACTTCGCGCTGGAGCATCAGCGCGCATGCCGCGCAGCGGCGCGACGACGTCGACCCGACCCGGCGCGGCCTCGGCGCCGAGATCGGCTACCGCATCGGCAGCAAGGCCGCCCTCGCGCTGGGCTGGAACCCACGCGGCATCGACGACGAGGAGCTCGCGCTGGACGACAAGCTGGAGCGCGGCCTCACGCTGCGGCTGCGCTTCTCGATCGAGGCGGTGCTGGCCCGCTGGCTCGACGCGCCGATGGCCGCGGTGCGCGCCGCTGCCGACGACTAGGGCCTCAGACGAACATCCCGCCCGAGACCTCGATGCGCTGCGCGTTGATCCAGGCGCTGCCCGGCGCGACGAGCGCGGCGATCGCGCCGCCGATGTCGTCCGGCAGGCCGACGCGCCCGAGCGCCGTCTGGGCCGCGATCGCGGCGTTCAGCGAGCGGTCGTCGCGCACCCTTCCGCCGCCGAAGTCGGTCTCGATGGCGCCCGGCGCCAGCGTGTTGACGCTGATGCCGCGCCCGCCGAGTTCCTTGGCGAGATAACGCGTCAGCACTTCGACGCCGCCCTTCATCGCGGCGTACGCGGCGTAGCCGGGCAGCGAGAAGCGGGTCAGGCCGGTCGACACGTTGACGATGCGCCCGCCGTCCGCGATCAGCGGCAGCAGCGCCTGGGTCAGGAAGAACACGCCCTTCAGGTGCACCGCGACGAGCCGGTCGAACTGTTCCTCGCTCGTCTCGGCGAATGCAGCGTGCACACCGACGCCGGCGTTGTTGATCAGGACGTCGAACTGCTCGCGCTGCCAGACTTGCTGCAGGCGACGGCGCAGTTCCTGTGCGAAGGTGGCGAAACTGCCGCTGTCGGAGACGTCCAGCGGCAGCGCGACCACGCGCCGGCCGAGCGCCTCGACTGCGCCGGCCACCTGCTGCGCCTCGGCCTGGCCGCTGCGGTAAGTGATGACGATGTCGAAGCCGCGTTCGGCGAGCTGCAGCGCCGCGTTGCGGCCCAGGCCGCGGCTGGCGCCGGTGATGAGGGTGATCGGGGTGGAAGTCATGGCAGTTCCTCGAGGTGGGGATGCCCTGATTCTGGGAACCGCTCGTGGCACGATAAAGGCGCGCCGGCCGATCGCACTGTTCAGCGGCGCGCACCAGTGCGCCGCCACAATCGGGCCATGGACCTGCACGCACTGGCCGTCTTCGCCCGGGTCGCCGAGCTGGCCAGCTTCACGCGCGCCGCCGAGCAGCTCGGCCTGCCCAAGGCGCGCACGTCCACCGCGGTGCGTCAGCTCGAGCAACAGCTCGGCACGCAGCTGCTGCAGCGCACGACCCGCAGCGTGCGGCTCACGCCGGACGGCGAGCAGTTCTACGCGCGCTGCAAGGAACTGCTGACCGAGGCGGACGAACTGGCATCGCTGTTCCGCCAGTCCCCGGCCGAGTTGCGCGGGCGGCTGCGCCTGGACATGCCGACCGCGCTGGCGCGCAACCTCGTGCTGCCGCGCCTGCCGGAGTTCCTCGCAGCCCACCCGCTGGTCGCGCTGGAGATCAGCAGCACCGACCGCCAGGTCGACCTGGTGCACGAAGGCTTCGACTGCGTGGTGCGTGTCGGCCGCCTGCGCGACTCCGAGCTGATCGCCCGCCCGCTCGGCCACTACCGGATGGTCAACTGCGCCAGCCCGGACTACCTGGCCCGCTTCGGCACGCCCCGCTCGCTCGAGGACCTCGACCGCCACTGGCTGATCCACTATGCGCCCACGCTGGGCGGCCAGGTCGCGGGGTTCGAGTACCTGGACGGGGCGCACGAACGCCACCGCCCGATGGCGGGGCCGGTGACCGTCAACAATGCCGACGCCTACCAGGCCGCCTGCCTGGCCGGCCTGGGGCTGATCCAGGTGCCGGCGGCCGGCGTGCGGGCGCTGCTGGTCGAAGGCCGTCTCGTCGAGGTGCTGGGCGCGCACGTGCCGGCGCCGATGCCGGTGTCGCTGCTGTACGCGCACCGCCACCATGTTCCGGCCCGGCTGCAGGCGCTGCTGGCCTGGCTGGCCGCGCTGATCACGCCCTACCTTCAGGCCTGACAGCGGTGCGGCGCGCCGCGGGTTTCTTCAGAAGTGGATGCCGCGCATCATCTGCTGCAGCGCGACCGCCTCGGCCGACAGCTGCGGCTTGCCGCCCTTCTCGCCCTTGGCCGCCTCGCTGTCCGGGAACATGCGGAAGCTCGTGTTCATGACGATCTGCGCGACGCGCGGGGCCAGCGCGTGCAGCAGTTCGCCGGTGACGCCCAGCCGCGTCGCGATGCGCACCGGCTTGTCGATGCAGGCCTGCGCGATCATCTCGGCCGCCTCCTCGGGCGACAGCGTCGGCACGTTGTTGTAGATCTTGGTCGGCGCGATCATCGGGGTGCGCACCAGAGGCATGTTGATCGTCGTGAAGGTGATGCCGACATCGGCGTATTCGCTCGAGGCGCAGCGCGTCCAGGCGTCGAGTGCGGCCTTGCTCGCGACGTAGGCCGAGAAGCGCGGTGCGTTCGTCAGCACGCCGATCGAGCTGATGTTGACGACGTGACCCTTCTTCTTCGCCACCATGCCCGGCAGCAGGCCCATGGTGACCCGCAGGCAGCCGAAGTAGTTCAGCTGCATCGTGCGCTCGAAGTCATGGAAGCGGTCGTAGCTGGACTCGATCGCACGGCGGATCGAGCGGCCGGCGTTGTTGATCAGGAAATCGACGCCGCCGTGCTGCTCCTGCAGCGTCTTGACGAACTCGGCGCAGCCCGCCTCGTCGGCGATGTCGACCGAGTAGGTGTGCACCACCGCGTCCTTGCCGGCGAAGGCCTTGATCTCCTTGACGGCCTCGGCCAGCTTGTCGGCATCGCGCGCGCAGATCACGGTGATCGCACCGGCCTGCGCGAACTTGCAGGCCGCGGCCAGCCCGATGCCCGAAGAGCCGCCGGTGACCAGCACCACCTTGCCGCCGACCGTGCCCTTCAGGCTGCGATCGATGAACAGCGCCGGGTCGAGGTGACGCTCCCAGTAGTCCCACAGCCGCCATGCGTAGTCGTGCAGGTTCGGGCACTCGATGCCGGTGCCCTTGAGCGCCGCGTCGGTCTCGCGGCGGTCGAAGCGGGTCGGGTAGTTGACGAAGTTCATCATGTCCTCGGGCAGCCCGAGGTCCTTCATCACCGCCTTGTAGACGCGCCGCACCGGCGCCAGCGCCATCAGGCCCTTCTTCACGCTCTTCGGGATGAAGCCCAGCAGCGCCGCGTTGACGAACAGGTTCATCTTGGGCGCATGCGCGGCCTTGCTGAAGATGTCCAGCACGTCGCCGACACGGTAGCCCACCGGGTCGACCAGGTGGTAGCACTTGCCGCTCGCGTGGTGGTGGTGGCTGATGTGGTCCAGCGCCGCGACGACGAAGTCCACCGGCACGATGTTCACGCGCCCGCCCTCCAGCCCGACGCTGGGCATCCACGGCGGCAGGATCTGCCGCATGCGCTGGATCAGCTTGAAGAAGTAGTAGGGGCCGTCGACCTTGTCCATCTCGCCGGTGGTCGAGTCGCCCACCACCATCGCGGGGCGGTAGACCGTCCACGGCACCTTGCACTCCTTGCGCACGATCTTCTCGCTCTCGTGCTTGGTCATGAAGTACGGGTGGTCCAGGCCTTCGGCCTCGTCGAACATGTCCTCGCGGAACACGCCTTCGTACAGGCCCGCCGCGGCGATCGACGAGACGTGGTGGAAGTGCTTGGCGTCGATCGCCTTGGCGAACTCGACGGCGCTGCGCGTGCCCTCGATGTTCGTCTTCACCTGGCTGTCCTCGTCGGCCTTCAGGTCGTAGACCGCGGCCAGGTGGTAGAAGTGGTCCACCTGCCCCTTCAGCGCCTTCACGTCGTCGGCGCCGACGCCGAGCTTCCGGCTCGTCAGGTCGCCGTACACCGGCACGGCGCGCGCCTTGCCCACGCCCCAGTAGGCGAGCAGTTCGGGCACCTTGCCCTCGGACTCCGGGCGCAGCAGGAAATGCACCACCGCACCGCGCCGTGCCAGCAGCGTCTTGACGAGCCGCTTGCCGATGAAACCGGTCGCGCCGGTGACGAAGTACTGCATGCGGTCCTCCTCGTGTGGATCGTGCGGAAACGGGGTTTGCACCTATTCTTGTCCAAAGGCCTTGGCGCGACGCTGCGCGCTTACCCGGAGCGGCCGCGCCCGGGCGTAGAGCCGACTCACTAGGAAATTAGGCTGCCCCCTCGAAGGGGGGTGCCTATAGTGCACCGCAGGCCCGCAACCCCGAGGACACACACATGGTCAAGAAGCTCAAGCAGATGGCGGAGAAGAAGGCGACGTCGGCCGGCGGCCTGCTGGACAGCGCCATCGCCGGCTCGGTCAAGGACTCCGCGCAGCAGATCTGGCTGGCGGGCATGGGCGCCTTCTCGAAGGCGCAGGAAGAGGGCGGCAAGGTGTTCGAGGCGCTGGTGAAGGAAGGCCTGTCGCTGCAGCGCAAGACCCAGGCCGTCGCCGAGGAGAAGATCGGCGCCGTGACCAGCAAGATGACCGGCATGGCCGGTGAGGTGCAGGCCAAGGCCGGCCAGCACTGGGACAAGCTCGAGAGCATCTTCGAGGAGCGCACGGCCAAGGCGCTGAACAAGCTCGGCGTGCCCTCGGCCAAGGACGTGGAGGCGCTGATCAAGCGCATCGACGAACTCAGCGCGCAGGTCGCGAAGCTGTCCGGCACGGCGCCGGCGAAGAAGGCCAAGGCCGCCGCGCCGCGCACCAACGGTGCCGCCAAGCCGACCGTCAAGGTGCCGACCAAGCGCACCGCGGCGCGCAAGTCGCCTGCCGCCTGAGGGTCCATCGCCAGTTCGACGGGGCGCTGCGGCGCCCCGTCGCCGTTTCATGCGGCCTGGCTTGCGACGGCGTGTCGTTCCTGCGCCGCGCTCAGCGGCCGCAGCCCAGCGAACACCGCGGATCCGGCTCTGCCGGTCCGCCGGTGTTGCCCCTTGAGGGGGCGCGCGCAGCGGGTACGGGGTGCCCCTTCAACTTCGCTTGGCGAAGAAATACTTGTGCTGCAGCCCCGGCGAGAACTCGAATACGCCGGCCGCGAAGCTGGCCGCCGAGCACAGCTTGCCGGGCTTGTCCGGATGGGCCTTCAGCGCGAGGTAGACCCAGCTCGCATCGGGCCGGCGCCACAGCACGATGGCGCTGGTGGCCGCGCCGTCGCGGCCGAACGCCGGGTAGCGCGCCAGCATCGCCGCCTGCACATGCTCGCGGTCGCTGTCGTCGAGCAGGGCGCTGTCGAGGCCGGCATGCAGTTCAAGGCGCTCCTGGCCGATGCAGGTTTCGACCGCCAGCACCGGTGCATCCGCCGGGGCGAAGCCCTGCGCGTGCACGAGCGTCGCGACCGCCAGGACCGCGCCGGAGGCGAACGCGGTTCCGATGGGCCGGACCGCTGCAGGATGGCGCCGCATGCTGCGCAGTCTAGACGCACGCCCCGAAACGCGCAGCCCCCCGCCACCTAGACTGAAGCATGGTTCCGACCCGGCCACGTCGCCCCCGCATCGGCCTCGCGCTGGCCGGTGGCGGCCCGCTGGGCGCGGTCTACGAAATCGGCGCGCTGTGCGCGCTCGACGAGGCGGTTCCCGGGCTGGCACTGCACGACTGCCATGCCTACGTCGGCGTCTCCGCCGGCGGCTTCCTGGCAGCCGGCCTGGCGAACGGCATGAGCCCGCGCGAACTCTGCGCGTCGTTCATCGAAAACGAGGGCGCCGCCCACGACATCTTCGAGCCCTCGGTGCTGATCCGCCCTGCCTGGGGAGAGTTCGGACGCCGGCTGGCCTCGCTGCCGCGTGTGGCCGGCGAGGCGCTGTGGGTCGGCGCGCTGAAGCGCCGGTCCATGACGATGCTGCTGGAGCACCTCGGTCGCGCGCTGCCCACCGGGCTGTTCTCGAACCGGCGTGTCGACACGCAGCTGCGGCGCCAGTTCGCACGCGCCGGGCGCAGCAACGACTTTCGCGCGCTGCGCCGCAAGCTGGTGCTGGTGGCCACCGACCTGGACAGCGGCGAGAGCGTGCCGTTCGGCCAACCTGGTTGGGACCACGTGCCGATCTCGCTCGCGGTGCAGGCCAGTTCGGCGCTGCCGGGGCTGTTTCCGCCGGTGGAGATCGACGGCCGCACCTTCGTCGACGGCGCGCTGAAGAAGACATTGCATGCCTCCGTGCTGCTCGACGAGGGACTCGACCTGCTGGTGTGCCTGAACCCGCTGGTGCCGTTCGACGCGACGCGGCCGCCGCGCCACCGCGTGCTGTCCAGCGGCGAGGTGCAGATCCCGCGGCTGGTCGACGGCGGGCTGCCCCTGGTGCTGTCGCAGACCTTCCGCACGCTGATCCACTCGCGCCTGGAGCTCGGCATGAAAGGCTACGAGCACAGCCACCCCGACACCGACATCCTGCTGTTCGAGCCCGATCAGCGCGACCCGGAGATGTTCCTCGCCAACACCTTCGGCTATTCGCAGCGGCGCTGGCTCGCCGAACACGCCTACCAGCGCACGCGCGAGCAGCTGCGCTCGCAGCGCGGCATGTTCGCAACCCGCCTCGCGCGCCACGGCTTGCAGTTCGACGACGACGTGCTCGACGACCGCCAGCGCCGCCTGCTGCGCCGGCCGGAGCGCGGCGCCGCGCGGCGCGGGACCGCCGCGCATGCGGTCAAGCGGCTCGACGAGGTGCTCGACGACCTCGAGCAGGCGCTCGCCGCGCGCTGAGGGTCGAGGTGCCGGGCGGTGCGGGTCAGAAGACCCACAGCAGCGCGGCCGTCATCGTCAGGTAGCGCGCGAACTTGCCGATCGCCATGTAGAAGACGCAGGGCCAGAACGGCAGGCGCATCCAGCCCGCGACCGCGCACAGCGGGTCGCCGACCACGGGCAGCCACGCCAGCAGGCAGGCCGGCGCGCCGAAGCGCCGGAGCCAGGCCAGCGCGCGCGCTTCCGATGGCCGATGCTTGATGCGCTCGTACGCCTTCTCGGCGCCGTAACCCATCCACCACGTGACGGCGCCCCCGAGCGTGTTGCCGACCGTCGCCACGAGGATGGCGGGCCAGAACAGCTCGGGGTTGAGCTTGACGAGACCGAAGACCGCCGGCTCGGAACCCAGGGGCAGCAACGTGGCCGAGACGAAGGCCACGACGAAGACGGTCGACAGGCCGTGTTCCGGCAAGGCCAGCCACGCCAGCACCGTGTGCAACCAAGCGTCCATGGCGCGCGATTATCGACAGCGGGTTTGATGCACCGCACACCGGCTCCACCGAGGTGGCGCCGCTATACTCCTGCCTCGCTTTTCAGCAGCCCCCAGCCCCTCTTCCCCGCCCATGCGCATCGGCCACATCACGCTGGCGAACCGGCTGTTCGCCGCCCCGATGGCCGGCGTCACCGACCGCCCGTTCCGGCAGCTGTGCAAGCGCCTCGGCGCGGGCTACGCGGTCAGCGAGATGGTCACCTCGCGCAAGGACCTGTGGCACAGCCTGAAGACCAGCCGCCGCGCCGACCACGACGGCGAGGTCGATCCGATCGCGGTGCAGATCGCCGGCACCGATGCGCCGATGATGGCCGAGGCCGCGGCCTACAACATCGACCGCGGCGCGCAGATCATCGACATCAACATGGGCTGCCCGGCCAAGAAGGTGTGCAACAAGTGGGCCGGCTCGGCGCTGATGCAGGACGAACCGCTGGCCACGCAGATCATCGAGGCGGTGGTCGCGGCCTGTGCACCGCGCCGCGTGCCGGTCACGCTGAAGATGCGCACCGGCTGGTGCGACAGCGAGCGCAACGCCGTGCATCTGGCACGCATCGCCGAGCGCGCCGGCATCGCGATGGTGACCGTGCACGGCCGCACGCGTGAACAGGGCTACAAGGGGCGGGCCGAGTACGACACCATCGCCGCGGTGAAGGCGGCGGTCGCCATCCCGGTCGTGGCCAACGGCGACATCGACTCGCCCGAAAAGGCGCGTGCCGTGCTGGAAGCCACTGGCGCCGACGCGATCATGATCGGCCGCGCCGCGCAGGGCCGGCCGTGGATCTTCGGCGACATCGCGCACTACCTCGCCACCGGCGAGCACCGCGCGCCGCCGGCCACGCTGCAGGCCAAGGCCTGGCTGGTCGAGCACCTGCTCGACCACTACGGCCTGTACGGCTGGGACGACGCCGGCACCGGCGTGCGCAGCGCGCGCAAGCACATCGGCTGGGCGGTGCGCGCGCTGCCCGGCGGCGAGGCGTTCCGCGCCCGCATGAACCTGATCGAGACCTGCGAGGAACAGGTCCGTGCGGTGAGCGACTGGTTCGACCGGCTCGCCGTCGATCACCCCCGGCTGCCGGCCACCAGCCGTGCGGCCAACGACGACACCCTCGAACAGATCGCACCAGAGATCGCATGAGCAAGAAACACATCGAGGAGTGCATCCGGGAGAACCTGGAGAGCTACTTCAAGGATCTGCGCGGCGTCGAACCGACCGCGATGTACGACATGATCCTGCGCGTCACCGAGAAGCCGCTGCTCGAGGTGGTGATGAAACACGCCGAAGGCAACCAGAGCCGCGCCGCCGACTGGCTCGGCATCAACCGCAACACGCTGCGGCGCAAGCTGCTCGATCACAAGCTCATCAAATGACCACCGCGCTGATCTCCGTTTCCGACAAGACCGGCGTGCTCGAGTTCGCGCGCGGCCTGCACGCGCTGGGCGTGACGCTGCTGTCCACCGGCGGCACCGCGCGGCTGCTGGCCGAGGACGGCCTGCCCGTCACCGAGGTGGCGGCGCACACCGGCTTCCCGGAGATGCTCGACGGCCGCGTCAAGACGCTGCACCCGACGATCCACGGTGGCCTGCTGGCGCGCCGCGACGTGCCGGCCCACATGGCCGCGCTGCAGCAGCACGGCATCGCGACGATCGACGTGCTGGTCGTCAACCTGTACCCGTTCGAGGCGACCGTCGCGAAGCCCGGCTGCACGCTCGAGGACGCGATCGAGAACATCGACATCGGCGGCCCGGCGATGGTGCGCTCCGCGGCGAAGAACTGGAAGGACGTCGCGGTGTTGACCGATGCCACGCAGTACCCCGGCGTGCTCGCCGAGTTGCGCGCCGGCGGTGTCAGCGAGGCGACGAAGTTCGCCCTGTCGGTGGCCGCGTTCAACCGCATCTCGAACTACGACGCGGCGATCAGCGACTACCTGTCCGCGCTGCAGCCCGACGGCTCGCGCAGCGCCTTCCCGGCGCAGGCGAACGGCCGCTTCGTCAAGCTGCAGGACCTGCGCTACGGCGAGAACCCGCAGCAGCGCGCGGCGTTCTACCGCGACCTCCACCCGGCCCCGGGCTCGCTGGCCACCGCGCAGCAGTTGCAGGGCAAGGAACTCTCGTACAACAACATCGCCGACGCCGATGCCGCCTGGGAATGCGTGAAGTCGTTCCCGCAGACCGCCTGCGTGATCGTCAAGCATGCCAACCCCTGCGGCGTCGCGCTCGGCGGGAGTCCGGCCGAGGCCTACTCGAAGGCCTTCAAGACCGACCCGACCTCCGCGTTCGGCGGCATCATCGCCTTCAACCGCGAGCTCGATGCGAGCGCGGCGGCGCTGGTCGCCAAGCAGTTCGTCGAGGTGCTCATCGCGCCGGGCTTCACGGCCGAGGCGCGGGCGGTGTTCGCCGCGAAGGCGAACACCCGCCTGCTCGAAATCGCCTTGCCGCCGGGCGGCGACACGGCCTGGCTGCAAGGGCGCAACGCGCAGGACGTGAAGCGCGTCGGCTCCGGCCTGCTGATCCAGGATGCCGACAACCGGCAGGTGAGTCTCGGCGAGCTGAAGGTCGTGACGAAGAAGCAGCCGACGGCCGCGCAGCTCGACGACCTGCTGTTCGCCTGGACGGTCGCAAAGTACGTCAAGAGCAACGCGATCGTGTTCTGCGGCGCCGGCATGACGCTCGGCGTCGGGGCCGGGCAGATGAGCCGGGTCGACTCGGCGCGCATCGCGGCGATCAAGGCGGCCAACGCCGGCCTGTCGCTGGCCGGGTCCGCGGTCGCAAGCGATGCCTTCTTCCCGTTCCGCGACGGACTGGACGTGGTCGTCGACGCCGGCGCGGGCTGCGTCATCCATCCGGGCGGCTCGATGCGCGACGACGAGGTGATCGCGGCCGCCGACGAGCGCGGCATCGCGATGGTGCTGACCGGCGTGCGGCACTTCCGGCATTGAGTTGAGCCCCTCGCGCGCTTCCTCGCGATGAAGCTGGCTGATCTTGCCGGCCTCTTCCTCGCCTTCCTCGCGCGCCTGATCACCGGCGCGCAGGGCCACTGGCGCGGCAGTCCGCCGAAGGCCGAGCAGCGCATCTATTTCGCGAACCACCAGAGCCACTTCGACTGGGTGCTGATCTGGGCCGCGCTGCCGCGCGAACTGCGCGCCGTGACGCGGCCGATCGCCGCGCGCGACTACTGGACCGGTTCGCCGTTCAAGGCCTGGCTGACGAAGGAGGTCTTCAACGCGGTCTACGTGTCGCGCCAGCGGGTCGACGACGAGGACCCGCTCGAGCCGCTGATGGAGGCGCTGCGCAACGGCGACTCGCTGGTGATCTTCCCCGAGGGCACGCGCGGCCATGCCGCCGAGCCGGCGCCGTTCAAGGCCGGGCTCTACCACCTGGCCGAGGCGTTTCCCGGCGTGACACTGATCCCGGCCTGGATCGACAACGTGCAGCGCGTGATGCCCAAGGGCGAAGTGGTGCCGGTGCCGCTGCTGTGCTCGGTGACCTTCGGCGCACCGGTGGCGTTGCAGCCCGGCGAGGACAAGCGGGTTTTCCTCGACCGCGCGCGCCAGGCCGTCGTCGCGTTGCGCGAAGCGACCTGAGGCGGACACGATGGGCCATCTGCGCGCATTGACCATCTCGGAGCAGATCGGGCTGCTGTTCGTCGCGCTGTTCGGGCTGCTGATGATCGTCACCGTCGTCGCGGTCAGCCGCGCGGTGCGCGAACGCAGCGCGGAGGAGTCGGATCGCTTCGACCGCTTCGCGCGGGACCTGCGCGCAGTCTGGCTCGGCACGGTGCTGTTCTGGATCGCCTGGATCGCCGGCGCGCTGGTCTCCACGCTGCTGTTCGGCGTGCTCTCGTTCGTCGCGCTGCGCGAGTTCCTGACCCTCACGCACACCACGCGCGGCGACCATCGCAGCCTGCTGCTGGCCTTCTTCATCGTGCTGCCGCTGCAGTACGGCATCGTCGCGACCGAACACTTCGACCTGTTCACGGTGTTCGTCCCGGTCTACGTGTTCCTCGCGATCCCGGTGGTCAGTGCGTTCGGCAACGACCCGAGCCGCTTCCTCGAGCGCACCGCGAAGATCCAGTGGGGCATCATGGTCTGCGTCTACGGCATGAGCCATGCGCCGGCGCTGCTGCTGCTGGACCTGCCGCGCTATGCCGGGCGCGGCGCGTTCCTGGTGCTGTACGTCGTGCTGGTGGTCGCGGCGGCGCAGATCGCCCAGGAACTGGCCAGCCGCTGGCTGCGGCGCCGGCCGGTGGCGCGCGCGATCAGCCGCTCGTTCAGCTGGCGCGCGTGGTGGACCGGCGCGCTGGCTGCGGCGCTGGTCGGCGCCCTGCTCTACTGGGCCACGCCGTTCAAGCCGATCCCGGCCCTGGTGATGGGTTTCCTGGCCGGTGGCAGCGGCACCTTCGGCGAGTTCGTGATGAAGGCACTGAAGAAGGACGCCGGCGTGCGCAGCTGGAGCGGGCGCGCCTCGGTGACCGGCGCGGTCGGCCTGCTCGACCGGGTGGCCCCGCTGTGCTTCGCGGCGCCGGTGTTCTTCCACTCGGTGCGCTGGTACTTCGGTTTCTAGCCGGACCTAGACTGTCGGCATGCGGATCCTTGGCATCGACCCCGGCCTGCGCACCACCGGCTTCGGCATCATCGAGGCCCAGGGGCCGCGCCTGGCCTACGTCGCGAGCGGGACGATCAGCACCGGCACGGTCGACATCGGGCAATTGCCGGCACGGCTGAAGATCATCTACGACGGCGTGCGCGAGGTCACGGCGCGCTACGGGCCCGACTGCGCTTCATTGGAGATCGTGTTCGTCAACGTCAATCCGCAATCGACGCTGCTGCTCGGCCAGGCACGCGGCGCGGCATTGACCGCGCTGGTCTCGAACGACCTGGCCGTGTCGGAGTACACGGCGCTGCAGGTCAAGAAGGCCGTGGTGGGCCACGGCCAGGCACGCAAGGAGCAGGTGCAGGCGATGGTCGCGCGGCTGCTGGACCTGCCGGGCCTGCCCGGCAAGGACGCGGCCGATGCACTGGGGCTGGCCATCTGCCACGCCCATGCCGGCGCGTCGTTCGAGGCCATCTCGCGCAGCGGCACGCTGGCCCGCCGGGCCCACGCCCAGTACCGCAAGGGCCGCAGCTACTGACGCGGCCGCGGCCGGCTCAGACCTTGAGCGTCTTCATGTGGGCGACGGCCTTCTTCGCCATGCCCTCGGCGAGCGACTCGGCCAGCGCGGTGACGTCGTCCTTGCCGAGCTTGCCCGGGCGGGCCAGTTCGGTCGCGCCGCTGCCGCTCAGGTTCGCGCCCGAGGCGGTGGCGTTCATCACCAGCAGCGAGGTGGACAGCTTGCCGGCGAACTTCTTGCCGTCCTTGTCCAGCGCGCCGCTGAACTCGCTGGTCATCATCCAGCGCGGGGCCTTCTTGTCCTTGGCGTTGTCGGTCGTCAGCGACCCCGAGCCCTTGATGGCGGAGCCGACGGTCTTCTCGATGATCGAGATCGCGTCGGACGCGAAATCGCTCTTGGCCTTGACCTTGACTTCGACGGTGATCTTGTCGGCGGGCATCCGTGCTCTCCTTTGCAGTCGGGACCGAGGGACATACGCGAGCATCATCCACAAAGTTGCGACAATCGCCCCCCTATGTTTGCTTTGTTCGAGGACGCCGGCAAGTTCCACGCCGGCCGCGTGATGACCGAGGCCGAAAGCTCGCTGCAGATCGAGCTGGACTCGGGCAAGCGGGTCAAGGTCAAGGCGGCCAACGTCCTGCTGAAGTTCGAGCGGCCGCAGCCGGCCGAGCTGATCGCCTCGGCGCGCGACCTCGCGGCCGACATCGACCTGGACCTCGCCTGGGAGTTCGCGCCGGAGGAGGAGTTCGGCTTCGCCGATCTCGCCCGCGACTACTTCGAAGCCGGTGCCGGCGTCGAGAAGCAGGCCGCCGCGCTGTTCCGGCTGTTCGAGGCGCCGCATTACTTCCGCCGCCTCGGCCGGGGCCATTTCAAGAAGGCGCCCGAGGAGATCGTCAAGGCCGCGCTGCTGGGCATCGAGCGCAAGAAGCAGGTGGCCGCGCAGATCGACGCCTGGGTCGCCGAGCTGGCCGCCGGGCAGTGCCCGGCGCCGGTGCGCGAGCAGCTCTACAAGATCCTCTTCCGGCCGGACAAGAACGCGCCGGAGTACAAGGCCGTGGTCGCGGCCGCCAAGTCCTCCGGCCGGCCGCCGCTGGAACTGCTGAAGGGCGCCGGCGCGATCGACTCGCCGTACCAGTTCCACTGGCGGCGTTTCCTGTTCGACAACTTCCCGAAGGGCACCGGCTTCCCGGCGCTGGCAGCCCCGCCGATCAAGGAGACGCTGCCGCTGGCCGCGGTGCAAGCGTTCTCGATCGACGACTCGGCCACCACCGAGATCGACGATGCGCTGTCGGTGCAGGGTCTGGGCAGCGGGACGGTGACCTTCGGCGTCCACATCGCCGCGCCCGGCCTGGCGATCGGCGCCGAGTCGCCGCTGGACAAGGTGGCGCGCGAGCGCCTGTCCACCGTCTACATGCCGGGCTGGAAGCTGACCATGCTGCCGGACGAGGTGGTCCAGGCCTACACGCTGACGGAAGGTCGCGACTGCCCGGCCGTCTCGCTGTACGTGACGCTGGACGAGGCGACGCTGGAGCCACGCAGCAGCGAGACCCGGCTCGAGCGGGTGCCGATCATCGCCAACCTGCGGCATGACCGGCTCGACGCGGTCATCACCGAGGCCTCGCTGACGGGCGCGGCGCCGGCCGACTACCCGTTCGCCACCGAACTGGCCTTCTCGTTCCGGCTCGCGCGGCACCTGAAGGCGCGGCGCGAGGTGGTGCGCGGCAAGCCGGAGACCTTCAACCGCCCGGACTACAACTTCCGCCTCGAACGCGCCGACGGCGCCGTGAGCGAGCCACGCGGCGACGAGACCGTGCAGATCGGCACGCGGCAGCGCGGCGCGCCGCTGGACCTGATCGTCGCCGAGGCGATGATCCTGGCCAACAGCACCTGGGGCGGCTGGCTCGCCGAATGCGGCGTGCCGGGCATCTACCGCAGCCAGGCCAGCCTGCTGCCCGGCGTGAAGGTGCGCATGGGCGTCAAGCCGGCACCGCATGCCGGCATGGGGGTCGCGCAGTACACCTGGGCCACCTCGCCGCTGCGCCGCTATGTCGACCTGGTGAACCAGTGGCAGATCATCGCGTGCGCCCGCCATGGGCGCACCGCGGCGCTCGCCGCGCCGTTCAAGCCCAAGGACGCGGCGCTGTTCTCGATCATCTCGGCGTTCGATGCGGCCTACGCGGAGTACAACGGCTTCCAGTCCGCGATCGAACGCTACTGGACCCTGACCTACCTGGCCCAGAACGACCTGGGCGAGCTCGACGCCGCGGTGCTGAAGGACGGCCTGGTGCGTGCCGAGACGCTGCCGCTGGTGTTCCGCGCGCTCGGCGCAGAGAGCCTGCCGCGCGGGGCGCGCGTGCGCGTGCGCGTCACCGGCACGGACCTGCTGACGCTGGATCTGCATGCCAGCGTGCTGCGCCGCCTCGACGACCCGGGCACGCCAGCCGACGATGCCCCGGTCGACGAGGCCGAGAGCGAGGAAGCGACGGCCGGCACGCTCACGCTGGCCATCGACGTGGCCGAGGAACCGGCGCCGGACGCGGCGGCCGACACTTCGCCCGCAGGCTGACACGCCATGGCCGCCCGTCGACGCCGCCGGATCTCCACGCTGCAGCTCGCGCTGCTGTTCTCGTTCGGCGTACACGCCGCGCTGATGGGGGTGCGCTTCGTCGATCCGGAAGGCTTCAACCGGGTGTTCAAGGACACGCCGCTGGAGGTCATCCTCGTCAACACGCGCTCCGGCGAGGCCCCGGCACAGGCGCAGGCGATCGCGCAGGCCAACCTGCAGGGCGGCGGCGAAGCCGAACGCGGGCGCGCCACCTCACCGTTGCCGCCGGCGGCGACCATCCAGGTCGGCGACGCGAACGAGGACGCGCACCGCCAGATCGAACAGCTGCAGGAGACGCAGCAGCAACTGCTCGCGCAGATGCGGCGCGAGCTGGCGCTGCTGCCGCCGCCCGATCCGCGCCGGGAGCAGGGCACGCCGGAGGAACGCGCGCAGGAAGAGCGGCGGCGCCAGCTGATCGAGCTGCTGGCGGAGATCGAGAAGCGCATCAACGAAGAGAACGCGCGGCCGAAGAAGCGCTTCATCGGGCCGTCGACGCGCGAGGAGGTCTACGCGCTGTACTACGACGCGCTGCGCCGCAAGATCGAGGACCGCGGCACGCGCAACTTCCCCGAGTACCAGGGCAAGAAGCTGTATGGCGAACTGGTGATGAACGTCACCGTCGACGCCGAGGGGCGAGTGCTCGAGACCGAGGTGGTGCGCCCCTCTTCCTCCAAGGTGCTCGATCGCCGGGCCATCGCGATCGTCAAGGCCGCGGCGCCGTTCGGCCCCTTCACTTCGGCGATGCGGCGCAAGGCCGATCAGCTCGTCATCACTTCGCGCTTCCGCTTCACACGCGACGACGGTCTCGAGACCACGCTCAGCAACGCCCAATGACCATGCCCCCCGTGGACCGCTATGCCGTCGTCGGCAACCCGGTCGAGCACAGCCAGTCCCCGACCATCCACGCCGCCTTCGCGCGCCAGACCGGCCAGTCGCTCGACTACGGCCGCCTGCTCTGCCCGCTCGACGGCTTCGCGGCGACGCTGCGCGCCTTCGTCGTCGACACGGCCGCCGGGCCGGCGTGCGGCTGCAACGTCACGGTGCCGTTCAAGTTCGAGGCCTTCGCGCTGGCCACGCGCCACACGCCGCGGGCGGCGCTGGCGCGGGCGGTCAACACGATGCGCTTCGACGCCGACGGCTGGCTGGGCGACAACACCGACGGCATCGGCCTCGTGCACGACATCGAGCGCAACGCTGGCCTGGCGCTGGCCGGCCGGCGCGTGCTGCTGATCGGCGCCGGCGGCGGGGCGTCCGGCGCGCTCGGTCCGCTGCTGGCCGCGCAGCCGGCCGAACTGGTGCTCGCCAACCGCACGCTCGAGAAGGCGCAGGCACTGCTCGAGCGGCACCTCGACGTGGCCGGCGCGACGCGCCTGCGCGCGACGCTGCCCGCCGACGCCGGAACGGCGTTCGATGTCGTCATCAACGCCACGGCCGCCAGCCTGCAGGGCGCGCCCGTGCCGGTCCCGCCGACGGTGCTGGCCAGCGGCACGCTCGCGCTGGACATGATGTACGGCCCGCCGGCGCGACCGTTCATCGTCTGGGCCGAGTCGCACGGCGCCCGCGGACGCGACGGGTTGGGCATGCTGGTCGAGCAGGCGGCGGAAGCCTTCGCGCTGTGGCGCGGCGTCACCCCCGAGACCGCAGCGGTTCTCGCGACGCTGCGTGCCCGGGTGGACGCGCTGGCGTGATGAAGCGCGTGGCGACGGCGGCGTGGCGGCTGCTGACGCTGCTGCTGCTGGCCGTGCTCGCGCTGCAGCTGTGGTTCGCGCTGCGCATCGCGTCGATGCTGCTGCTCGATCCGCAGTCGACCACCTTCCAGCGCTCCGAGGCATGGCGCCTGCTGGTCGAGCAGCACCGCATCCTGTGGTCGCAGGAGTGGGTCGACTACGAGCGGATCTCGCCGAGCCTGAAGCGAGCGGTGATCGCCTCGGAGGACTCGAGCTTTGCCGAGCACGGGGGTGTCGACTGGGAGGCGATCGAAAAGGCCTGGGAACGCAACCAGCGGGCGGAGGCCCGGCTGGAGCGGCTGAACGAGCAGCTCGAGCGACGTGCCGGCAAGCGCGCGGGCAACGCGGCCGCGCGCCCGCCGACGCTGGCACCGGCCAAGGTCGTCGGTGGCTCCACGATCACGCAGCAGCTGGCCAAGAATCTGTTTCTCGACGGCGAACGCAGCCTGGCCCGCAAGGGGCAGGAGTTCGTCATCACACTGATGCTCGAGGCCCTGCTGTCCAAGCAGCGCATCCTGGAGATCTACCTGAACAACGTGGAGTGGGGCGAGGGTCTGTTCGGCGCGCAGGCGGCGGCCCGGCACTACTTCCGCGTCGACGCCTGTTCGCTCGGCGTCACGCAGGCGGCGCGGCTGGCGGTGATGCTGCCGGCGCCCAAGCGCTTCGAGAAGCGGCCCGCCTCCGCCTACGTGGTCGGTCGCGCCGCGACGGTGGCCGCACGCATGGGCGCGGTGGACCCGCCCTAGGCAGGGGTTCTGCCCCGCTGCCTAGAATCGTGGCATGTCGCTGACCGCCGAAATTGCCGCTGCGGCCGCCCGGCTGGTTGTCGAGGAAGGCATGGAGTACGGGCCCGCCAAGCGCAAGGCGGCCAAGCTGCTCGTCCGGCACGCAGTGCGCCCGGCCGAACTGCCCGACAACCTGGCGGTCGAGGACGCGGTGCGCGAACACCTGGCCCTCTTCTGTGCCGACACCCAGCCGGCCGAACTCGCGGCGCTGCGTCGCGTGGCCGCGGGCTGGATGGAGCGGCTTGCGCCGCTGCGCCCGCACCTGTGCGGCGCGGTCTGGCGCGGGACCGCGACGCGTATCTCCAGCGTGCACCTGCAGCTCTTCTGCGACGACCCGAAGCAGGCCGAGATCCTGCTGCTCGATCGGGGCATCCCGTACGAAGTCGAGAGCCGCCCCGGCACCGATCAGGCCGAGGTGCTGACCGTAACGAGCCGCTGCGACGAGCTGGGCGAGCTCGTGACCGTGCACCTGAGCGTGCTCGATCACGACGACCTGCGCGGCGCGCTCAGGCCGGATGCGCGCGGGCTGTCGCAGCGCGGGGATCTCGCCGCCCTGCAGCGGCTGGAGGCACAGGCATGACGCGGCGTACGCTCGTGCTCGGCATCGGGGCTGCGGCCGGGGTGCTCGGCACCGGCGTCGGCCTGTGGCAGTTCAGCGCCTCCGAGAAGCCGCTTCCACTTGACTTCTGGACGCTGCGCTTCGAGCGTCCGGAGGGCGGCGAGCTGCTCATGTCGGCGCTGACCGGCCGCCCCACCCTGCTCAATTTCTGGGCCACCTGGTGCGCACCCTGCATCAAGGAATTGCCACTGCTCGACCGCTTCCAGCGCGATCAGGCCGGCCGCTGGCAGGTCGTGGGTTTGGCCGTCGACAGCCCCACACCGGTGCGAGAATTCCTGCTCCGCCGGCCACTGGGTTTCCCGGTAGGATTGGCCGGGCTCAATGGCGTGGACTTGGCCCGGTCGCTGGGCAACGAGGCTGGCGGACTGCCCTTCTCGGTGCTGATCGACGCGGCGGGCCGGGTGCGGGAACGCAAGCTCGGCGCGCTCTCCGACCAGGACCTGGCGCACTGGGCGGCGCTCGGCTGAGCCGACGCAAGCACCATTGCGCCGCCTTGTCAATTGCTTTCAAATTGAAGCAAATCGCGTAAAGTCGCGCTCTTCTTGAGCCAAGGGGCGGTTTCCGCAGACGCTCGCCAGAGGCGTCCAGCATCGAGGACAGCTCTCCATACGCCGTCAGGCAGCGCCCCGAGAGGGCGCTCGCAATACACAATCGAATTCAGAAGCCGGCCGTTCGCCGTGACAACGACGAAGTTGGCGGCAAATCAGGGTCGAACTGGGCGACCCCACGAAAGAAGCGCTGGGCCACGAGCCCGTTGGAGTGAACATGGACCTTCGCAAGCTCAAGACACTGATCGACCTCGTGTCCGAATCGAACATCTCCGAACTCGAGATCACGGAGGCCGAGGGGAAGGTCCGCATCGTCAAGGCCGATCGCACGGTTGCCGTGGCCGCCATGCCGGTGAGTGCACCGGTTGTCGCCGCGCCGACCGCAATCGCGCCGGCGGCAGTGCCCGCGGCCGCGACGGCCCCGGCCGTCGCCCCTCCGGCGGAGACGGGCCACGCGGTCAAGTCACCGATGGTCGGCACCTTCTACCGCTCTTCGAGCCCCGGCGGCAAGCCGTTCGTGGAGGTCGGCGACACGGTGAAGGCCGGTCAGCCGATCTGCATCATCGAGGCGATGAAGATCATGAACGAGATCGAGGCGGACCGCGACGGCACCGTCAGCAAGGTGCTGTGCGAGAACGGCCAGGCGGTCGAGTTCGGCCAGCCCCTGTTCGTGGTCGAGTGAGCCCTTCCTGCGATGTTCAAGAAGATCCTGATCGCGAACCGCGGGGAGATCGCCCTGCGCATCCAGCGTGCCTGCCGTGAGATAGGCATCAAGTCCGTGGTCGTCTATTCCGAGGCGGACCGGGACGCGAAGTACGTGAAGCTCGCCGACGAGGCGGTCTGCATCGGCCCGCCGCCATCGGCACAGAGCTACCTCAACATGCCGGCCATCATCTCGACGGCCGAGGTGACGGATGCGGAGGCGATCCACCCGGGCTACGGCTTCCTCTCGGAGAACGCGGACTTCGCCGAGCGCGTCGAGCGCAGCGGCTTCGCGTTCATCGGCCCGACACCGGAGTCGATCCGCATCATGGGCGACAAGGTCTCGGCCAAGCAGACCATGATCAAGTCGGGCGTGCCGTGCGTGCCCGGATCCGAAGGCGCCCTGCCGGAGGACCCGAAGGAGATTATCCGGATCGCCCGCAGCATCGGCTACCCGGTGATCATCAAGGCGGCCGGCGGCGGCGGCGGGCGCGGCATGCGGGTGGTGCACACCGAGGCCGCACTGATCCACGCCGTCCAGACCACGCGGGCCGAAGCGGGGGCGGCGTTCGCGAACCCCGCGGTCTACATGGAGAAGTTTCTCGAGAATCCGCGCCACATCGAGATCCAGGTGCTGGCCGACCAGCACAAGAACGCCGTCTGGCTGGGCGAGCGCGACTGCTCGATGCAGCGGCGCCACCAGAAGATCATCGAGGAAGCGCCGGCGCCGGGCATCCCCCGCCGGGTGATCGAGCGGATCGGCGACCGCTGCGCGGCGGCGTGCAAGAAGATCGGCTACCGCGGCGCCGGCACCTTCGAGTTCCTGTACGAGAACGGCGAGTTCTATTTCATCGAGATGAACACGCGGGTGCAGGTCGAGCATCCGGTGACGGAACTGGTGACGGGGATCGACATCGTGCAGATGCAGATCCGCGTCGCGGCGGGCGAGAAGCTGCCGTTCACGCAGCGCAACATCCAGATGCGCGGCCACGCGCTGGAGTGCCGCGTGAATGCCGAGGACCCCTACAAGTTCACGCCGTCGCCGGGCCGCATCACGATGTGGCACCCGCCCGGGGGGCCAGGGGTGCGCGTCGACTCGCACGCCTACACCAACTACTTCGTGCCGCCGAACTACGACTCGATGATCGGCAAGATCATCGTGCATGGCGACACCCGCGAGCAGGCACTCGCCCGCATGCGCATTGCGCTGTCCGAAACGGTGGTCGAGGGCATCCTGACGAACATCCCACTGCACCGCGAGCTGATGGTGGACGCGAAGTTCGTCGAGGGCGGCACCAGCATCCACTATCTCGAAGGCTGGATGAGCCAGCACAAGCGCTGAGTCCGCTGTGGTCGAGCTTCAGTTGCTGGTGCCCGAGCCGCTGGTCGAGTTGGTGTCGGACGCGCTGATCGATGAACTCGGCGCGTTGTCGGTCTCCGTCGAGGACGCCGATGCCGACACGGAGGCCGAGCGCCCGCTGTTCGGCGAGCCCGGCCTGCCAGCGCCCGGCAGAGGTTGGCAGCGGTCGGGACTGAAGGCGCTGTTCGAACAGGAGGCGGCGGCCACCGAGGCGGCCACGGTGCTGCTGGCCCAGGATTGGGCGCAGGAAGTGCACCTCACGGGCCTGGTCGAGGTGGCGGAGCAGGACTGGGTTCGCCTGACGCAGTCGCAGTTTCCGCCGGTCGAGGTGTCGCCCGGCTTCTGGATCGTGCCCAGCTGGCATGAGCCACCGGCCGGCGCGGCCACGCTGATCCGGCTCGACCCCGGACAGGCCTTCGGAACCGGAACGCATCCGACCACGTTGATGTGCCTGCGCTGGATCGCGACGCAATCGCCGCGTTTGTCTCTTACACGGCGGCGCGTGCTGGACTACGGGTGCGGCTCGGGCATCCTGGCGATCGGTGCGGGCCGGCTTGGCGCGCGCGAGATCGACGCGGTCGACATCGACCCGGCCGCCGTCGACGCGACCCGGGCCAACGCCGACGCCAACGGCGTGCGACTGCGCTGTGGCGCACCCGAACTGGCCCAGGGTGAGTACGGTGTCGTGCTCGCCAACATCCTCGCCGCACCGCTCAAGCTGCTGGCACCGCTGTTGTGCGGACATGTGGCCCGTGGCGGGCAGTTGGTGCTGGCCGGCATCCTGCGCCGCCAGGCCGACGACGTGGCGGCGGCTTACGGCCCCTGGCTTCCGCTGGAGGTGGTCGACGAGGTGGACGGTTGGGTGCTGATGTGCGGGGAACGGGACGGGCCGGAGGCCATGGCATGATGCCCGCATGAGCCTCGCGACACGTTGCACGTCCTGCGGCACGGTGTTTCGCGTCGTGCAGGACCAGCTCAAGGTGTCCGAAGGCTGGGTTCGTTGCGGGCGCTGCGACTCGGTTTTCAACGCGCTCGAAGGTCTCTTCGACCTCGATCGCGATCCCCCGCCGGAATGGACCGAATCCCCTTCGGCGGCGGCCCATGCGGCCGGCGAAGGCGTGGATGTCCGGCTCGCCGCGCCCGACGACGAGCGCGCCGATTCGCTGGAAAGTGATCCGTCGCTGGTGGACCGCATCGACGAACAGATCTTCGGCAGTGGTCGACGTTCGGCTTTCGGTACGTTGGGCGTGCTGACCCGCGCGGAGCGCCGCGAGCCTGAATTCGCCGACGCCCGCTTCGATTCCGAGACTCCGGGCAACGATAGCGGATCGCCCCTGCTGATCGATCCCACTGTGCCGGAGAGCGAGCCGGTTGATGACAGTCCGGAGTCGCCGACATTCGTTCGGGATGCCGAACGCGCGCGCCGCTGGGAAAGCTCCCGCACCCGCAAGCTGCTGGCCCTGTTGGTGCTGCTGCTGGCGCTCTTTCTCGGCGGGCAGGCGGTCCACCATCAGCGCGACGAACTGGTCGCACGCTGGCCGACGGCCCGATCCCCGATGAATGCCTGGTGCGAGGTGGTGGGCTGCACGCTGGCGGCTCCACGGCACCTGGAGGACATCGTTGTGGAAAGCACTGCCTTGGCGCGCGGTAGCTCGGCGGAGTCGTTCCGGCTCTCGGTCGTGCTGCGCAATCGGGGCACGACAGTCGCTGCCGCACCCTGGATCGAGTTGTCACTGACCGACGCCAACGGAGAGCTCGTGGCTCGGCGTGCGTTGTCCCCTGGCGATCTGAATGCGGGCAGGAATGAGATCGATGGGGGCGGGGACCTGAACCTCTTGGCAGCGCTGTCCACCGGCACGTCACGGATCACCGGCTACACGGTCGAGATCTTCTACCCCTGAGCCGACCGCGCTCGGCTCTCCCACCACTTGCAGGAGTTTCGATGCCAGCCCTGATCTGCGGGTCGCTCGCCTACGACACGATCACCAACTTTCCCGGCCGGTTTGCGCAGCAGATCCTGCCGGAGCAGGTTCACATCCTGAACGTGTCTTTTCTTGTTCCGACGCTGCGTCGCGAGTTCGGCGGATGTGCCGGCAACATCGCCTACAACCTGCGGCTGCTGGGGGGCGAACCGGTGATCATGGCGACACTGGGCGCTGACAGCCAGGACTACCTGCAGCGCCTTCAGGAATGGGGCGTCGAAACCGCCTACGTGCGCGTGATCGAGGACAGCTACACGGCGCAGGCCATCATCATCACCGACCAGGACAACAACCAGATCACCGCGTTCCATCCGGGCGCCATGCAGTCGGCTCACCTGACCGTCGTGCCGACCGGCCGCAATCTCAAGGTGGCCATCGTGGCCCCCGACGGACGAGAGGCGATGCTGCAGCACGCCGAGCAACTGGCCGCCGCCGGCATTCCGTTCATCTTCGATCCTGGGCAGGGGCTGCCGATGTTCGATGCGTCCGAATTGCGCCGCTTCCTGTCGCTCGCCAGCTGGGTGGCGGTCAACGACTACGAAGCCCGCATGCTGTGCGATCGCACCGGCGCGAGTCTGGAAGACCTGTCGACCTCGCACCTGCAGGGAATCGTCGTGACACTGGGGGCGGACGGCGCGGACTTCTGGATCGCGGGAACCAGGCATCACGTGCCCGGCATTCCGGCCGAGCAGGAGGTCGATCCGACGGGGTGCGGCGACGCGTTCCGTGCCGCATTGCTGTACGGTCTGGAGCGGGGGTGGCCCCTCGGTCGGTGCGTCGATCTGGGCAACCGGCTGGGTGTGCTCAAGATTGCCCATCGAGGAGGACAGAACCATCCAGCTCCGCCGGAGCTGGTGGGTTTGAGCTGAAAACCGTTGCGGTGGCGGAGGCGGCGGATTGCCCGACCTCCGCCACCGCGCCCCTGTCAGGGCTTCGTGCCCGTCGGGAAAGGCCAAGCGGCCTGAGGGCTCAACGCCGTCTTGGCAACGGGCGCAGCCGGTGCCGCGGGGGCGGCCTTCTTCGCTGCAGCCTTCTTCGCCGCCGGCTTCTTCTTGGCGGGGGCCTTCTTGGCCGCCGCCTTCTTCGCCGGGGCCTTCTTGGCCGCGGCCTTCTTCGCCGGGGCCTTTTTCGCCGCCGCCTTCTTCGCCGGGGCCTTCTTGGCCGCCGCCTTCTTCGCCGGCGCCTTCTTGGCTGCCGCCTTCTTCGCCGGGGCCTTCTTCGCCGCCGCCTTTTTCGCCGGGGCCTTCTTGGCTGCCGCCTTCTTCGCCGGCGCCTTCTTCGCCGCCGCCTTCTTCGCCGGGGCCTTCTTCGCCGCCGCCTTCTTCGCAGTTGCCATCACAGTTCTCCTTGATCAAGTTGAGAAAAAACCGCAGAGCCGACAGTCGATGGCTCCTCGGTTATTCGCCGCCCGCAACTGCCCAGGAGGGGCGCCGCGATCCGACGAACAGGGAACGGGCCGGCATCCTGTTCTTGGCCAGGACATCTCGGTCCGCGAATCTTGATCTCGCGACGGCATCGCGCCGTCCGCACGGAGAACTGCCGGGATCAATCCCAGGACAGCGCCCCTCCGGACTGGTACTCGATGACGCGCGTCTCGAAAAAATTGCGCTCCTTCTTCAGGTCGATCATCTCGCTCATCCACGGGAACGGGTTCTCCTCGTTCGGGAAGAGCGCCTCCAGGCCGATCTGCATCGCACGCCGGTTCGCGATGTAGCGCAGATAACCTTTGAACATCGAGGCATTCATGCCGAGCACGCCGCGCGGCATGGTGTCTTCGGCGTACCGGTATTCGAGATCCACCGCCTTCAGGAACAGGGCCTTGATGTCGGCCTTGAACTCGGTGGTCCAGAGCTGCGGGTTCTCCAGCTTGATCTGGTTGATCAGGTCGATGCCGAAATTGCAGTGCATCGACTCGTCGCGCAGGATGTACTGGTACTGCTCCGCCGCACCGGTCATCTTGTTCTGACGGCCGAGCGCGAGGATCTGCGTGAAGCCCACATAGAAGAAGAGACCTTCCATCAGGCAGGCGAACACGATCAGCGACTCGAGCAGCTTGCGATCGCTGTCTGGCGTCCCGGTGTGGAAGGCTGGATCCATGATCTGCTCGATGAACGGCAGCAGGAACTCATCCTTGTCGCGGATCGACGCCACCTCGTGGTAGGCGTTGAAGATCTCGCTCTCGTCGAGACCCAGCGACTCGACGATGTACTGGTAGGCGTGGGTGTGGATGGCCTCTTCGAACGCCTGCCGCAGCAGAAACTGGCGGCACTCCGGCGCGGTGATGTGCCGGTAGGTCCCCAGCACGATGTTGTTGGCCGCGAGGGAATCCGCCGTGACGAAGAAGCCGAGATTGCGCTTGACGATGCGCCGCTCGTCCTCGGTCAGTCCGTTCGGATCCTTCCATGTCGCGATGTCGCGCGACATGTTCACTTCCTGCGGCATCCAGTGGTTCGCGCAGGTCGCGAGGTACTTCTCCCAGGCCCACTTGTACTTGAATGGGACCAGTTGATTGACGTCCGTCTGCCCGTTGATGATCCGCTTGTCAGCGGCGACCACCCGACGTTGACTCACCGCTGCGGCGCTCGTCTTCACCACTCCCGCAGTGGATTGAGACTGCGGCGCCATCGCGGACGGCTGAACCGGCGCAAGCCGCGCAACTGAAGCGCTCGAAGGTCTGGCCTCGTCTTCCCAAACAAGCATGGTCACTTCCTGAACGTTCGAATTATCCGAGTGTTGCGCGAGAACACCAAGTACTTATTGACTTTTGCATCGAGTGCTTGTTGCTGCCTCGCATCGAATCGATGCGTGCCATGCACGCATCGCCGCGTCACTGACAGGCTTCACACGTGGGATCGTCGATCGCGCAGAACTTCACTTCGTCCTGCGACGCCGCCATGTCGCTCAGGCCCGCCGTGCTCGACACCGCATTGAGCTGTCCCGCCTTCACGGTGGACTTCTCGGCGTGTGTCGCACCGACCGTGCGCAGGTAGTAGGTCGTCTTCAGTCCGCGCGTCCACGCGAGCTTGTAGGTCTCGTCGAGCTTCTTGCCCGACGCGCCGGCCATGTAGATGTTCAGCGACTGCGCCTGGTCGATCCACTTCTGCCGTCGCGCGGCCGCTTCGACGAGCCACTGCGTCTCGATCTCGAACGCCGTGGCGTACAGCGACTTCAGATCCTCGGGCACGCGGTCGATGCGGCGCAGCGAACCGTCGAAGTGCTTGAGATCCATGACCATCACGTCGTCCCACAGGCCGAGCGCCTTCAGGTCGCGCACCAGGTACTCGTTGAGCACCGTGAACTCGCCCGACAAGTTGGACTTCACCGACAGGTTGCCGAACGAGGGCTCGATCGACGCGCTGACTCCGATGATGTTGGAGATCGTCGCGGTCGGCGCGATCGCCACGCAGTTGGAGTTGCGCATGCCATAGGCGCCGATGCGCTGGCGCAGCGCGTCCCAGTCCATCGCACTGCTGCGGTCGATCTCGACATAGCCGCCGCGCGACTGCGCCAGCAGGTCCAGCGAGTCCTGCGGCAGGATGCCGCGGTCCCACAGCGAACCCCGGTAGCTCGAATAGCGCCCGCGCTCCTGCGCCAGCTCGGTCGAGGCCCAGTAGGCGTGGTAGCAGACCGCCTCCATCGAGCGGTCGGCGAACTCCACCGCCTCCTGCGACGCATAGGGAACGCGAATCTCGTGCAGCGCATCCTGGAACCCCATGATGCCCAGCCCGACCGGGCGATGCCGCAGGTTCGAATCGCGCGCCTTCTTGACGGCGTAGTAGTTGATGTCGATGACGTTGTCGAGCATGCGCATCGCCGTGGCCACCGTCTTCTTCAGCTTGGCCTGGTCGATCGCACCGTCCTTCAGGTGGTGCGCCAAGTTCACCGAGCCCAGGTTGCAGACCGCGATTTCGGTCTCGCTGGTGTTCAGCGTGATCTCCGTGCACAGGTTGCTCGAGTGCACGACGCCGACATGCTGCTGCGGCGAGCGCACGTTGCAGGCGTCCTTGAAGGTGATCCACGGATGCCCGGTCTCGAACAGCATCGAGAGCATCTTGCGCCACAGGTCCTTGGCCGGCATCCGCTTGAAGAGCTTGAGCTCGCCGCTGCGGGTCTTCTCCTCGTAGCGCAGGTAGGCCTCCTCGAAGGCCTGACCGAACTTGTCGTGCAGGTCCGGACAGGTCGACGGCGAGAACAGCGTCCACTCGCCGCCTTCCATCACGCGCTTCATGAACAGGTCCGGAATCCAGTTCGCGGTGTTCATGTCGTGGGTGCGGCGCCGGTCGTCGCCGGTGTTCTTGCGCAGCTCGAGGAACTCCTCCAGATCGAGGTGCCAGCTCTCGAGGTAGGCGCACACCGCGCCCTTGCGCTTGCCGCCCTGGTTCACCGCCACCGCGGTGTCGTTGACGACCTTCAGGAACGGCACCACCCCCTGGCTCTTGCCGTTCGTGCCCTTGATGTGGCTGCCGAGCGCGCGCACGTTCGTCCAGTCATTGCCGAGCCCGCCCGCGAACTTGGACAGCAGCGCGTTTTCCTTCAGCGCCTCGTAGATGCCTTCGAGGTCGTCCGAGACCGTCGTCAGGTAGCAGCTCGACAGCTGCGAGCGCTGCGTGCCGGAATTGAACAACGTCGGCGTCGAGCTCATGAAGTCGAAGGTCGACAGCACCTCGTAGAACTCGATCGCGCGCGCCTCGCGGTCGATCTCGTTGAGTGCCAAGCCCATGGCGACGCGCATGAAGAAGGCCTGCGGCATCTCGATGCGCTGCTCGTGCACGTGCAGGAAGTAGCGGTCGTAAAGGGTCTGCAGGCCGAGGTAGTCGAACTGCAGGTCGCGTTCGGCCTTCAGTGCCGCACCGAGCTTCGCGAGGTCGTACTGCAGCAGCTTCTCGTCCAGCAGTTCCGCCTGCACACCCTTCCTGACGAACTGCGGGAAGTAGTCCACGTAGCGCGCCGGCATTTCGGCCTGCGTGACCTCCTCGCCCAGGATCTCGCGCCGGATCGTGTGCAGCAGCAGCCGCGCCGTCGCGCGGGTGTAGCCTGGATCCTTCTCGATCAGCGTGCGTGCGGCGAGGATCGCGGCCTTGTAGACCTCGTCGATCGGCACGCCGTCGTACAGATTGCGACGCGTCTCGGCCAGCACCGGCTCGGCCTTGACCTCGGCGCCCAGGCCGGAACAGGCCGCCTCCACCAGCGCCTGCAGCCGGCCGAGATCCAGCGGCACGCGCTGGCCGCCGTCGGTCACATGCAGGGCCGGCTCGACCGGCTCCGACCTCTGTCCGGAACGCGCACGCTCCTGCGAGCGCCGCTCGCGGTACAGCACGTAGGCACGCGCCACCTCGTGGTGCCCGCCCCGCATCAGGCCGAGTTCCACCTGGTCCTGCACGTCCTCGATGTGGAAGGTGCCGCCACCGGGCCGCGAACGCAGCAGCCCGCGCACGACGGACTCGGTCAGGCTGTCCACGGTCTCGCGGACACTGGCGGACGCGGCGCCCTGCGTCCCGTGCACCGCGAGGAAGGCCTTCATCAGGGCCACCGCAATCTTGTTCGGCTCGAACGCGACCACTGCACCATTGCGGCGGATGATCTGGTAACCCTGGAACGCCGACACTGCAGCGGCGGCGCCGGTGGCGCTGCGCGGGGTCGGTTGCATGGACATCGTCGAAGGCGAAACGGCTTGCATGGATTCCCCTTGGTGAGGCGCAGCGGGCGTCGGGATGGTCATGTCTGGGCTGGGAGCGTGGGTGGCGTGGTGGGTCGGACCGCAGTCGGCGATGCGCGTCGTGGCGACGGAATCAGGTCTCGAGCGGGCGCGGAGAATAGCACGACGGCACACTATATCTGGGGCCGCTGGCGGGTTCAAGCACTAGCGGTAGTGTCCCGGCGCATCGCACCGATCGGGCCCAAAGCCGCGCCGTTGTTAGGCGGACGACCCGTCGACCACGCCCGCCGGGCCGTTGCATCGGCTCACATCTCGGGAAAGTCCCAGTCCGCTGCCGACGCGAGGGTTCTCAACCGCGACCAGTCGAAGCCCGCACCTGGATCGGCCTTGCGGCCCGGAGCCACGTGCTCGTGACCGACCACCGCGCGCAACGGATAGCGGCGCGCCAGCGCCGGCAACAGGGCCGCGACGGCCGCATACTGCGGCGCCTCGAAAGCGCCGCCCTCCAACCCTTCGAGCTCGATGCCGATCGAGTAGTCGTTGCAGTTGTCGCGGCCGCGCCAGCTCGAACGTCCGGCATGCCAGGCACGACGGTCGCAGGACACGAACTGCAGCAGGCGGCCATCGCGGCGCACGAAGAAGTGCGCCGACACCTCGAGGCCACGGATCTGCGCGTAGTACGGATGCTCGTCCCAGTCGAGCCGATTGGTGAACAGCCGCTCGACGGCATCGCCTTCGAAACGGCCCGGCGGCAGGCTGACCGAATGGATCACCACCAGGTCCACGGCCACGCCATCGGGACGCAAGCCCTGGTTCGGCGAGTCGACGCGGCGGGCGCCGGACCACCATCCATGGCGCCAGCGTGGCGCCTCGGTTGCCGCACGCCGCACGGCACTCACTCCGCCGTGCCGGACTCGCGATCGATCCCGCCGGCATCGCCACCAACGTTGACGCCCAGCCGGGCCATCCGGTAGCGCATCTGCCGCAGCGACAGCCCGAGGCTCGCCCCGGCAGCGGTGCGGTTGAAGCGATGCCGCTCGAGCGCACGCACCAGGATGTCGCGTTCGACCTCGTCCAGATAGGCCGCCAGGTCGCTCGGCAGGGGCTCTTCCGCAGGCATCACCGACGCCACGGCGAGCGGCGCCTCCGCGAGCGCCGCGGGCACCAGCAGGTCGGCCGTGTCCGGCTCGTAGCCTTCCGAAACCAGCATGTCGGGCAGGCCGAGGTCGGACACGCCGATCGTGTCGCCGCCGGACAGCGCGACCGCCCGGTGCAGCAGGTTCTCGAGCTCACGCACGTTGCCCGGGAACGAATAGCGCGACAGGTGTGCGAGCGCCTCGCGCGTGAGCCGTGGCGGTTGGGACACGCCGGCGTCCTGCGCGATGCGCTCCAGCACCCGGTCACTGATCATCACCAGATCCTCCAGGCGCTCGCGCAGCGGCGGCACGCGGATCTGGATCACGTTCAGCCGGTAGTACAGGTCCTGCCGGAAGCGGCCGGCATGCACCTCCGCGCCCAGGTCCTTGTGGGTCGCACTGAGCAAGCGCACGTTGACCGGCTGCTCGCTGACGGCGCCGACCGGGCGCACCGAGCGTTCCTGGATCGATCGCAGCAGCTTGCTTTGCATCGACAGCGGCAGGTCGCCGATTTCGTCCAGGAACAGCGTGCCGCCGTTGGCGGCCTGGAAGAAGCCTTCACGGTCCTCCGCGGCGCCGGTGAACGCGCCCTTGCGGTAGCCGAAGAACTCCGCCTCGAGCAGCTGCTCGGGGATCGCGCCGCAGTTCACCGCGATGAACGGCTGGCCGGCACGTGCGCTGACCTCGTGGATCGCACGGGCGACGAGTTCCTTGCCGGTACCCGACTCTCCGTGCACCAGCACCGGCGCCATGCTGCGGGCCACCTTCTCGACCAGCGCACGAACCTGCAGCATCGCGGCCGACTGCCCGGCCATGCGGCGCAGCGCCTGGCTGACCGGCGCCGGCGGCGGCGCGGCGGCGCGCGCCGGCCGCGCGGCCGGGGGAGCGCCGTTCTCGGACGGCAGCGAGGCCGGGTCCATCGTCGGGACCGGGCCGCCGCGCCCGAGCGCCGATGCGATCACGGCGCGGAACTGCTTCAGGTCGACCGGCTTGGTCAGGTAGTCGTAGGCCCCGGCCTTCAAGGCTTCGACGGCGTTCTCCGCCGATCCGTAGGCGGTGATCACGATCGCCTTCTCGCGCCGCCCGGTCTCCTCGAGCTTGCGCAGCAGGTCGAGGCCCGTGCCGTCGGGCAAACGCATGTCGGTGATGAGCGCGCTGTAGGTGCGGTCCTTCAGATGCAGCAGCGCCTCCTCGACGCTGCCGGCCGTCTCGACGTCGTAGCCCTCGCGCAGCAGGGTCAGTTCGTACAGCGTGCGCAGATCGGGTTCGTCGTCGACGACGAGGAGGCTGAAGTGGGAGGCCGATGTCATGGGCTCAGATGCAGTCGTGCCTCGTTGTCGGCCAGCGGCAGCTGGCGCATCACCACGAAGAACTCGTTGCTGTGCGCATCGCCGCCAGGCCGCGCCCGGTAGTCGATGCTCGCACCGTAGCGCTCGCACAGCTCGCGGCAAATATACAGGCCCAGTCCGGTGCCGCGGCTGCGTGTCGAGAAGAACGGTTCGAACAGGTAACGCTCGACGTCCGGCGGGATCGGGTCGCCGTCGCTCGCCACGCTGAGGAAGGCCCTCCCGGCATCGCGCGCCTCGAGCCGCAACAGGATCGCGCCGGGCTTGCCGCTCGCGTGCCGGCGGGCATTGTCCAGCAGGTTCACGAGCACCCGGCGCAGATGTTCTGCATCGAACGCGACGCCGAGCGGCTCGCCCGGCAGTTCCACGCGCAGCACGCTGCGCTCGCCGAGCGGCACGCCGGCCGAGCGGGCCCAGTCGCTGCAGACCGCCGCCACCTGGGCGGTGGCATCGATCACGACGTCTTCCGACGGCTGGCCCGGGGCCACCTCCATCACGTCGTCGACGATGCGCTTGAGCCGTTCGACATTGTCGGCCACCATCCGCATCAGGCGGCGTTGCGCCGGGTCGGTCGCATCCTCGGCCAGCAGCGCGTTGGCCTGGGCGATGGCGGCCAGGGGATTGCGGATCTCGTGTGCGATGCCGGCCGAGACGCGTCCCATGGCCGCCAGCTTCTCCTGGCGGCTGCGCGCCTGCATGTTGCGCACGTCCTCGAGGAACAGCACGCAGAATTCCTCGCTGGCCTGGGCCGCCCGCTGGCGCGTGAAGCGGACGCGCGCGCGCAGCGTGCGGGTGGAGCCGGGAGCGAACTCGAGCGCGACATCCCGGCCGGCCTCGGGCCAGGTCGATTCCAGGAACGCCCGCTCGACCGTCGCCACCAGCTGGCGCCAGGCGTCGACGCCGCGCAGCTGGAACGGCGCCGGGCGGCACAGACCCTCCGGCGCGAGCAGCCGGCGCGCAGCCGGGTTGGCTGCGCGCACGCGACCGCGGCGGTCGACCACCAGCACGCCGTCCTGCATCTCCTCGATGACCAGCCGGTTCAGCGCCGCCTGCTGGCGCGCCATCTCCATGTTGCCGCGCGCGGTGAGTTCCTCGCGCGCCAGGCGACCGGCCAGTTCGCCGGCAAGCACGGTGATGACGAAGAAGCCGGCGCTGGCCAGCCCGGCCTGCGTCAGCAGCTGCGTCATGTTGCCGCCCGCGAGCACCACCAGCCAGGCGCTGATGAACAAGATCAGCGCGACCAGCGCTGCCGTCCCCAGGGCCTGCAGCCGCGGCGTGAGTACGCCGGCCATCAGGACCGGCAGCACGAGCAACGCGACGTAGTTGAGGCTGGACCCCGGGGTCAGCAGGTGAAGCGCGCTGAAGCACACCAGGTCCACACCGATGGTCGCGAGCCAGAGGGGATTCCACACGTTGGCCAGCGCCTTCGGCTCGACGGTGCGGCGATTCGGCAGCAGCCACATCGCCAGCGCCAGCGAACCGTAGGCCACCGACACCAGCGCCGCGGGCAGTGACGGCCGGTTGCCGAACAGCCCGGTGGCGGCCAGCGCCAGCACCAGCGCAACACCAAGCGCCGCGCGCGCACCGACGAAGGTGCGGAAGATCCGGTCGAAGGCGGTTTGCCCGGCACTGACGATGCGCTCGGCCTGGCGCGAGAACAGTCGCGAGTCGAAGGTCGAGCTGGGCGGCGCCTCGCCGGTGTCCAGCGGCACCGGGCCGCTGGTGGGCGCCGCGTCGTCGGTGCCCATCTGGGTGTCGTCGGCGGACCCGAACGCGCCGAACCACGATTCGTCGGCGGTCGGCCGACGGCGCGCTGCACGGCGTTCGGCCACCCGGCGTTCGACGGTGCGTGAGGATCCGTTCATGCCGCTTCGTCGTCCGGGGCCGCGCTCACCCCGCCGGGTGCTGGCGCTCGTACTCGGCTCGGTGCGCTTCGCCGCAGAACACACCACCACGCCCGGGCAGCGCTTCATCGCGCGGCAGATGCACGCCGCAATGGCGGCAGGCAACCACCGGGCGTGCGCTGCTTTCGCCCGGAGCCGCGGGCGGCGGAGGCGGTTCGCCGCGCCGCGAGCCGCGCAGCAGCCAAAGCAGCACCAGCACGGCGACCAGCAGCAGCAGGTACTTCATCGTCGCTCCATCACCCGGGAGGAGGCCGCTGCAGGAGCACCTCCAGCACGAAGCGCGACCCGACGTACGCGAGCAGCAGCAGCCCGGCACCGGCATACAGCCAGCGCGTGGCGCGCGGCCCGCGCCAGCCGAACGCACGCCGCCCGGCGAGCAGTCCCGCGAACACCAGCCAGCCGAGCATCGAGAACACCGTCTTGTGGTCCCAGCGCCACGGACTCGCGAACCACGCCCCCAGCAGCAGCGTGAGCGACAGCACGACGAAGCCGGCGGCCACGAAACGGAACGTGAGGCGCTCCAGACGCAGCAGCGGCATGCCGGCGGGCAAGACCTTCTCGGCGGCCGGGGCATGCTGGCGCAGGCGGTGCTCGGCGCGATTGAGCATCGCCGCGTGCAGCACCGCCGCGCCGAACAGGCCGTACGACGCGATGCCGAGCACCCAGTGCAGCGGCGCCCAGCGCGACAGCGCATGCGGCCGCAGCTCCCCGGGGAAAGCCCAGGCCAGCACCACGGTGGCCGCGCCCAACCAGGCGAGCGCACGCCGCACGCCAGGCAGCGGCACGAAGCGGCTCTCGATCCCGTACACCGCGAGCACCAGCCAGATCGTCACCGAGAGCGCCGGGGCGAAGCCGAACCGCGCACCGAGATGCGACGTGCCGACCCCGGCGGTGTCGACCACGATGGCCACCGCGTGGGCCAGCCAGCCCGCGACCAGCGCGATGCGCAGCACCGCGGCGAATCGCTCGCCCGCCGATGCGGCGGCCAGGTAAGCCGCCAGCGCCATCAAGGTGGGCAGCCCGAGAGTCAGAGCCGAGGCGGTCGCGCCCGTGTCGCCGGGGGCGAACGATAGAATCATTCTCACAGTGTACTTTCGCTCCCCGCGGGCTTCGGCCCGACGGATCGCGCCGCCTCATGGCCTCCACCCTCACCGAACGCCTCGGCCGCGTCGTCAAGACGATGCGCGGCCAGGCGCGCATCACCGAGAGCAACGTGCAGGAGATGCTGCGCGAGGTGCGCGTGGCCCTGCTCGAGGCCGACGTGGCGCTGCCGGTGGTGCGCGACTTCATCGCAAGGGTCAAGGAGAAGGCGCTGGGCGCCGAGGTCGTCGGCTCGCTGACACCCGGCCAGGCGCTGGTCGGCATCGTGCACCGCGAGCTGGCGGCGACGATGGGCGAGTCGGACCCGGCGAGCGGCGCGCTCAAGCCGCCGGCCGACATCGACCTGGCCGCGCAGCCGCCGGCGGTGATCCTGATGGCCGGCCTCCAGGGCGCCGGCAAGACCACGACGACGGCGAAGCTCGCACGCCACCTGATCGACAAGCGCAAGAAGAAGGTCCTGACCGTCTCGGCGGACGTCTACCGCCCCGCCGCCATCGAGCAGTTGAAGACGGTGACGAAGCAGGCCGGTGCCGAATGGTTCCCGTCGAACGCCGCCGACCAGCCGCTCGCGATCGCGCTGGCCGCGCTGGACCACGCGCGGCGCCACTACTTCGATGTGCTGATCGTCGACACCGCCGGCCGTCTGGCGATCGACGAGGCGCTGATGAAGGAGATCGCCGAGCTGCACGCCGCGCTGAGGCCGGTCGAGACGCTGTTCGTCGTCGATGCGATGCAGGGCCAGGACGCGATCAACACGGCCCGGGCCTTCAAGGAAGCACTGCCGCTGACCGGCATCGTGCTGACCAAGATGGACGGCGATTCGCGCGGCGGCGCGGCATTGTCGGTGCGGCAGGTGACCGGAGCCCCGATCAAGTTCGCGGGCGTCAGCGAGAAGATCGACGGGCTGGAGGTCTTCGACGCGCAGCGCCATGCCGGCCGCGTGCTCGGCATGGGCGACATCGTCGCGCTGGTCGAGGAGGTGCAGAAAGGGGTCGACGTCGCGGCGGCGCAGAAGCTGGCCGAGAAGGTCAAGGCCGGCGACGCCTTCGACCTGAACGACTTCCTGATGCAGATCTCGTCGATGAAGAAGATGGGCGGCCTGTCCGGCCTGATCGACAAGCTGCCGACCCAGCTGACCGGCGGCAAGTCGCCCAACCTCGGCCAGGCCGACATGGACCGCGCCGAGCGCGACGTGCGCCGCATGGAAGGCATCATCTGCTCGATGACGCCGCTGGAGCGGCGCAAGCCCGAGCTGATCAAGGCCACCCGCAAGCGCCGCATCGCCGCCGGGGCCGGCGTGCAGGTGCAGGAGGTGAACCGCCTGCTGAACCAGTTCGAGCAGATGCAGGGCATGATGAAGAAGATGAAGGGCGGCGGGCTGATGAAGATGATGAAACGCATGGGCGGCATGAAGCTGCCCGGCGGGCCGCGCTGAGGCGGCCCCGGACGAGCGAGAACACGCAATGGAGCTGTGGCTGATCGTTGCGATCGTCGTCGTGGCGGCGCTGGGTCTGCTGTGGCTGCGTCAGCGCGGCAGCCGCAAGACCGACACGCGCGGCAGCGACGCCCGCATCGATACGGTGGCCGGCTGGCCGCCGACCGCCACGCGCGTGCTGACTTCGGCAGAGCGGCTGGGCTACAACATCCTGTCGCGCGCCGTGCCGGGCTACATGATCCTGGCGCAGGTGCCGCTCGCCCGATTCCTCAAGGTGCCGACACGCCACTCCTACGCCGAATGGCTGCGTCGGCTCGGCAACCAGTGCGCCGACCTCGTGCTGTGCGACATGAGTTCCGAGGTGCTGGCCGTCATCACGATCCAGCCCCCGGCCGAGAAGCTCAGCGAACGCGGGCGCAAGCGCCAGCAGCGCATGGCCCGGGTGCTCCGGTCCGCCGGCATCCCGATGCACGTCTGGATCGAAAACGCGCTGCCGTCGACCGAGGCGGCACGCGAGATGGTGATGCCCCGCAAGCCCGCCCCGGAAGCCGGCACGCCGGTGCCCGAGCCGATCGCCGACACCCGCGTCCGCCCGTCCCGGCCAACGCCGCTGGACGAGCCGGGCCGCGACTCCTCCGGCGACGAGATGATCGAGGTCCGCGAACCGCCACCGTCGACCTGGTTCGACGACTTCAACTCGGGGCCGGCGCCGCTACAGCAGGGCAAGCGCGAGCGCTGAACGCGCGCGCCGGCGCAGCACCTAGTCGAGCAACGCGCGCGCGAACTCGCGCGCGTCGAAGGTCTGCAGGTCCTCCAGCTTCTCGCCCACGCCGATGAAATAGACCGGCAGCGGTGCCGCACGCGAGCGCGCCCACAAGGCCAGCGCGGCCAGCACGCCGCCCTTGGCGGTGCCGTCGAGCTTGGTGATCACGAGCCCCGTCAGCTGCAGCGCCGCGTCGAAGGCCTGCACCTGCGCCAGCGCGTTCTGGCCGGTGTTGCCGTCGACGACCAGCAGCACTTCGTGCGGGGCGCCTTCCTGCGCCTTGCCGATCACGCGGCGGATCTTCTTCAGCTCGTCCATCAGGTGCGCCTGCGTGGTCAGGCGACCGGCGGTGTCGGCGATCACGACGTCGCAGCCGCGCGACTTGCCCGCCACCACGGCATCGAAGGTGACGGCCGCCGGGTCGCCGCCCGCCTGCGCGACGATCTCGACCCGGTTGCGGTCGGCCCAGACGGCCAGCTGCTCGCGCGCCGCTGCGCGAAAGGTGTCGGCCGCGGCCAGCAGCACCTTCTGCCCGCCGTCGGCCAGATGGCGCGTGAGCTTGCCGATGCTGGTGGTCTTGCCCGCCCCGTTGACCCCGACCACCATGATCACCGTGGGCCGGTGCTCGCCGATCACGAGCGGGCGCTGCAGCGGCTCGAGCAGTTCGGTGATGGCGTCGGCCAGCAGCGCCTTGACGGCTGATGGATCGGTGGCCTTGCGGTCCTTGACGCGTCGCTTCAGGTCGGACAGCAGGTGCGCGCTGGCGGACACGCCGGTGTCGGCCATCAACAGCGCGGCTTCGAGCTCGTCGTACAGGGCGTCGTCGATCTGCGTCCCGGTGAAGACCTGGGCGATGCCGCTGCCGGTGCGGCGCAGGCCCTGCCGCAGGCGGCTGAACCAGCTCGCGCGCTCGGCTTCCGGCGCAGTCTCGACCTGGGCAGCGGGCGCCACCACGGCGGCAGCGGATGCGGCGTCCACGGGTGCGGGCTGAGGCGCAACCTGGGGAGCGGCGTCGGCGGGCGCGGGGGACTTTTTCTTGAAGAAGCTGAACATCTCGGGAGCGGTGGCCTGGCACGACCCGACCTCCCGGACGCAGATATAATCGCGGGCTCAGGCGCTTTAGCTCAGTCGGTTAGAGCGACGGAATCATAATCCGCAGGTCCGGGGTTCGAGTCCCTGAAGCGCCACCAACACCGAGAAGGCTTGCAGGTTCAGCGACCTGCAAGCCTTTTCATTGGCCGAGGCGCTTCTTTTCTGCCGGGCGGGCGTCGAGATCGGGGCTCCCGCGGCGGCGGCCACCCCACCCGCAGCGCCCAGCCCGTTTTGCGTTAGCGTCGCCCCTTCGACACTGGAGGTGACGATGTCCTACATGTTGCTGATCGTCGAGCCGGTCGGCCAGCGCGCCACGCGCACCGCGGCCGAGGGCCACGAGGCCTTCGACAGCATGGTCCGGTTCGCGGAAGCGCTGCGCTCCGAGGGCAAGCTGCGCGCGGTCGAGTCGCTGCAGTCGCAGGACAAGGCGACCCGCGTCAGCGTGCGCGGCGGCCGTGCACAGGTGCTCGACGGGCCGTTTGCCGAGGCCAAGGAGATGGTCGGCGGGTTCTTCCTGCTCGACTGCGACAGCCGCGAGGAGGCTCTCGCGATCGCGGCGCGCTGCCCGGCCGCGCAGTGGTGCGACGTCGAGGTGCGGGCCACCGGGCCCTGCTACGAATAGGCGCCACCTGTCGAAGTCCGCCCGCGCCGATCGTCGTGCAGGCAGGAAGTCCCGCGGCCGCCGCCGGCCGCCGCGCCTCCGACCCCAAGGAAAGGACCCGACCCATGCGCTACATGATCATCGTGAAGGCGAACGCCGACAGCGAGGCGGGGGTGCTGCCGCGCGAGACCCTGACCGCCGCGATGGCGGACTACCACGAGCAGCTGGCACGCGCCGGCGTGCTGCTGGACGCGGCCGGACTGCAGCCCAGCGGCAGGGGCTGGCGCATCCGCTTCGACGCCGACGGGCGGCGCCAGGTGGTGGACGGCCCGTTCCCCGAGACAAAGGAGCTGGCGGCCGCCTACACGCTGATCCAGGTGCGCTCGCGGGAAGAGGCGCTCGAGTGGACGCGTCGCTTTCCGGCGCCGTTCGAGGGCGCCGCCTGCGAGATCGAGATACGGCAGCTGTTCGAGCTGGAGGATTTCGGGCCCAGCGCGGCGGCCGGGCGCTTCCGTGATATCGCGCCGGCGGCCGCCCGCTGAGCGCTCAGGAGAACAGGCGATGCACGAGCAGATCTTCGTCGACCGTCCGGTGAAGGACGTGGCGCGCTGTTCGTCTGAACCCGGCTTCTCCAACGACAGCGTGCCGTGACGACCAGCCCCACGCACGAGGCCGTGCAGGCGGTCTGGCGCATCGAGGCGGCGAAGATCGTTGCCGGCGTCGCCCGCCTGACCCGCGACGTCGGTCTGGCCGAGGAACTCGCGCAGGACGCGCTCGTCGCGGCACTCGAGCACTGGCCGGCCGAGGGCCTGCCGGACAACCCGGGCGCCTGGCTGATGGCCACCGCGAAGCATCGCGCGCTCGACCACCTGCGCCGCCAGCAGATGCTGGCGCGCAAGCACGAGGAGATCGGCCACGACCTCGAGGCCCAGGAGGCGCTGGTCGTGCCGGACTTCGTCGACGGCCTGGACGCGGCCCGTGCCGACGTGATCGGCGACGACCTGCTGCGCCTGATCTTCACCGCCTGCCACCCGGTGCTCTCGACCGAGGCCCGGGTCGCGCTGACGCTGCGCCTGCTCGGCGGGCTGACGACGCAGGAGATCGCGCGCGCCTACCTGGTGGCGGAGCCGACCGTCGCGCAGCGCATCGTGCGCGCCAAGCGCACGCTGGCCGAGGCGCGCGTGCCGTTCGAGCTGCCGCGCGGCGACGCGCTGGCGGCCCGGCTCGCCTCGGTGCTCGAGGTGATCTACCTGATCTTCAACGAGGGCTACACCGCCACGGCCGGTGACGACTGGATGCGCACGGAACTCTGCGACGAGGCGCTGCGCCTGGCGCGCATCCTCGCCGGGCTGGCGCCGGACGAGTCCGAAGTGCACGGCCTGGTGGCGCTGCTCGAGCTGCAGGCCTCGCGCGCCGCCGCCCGGCTGGACGCCCAGGGGCGGCCGGTGCTGCTGCTCGAGCAGGACCGCACGCGCTGGGACCGCCTGCTGATCCGCCGTGGCCTGGTGGCGCTCGAGCGTGCCGAGGCGCTCGGCGGCGGGCTCGGCCCGTATGCGCTGCAGGCTGCGATCGCCGCTTGCCACGCGCGCGCGCCGGTCGCCGAGCGCACCGAGTGGCCGCGCATCGTCGCGCTGTACGACGCGCTGGCGCAGGTGTCGCCGTCACCGGTGGTGGAGCTCAACCGCGCGGTCGCGGTCGCGATGGCCTTCGGCCCGGCGGAGGGGCTCGCGCTGGTCGACGCGCTGCGCGAGGTGCCGGCCCTGCAGAGCTACCACTGGCTGCCCAGCGTGCGCGGCGACCTGCTGGCCCGGCTCGGGCGCCGCAGCGAGGCGCGCGCCGAGTTCGAGCGTGCGGCGGCCCTGGCACGCAACGCCCGCGAGCGCGAGTTCCTGCTCGAACGCGCCGCGGCACAAGGGGAGACCGGGCCGTCGGCGCCCGGGGGTGGCCGATAGAATCGCGGTTTCCTCGCAGCCACTGGATCTACACCATGTTCCGCTGTCTCATCGCCGCGTTCGCGGCCGTTTTCGCCATGGGCGCGTCCGCCCAGTCCCTGCGCCACTTCCCCGCCGACGCACTGCGCGGCGAGCTGGTCGTCGGCGCCGCACCCGACGTGCAGATCAACGGGCAGGCGGCGCGCCTGGGTGCCGGCGCCCGGGTGCGCGGCATCGACAACCTGGTCAAGATGCCCGCGTCGCTGGCCGGGCAGAAGTTCCTGGTGCACTACACGGTCGACCCGCAGGGCCTGCTGCGCGAGGTCTGGATCCTGAGCGAGGCCGAGGCGGCGAAGAAGCCGTGGCCGACCAGCGCGAAGGAAGCGGGCAGCTGGCGCTTCGATGCGGTCGCGCAGGCCTGGTCCAAGCCCTGACGTTCCCCGGGAGAACGCCATGACGGGCAAGACCGCGCCGAAGGTCTTCATCAAGACCTTTGGCTGCCAGATGAACGAGTACGACTCGGACAAGATGGTCGACGTGCTGCACGCGGCCGCCGGCTACGAGAAGACCGATGACGTGGAACAGGCCGACCTGGTGCTGTTCAACACCTGCTCGGTGCGCGAGAAGGCGCAGGAGAAGGTCTTCAGCGACCTCGGCCGCGTCAAGCACCTGAAGGACAAGGGGGTGCTGATCGGCGTCGGCGGCTGTGTCGCGAGCCAGGAGGGCGCGGCAATCGTCGAGCGGGCGCCCTACGTCGACGTGGTGTTCGGCCCGCAGACGCTGCACCGCCTGCCCGACCTGATCGCGCGGCGCACGCAGCAGCGGCGGCCGCAGGTCGACATCAGCTTCCCGGAGATCGAGAAGTTCGACCACCTGCCGCCGGCGCGCCGCGAAGGGCCGAGCGCCTTCGTGTCGGTGATGGAAGGCTGCTCGAAGTACTGCAGCTACTGCGTGGTGCCGTACACCCGCGGCGAGGAGGTTTCGCGCCCGTTCGAGGACGTGCTGACCGAGGTCGCCGGGCTGGCGGACCTCGGCGTGAAGGAAGTGACGCTGCTCGGCCAGAACGTCAACGCCTACCGCGGGCGCATGGGCGAGACCGCCGAGCTGGCGGACTTCGCGCTGCTGCTCGAGTACGTGGCCGAGATCCCCGGCATCGAGCGCATCCGCTACACGACCAGCCACCCAAACGAGTTCGGCCAGCGGCTCGTCGAGGCCTATGGCCGCATCCCGAAGCTGGTCAGCCACCTGCACCTGCCGGTGCAGCACGGCAGCGACCGCATCCTGATGGCGATGAAGCGCGGCTACACCGCGATGGAATACAAGAGCACGATCCGCAAGCTGCGCACGGTGCGGCCGCAGATCAGCCTGTCGAGCGACTTCATCGTCGGTTTTCCCGGCGAGACGGCGGACGACCACGCGCGCACGATGCGGCTGATCGAGGAGATCGGCTTCGACGCCAGCTTCAGCTTCGTCTTCAGCCCGCGCCCGGGCACGCCGGCCGCGAACCTGGCCGACGACACGCCGCAGGCGGTCAAGCTCGCGCGGCTGCAGGAACTGCAGGCGGCCATCGAGACGAATGCGCGACGCATCGGGCAGTCGCGCGTGGGCACGGTGCAGCGCATCCTGGTCGAAGGGCCGTCGCGGCGCGACCCGGCCGAACTGATGGGCCGCACGGAATGCAACCGCATCGTCAATTTCGCCGGCCCGGCCCGCCTGGTCGGCGCGATGGTCGACGTGACGATCACGACCGCCTACCCGCATTCGCTGCGTGGCGAGGTGGTCGTGGCGGAATCGGTGGCGGCCTAACCCGGAGGGCGGCGCAGGCCGGCCCACCACAGCGCCAGGGCGCAGGCGGCCAGCATCAGGCCGTAGCCGGCCATCTTGCCGTCGCGGCCGAACAGCACCAACGCAGCCAGCAATGCGACGGCACAGGCCCCGCTGGCCCAGAGGCCGAGCCGCCACCAGCTGGTGCCGCGCAGCAGCCGGAACCAGACCAGCTTGGCCAGGCCGGCCGTGATCAGGCCGACGCCGACCGCCGGCGCGAAGAAGTTCAGCAGGTGCCAGAGCGCGTCGAGCGGGCCCACGTGCAGGTCCTCGGAAACGCCGGGTCCCGCGCCTTGAGGAGAATCAAGGCCATCCGGCCCCGGCCGGCGAGGCCGAATTTTATAATCCGCCCATGAGTGTGTTCGCCCTGGGCCTGAACCACACGACCGCGCCCGTGGATCTGCGCGGTCGTTTTGCGTTCGCCCCAGAGCAACTCGGGCCGACCTTGCTCGGTTTTCGCGACCGGCTGCAGCGTACCGGCGAAGTCGCGATCGTCTCCACCTGCAACCGCACCGAGGTCTACGTCGGCGCCAGCCCGGCGCTCGTGGCGCCGACGCTGGACTGGCTGGCCGGCATCGGCGGCGTCAGTGCGCAGGCGATGCGCTCGCACAGCTACGTGTTCGAGGGCAGCGCGGCCGCGCGGCACGCCTTCCGCGTCGCCAGCGGTCTCGATTCGATGGTGCTGGGCGAACCGCAGATCCTCGGCCAGATGAAGCAGGCGGTGCGCGAGGCCGATTCGGCCGGCACGCTGGGCACGACGCTGCACCAGATGTTCCAGCGCTCGTTCGCAGTCGCCAAGGAAGTGCGCACCGCGACCGAGATCGGCGCCCATTCGATCAGCATGGCCGCCGCCGCGGTGCGCCTGGCAGGGCAGCTGTTCGAGGACCTGAAGGACACCAAGGTGCTGTTCGTCGGCGCCGGCGAGATGATCGAGCTGGTCGCCACGCACTTCGCGGCGCGCTCGCCGCGTGCGCTGGCCGTCGCGAACCGCACCCTCGAACGCGGCGAGAAGCTGGCCGGCCGCTTCGGTGCCGAGGCGCTGCGCCTGGCCGACCTGCCGGGCCGGCTGGCCGACTTCGACATCGTGATCTCCTGCACCGCCAGCACGCTGCCGATCATCGGCCTGGGCGCGGTGGAACGGGCGCTGAAGCAGCGCAAGCACCGGCCGATGTTCATGGTCGACCTGGCCGTACCGCGCGACATCGAACCGGAGGTGGCACGGCTGTCGGACGTCTACCTCTACACCGTCGACGACCTGTCGGCCCTGGTGCAGACGGCCGGCGAGAAGCGCCAGGCGGCGGTGCAGCAGGCCGAGGCGATCATCGAGACCGGCGTCCAGGGTTTCGAGCACTGGCTCGGTCAGCGCGAGTCCGTGCCGCTGATCAAGGCCCTGCACCACCAGGCGGACGACTGGCGGCAGGCCGAGATCGCGCGGGCGCGCAAGATGCTGGCCCGCGGCGAGGATGTCGATGCGGTGCTGGAGGCTCTCTCCAAGGGGCTGACCCAGAAGATGCTGCACGGCACGCTGGCCGAACTGCATTCGGCCGACAGCGCACAGCGCGCGCAGCTCGTGCACACGGTATCGCGCCTGTTCCTGCGCCAGAACCCGCGCGACCCGGCCGACGATCCGCGTTAGCGGCGCCAGCCGACCGGCCGGTCGCCCGACCGGCACCTTCCCGCTTCGCGGCCTGCCCTGCCGCCCGCCGACCGTCGCACCGAGCCCCGCATGAAAGACTCCCTCCGCCAGCAGTTCGAACGCCTCGCGATGCGCCTGGCCGAGCTGGACGCGACACTCGCCGACCCCCGGATCGCCGGCGACATGAAGCGCTTCCGCGACCTGACGCGCGAGCATGCCGAGGCCGCATCGCTGGTCGAGCGCTTCCGCCGCTACGAGCAGCGCGAACGCGACTTGGCGGCGGCGCACGAACTGCTCGGCGACCCGGACATGGCCGAACTGGCGCGCGAGGAGATCGGCGCCGCCGAGGCCGACATGGCGAGCCTGCACGGCGAGCTGCAAGCAGCACTGCTGCCGCGCGATCCGGACGACGTCCGCAACGCGTTCCTCGAGATCCGCGCCGGCACGGGTGGCGACGAGTCCGCCCTGTTCGCCGGCGACCTGGCGCGCATGTACCTGCGTTATGCCGAACGATGCGGCTGGCGCACCGAGATCCTGTCCGAGAGCGCCAGCGAACTGGGCGGCTACAAGGAGGTGGTGATCCGCGTCGAGGGCGACGGCGTCTACGGGCGGCTGAAGTTCGAGTCCGGCGGTCACCGCGTGCAGCGCGTGCCGGCCACCGAAGCCCAGGGCCGCATCCACACCAGCGCCTGCACGGTCGCCGTGCTGCCCGAGCCCGACGAGGCCGAGGACGTGCAGATCAACCCGGCCGAGCTGCGCATCGACACCTTCCGCGCCAGCGGTGCCGGCGGCCAGCACGTGAACAAGACCGACAGCGCGATCCGCATCACGCACCTGCCGACAGGCATCGTCGCCGAGTGCCAGGATGACCGCTCGCAGCACCGCAACAAGGCCAGGGCGATGGCCGTGCTGGTGGCCCGGCTGCGCGACAAGGAGCGCAGCGAGCGGGCGGCCAAGGAGGCCGCGACGCGCAAGGGCCTCATCGGCAGCGGCGACCGCAGCGACCGCATCCGGACCTACAACTTCCCGCAGGGCCGCCTCACGGACCACCGCATCAACCTGACCCTGTACCGGCTGCAGGCGATCGTCGACGGTGACCTCGACGAAGTGATCGGCGCACTGCAGGCAGCCCGCGCCGCGGAGCAGCTGGCCGTGCTGGAGAGCGGCGCGTGACCCTCACGATCGCGGCGGCGCTGGCGGCCGCTCGCCGCGCTGGCGTGGACCGGCTGGACGCAATGCTGCTGCTCGGACACCGCCTGGGCCGCGACCGCAGCTGGCTGATCGCGCATGACGACAGCGTGCTGGACGCGGATGCGGCGGCGGACTACGAGGAACAGATCCGCCGCCGTGCCGGCGGCGAGCCACTGGCCTACCTGGTCGGCGAGAAAGAGTTTCACGGCCTGCGCCTGGAGGTCGATGCCCGCGTGCTGGTGCCGCGCCCGGACACCGAAGTGCTCGTGGACTGGGCCCTGGAACTGCTGAGCGAAGGGGCTACCGCCGCTGCACCACGGGTCGTCGACCTCGGCACTGGCAGCGGGGCCATCGCGCTGGCCATCAAGAAGCGCGCTCCCGAGGCCTGTGTCGTCGCCACCGATGTGAGCGCAGGCTCATTGAGCGTGGCCCGTCGCAATGCGCTGCAGCTCGGGCTGGCGGTCGAGTTCGTGGAGGGGCGGTGGTGGCAGCCGCTGGCCGGGCGCGAGTTCGACCTGGCCCTCTCGAACCCGCCCTACATCCGCCTCGGGGATCCGCACCTGGTCGCTCTGGCCCACGAGCCTCAGGGGGCCCTCGAGGCCGGCCCGTCCGGCCTCGACGACCTGCGGGCGATCATCGCCGGCGCGTCACCCCGGCTCTCCGCTGGCGCATGGCTGCTGCTCGAACATGGGCACGACCAGGGTCCGGACGTGCAGGCGTTGCTGGAAAGATACGGCTTCGACCGGGTCGCCACGCGGGCCGATCTGGCCGGGCACCCCCGCTGTACCGGGGGCCGGCGGCCATCGCAGTGACATCCGACACGCCCCGGTGCGCCGATACACCTGTATCAGGCACGCCGGAACGCTGCGTCGGGCGTAGGATGAAATCACATGTCGGCCCGGAGATTCCTCCGCGTTCGGCCGGCCCGAAGTACGAGGAGCTTGCCATGACGACTGCCAAGCTGATGCTCGCCACCATCCTGGTCGCCACGCCTTGGGCGGGTGCCTGGGCGCAGAACGAGGGCCTGCTGGCCCACGCCGACAACCTGCCCTGGCCGCGCTGGCAGGCGCGGCTCGCGGTGTCGGGTGGGACGCCGCTGTGGCGCAGCGAGTTGTACGGGACCGACACCTACGGCCTGAAGTCCGGCTCGCTCGGCCTGATGAGCGACTACTTCTTCGCCCGCTCGGCCTCGTCCGACGGCAGCGCGAGCGGCTTCCGTGCCACCGGGGGTCTGGTCGTCGGCCAGCGGACGTCGCTCTGGATGGTCTCGCCGGCGGTATCGGCCAGCCCGGCGTTCAGCCTGGAACGGCGCCTCGGGACGGATGCCGCCGACAGCAGCACGCTGCCTTACCTTGGCGTCGGCTACAGCGGGCTGTCCGGGCGCAACGGTTGGAACTTCAGTGCCGACTTCGGGCTCGTCGCGGTGCCAGGCCGCAACGGGGTGCGCTTCGGGCGGGCGTTCAGCAGCGTCCAGGGCGCGGAAGACTTGGCCCGGGATCTGCGCCTGTCGCCGGTGCTGCAGGTCGGGGTGTCGTACTCGTTCTGATCGTGCCCCTTGCGGGGCCTTGGCACGGCGCGGCTGCAACGGCACCGGTCCTGCCGTATAACCTCGGCCTGAATAACGCTTCCTTTGCAGGCCCAGGCCATGAGTGACGTCCAGCAACGCATCTCCGACATCGTCAAGGGCAACCGCGTCGTCCTGTTCATGAAGGGCACGGCGCAGTTCCCGATGTGCGGCTTTTCCGGCCGCGCCGTGCAGATCCTGAAGGCCTGCGGCGTCTCGGACCTGACGACCTTCAACGTGCTCGAGGACGACGAGGTTCGCCAGGGCATCAAGGAGTTCGCCAACTGGCCGACCATCCCGCAGTTGTACGTGAATGGCGAATTCGTCGGCGGCTCGGACATCATGATGGAGATGTACCAGGCCGGCGAGCTGCAGCCCCTGCTGCAGCAATGACGGCGGCGTCGCGCCGGGTCGTCGTCGGCATCACCGGCGCGACCGGCGCGGTGTACGCGCTGCGTCTGCTCGACCGTTTGCGCGCGACCGGCTGCGAGACGCACCTTGTCGCCAGCCCGGCCGGCGTGCTCAATGTCCACCATGAGCTCGGCATCGACCGCCGTGAGCTCGAATCGCTCGCCGATGTGGCCTACGCGCCGGGCGACGTGGGCGCCGCCATCGCGAGCGGCTCGTTCGAGACCGACGCGATGGTCGTCGTGCCCTGCTCGATGAAGTCGCTGGCCGCGATCGCGCATGGGCTGGGCGACAACCTGCTGACCCGCGCGGCCGACGTGACGCTGAAGGAGCGCCGCCGCCTCGTGCTGATGGTGCGGGAGACGCCGTTCAACCTCGCCCACCTGCGCAACATGACCGCCGTCACCGAGATGGGCGGTGTCGTGTTTCCGCCCTTGCCTGCCTTCTATCACCGGCCACAGACCATCGCCGAACTCGTCGACGACACGGTCGAACGGGTGCTCGCGCTGCTGGGCATCGAGGGGGCCTTGCCAAAGCGCTGGCCGGGCTTGTAAGCCTCGACACGCGAATCACGCGCGATCGGCCTTGTACTCCCAGGCCTTGCGCGCGCCGAACACCGCGTTCGGATACTCGGCCCGGCCGCGGCTGCCGTTGTAGCGCCCGAGCGCCAGGAACAGATCGCCGCGCTCGACGTCAAGGTAGTGGCGCAGGATCACGCACCCGAACCGCAGGTTGGTCTGCATGTGGAACAGGCGCGTCGAGTCGCCGTCACCGATCAGGCGCGCCCAGAACGGCATCACCTGCATGTAGCCGCGGGCGCCGGCGGCGCTGATCGCGTACTTGCGGAATCCGCTCTCGACCTGCACCAGGCCGAGCACCAGCGCCGGTTCGAGCCCGGCACGCGTGCTCTCGTACCAGAGCGTCTCGAGGAACTCGACGCGGGTCACGTGCTCGGGCTTGCGGCGCCGCAGCCGCGTACTCATCTCGCCGAGCCAGCGCAGATACGCCAGGCGCGCCTCCGTGTCGACGAACACCGGCTTGGGCGGCGCGCTGTTGGCGATGGCGGCCGACAGCGCCCCGCGCACTGAGTCCGCCAGTGGCTCCTCGATCTGTGCGCCGGCACGCGCCGGTCGGCTTGCCGCCAGCGACAGCGGACCGAGCAGCAGCGTCGCGGCGAATCGGCGCCGCGCTCTCCCCGGCCGGGAGAGCCGGTCCTTCATGCGCCGAGCTTGCCTTTCAGGAACGGCAACGCTTCGGCCACCGGCACCGGCGTCGCTTGCGCGTCGCGCCGGCCCTGGTACTCGAAGCGCCCTTCCTTCAGGCCACGGTCGGAGATCACCACGCGATGCGGCACGCCGACCAGTTCCCAGTCGGCGAACATCGCCCCGGGACGCTCGCCGCGGTCGTCCAGCATGACGTCGATGCCGAGGGCCGCGAGCTGGTCGTGCAATTCGTCGGCCGCGGCCTTGACCGCCGGCGTGCGGTCGTAGCCGATCGGGCAGATCACCACGGTGAAGGGCGCCATCGCGTCGGGCCAGACGATGCCCCGCTCGTCGTGGTTCTGCTCGATGGCAGCGCCCAGGATGCGCGTCACGCCGATGCCGTAGCAGCCCATCTGCATCAGCTGCGGCTTGCCGGACTCGTCCAGGTACGTGGCATTCATGGCCGCGCTGTACTTGGTCCCGAGGAAGAACACGTGGCCGACCTCGATGCCGCGCTGGATCGCCAGCACGCCCCGGCCATCCGGCGACGGATCGCCTTCGACGACATTGCGGATGTCGGCAATCAGATCGGGCTCCGGCAGATCACGGCCCCAGTTCGCTCCGGTGAAGTGGAAGTCCGCCTCGTTGGCGCCGCAGATGAAATCGCTCATCGCGGCCACCGTGCGATCCGCGACGACCTTGACCGGCCGGCGCATGCCGATCGGGCCGAGGTAGCCCGGCTTGCAGCCGAAGTGGTCCTCGATCTCGCCGACCGTCGCGAAGCGGAAGCCGTCCTTCAGGCCGGGCACCTTGCCGGCTTTCACCTCGTTCAGCGCATGATCGCCGCGCACCAGCAGCAGCCACACGGTGGTGCCGGCGATGTCCCCGCGCTCGTTGCGCTGGTCGGTCGCGAGCACCAGTGACTTCACGGTCGTCTGCAGCGGCACCCCGAGCAGTGCGGCCACGTCCTCGCAGGTGCTTCGCTCCGGCGTTGGCGTCTTGGTCAGCGGCATCTGGGCCGCACCGCGCGGCGTCGCAGGGGCCACGGCTTCGGCCAGCTCCATGTTGGCCGCGTAGTCGGAGTCGGGGCTGTAGACGATCGCGTCCTCGCCGGTGTCGGCGATGACCTGGAACTCGTGCGAGCGGTCGCCGCCGATCGCGCCGGTGTCCGCCGCCACGGCGCGGAAGGTCAGGCCGAGGCGCTCGAAGATGCGCACGTAGGCCGCGTACATCTGCTCGTAGCTCCGCCCGGCGGCCTCGACATCGCGGTCGAAGGAGTAGGCGTCCTTCATCGTGAACTCGCGGCCGCGCATCACGCCGAAGCGGGGGCGCCGCTCGTCCCGGAACTTGGTCTGGATGTGATAGAAGTTCTTCGGCAGTGCGCGGTAGCTGCGCAGCTCCTGGCGGGCGATGTCGGTGATGACCTCCTCGGAGGTCGGCTGGATGATGAAGTCGCGCTCGTGCCGGTCCTTCACGCGCAGCAGCTCGGGGCCCATCTTGTCGAAGCGCCCGGTCTCCTGCCACAGCTCCGCGGGCTGCACGACCGGCATCAGCAGTTCGACGGCACCTGCGCGGTTCATCTCTTCGCGGATGACGTTCTCCACCTTGCGGATCACGCGCAGCCCCATCGGCATGTACGAGTAGATGCCGGCACCGAGGCGCTTGATCAGCCCGGCCCGCATCATGAGCTTGTGGCTCACGACCTCGGCATCTGCGGGCGCTTCCTTCAGCGTCGAAATGAAGAACTGGGTGGCTTTCATGGGAGAGGCACCGCAGCAGGGTGAGGGAAACCCAAGGGGTTGAATCCCGTCACGGCGATGCAATAATGATTTCAAGCAGCAAGAATCGGGGTTGATTATGCTCGACCGTGAGGGGTTCAGACCCAACGTCGGCATCGTCCTGCTCAACCACAGGAACCAGGTGTTCTGGGGCAAGCGGATTCGCACCCATTCCTGGCAGTTCCCGCAAGGGGGCATCAAACACGGCGAGACGCCTGAGCAGGCGATGTTCCGCGAGCTCCACGAAGAAGTGGGCTTGCTGCCCGAGCATGTGCGCATCGTCGCGCGCACGCGCGACTGGTTGCGCTACGAGGTGCCCGACCACTACATCCGGCGCGATGCCCGTGGTCACTACCGCGGCCAGAAACAGATCTGGTTCCTGCTGCAGCTGACCGGTCGCGACAGCGACATGAACCTGCGCGCCACCGATCACCCGGAGTTCGATGCCTGGCGCTGGAACGAGTACTGGGTGCCTCTCGAGGTCGTGATCGAGTTCAAGCGCGACGTCTATCAGATGGCGCTGACGGAACTCGCCCGCTATCTGCCGCGCAACCACCACCACAACCGCTATCTGCGTTCCGGCATGCGTCCACACCCGCGTGACGACGGGCACGACCGCCGTGATGCCGACAGCCACGCCTCCGACCTCGGCCCACTGGAGGCGCCGCCCGACTCCGCGCGCTGAGCGCCCGCCTGGTCAGACGAGCACCAGGTTGTCCCGGTGGATCATCTCCGGCTCGGCGCTGTAGCCGAGCAGCCGCTCGAACTCGCTGGACGGCTTGCGGGCGATGAGGCGGGCCTCGGCACTGCCGTAGTTGGCCAGCCCCCTGGCGATCTCGGCGCCGTCCGGGCCGCGCACGGCGATCACGTCGCCGCGATGGAACTCACCGCGCACCTCCACGACGCCGATCGGCAGCAGACTCTTGCCCTCGCCGCGCACCTTGCCCGCCGCCCCGGCATCGACGACGACGGCGCCGCGCAACTGGAGATGATCCGCCATCCACTGCTTGCGGGCGGTCAGCTTCGGCGTGGTCGCGAGTAGCGCGGTGCCGATCGACTCGCCCGACGCCAGCCGGATGAGCACGTCGGGCTCGCGGCCCCACGCGATCACCGTGCTCGCACCGCTGCTGGCCGCGCGCTTGGCCGCCAGCACCTTGGTGATCATGCCGCCGCGGCCGATGCTCGACCCGGCGCCGCCGGCCATGCGCTCGAGCTCCGGATCGCCGGCGCGCGCCTCGTGGATGAAGCGTGCCTGCGGGTCCCGCCGCGGGTCGGCCGAGTACAGCCCCTTCTGGTCCGTGAGGATCACCAGCGCATCGGCATCGACGAGGTTCGCGACCAGGGCGCCGAGCGTGTCGTTGTCGCCGAACTTGATCTCGTCGTTGACGACGGTGTCGTTCTCGTTGATGACCGGCAACACGTTCAACGCCAGCAGCGTCAGCAGCGTCGAGCGTGCGTTCAGATAGCGCTCGCGGTCGGCCAGGTCGGCATGGGTGAGCAGCACCTGGGCGCTCCCGAGGCCGTGCTCGCGCAGACTGCTTTCATAGTTCTGCGCCAGGCCCATCTGCCCGACTGCGGCCGCAGCCTGCAGTTCGTGCAGTTCCTTCGGACGGGTCGACCAGCCGAGCCGCTTCATGCCTTCGGCCACCGCGCCGCTGGAGACCATGATCATCTCGCGGCCCTGGGCCGCGAGCGCGGCGAGTTGCCGGCACCAGTTGCCGACGGCCGATGCGTCGATGCCGCGCCCTTCGTTGGTGACGAGGCTCGATCCGACCTTGACGACGACGCGACGGGCGCCCGACAGGACGCCGCTCACGAGGAGGCTTCCCCGGCGGACGCGGCCGCGAAGCGCGGATCCGGATCGTCCGGCACCTGCCGCCGGAGGGCGGTGACATGCTCGTACGCAGCCCGCACCAACCCCTCGCAGCCCTCGCGCGTCAAGGCGGAGATGGCGAACACGGGTCCTTTCCAGCGCAACCGGCGCACGACATCCTTGACGCGCCGCTCGCGCTCCTCGGCAGGGAGCATGTCGAGCTTGTTCAGGACCAGCCAGCGCGGCTTGGCATGCAGCGCCGGGTCGTACTTCTTCAGCTCCGCGACGATGGCGCGCGCCTGCGCCACCGGATCGACCGCTTCGTCGAACGGCGCCAGGTCGACGAGGTGCAGCAGCAGGTTCGTGCGCTGAAGGTGGCGCAGGAACTGGTGGCCCAGGCCGGCGCCTTCGGAGGCCCCTTCGATCAGGCCAGGAATGTCGGCCACCACGAAGCTCTGCTCGGGCCCGACACGCACGACGCCCAGGTTCGGATGCAGCGTCGTGAACGGGTAGTCCGCGATCTTGGGGCGAGCATTGGAGATCGCGGCGATCAGCGTCGACTTTCCCGCGTTGGGGAAGCCGAGCAGGCCGACATCGGCGAGCACGCGCAGTTCGAGGCGCAGCTTCTTCTGCTCGCCGGGCCAGCCGGGCGTCTTCTGGCGCGGCGCGCGGTTCGTGCTGCTCTTGAAGTGCAGGTTGCCGAACCCGCCATCGCCCCCCTTGGCCAGCAGGACCTTCTCGCCGGGCACGAGCAGTTCGGTCAGCACGGCGCCGGTCTCGGCATCGCTGATGATCGTACCGACCGGCATGCGCAGCACGACGTCCTCGGCGGCGGCACCGTACTGGTCGGAGCCGCGCCCGTTCTCGCCGTTGCGCGCCTCGTGGCGGCGGGCGTAGCGGAAGTCGATCAGCGTGTTCAGGTTGCGGTCCCCGACCGCGAACACACTGCCCCCGCGCCCGCCGTCACCGCCGTCGGGCCCACCGAACGGGATGAACTTCTCCCGGCGGAAGCTGGCGCAGCCGTTGCCCCCATTGCCGGCCGCCACGTCGATCGTGGCCTCGTCGACGAACTTCATGGCTTGCCGTCACCACCGCGCGATGGCGGACGGTCCCCCGGCCGGTGATCGACGATCGACCAGATGCCCAGCGCGATCAGCGCCAGCGGCCACCACTGACGCAGCCAGCCCCATTCCAGCAGGCCGAAGTTGTGCGCCAGGAACGCGCAGCCCAGCACGATCAGGATCAATCCGCTCTTGCTCATGATGTGGACGGGCTGGCCAAGGTGGACGGATGGTAATTCAGCGCGCAAACGACGAAGCCCCGGCACGCCGGGGCTTCGATGCTGCCGGCGACTGGCCGCCGGCGCGCGGGTCAGGCCGCCTTGACGCTGACCGTCTGGCGGTTCTGCGGCCCCTTGACCGCGAAGCTCACCTCGCCATCGACGAGCGCGTACAGCGTGTGATCCTTGCCGGTACCGACGTTCGTGCCGGCGTGGAACTTGGTGCCGCGCTGACGCACGATGATCGAACCGGCCGGAACGGTCTGGCCGCCGAACACCTTCACGCCAAGCATCTTCGGCTGCGAATCGCGGCCGTTGCGCGTGGAACCGCCGCCCTTCTTCTGTGCCATGGTCTGGACTCCTTCAGGCGGATCAGGCGTTCACCGCGCTGATCTCGAGCTCGGTGAAGTGCTGGCGGTGGCCGCCATGCTTCTGATAGTGCTTGCGACGGCGCATCTTGAAGATGCGCACCTTGTCGTGCCGCCCCTGGGCCACGACCGTGGCCTTCACGCTGGCACCCGCCACCAAGGGAGTCCCGACCTTCAGGTCCGCGCCGTTACCGACAGCCAGCACCTGGTCGATCGTGATCTCTTGGCCGACGTCCGCAGCAATCTGTTCTACCTTGATCTTTTCGCCGGCAGCAACCTTGTATTGCTTGCCACCGGTTTTTATGACCGCGTACATATCAGCCCTTTCGATTGACCTCCGCTCACGGGCAGGGCACAACGCCGCCAAGCCAAAAAAGCGAAGCCAAATATTCTAGCACGAGGCACGGGCTCCGGCTACGGGCGGCAGGCGCTTCCTTCCTATAATCCCCCGTTGCCGCCCGATCCCGCCCTGTGCCCCCTTCCCTTTCGCCCTCTTCGGCCCCGGTGAACGCCGTGGCTTTGATGGCCGACGACATGCGAGAGGTCGACGGCGTCATCCAGCGCCGTCTGGCTTCCGACGTGGCGCTGATCAATCAGATCGCGCACTACATCATCAGCGCCGGGGGAAAGCGCGTGCGGCCGATGCTCGTGCTGCTCTTCTCCGGCGCGCTGGGGTTCCGCGGGCCGGAGCGCTTCGAACTGGCCGCCACCGTGGAGTTCATCCACACCGCCACGCTGCTTCACGACGACGTGGTCGACGAATCGGCACTGCGGCGCGGTCGCCAGACGGCCAACGCGCTGTTCGGCAATGCCGCGAGCGTGCTGGTCGGAGATTTCTTGTACTCGCGCGCCTTCCAGATGATGGTCTCGGTGAACCGGATGCGCGTGCTGGATGTGCTCGCCGACGCGACCAACGTGATCGCCGAAGGCGAGGTCCTGCAACTGATGAACATGCACGACCCCGACCTCGCCGTCGACGACTACCTGCGTGTGATCCGCTACAAGACGGCCAAACTGTTCGAGGCCAGCGCCCGCCTCGGGGCCGTGCTTGCGGAAGCCCCCGACGAGGTCGAGCGCGCCTGCGCCGCCTACGGGCGCTCGCTGGGAACGGCATTCCAGCTGGTCGATGACCTGCTCGACTACGAAGGATCGACGGCACAACTCGGCAAGAACGTCGGCGACGACCTGCGCGAAGGCAAGCCGACGCTGCCGCTGCTGCTGGCCATGGAGCGTGGCAGCGCGAGCGAGCGCGGATTGATCCGGCACGCGATCGAACACGGCGAAGTGGAGCGCCTGGCAGAGATCGTCGAGATCGTGCGCCGGACGGGTGCGATCACCGCCACCCGCGAGGCCGCCCGCGCGGAGGCGGACCAAGCCGTCAGGCAGCTGGACGTGCTGCCCGCGTCGAACCACCGGGAAGCTCTGCTAGAATTCTGTGTTCGGTCGGTCGAGCGGTCAGCATGACCATCGGTCGGCCCATCGGGGTGTAGCTTAGCCTGGTAGAGCGCTACGTTCGGGACGTAGAGGCCGGAGGTTCGAATCCTCTCACCCCGACCAGTTCATTCGCTGTACACGCACAAGCGGCCGCCGCGGGCAATGCTCCGGCGGCCGCTTCATTTTGTTGCATCTTTGCCGCGGCACGCGCGGGAATTGTTGGCTGGCGCCCACCCTTCTCTCGTTTACAGTGAATCTTGGATCGGCGATCATGATCCGCTACCGTCCAACCCTCGGCGAACCCCCTACGTGGATACATTGGCAGAAGTTTCACCGTCGACGCTCTCCGGCGTCGCGCGTGTACTTGTTCACGCTGGCAAGCTGAACGCCAAGACAGCCGAGGAACTGGTCAAGAGCGCCAAGGAAAAGAAGGCCAGCTTCATCAGTTCGGTGATCGGCGCCGGAGCGGTTGCACCGTCCGACCTGGCGCACACGCTCTCTTCGGCGCTGGCATTGCCGCTGCTCGATCTCGCCGCGGTAGACGTGCAGAAGCTGCCGAAGAACGTGGTCGACCTGAAGCTGGCGGCCCAGTACCAGGTGGTCGTGCTGGGCAAGCGCGGAAACCGGCTCTTCATCGGCGGCGCCGACCCGACGGACCAGGAAGCCGTCGAACGCATCAAGTTCGCGACGCAACTGTCGCCCGAATGGGTCATCGTCGAGCATGACAAGCTCGCGAAACTGCTCGAGGCGAGTGGCGCCAGCGCGAACGAGGCGCTGGAGTCGATGGCGTCGGGTGACTTCGAGTTCGATGTCACCGACGACGTCACCGCGCCACAGGAACAGGAGGCTGCGACCGACGTCGAAGACGCGCCGGTGGTCCGCTTTCTGCAGAAGATGCTGGTCGACGCGATCAACGCACGCGCCTCGGACCTGCACTTCGAGCCCTACGAGTACCACTACCGCGTCCGGTTCCGCATCGATGGCGAGTTGCGCGAGATCACGCAGCCGCCGATCGCGATCAAGGACAAGCTCGCGTCGCGCATCAAGGTCATCTCCCGACTGGACATCGCCGAGAAGCGCGTCCCGCAGGACGGGCGGATGAAGCTGAAGTTCGGCAGCAAGGCGATCGATTTCCGGGTCAGCACGCTGCCGACACTGTTCGGCGAGAAGATCGTGATCCGGATCCTGGATCCGTCCAGCGCGAAGCTCGGCATTGATGCGCTGGGCTACGAGAAGATCGAGAAGGACCGCCTGATGAAGGCGATCCAGCGGCCGTATGGCATGGTGCTGGTCACGGGGCCGACCGGTTCGGGCAAGACGGTGTCGCTCTACACCTGCCTGAACATCCTGAACCAGCCCGGCGTGAACATCGCGACGGTGGAAGACCCGGCTGAAATCAACCTGCCGGGCATCAACCAGGTCAACGTCAACGACAAGGCGGGCCTGAACTTCGCCGTCGCGCTGAAGTCGTTCCTGCGCCAGGATCCGGACATCATCATGGTCGGCGAGATCCGCGACCTGGAGACGGCGGACATCGCGATCAAGGCGGCGCAGACGGGCCACATGGTGATGTCGACACTGCACACCAACGACGCGCCGACGACACTGACCCGCCTGCTGAACATGGGCGTCGCGCCCTTCAACATCGCCTCGGCGGTCTTGCTGATCACTGCCCAGCGCTTGGCGCGCAAGCTGTGCGAGAACTGCAAGGCGCCTGCCGACTACCCGCGCGAGGCGATGCTCAAGGCCGGCTTCGCCGAAACCGACCTGGACGGCTCCTGGAAGCCGTATCGCGCGGTCGGGTGCTCGGCCTGCTCGAACGGCTACAAGGGCCGGGTTGGCATCTATCAGGTCATGCCGATCACCGAAGAGATCCAGCGCCTGATCCTCGCCGAGGGCACCGCGATGGATCTGGCGGCGCAGGCGCAGCGCGAGGGCGTGCGCGATCTTCGTCAGTCGGGCCTGATCAAGGTCCGTGGCGGTTCGACCACGCTGGACGAAGTGATCTCGGTGACCAACGAATAGTCTCAATCGATCGAAGGGCGGGGGAGCGATTCCTCGGACAAGCATGGCCACTGCAGTCGCGGCAAAGAATCTGAAGGATCTTGTCTTCGAATGGGAAGGCAAGGACAAGAACGGCAAGATCGTGCGCGGCGAGATGCGCGCCGGTGGCGAGGCCATGGTCAGCGCGAGCCTGCGCCGCCAGGGCATCCTCACGACGCGGGTGAAGAAGCGCCGCACCAGCGGCGGCAGCGCGATCAAGCAGAAGGACATCGCCATCTTCACGCGCCAGTTGGCGACGATGATGAAGGCCGGGGTGCCCCTGATCCAGTCGTTCGACATCGTGGCGCGAGGCGCCACGAACCCGAGGGTCACTCGGCTGCTGACGGACATCCGCTCCGACGTCGAGACCGGCACGAGCCTCTCGTCGGCGTTTCGCAAGCACCCGCTCTATTTCGACGCGTTGTACTGCAACCTCGTCGAGGCTGGTGAGGCCGGCGGCATCCTGGAACAGTTGCTGGATCGCCTCGCGATCTACCAGGAAAAGACGATGGCGATCAAGAACAAGATCAAGTCGGCGTTGATCTACCCGATCGCGGTGATGGTCGTGGCGTTCATCGTCCTGTCGGTGATCATGATCTTCGTGATCCCGGCCTTCAAGGAGGTCTTCACTTCCTTCGGAGCCGATCTTCCGGCGCCGACCCTCGCGGTCATGGCAATGTCGGATGCGTTCGTCAAGTACTGGTACCTGATCTTCGGCATCATCGGTGGCGGCATCTACTTCTTCCTCGAGTCCTGGAAGCGATCCGTCAAGATGCAGAAGGCGATGGACCGGCTGCTTCTGCGCATCCCTGTGTTCGGTGATCTCGTCAACAAGTCCTGCATTGCCCGCTGGACCCGGACGCTCTCGACGATGTTCGCGGCGGGTGTACCGCTCGTGGAGGCCCTCGACTCCGTCGGCGGCGCCTCCGGCAACGCGGTGTTCGTTGAGGCCACGGAGCAGATCCAGAAGGACGTCTCCACCGGCGCCGCGCTGACGACCTCCATGCAGACCACCGGCGTGTTCCCGACCATGGTCATCCAGATGTGCGCGATCGGCGAGGAGTCCGGCGCGCTCGACCAGATGCTGGGCAAGGCGGCCGAGTTCTACGAGGACGAGGTGGACGAAGCGGTGAAGGGCCTGTCGAGCCTGATGGAGCCGTTCATCATCGTGATTCTCGGCGTGCTGATCGGCGGCATCGTCGTGTCGATGTACCTGCCGATCTTCAAGCTCGGACAGGTGGTCTGACGCGCGTCGGATGGACGCGCTGCTGCTGGAGACCCTGTTCTCGCCGGTCGTTCTTGCGCTGCTGGGCCTGTGCATCGGCAGCTTCCTGAACGTCGTCATCCATCGGCTGCCGCTCATGCTCGAGCGCAGCTGGCGGCTGGAAAGCGCGGAGATGCTCGGCGTCGAGGCGGAGGTGGCCGAGTCGATCACGCTGTCGCGTCCTCGCTCGCGCTGCCCGTCGTGCGGCCACGCCATCCGCTGGTACGAAAACATCCCGCTGGCGAGCTGGCTGTGGCTGCGCGGCCGCTGCGCCGGCTGCGGCAATCCGATCTCGCCGCGCTACCCGCTGGTGGAACTGCTGACCGGCGTCCTGTTCGCCCTGGTGGGCTGGCGCTTCGGCCCGACGCCCGTCGTCCTGCTGTGGTGCGGCTTCGTCGCAACGCTGGTGGCGCTGGCCGGCATCGACTGGGACACCACCTTTCTGCCCGACAACCTGACGCTCCCGCTGCTGTGGGCCGGGCTGGTGGCGAGCGCGCTCGGCTGGACCCTGCCGCTGTCCGAGGCGGTCTGGGGCGTGGTCTCGGGTTACCTCTCCCTGTGGTCGGTCTACTGGCTCTTCAAGCTCGCCACCGGCAAGGAAGGCATGGGATTCGGCGACTTCAAGCTCCTGGCCGCGCTCGGCGCCTGGCTCGGGCTGAAGATGATTCTCCCGATCGTGCTGGCAGCGTCGCTCGTCGGCGCGCTCGTGGGCATCGCCATGAAGTTCAGCGCCTCGCTGCGCGAAGGCCGTTACGTTCCATTCGGCCCCTTTCTGGCCGGCGGCGGGCTGCTCGTGATGCTGGCGGGGCCGAGCCGCGTGTTCGGCTGGCTCGGCTGGTAGGGGTCGGCAGGCCGTGTCGAACGCGCCGCTGCGCATCGGCCTCACCGGTGGCATCGGCAGCGGGAAGAGCAGCGTGGCCGCGCTGCTCGTCGGGCACGGCGCGACGCTGGTCGATACCGATGCCATCGCGCGTGCACTGACGCAGACGGGCGGCGCCGCGATCGAGCCGATCAGACAATCCTTCGGCGACGCGGCGATCTCTGCCGGCGCCCTCGACCGCGCCTACATGCGCCAGCTGGCCTTTGGCGACGGAGATGCGAAACGGCGGCTCGAGGCCATCCTGCACCCGCTGATCGGCATCGAGGCCGAACGCCAGGCGCGTGCGGCGGCGGCCGGTGTCGTCGTGTTCGACGTGCCTTTGCTGGTCGAGTCCGGGCGCTGGCGCCAGAAGGTCGATCGCGTTCTGGTGATCGATTGCAACGAATCGACCCAGGTCGAACGTGTCGTGGCACGCTCGGGGTGGTCGCGAGAGGCGGTGCAGGCGGTCATCGACCAGCAGGCCCCGCGCGCGGCACGCCGCAGTTGCGCGGACGCGGTGATCTTCAACGATGGCGGGCTGTCTCGCGCGCAGCTCGCGCAGGCCGTGGGAGCGCTGTGGCAGCACTGGGGTGCCGTACACACCTAGGCGTGTGGAACAATCGACGCCGCGCCCGCCGCGGTGGGCGCGCGCAGGACCCGCGACCTTGATCCTCTACGAGTACCCCTTCAGCGAGAGCATCCGCACGATGCTCCGCCTGGAACATCTGTTCGACCGGCTCGCCCAGCTGATCGAGCGCGACGCGCCGGTGGACCATCACTTCGCGCTGGCGACAATCTTCGAGATCATGGACGTCGCCTCGCGGGCCGACCTGAAGGCGGACCTGCTGAAGGACCTCGAGCGGCACAAGGCGCAGTTCGCCGGCTACCGCGGCAACCCCTCGATCTCCGAGGCCGCGCTGGACCAGGTGCTGGCACGCATCGACCATGCCTTCAACGGCCTGAATCAGCTGCCCGGCAAGGCCGGCGCGGCGCTGACCGGCAACGAGTGGCTGATGAGCATCCGCAGCCGCATCAGCATTCCGGGCGGCACCTGCGAGTTCGACCTGCCCGCCTACTACGCCTGGCAGAAGCACGAGCCGGCGCGGCGGCGCGCCGACCTGCTTCACTGGGCGGCATCGTTGATGCCACTCGCGGAGGCGCTGTCGGTGCTGCTCGGGCTGCTGCGCGATTCCGGCGTGCCGCACAAGGTGGTCGCGCCCGGTGGCCAGTACCAGCAGAGCCTGCCGGCCGGACGCACCTACCACCTGCTGCGCCTGCGGCTGGCCGACAACCACGAACTCGTCCCCGAGATCAGTGGGCACCGACTGATGGTCTCGATCCGCCTGATGCGGCAGGACGCCGAGGGCCGGCTCAAGCCCAGCGCAACCGATGCGAGCTTCGAGCTCACGCTGTGCTCATGAACCCGCCCACCACCCGGCGCACCGTCACCTGCCCCGGCTGCGGCGGGCCGAGCCTGTACGCCGCCGAGAACCCGTGGCGTCCGTTCTGCAGCGAGCGCTGCAAGAACCATGACTTCGGGGCGTGGGCCACCGAGCGCTACCGCGTCGCGGCCCAACCCGAGATCGACGAGGACGACGGAGACCTGCCGCCGGCGCCGACGCACTGAAGCGCCTCGCCGGTGGGCGGGTCGCGCCTATTCGAGCGACTTCAGCAGCGCCGCCAGCTCTGGATCCATCTCCGATTCCTCGGCCGCCGGCTCCTCGCTGGACGAGCTGTCGTCGTCGGAACTGCTGCCCGAATCGTCGTCGCCGCCCAGGCTGGCAAGCAGGTCGTCGAGATCGGAGCTGCTGTCGTCGGAGGAGCTGTCCGAATCGCTGCTGTCGAGCGAGAAGGAATCGGACGAGTCATCGTCGGTCGACAGGCTGACGTCCTCGTCGCTCGTGACCTCCTCCGACGCCGAAGCCTGCGCCGATTCGGACGGTTCCTTCTTGCTGCCGATCGACATGCTGACGCCCACGCGGGATGCCACCTTGGCCATGCCCGACAGCGCGAGCACGTTGCCCGCGACGCCCTCCAGCCCGGCGAGGCGCAGTTCGGGCTGGCCCTTGTGCGCCATCAACCCGGTCAGGCCCTGCTTGCGCAGCCGCAGTGCCGTGTCGGCGTTGATCAGGCGCTCGGTGCAGGGCAGCGCGATCTGGTCGCCGTCGGCGTCGACGAAGTAGTGGAACGGCAGGTCGCCGATCGACAGCGTCTTGCCCGTCGGCGCGGCCAGCACGCAGGCCGCGACGATGGCCGGGTGGCCCCAGAGCATCCCGCGCAGGCCGTCGCCGGCGGTGAACTCCTCGAAGTCGAACACGCTGATCGGGTCGCTGCGCTTGCCGTACGGGTGGCGCAGCATGAAGCGCGGCGCGAGCAAGCCCAGGAACGCCGCTTCGGGCAGGCCGCGCAGTTCCTGCAGCGCCTGTTCCACCAGCGGATGCGGCGGCTTCTTCGCGCTCATGAACTCGTCGCAGGCCATCGCGGTCACGAACGGCGCGCCGGCCTGCGCGGCGATCTTCGCCATGCGGCCGAGCAGTTCGGCATGCGGCGGCGTGGCCTCGAACTGGTACAGGCCACAGATCAGCGAGACGCCGCCATTCTTGTCCTGCGAGGGCTTGTCGACCAGCATCGAGTACAGGCCCGTCTCGCTCAGGTCGTCGGTACTGCTGAGGTCGGCCGCGAACTCCTCGGCCGAGACGTCCACCAGCAGCACCTGCAGCATCGGTCCGGTCTCGATCCGGCGCAGCAGCATGTCCATGCCGCGCCACAGCGACTCCAGATTCTGGAACTCCGGCTGGTGCAGCACCGCGCGCATCGCGTCGGACAGCGCCTGGTCGACAGTCGCGACCAGCGCATCCTTCTTCGGGTCGGGCGCCTTGACGACAAACGGCCCGACGATGCGCTTGAGCAGCGCGTCGACCGGCCCGTCGGTCACCACGTCGGGCGCCACGCCCACCAGGCGCGCGAAGTCGCTCAGCCTCGCGTCCGCCGCCGGCGCGCCGCTGCGCGAGCGGCGCCGCCCGCTGCGCGACACGCGCTTGCCGCCGGCCCAGGACTGCACTTCCGACGCCGCCTTCGCGAAGGTGGACGTGTTGTTCAGGCGCTTGCGCAGGTCCGCGAGCGCCTTGAAGACATCGAGCTCGCGGTAGAGCTGATCGGGGTGGAAGGCGTCGAGGTCGCCGAACCCGACCTCGACGCCGGCTCCGTCGCCACCGATCGGCAGCGTGAGCTTCACGTCCAGGCGGGCCAGCGTGTCCTCGAGGTTGTCGAACTCGACCGGGATCATCTTGCGCCGCGCCAGCTCGTCGCCGGTGTCGAGCCGGCCGGCGGCCGCGCCGGCGCTGAAGTCGCCCAGCACCGCGATGCGCACCGGGCGCTTGGCGGCCCACGGGGGCGCCGCCGCATCGAGCTGGCCGAAGTTCGGGGTCCAATCGTCGGACATGGATCGCTCCTACTGGATCTGCTCGGACGAGAACAAGGCGGCGCCGAAGTGGTCGGTGCAGTCACCGCCGCTGCAGATCGCCTTGCCCAGGAACAGCGGCGTGGCCGCGCCGTGCGCTCGTGCCGCCGCCACCACCGCCTCGGCGGTCGCCTGGCCATAGCCGTCCTGCACCTGCAGCCCGACCGCGGAGAAGTCGCGCGGCAGCGCCGAGACGATCGCGATGAAGTGGTCGGTGCCGGGCGGGCCGCTGGCCTTCATCGCCCAGTTGCTCTGCGGCGGCGGCAGCGTGATGGTCTGGCCGGCACGCAGCCGGTTGTTCTTGGCGATCGAGTTCGGGAACACCTGCAGGTACATGCCGTCCGAGCCGTGCAGGAACACGTACAGGTGCCCCTCCTTCTCCGTCTTCACCGAGAAGGAGAGGAAGTCCTGGTCGATGCGGAACTGCGGCCGGGCGGTGGCCGCCTCGACGCTGAAGTCGGCCGACTGCGCAGCGACCACGCGTTCGAAGTCCTTCACCGGATCGAACGCCTCGGGCACGGCGGGCGCCGGCGCGACTGTCGGCACGGGGGGCGCCACGGCCACCTCGCTGGCGCCCGGGGCGACGCTGGTCGGCGCCTGCGCCGTCGGCTCGACACCGGCCTGCTTGCCCGAACCGAGCATGAAGTACAGCCCGACGCCCAGCGCCGCAGCGAGCGCCACGCCGACGCCCGCCAGCAGCGGCCCCTTGCCCGAGCGCTCGGCCGGCGCGGACGCCGGTGCCGTGCGAGCGCCGGTCGAGGCCGACCGCGGCGCCGTGCGCGCCGGCGCGGGCGCCATCGTGTCCAGGCCGAGTTCGTGGCGCAGTTCGGCAACCGACTGGGTGCGCTCCTCCGGCTTGACGATCAGCGCCCGGTCGATCGCGGCGGTGAACTTCGCGCTGTAGCGGCCCTGCGCCACCTGCGACAACGGCACGAAACCGTCGTTCATCAGCCGGCCGACCGAGGTCGGCGGCGTCTTGCCCGTGATGGCGTAGTAGACGACCGCGGCGAGCGCATACACGTCGGTCCACGGGCCCTGCTTCATGCCGGGCACCTCGGCGTACTGCTCGACCGGCGCATAACCCGGCTTCAGGATCACCGTCAGCGCCTGCGTCATGTCGCCGATCACGCGGCGCGCGGCGCCGAAATCCAGCAGCAGCGGCCGGCCGTTGCCCTTGAGCAGGATCACGTTGTCCGGCGCAATGTCGCGGTGGAAACACTGCTCGGCGTGGATCACCTCCAGCGCCTCGGTGAGCGGCCCCAGCAACTCGAGCAGCCAGGCCTCGTTGGGCGGCGCGCCCATGTCCTTGAGCTGCTGCTTCAGCGTGATGCCTTCGTAGAACGGCATCACCATGTAGGCCGTGCCGTTCGCCTCCCAGAAGCGGTAGACCTTGACCAGCGACGGGTGGTCGAACTGCGCCAGCAGGCGGGCCTCGTTGACGAAGCTCTTCAGGCCGGCCTCGAAGGTCTCCCGGTGGCGCTCCGACTTCACCGACACCTGGGTCGGCCCGGTGCGCGCGGCCAGCGCCGACGGCATGTACTCCTTCAACGCGACGCGCCGCTGCAGCGAGTGGTCCCGCGCCAGGTAGACGATGCCGAAACCGCCCTCGCCGAGCAGTTCGGTGATCTCGAACTCCGCGAGGAAGGTGCCCACCGGCAGGTGGTTGCCGAGTTCCGGGGCGGCTGCGGGCGGCGCCCCGGCCGCGCGGGTCTCCAGGCGAGTCGCCCCGGCGGGGCGGATCACCGTGGCGTCGTCGTCGTCCGCCGGCGGCGTGTAGACCCGGGCCTGCGGCTTGGTGACGGTGCGGTCGGTCTTGTCGTCGTTGTCCATCGGGTCACATCGGGAGGCCGTTCACCGTCTCGCTGCCGGCGGCCGCCAGCATGCGGATGAATTGCGGTGCTTCTGGAAGCCCGCGACTGACGAGCAGCCGCGGCGATCCCGCATTGTCGGCCAGCCAGAACGACAGCCCCTGCGCCGACGGGTGTGCGGTCGGTGCATCGGCCACCGCCTCCCACAGCAGCGCGGCCAGGTCGGAGCGACGCCGCAGCGCAGCGATCTCGACGAACGCACCGCCACAGGCGATCGCCTCGGCGAGCGAGCGCGCCTCGAGCGTCGGCTCGGGCGGCGTGACCGGCGGCGGCAGCGCGGCCAGTGCGTCGTCGAGCACGTCGATCGTCCAGTCCTCGTGCAGCGCGTCGACCGCGACGTCCTCGAGCCGCTGCAGCCAGCCGAGCAGCGACTCGAGCTGCGCGGCCGAGTGCGGCAATTCGTCCAGCCGGCGCACCAGCGTCAGCGGGAAGTACCGGCCAACCTTGTCGACCGACGGCATCAGCACGCCGGCCAGCGCGGCCGGCTCGTCGTCCAGCACGCCCGGCATCAGCACGAAGCGCCAGACCGGGCTGCCGAGGTAGGCGTCGAGCCAGGCCTCGCCGAGCAGCTCGCGATGCGCGGCCAGGCCCTCGCCGAGCCAGCGGTCCCACGGATCGATGAACCCGCCTTCCAGGCGGCGCGACGCGAAGTCCCCGAGGGTCGGCAGCTTGCCGTACCAGCCGGGGACGCCCGCGTCGCCTTCCATCACAGCGCTCCCGGGCAGCGGAACTGCTGCACCTCGCGCAGCCGGAACGGATTGAAGGCGCTGCCGGCGGTGACCTCGAGCCGCGCCCGCTTGCCGTCCAGGTTCATCGCGACGATGAAGCGCTCGGGCTGCGCCGTCGGCTGCACGTCGAAGCGGTCGAACAGGCGGAACAGCGCCCAGGGCCCGTCGAAGGTCAGCGGCGTGCCGGCGGGGCTGGTGTTCAGCTTGATCTGCGAGGCCACGCGCGTGCTGGGCCAGCTGACGGTGATCGGCGTGGTGTTGCCGGCCACGAACTTCTGCACCTGGCCATCGATGTCCAGCGTCAGCTCCTTCAGCCCGTCGGTCATCTCGATGGCCCGGATGTCGACCTTGAACGACGGCTGTCTTCCGCCGCTGCGGAAGAACACCTCGCGGATGCGCGCGGCGCGCTGGAAGTCCGCCAGCGCGGCCGGGCTGGCGGGGCGCGTGCCGTCGCTGGTGGGCTTGAAGGTCCACGGGTTGGTGCCGGTGTTGACCAGCGGCGCGAGCTTGGCGCGGAAGAACTCGTCCAGCGAGCCACCCGGGCTGAACAGCTGCGCGAAGTCGTCCGGCAGCACATCGGCCCGCGCGCTCGGCGTGAACGGGTAGCGGCCGGTCACCATGCGGTTGCAGGCGTCCGCGATCGGCTTCAGCTCGGTCGTCGCCGCCTCGCGCTCGACGCTGCGGCCCTGCGTGGCCGCGGTGCCGGTGAGCGCCTCCAGCACGCTGCGGATCGGCTCGGGCTGCTGCCCGGCCGCCGCACGCACGCGTTCGGCGCCGGCCGCAGGCGGCGGCGCGGACTTGCTCTTCTGCGCGGCGTCCAGCGCCGACAGCTGCGCGTAGACCTCCTCGAACAGCTTCTGCGTGTCGTTGATCGGCGGCGGATTGCCCTTGAACATCCGATGGATGGGCTCGAAGTGGTCGTCGACCATCGCTTCCAGCGGCGCCCCGGTGTTCGCGTCCACCGGCACGTTGAGCTTGCCGGCCAGCGCCGCCGCCTCGCGCTTGGCGATCGACAGCTTCTGCTCCAGCGCGGCCAGCGCACCGATCTGCGACGGCGCGGAACTGCCGCCCTGCTGCACCGGCTCGACCAGCGTGGTCTCGCGGGTCACGCCGCGCAGGAACTTGGTCAGCGGCGAATCGACCCCGGACAGCGTGCGCGCGACGGCCAGGCTCTGCTCGAGCCCGCCCATCTTCACGACGCGCACGTCGGCGATGTACTTGTCCCAGACCTTGATGTACTCCTCGAAGTACAGGCGCCGCACGCGATTGGTCAGCTCGGGATTGGCCTTCACCGCGTCGATCGCGCCGCCGGCCGCGCCGCGCGACGACGCGGCCTTCACGCCGAGCACCCACTCCTGCTCGCTGGCCAGCTGGCGCGTCGCGCGCTCGACCGACTTCTCGAACGCCTGCCGGTAGCCCTCGCGCGTGAACAGACCCGGTATGCCCTGCGTCAGCGGCAGGCCGCTGGCGCGTGTCAACACGTTCAGCGCGGCCGGGCCGCCCTCGTTGGCGGCGCTGAACGGCGGCAGGTCGGCGCCGACCTGGGTGCGCTTCAGGCGGCTGAACACGCGGTACTCGAGCGGGAACGAGACCAGCATCTCGCGCACCGAGGAGACCAGCGACTTGTCCATCTCCACCCGGGGCGGCGGCACGCCGCGCTCGAGCAGCGCGTCCAGGTGCCTGGACAGCGCCTCGCGCTGCTCGCCGTTCAGGCTGCGCTCGAAGGTCGCATCCCAGTCCACCGTGACCCAGACCTTGAACGACTCGGCGTCGAACTGGTCCGGCGTGTAGAGCATCAGGTAGTGCTTCAGGCTCTCGTAGGCGCCTTCGAGGTTGTCGCGGTTGGACGCGCGCAGGCGCTCCTCGAGCCGCTTCGTGACACGCGGCAGCAGCGTGGTCTCGAGCAGGTGGCGGTAGCCCAGGTCGGCGCCGGCGTCGAGCTTGTCGCCCTGGTAGAGGCCGAAGGTCATCGACCAGGGCGGCTCGCCGATCGGGAACTCTGCCGGCTTCGGCGTGTCGCGCACCGCCTTCAGCACATCGGGCAGCGGCGAGACGTCGCCGGACACCGCGGGCGGAATCGCGTCGACCGCCTTGCGCAGCTCGGGCAGCTTGGCATCGACGTCGGCGACGTAGCTCTTGTTGCGCGTGTAGCTGATCGCCCAGCCGGTCAGCAGCCCGGCCGCGACCAGCGCGGTGAACGCGAAGCCCACCAGTCGCAGGCGCGCGCGGCGGCGTTCCATCGCCAGGTTCTGGCCGACCAGCCCCTGCTCGTTGAAGACGACGTCCTTGAGCAGGCGGTTCAGGAAGAAGCTCTTGCCGCCCCGGGCCGGCGCGATCGACGCGAGCCGGCGTTCGACGCCGAAGGTGCGCGCCAGCGTGCCCATCACGCGGTCAATCGGCGTGCCTTCCTGGGTGCCGCTGGTGAAGTAGACGCCGCGCAGCAGCGGGCGCTCCTCGAGGTTGCCGCCGGCACTGAACACCTGCTCGAGGAAGCCGCCGAGCAGGCCGCGCACCCCGGCGAACTGCTGTGGGAAGTTGAAGATCGCGGCGCGCTTGAGCACGTCGGTCTCCGCGTCCATGCGCTCCATCACGCGCTCGCGCACGCGCTTCTCGAGGGCCGCGTACTCGCTGCCGAAGTTCGTCAGCGGGTCGCCGCTGGACTGCGGCGTGTACGGGAAGGTGAAGCCCCAGACCTGGTTGCGTTCCTCCCGGCCGAGGTCGCCGAAGAACTCGTTGAAGCCGGCGATCAGGTCGGCCTTCGTGACCAGCACGTAGACCGGCGCCTTGACGCCGAGCTTCTCGGTCAGCTCCTGCATGCGCGCACGCAGCTTCGCCGCGTGCTCCTTGCGCTCGTTCGGGTTCTGCTGCAGCAGGTCCTGGATGTTGACCGTCAGCAGCACGCCGTTGATCGGCCGGCGCGGACGCGACTTGCGCAGCAGCGCGAGGAAGCCGTCCCAGGCCGCTGCATCGGTCTGGCTGTCCGACTCCTGCGTCGTGTAGCGGCCCGCCGTGTCGATCAGGATCGCTTCGTCGGTGAACCACCAGTCGCAGTTGCGCGTGCCGCCGACGCCGCGCACACCACCGGCGCCCATCTTCTCGGCCAGCGGGAAGGTGAGGCCTGCGTTCAGCAGCGCCGTCGTCTTGCCCGAGCCCGGCGCGCCGATGAAGATGTACCAGGGCAGTTCGTACAGGTACGCCCCGCCCTTGAACATCGAGCGGGATCCCGACGGCGCCTTCTTCAGCACGTCCAGCGCCTGCGTGAAGCGCTCGTTGAGCGTGCCCAGCTCACGGTCGGCTGCGCTCGGCCCCTTGGCCATGCCGTTGACCAGCGCGGCATTGGTGCGCTTGCGCCGCAGCTTGCCCCAGATCGCCTTCAGCAGCACGCCGCCGACCAGCAGCACGACGATCAGGACGCGCACCCACAGCGGCTCGAACGGGCGCGACTCGCCGAACGCGATCAGCGGGCCGCCGAACCAGAACAGCAGCGACAGCGCCACCGCGCCGAACAGCGCGTACACCATCGGATTCGTCAGGAAGCGGAACAGCGCGTTCACGAGGCCCCTCCCTGCGCGACGAAGAGGGTGATCTCGACCCGCCGGTTCTGCGAGCGGCCGGCCGCGGTGCCGTTGTCGCCGATCGGTTCGGCGTCGGCACGGCCTTCGGCGCGCACGCGCTCGGGTTTCATCGAGGTGACGAGCACGTTCTTCACGGCGTTGGCGCGGTCCTGCGAAAGATGCCAGTTGGAGGGGTAGCGCAGCGAGCGGATCGGCACGTTGTCGGTGTGGCCGGTGATCAGCACCGTGCCCGGCACCGACTTCAGCGCGGCCTCGATGCGGGCGATCAGCGGCCGCACCTTGTCCGACACCTGCGCGCTGCCGGCCTCGAAGAAGCCGTCACCACGGATGATCACCGTCGAGCGGTCGGGCAGATCGCGCACGGACACCAGGCCGGCATCGATGTCGGGCTTCAGCAGGTTGGCCAGCCGCGGCGGCTGCGGCACCGGGGGCGGCGGCGGCGCGAGCACCGGCGCAGCCTTCGCATCGAGGCCGCGCAGCCCGGCGAACACCGCGTCCGACGACCCGTTGATCGAGAAACGCAGCACCACATAGACCGCGAGCAGCAGCAGCGCCGCCATCGACATCACCACCCACATCGGGATGCCGCTGCCGAGACGGGACACACGCGCCGGCACGCCCTCCCAGCGCAGCGACAGCGCCTTGTCGCCGGCGTTGCCGCGCTGCTGCTTGAGCAGCTGCGACAGCCGCACTCGCACGCTGTCGAGCTGCGCCTTGCCGTCGTTGACGACGCGGTAGCGGCCCTCGAAGCCGAACGACAGCACGACGTACAGCAGCTCGAGCAGGCTGCGGTTCGCGGCGACGTTCTCGGCCAGCTTGGACATCAGCTGGAAAACCTTCTCGCCGCCCCAGGTCTCGTTGTGGAACTGCACCAGCAGGCTCTGGTTGGCCCAGACGCCGGAGCCGCCCCACGGCGTGCTGGCGGCCGATTCGTCCAGCAGCGTGCACAGGATGTAGCGCCCCGCGACCACCTGTTCGTTGGGCAGGCCCTCGGCACGCGCCTGCGCCTCGAACTTGCGGATGCCGTCGGCCAGCGCGTCCTTCAGCCCGGCCGGGTTCGGGTGCTGCACCATGCTGCGGATGCGCGGCGCGGCCGAAAGCAGCGGCGCCGCGGCGGCCACCAGCGGATTCAGGTTGGCCGTCATCAACGCATCGATCGACAGCGGCGCTTCCTTGCCGACGGGCATCGCCGCCGCCGCACCGCCGCCGGCCGGCCCGGCCGGTGCACCGGGCTGCTGCGGCGCGCCGGGCGGACGCGGTCCGCGCCCGGCGCCGGGCTTGATCACGGTGCGGTCCGACTCGAAGGCCGCAAACGGGTCGTTGGGGTCCTTGTTGCTCATGACGATTCCAGTTCAGCGCCGCGCGCCGTGCTCAGGCGCGGATCGCCCAGAACTCGAGCTCCAGGCCGGGAAACTCGCCGGCGATGTGCATCGCGAGGCCGCCGGAGGTCTCGAGCTGCTTCCAGAGGTCGCTGTTGCGCGTCTCCAGCTCGAAGTAATTGAAGCCCGCGTGGTACGGGATCTGGCGCGGCGCCACCGGCAGTGGCCGCAAGGCCACGCCCGGCAGCTGCAGGTTGACGAGGTCGCGGATGCGTTCGACCGGACCGATCTTCACCTGCGTCGGGAAGCGCGCACGCAGCGCCTCGCCGGGCAGCTGGGCCGCCACCGCCAGCACGAAGCTCGCGTGGCGCTGCAGGTCGGTGTCGGCGATCACCGCGACGCGGATGCCGTACTTGCGGTCCTGCAGCTCGATCGGGATCGCCGTCTGCTCCATCACCATCGAGAGCGACTGGCGCAGGTCCTCGATGACGGGCTTGAAGCAGCGCGCCTGGTCGTCGTGCAGGTACTCGGGGAACATCGGCGGGCGGCGCTTCTCGCGGAAGGTGGCGAGATCCCCGGCGAGGCTCAGGCAGGCGGCGTAGAAGTCCTGCGGATGCAGCACCGAGCGCTGCTGCAGGTGCAGGAACAGCGGCTGCGAGCGGTTCACCGCCTCGAGCAGCAGGAAGTCGGCGATCTCGGCGACACCACCGCGCCCCGGCTGCGCGATGCGCGCGCCGAGTGCTTCGCCACGCTGGTGCAGCAGGCCGCACAGCTCGCGCAGGTAGCCGTCCAGGATCGTGTGGCCCTGCGCATGCAGCATCGGCGGGATGTAGTGGGCGTCCAGCACCAGCTTGTTGTCGGCGCGCCGCTCGACGACCCGAGCGACCCCGAGCGTCGCGAAACCCTCGCCGGCATCGCGCTCGAGCATCAGCCGCAGGTTCAAGCGCCCGACCTGCACCGAGGCGTCGCGGTCCAGGTTCGTGTTGCTGTCGCCGATGCCGACCTCGGCGACCTGGTAACGCGGCCCCATCGATCCGGCCGCCTGTTCGGCGTCGGAGTCGACGATGCCCGGACGCTGCAGTGCGACGGCGAGCACGACCCGCTCGTTGCGGACATCCGGCTTCACGTCCAGCGCCGCCGGCGCCGCGTCGTTGCCGGGGATCGAGAACGCGGTGCCGTCCGGCAGCAGGCCCTGCGCCGAGTTGAGCGCCAGCTTGCCCAGCGCGAGCGCGGCCTCGTCGAGCGCCAGCGCGGTGAACCCCCAGGGGTAGCCCACCATCGCGGCAAGCCGCTGGCGGAGCTGGTATTCGAGATAGCGGTCGTGCTGCTGGAAGTGCTGCGGTTGGAGGAACATGCCCTCCGTCCAAACCACCTTGTTCGTCCAGGTCATGACAATCCGTGTTCTGTGGAGGTCGCAGCCGCCGGCCACCAGCGGAAAACGAGCGCACAATGTACTTCACCCCGTCGGGGTTGGGGCGCATTGTGGCGCCCCGGTCCCACCCTGTGCCGGGGCCTCGCCAGCCCCTGCTTTCCGGGGTTCGGTCGGAGCGGCGGACGCACTATGATCGTCCGCCGCATGCCGCCGGAACCTTCGGTGGCAGCCCCGGTCCGATTTCGAGTCCCGTCCCCCAGGAGATGCCCATGAAACCCATCGCCACCCTGCGCCTGATGGCCGTTTGCGCTGCGCTGGCGGCCGGTTCGTCGGCCATGGCCCAGAATGCCGTCGATGTCGGCACCCAGGTTCCCGATGCCGCCGCCGTGAAGGAAGGCCTGTTCCCCGAGGACGCCTGCAAGGAACTGGAAGCCAACGGCTTCAAGTGCATGGGCTTCAAGCCCGCCATCCGCTACTCGCTGCCGGCGTCCTCGTTCCGCATCGGCTCGGCCGAACTGCCCGAACTGCTGAAGAAGCAGCTCGACGTGTTCGCCGAGGTGCTCAAGAACAAGAAGGGCACGGGCCGCCAGGTGCGCGTCATCGGCCACGCCGATGCCTCGGGCACGCCGGAAGCGAACCAGGTGCTGTCGCTGAAGCGCGCCGAGGCCGTGAAGAGCTACCTCGTCGCCCGCGGCGCGGACCCCGACATGCTGGTCGTGGTCGGTGTCGGGTCGAAGGACCTGAAGAACGCGTCCAACCCCACCGCCGCGGAGAACCGCCGCGTGGAGATCGGTCGCCAGACCACTCCCTGAGTTCACGCCGGGCACGTCGCGCCGGATCCGCTTCAGGGGATCTGGTGCGTCGTCTGACCGGGGTTGCTCACCTCGATCACGCCGGCCCAGATGCACATCAGCTTGGAGCTGTCGTTCAGCGCCGGCATGTTGGCGATCAGCACCTTGGGGGACCCGGGCGTCCACGGCGCGGGCGTGTTGGGCACGCAGGGCATCGGCGTCAGCGTGCCCATGGCCGCCGCCGTGGCCGCCGCCACCTGAGGATTGGCCGGGCTCTTGCACATGCCGAACGGCATGATGTTGGTCATCGGGATGTTGTCCATGATGTTGGCGGCCGGCTGGTTGGACGTCAGCACCTTGTTCTTCGGCAGCACCACCAGCGAACTCGGGGCCATGCCCATGCTGCACTTCAGCATCGCCCCCATGCAGACCTGCATTCCCATCGTCGTGTCCTTTCGCGTCTGATCAGAGCGGTGCCTCGCCGACCCACACGGTCAGCGCGCTGAAGTTGTCGTGGCGCGGCTTGTGCGCCGCGCCGGCGAGCACACGCTTCTCCAGGTCCTGCAGCCAGGCGTGTGCGCTGGGGGCCGCCGCGAGCGCCGCCTCCAGCTGATCGTCCTCGACGTACTCCCACAGGCCGTCGGTGCACAGCAGGAACACGTCACCGGGCGCGAGGCGCCAGGGTTCCGCCGACACGCTGACCTGCAGGTCCTCCTCGCCGACGCCGAGCGCGGACAGCAGTTCGCTGCGCTGCGGGTGCGTACGCAGCTTGTCCTCGGTCAGCAGCCCGCCGTCGACCAGCGACTGCACGACGCTGTGGTCGCGCGTGCGCAGCGTCATGCGGCCGTTGCGGAACGCGTACAGGCGCGAGTCGCCGCAGTGGCCCCAGGCCGCCGTGTTGTGCTCCAGGTCGACGAACATCGCGACCACGGTGCTGTGCATGTTGCGCTGCTTGGTGTCGTCGGCGCGGTGTTCGATGATCGTGCGGTCGGCGTCGGTGATCATCGAGCGGATGGCCCCCGGCGATCCGTCCGGCGCCGCGGCATAGGTGGTGATGATGTGCTCCACGGCCAGCTTCGACGCCTTGTCGCCGCCGCCGTGCCCGCCCGCGCCGTCGGCCACCACGCAGCACAGGTGGCTGTCGGAGTTCCAGTGGCCGCAGGCATCCTCGTTGTAGTTGCGCCCGCCGCGGCGGGACTGGATCGCGAGTTCGATCTGCAATGCCATCAGCGGCCCTTCGAGAGCTGGTCGATGTGCGCCTCGTAGGCGCGCAGGAATTCCTTGCCGAACAGTTCGTGGAAATCGTCCGACGCCTCGGCCGAGATCTGCCCGTAGAGTTCGATGAACACGTCCCACATGCGCGCCTTGCGGGCGCCCGGCAGCAGGCTCGCCAGCACGGACTTCTGCGTCAGCTTGCCCTCCAGCACGGCCGGGTCGAAGCGCTTGAGCACGCCTTCCAGCGCCGCGCGCATGCCGGCGAGGAAGCCGAACTGGTGGGCGCGCAGGTCGTCGTAGGCATCACGCATCGCCCGGTCCGGCGGCATGAAGCCGCGCGCCGGCGGGCTCAGCAGGTGGCCGAGCGCCACGTCGACCGTCGGCGAGAACTTCAGCGGGTTGTTCTCCTTGGCCACGATCATCGTGATCTCGGCGCGGATCTCGCGCTTGAGCGCGGCGCGCGCGACCAGCAGGTCGACCGTGCCGCGTGTGGCCTCGTGCACGATCCGGCCCAGCAGGCGCATGAATTCCGGTGTCAGCGAGTCGATCGGCAGCGCGTGCATGCCCAGGCCCTCGCGCAGCGCGGCGATCAGCGCCGCGCTGTCGGCCGGCACGCCGGTGGACGCCGACGCCGACGCGGCCGCGGGCTGCGCGGCCCCGGCGGCCGGCGCCGCCGCGACGGGCGGCACGGGCTTGGGTCGCACCGTGATCGTGGTCGGCGGATCGAACGGCTGCTCCGACGCGCGCGGCGGGGCGACCGGCACCGGCGCCGCCGGCGGCAGCGTGACCGCGGGTGGCGGCGGCGCCAGCGGCCCGAGGCCGAGGTCGAGCAACGCGTCGTCGGGAATGGCCGGCGCGCCGCCCAGACCCAGAGGATCGGCAGCATCCGGCAGCATCGGAGTCATCGGTGCCATCGGCATCACCGGCGCGGCCGGCGCTGCGCCGCGGCCGCGCGGGCGGATCACCGTCTGGCTGTCGCCCGAGGGATCCTCCCAGGAGAGCACGGCCCCCTTGATCGACGGCGCACGCGGTGCCGCCACGGCACGCGGCGCGGGCGGTGGCGGCACGGCCGGGGGCGGCGCCGCGGGCCGCGCGCCGGGAGGCATCACGAACGGCGCGTTCAGCTCCGACCCGGCGTCGGAGCGGGCCGTGCCGCTGCCACGCGTCAGGCTGTTCAGCGACTGCATCGGGTCGGCATGCGCCGCCATGTTCGGCTGGGCGGCGGCCTGACCGAACACGCCGCCGGCGAGCGGGTCACCGCTGCCGGCGCTCGCCCCACCCAGGCCGAACAGGTTGTCCAGCGAATCGGCCGGGGCCGGCGACTGCCCGGGCAGGTCCGGCACCAGCGGCGCCGCCGCACGCCCGCCGACATCCAGGCCGAAGGACGCCTGTCCCGACTGGCCCAGCGAGCGCGCGAAGTCCTGCTGCTTCGGCGCCGTGGGCTCGGGCGCGAACGGGTCCCAGTCGTCGGGAATACCGCCGGCAGACGGGGCGGCCGCCGACGGGGGCGGCGGGCGCTGCGCGGTCACCGGGATGGCGCTGAGCGGGCGGACGGCCGGCGTGGTCTCCGGCACGCCGAAGGCCGCCAGCGGATCGAGACTGGCGGCGCCGCCGCGCGGCGCGGCCGGTGCGGCCAGCCCGCCGAAGTCGGCAAAGGGATCGGCTGCCGCTGCGCTTCCCCCGGCGCCGCCGAGTTCGATGCGCATCAGGTAGCCGCCGATCTGGACCTGCTCGCCGCCCTGCAGCGGGGCTTCCTGCCCGTTGCCGAGCGTGCGCCCGTTGACGCTGATCGGATTGCTGCCGCGGTCGACGATGGCGTAGCGGCCGCCGCGGAACACGACCTGCGCGTGCACGCGCGAGATGGTGCGTTCCGGGTCGGGCAGCACCAGCTGGTTGGTGTCGGCGCGGCCGATGTTGCCGCCGAGTTCGTCGAACTGCGCCGCGAGCGGCTGCGCCAGCGGCGCGCCGTTGTACGAGACGACGGTGATGATGATCACGGGTTCGTTCCTTCGCTCGGCCGGGGCAGGTTCATCTCAGCACGTAGATCTTGCCCTCGACCATGGCCAGCCGGATCGGCCAAGACTGGTCACCGACGGTGGCGTCATCATTCTGCGTTCGCAGCACCGGGGCGCCAAGGGGGTCGAGGCACTCGATCAGGCGCGCCCCGGCCACCGGCCGCAGCAGCAGCGACTCGGCCAGCGGCGGCACGATCTTCAGGGCCTTCTGTTCGAACAGGCGCTGCAGCTGGTCGCGAAAGCGCTGCATGCCCTCCGGCGTGGTGCTCTGGTAGGCCAGCGCCAGTTCGTCGAAGCGCAGCTTGGCCGCTGCCAGCAGCGGCTCGGCGTTGCCGCGCCCGAGCTCGACGGCCAGCTGCTGCAGGAACTCGAGGATCTGCCGCTGCGTGGCCGCGTTCAGCGCGATCGGCGGCGCATCGAGCCAGCGCCAGCGCGGGAAGTTGACCGGCAGCTCGACCTCGCTGGTGCGGGTCACCGGCGCCTCGTAGCTCTGACCCTCCTCGACCGCCCATTCGACGGTGGACAGCACGCGGGCATTCGGGTCGCTGGGTGCCTGGCCGGCGCGCACCAGCACCAGCCGCGCGCGCGCCCAGGTCGGCCCGATCGCGACCCGCGGCTGCGGCGTGGCCGGCTGCCCCGGCGGCGGCACACCGGCCGCCAGCCCGATCTGGTTGCGCCCGGCGACGATGTACTCGTGCACCGCCAGGCACGCGCTGCCGCCGGTGGCGGGCAGCGCGACGACGGGCAGGCCGTTGACGACGGCCTCGGCCGAGCAGCCGGCCGACTCGAGTTCGAGCACCATCAGGCGGTCCATCAGCCCGCACTCCAGTCCACCAGCGGCAACGCCGGGATCAGCACGCGCTGCTGCCGGCTTGTGCCCAGCAGCGGGTCGGCGCAGGCGAGCACGACCGTGGTCGGGTCGCTGCGCAGCTTGAAGTACCACTGCAGGCCCTGGCCGTCGGGCCGCGGGCGCAGGCCGCATTCGCCGGCAATCGCGCCGCGCATCGCTTCGGGCGTCGGCAGGGCCTGCAAGGTCGCGATCCCGCCGCCGGCCAGCGGCTCGACGTCCACGCTGAACGGGAACCGCCATTCCCGCTTCACGGCGCCGATCTCCTTGCCCTCCTCGGCGGTGTCGCCGACCTGCTCGACCGCCATGCGCAGTTCGCTGCGGCCCTTGCACGACAGCGTGACCCGGGCGCGCGCGCTGCCCAGCGACAGTTCACCGGCGAGGCGCAGGTCCAGCGCACAGGCGAGCAGGTCGAGCTGCCCGGCGATGCGCATCTCGACGGCATCCGCCGCCGTGCGCCGGTAGCCCCAGGTCAATCCCGCCTGGCCGACCAGCGGCGAGGCCTCGACCTCCATGCGCGCCGCGTCGACGCTGCGCGCCCAGCCGTTGAACAGCTTCTCGAGACCGGCACGGAACTGCCCCGGCAGCGCCGCCCAGCCGCGCTGCCACGCGGCCGCCTCGACCACGCGGCCGTCGGCCTGCAGCTTGCAGCCGGTCGCACCCGGGGCTTCGCCGGTCGGCGGATTCGGCCAGGTCAGCGCGGGGAAGCCGCCGTGCCGCACCTCCACCAGCCACTGCGTCGCCGGATAGACACGCAGTCCGATGCGCGTGGGCCCGAACGGCGCCCCCCGGTCGCGCAGGCCGCAGCTCACGACCTGCACCTGCTGGTCGTCCGGCACCGACTTCGCCCCGATGCCGTTCGGCCCGACCTTCGGATCGATGGGCGCAGGCGGATTCGCGTACAGCGCGAGGCTGAGACGCGCCGCATCCCGGCCCTTCCAGGCCAGGCGGCCCTGCGGCGTGTCGTGCATCACCTCCGGATGCACACGCGGATCGCACACCGCGAGCGGCTGGACGCGCAGGTTCAACCGGGCCGCCGGGCCGCCGCGCAACGGGTTGCTCGGCACCGCCAGGCTCACCGGCTCGTCCGGCGCATGCGTCCACTGCAGGGCCGGCAGGCCGAGGCGCGGCGCCGCCGCACGCTGCCAGACGCCGCTGCCGAGCGTGTACTCCTGCAGGCCCTCGGCCTCGGCGACGAGCAGGTCGATGCTGTTGAGGTCGCAGGCCTTCACCACCGGCGGGGCCGGCACGTCGAGGAACACCGCGCGGGCCGCGCCCAGCGCCGGCACCTGCGCCGCGAGGCGGGCCAGCGCGGCGTCGAACTGCGCCACCGTGACGACCGGCGGCATGCCGGGCGTGGCCGGCTGCTGGTGCGCCAGCTCCTCGCGCGTGCGATGCAGCAGCTGATGCACCTTCAGCGCCGGCACGCGGCGTGTGTCGTCCAGGACCTCGCGCGCCCATTCGAAGCCGGGCTTGTCGACGAATCCGGCACCCCAGATGCACCACAGGCTCGCGAAGCGGGCCAGGTCGGTCACCTCGTCGATGCCGTGGTCCGCCGCCTGCTGCAGCGCCGCCTCGACGAAGGCCCCCCAGCGGTCCTTCAGCCGCTCGCTCACCGCGGGCCAGGTCTCCTGCAGGGCACCGGCCACCAGCGCCGCATGGCGGCGCAGCAGCACCCGCTCGACGATGTCGACCTGCTCGTGGCTCAGACGCAGCATCGTCGTCGGTCCTTCACTTCGCGGCGGCCATCAGCGGGCGCTCGTCGCGCGCCAGCACGCCCTGCTCGAGGCCGAGCCAGGTCCAGGCGCGCGGTCCGACCAGCACGATCTGCGCTCCGCCGAACAGCTCATCGTGCTGCGAGGGCGACAGCTCCGGCAGCAGCGCATCGAGCAGTTCCGGGTCGTACCAGCGCCAGGGGCGCCGCGATCCGTCGGGCATCAGCACGTCGCCCAGGCTGCGGCAGTGCTCGCGCATCGCCAGCAGCGGCCGCGTGGAGACCCAGACCAGGCCCCAGCCGGGATGCACCGAGGGCGCCTCGGACAGCAGCCAGTCGGTGAAGTCGGACGCCGGGTCGAGCTCGACGATGTAGGCCGCCATGCGCGCCGCCTCGGGCCCGAGCGCGCCGCGCTGCAGGCAGTCCCAGCCCACCGTGCGGGCCTCGGCGAAGCGCGCCGGCAGCCCGGGCAGCACGCGGCCGTCCAGCACGGCGTGCACACGGCCGCCGGTGCGTGCGAACAGGGAAGCGCGCAGCTGCGCGTACGAGAGCGCAGCGGCCATCAGCGCGACGACATCACGACGACGGGGCCTCGCCGACCTTGCCGCCGGCCGTGACGATCGGGTCCTCGAACAGCTTGTCGTAGTCGCTGGCCTTGCCCGGGGTCAGGTCTTCCTGGTTCTTCGCCTCGGCCGGCTCCTTCGGGCTCGCCGCGCCGGCCGAGCCGCCGCAGTTGACCTTCACCAGCGCGCCGTCGATCGTCACGCCGGCCGGCCCGAGCACCACCGACGAACTGCCCGCCTTCAGCGTGATCTGCCCGCCCGGCCCCCCGGCCTCGATGACGATGTTGCCGTTCGCCTTGACCTGCACCTTGCCCTTGGCCGTCACGTCGAAGTCGGCATCGGTCTTGATGCTCATCTCCTTCGTGGTGCCGAACTGCAGCGTCGCGGCGCCGGTGAAGAAGATGTCGCCGGCCACCTTGACGTGCAGGTCCTTGCCGACCTCGTGCATCACGTCCTGCGCGACGTTGAGATACCAGTTCTCGCCGATCACCTCCTTGCGCGTCAGCTTCACCTTCACGGTCTCGTTCTTCTCGACCATGTCGAAGGCGTTGTCCTTGACGAACCGCCGGTATTCCTTCTGGGCCTGCAGCCAGACGTACTCCTTGTCCTTCAGGTCGTCGAAGCGCAGCTCGTTGGCCGTGTCCTTCGTGCCGCTCTTGCTGCTGCGCGTGCGCAGGCCGGACACCGTGGCCTGCTTGGGCAGCTCGTAGGCGACGAAGTTCTTGTCGTTGTAGACCGAGCCGGTGATCAGCGGGCGGTCCGGGTCTCCGCCGATGAACGACACCACCACCTCGTCGCCGACGCGCGGCAACATCAGCATGCCGTAGCCCTGGCTGGCCCAGGGCTGCACGACACGCAGCCAGCACGAGCTGTCCTGGTCCTTCTTGCCTTCGCGGTCCCAATGGAACTGCACCTTGACGCGGCCGTGTTTGTCGGTCTCGATCTCGTTGCCCGACGCGCCGACGACGACGGCCGTCTGCGGCCCGTACATCACCGGCTTGCGGCCGGTGGGCTCGGGCCGGAAGTTGACCCCGTCGGCATTGGCACAGATGACGTCGCACAGGAAGCCGTCGCGCCGCCGCTGCAGCGACTTGAGCTCGTCGATCGCCTCGTAGTCGCCGTAGTCGATGCGGTACTGCGCGCCGACGACCAGGTACTTGCCGGCGCGCTTCGGGTCCTTGCCGCCGCCGAACAGCGCGCCCATCGCCGCCCCGAGCAGGCCGCCGCCATCGTCCTCCAGTTCGAAGGTGGTCCCGACCGACACCTCGCGCGAGTTGGTCGTGCCGGTGTAGAGCACCTGCAATGACGACAGCCCCTCGGCGACCACCAGCGCCCGCTGCGTCGCGGCCTCGGTGGAGGCCTGCTTGTCCGGCTTGGTCTGGTTCTGCACGACCCGCGCGGGGAACTCGAAGACCTCCATCTTCCCCATGTCGCTGCTGAGCGGCTTCTCGACCGACTTCTCCTGTTCGATCTTGGTCGCCGAGTCCAGGTAGTCGTAGTCGCGCACCACCGCCTTCTTCGCGCGCGATTCCTTCTGCCCGAAGAAGTTGATCATCGTGGCTTCCTCGCGCATCGCGTTGGACCACTTGATCTTCGCGGTGCCCGGCATGTCCTTGTGCTTGGACATCGCGTCCGTCATCACCATCGTGTGCTTCGAGTCGGTGTGCTCGAAGTAGTAGTAGATGCCGTATTCCTCGAGCAGCCGCGTGACGAAGTCGAAGTCGGTCTCGTCGTACTGCACGCAGTAGTCGAGCTTCGGCGGCGTGTCCTTCAGGTCGAACTTGTGGTCACTGCCGGCGCTGTACTCGCCCAGGATCTTCGCGACGATGTCCTTGACGCTCATGTTCTGGAACACCCGGCTGTTGCGCCGGCAGGACAGGAACCAGAGCCACGGGCGCAGCGTCAGCGTGAAGGATTCGTAGCGGCCGCGCCGCTCGCCGCGCTGTGCGCGGATCACGAAGGCGTCGAAATGGCGCGGCTCTTCGTCGCCGGGCAGCTCCATCTTGACGTTCGCGCGCGTGCCGACCAGCTTGTCGAAGTCGATGTCCTCGGACATGCCGAGCAGGTCCACGTTGCCGACCAGGTCGACCGTGTACTCGGACAGCTTGCCCAGGTACTCCAGCCCCTCCAGGCGCAGCACCATCAGTTTGCCGTCGCCGAGGTCGGTCTTGATGCTCAGGACGGCCGTTCCGCCTCCCAGTCCGCCGATGGCCATGGTCTCGTCCCCCCAGGTTCAGTAATGGTGCGCCCGCTCGCCGCTCATTCGAAGCCGTAGCTGAAGTCGCCGTCGGCGACGCCCAGCTTCACGGCCGCCAGCTCGCCGCCCTCGGATGTACGTGTCAGGTACTCGATCGAGATGCGCGGCAGCACGGTGTTGGTCAGGATCGCGTCGATGATGCGCCCGCCGGACTCGGCGTTGTTGCAGCGGCTGACGATCAGCTTGACCGCTTCCTCGCTGTACTCGAACGGGATCTTGTGGTTCTCCGCCACGCGCTTCTTGATCCGGTTCAGCTGCAGCCTGACGATCCGGCCCAGCATCTCGTCGGACAGCGGGTAGTACGGGATCGTCACGATGCGGCCCAGCAGGGCCGGCGGGAACACCTTCTGCAGCGGCTCGGTCAGCGCGGTGGCCAGCGACTCCGGGTCGGGCAGCAGCTCCGGGTCCTTGCACATGTTCATGATCAGCTCGGAGCCGGCGTTGCTCGTCAGCAGGATGATCGTGTTCTTGAAGTCGATCTGGCGACCCTCGCCGTCCTCCATCCAGCCCTTGTCGAACACCTGGAAGAAGAGCTCGTGCACGTCCGGGTGCGCCTTCTCGACCTCGTCGAGCAGCACCACGCTGTACGGGCGGCGCCGCACCGCCTCGGTCAGCACGCCGCCCTCGCCGTAGCCGACGTAGCCCGGCGGCGCGCCCTTCAGCGAGCTGACGGTGTGCGCCTCCTGGTACTCGCTCATGTTGATCGTGATGATGTTCTGCTCGCCGCCGTACAGCGCCTCGGCCAGCGCCAGCGCGGTCTCGGTCTTGCCGACGCCCGAGGTGCCGCACAGCATGAACACGCCGATCGGCTTGTTCGGGTTGTCCAGTCGCGCGCGCGAGGTCTGGATGCGCCGCGCGATCATGTCCAGGCCATGCTGCTGGCCGATCACGCGCCGGCCCAGCGTGGCGCCGAGCTCGAGCACCGCCTTCAGCTCGTTCTTCACCATGCGGCCGACCGGGATGCCGGTCCAGTCCGCCACCACGCTGGCCACCGCCTGCGCGTCCACCGACGGCATGATCAGCGGGGCGTCGCCCTGCAGCGCCGCGAGCTTCTCCTGCTCGGCATGCAGTTCGGCCAGCAGCTTGTCGCGGTCCGGCGCGCCGGCGGCGCCCTCGGCCTGGTCGACCGGCTTGTCGTCGCCGCGCAGCTGCGCGCGCAGCGCCAGCACCTTGTCGACGATTTCCTTCTCGTCCTGCCAGCGCTTCTCCAGCACGGCGAGGCGCTCGCGTTCCTGCACCAGCTTTTCCGCCACGTCGCTGCCGCGCGTGCCGACGTCCACGCCGACCGACTGCTCGCGGCCGATGATGGCCTGCTCGATCTCCAGCGCCTCGATGCGGCGGCGCGAATCCTCGACCTCGGCGGGGATCGCATGCTGGCTCACCGCGACCCGCGCGCAGGCGGTGTCGAGCAGGCTGACCGCCTTGTCCGGCAGCTGGCGCGCCGGGATGTAGCGGTGCGACAGCTTGACGGCCCCCTCGATCGCCTCGTCCAGCAGCTGCACGCGGTGGTGCTTCTCGAGCACGCTGGCCACGCCCCGCAGCATCAGGATCGCCTTGTGCTCGTCGGGCTCCGGCACCTGCACGACCTGGAAGCGGCGGGTCAGCGCGGGGTCCTTCTCGATGTACTTCTTGTACTCGGCCCAGGTGGTCGCGCCGATCGTGCGCAGCGTCCCGCGCGCCAGCGCCGGCTTGAGCAGGTTGGCCGCATCACCGGTGCCAGCGGCACCGCCCGCGCCGACCAGCGTGTGCACCTCGTCGATGAACATGATGATCGGCTTCGGGCTGGCCTGCACCTCGTCGATCACCTGGCGCAGGCGCTGCTCGAACTCGCCCTTCATCGACGCGCCGGCCTGCAGCAGGCCGATGTCCAGCGACAGCAGCGAGACCCCCTGCAGCTGCGGCGGCACGTCACCGCGCGCCAGGCGCTGCGCGAAGCCCTCGACCACCGCGGTCTTGCCGACGCCGGCCTCGCCGGTCAGGATCGGGTTGTTCTGGCGCCGCCGCATCAGGATGTCGACGATCTGGCGGATCTCCTCGTCGCGCCCGGTCACCGGGTCCATCTTGCCTTCCCGGGCCCGCTCGGTGAGGTCGACGCAGTACTTCTTCAGCGCCTCCTGCTTGCCCATCGCGGCCGGGGCCATCGTGCCGGTCTCGCCGCCGACATCGCCACTGCCGACGCCGGTGCCGTCCTGCGCGCCCAGGCCGGATTCGCCGGTCTTGGCGCAGATCGCCGCCAGGTTCTCGCCCAGGTCGTCGGCCTTGATCTTCTCGAACTGGCGCGAGATCGCGACCAGCGCGTTGCGCAGGCTGTTCGTGCTCAGCATGCCCAGCATCAGGTAGGCGCTGCGCACCTGCGCATCGCCGTACTTCAACGTGCCGTACACCCAGCCGCGCTCGATCGCCATCTCGATGTGCTCGGAGAAGTCGGAGATCGAGGTCGAACCGCGCGGCAGGCGGTCCAGCGTGGTCGTCACGTCGCGCGCCAGCGCGGCCTGGTCCAGCCCGTAGTGGCGCACGATGGCCTGCACGTCGGAATCCGGCGTCTCCAGCAGCTGGGTCAGCCAGTGCACCAGTTCGACGTACGGGTTGCCGCGCAGCTTGCAGAACACCGTCGCCCCCTCGATGGCCTTGTAGACCACCGGGTTGAGCTTGCCGAACAGGGCCACCCGACTGATTTCGCTCATCGTTGCTCTCCTTGTGCTTGTACTGTCAGTGCCGCTGCGCCGCCACCGAACGGCGCAGCGGGGCGCGCCGGATGCTCTCGACGTTGAGCACCAGCTCGTCGGCATCGGCCGCGCGCTGCCGGCCGTTGAGCCACGTGGTGCGGCCCAGCAGACCGATGCCGCGCTCGCGGCCGAGCGGCCAGGCCGGCACGTCCTCGCGCCGCAGGATCAGCCGCAGGTCCCAGTTGAACTCGAAGCCGACGTACTGGCGTACCAGTGCCTGCAGGTGATCGAGCATGGTGCCGCCGGGCAGGAACGCCTCGAAGCGGCGCCACTCGAGCGCACCGACGACGATGCGGAACTTGTGCTGCACGTCCCACACCGACGCACCGAGCACGGCGCCCTTGCCGAGCGCACTGCGGCCGCGGCGCGACAGGCGCGAGCGCTCCGAAGGGTCGAGCGCCATCCAGTGCCCGCAGAACTGCTCGACCCGCACCGGCACGCCGAACTGCAGTCCGATCCAGGCCTCGAGGCCGTCGGCATCGCGCACGGCACGCCCCAGCCGGCCGACGAAGTGCAGCTTGGGCATGTCGCCCAATGCGTCGCGCTCGCGCTGCGAGGGCTCCGCCAGCCCGAACAGCGCGCCGAGGTGCCGCACGACCGCGGCGTCCTCGGGCCGCTCCAGTTCGACCACCGGATTCGCCCGTGCCCAGGCCCGGTAGAACATGAGGCCGAACCGGTTCAGCAGCATGTTCATGAAGGCGACCACCGTGCGGTCGCCGTGGTGCAGCGCGCGCTCCCGCGCGTACTCGGTCAGGTGGATCGGCAGCGCTCCATTCGGCCCCATCAGGCCGAACACCCGCTGCACCAGCCGCGGCACGCCGCGCGAGCGGTCGATCCGGTCGATCGGCACCGGCGGGAAGCTCAGCGCCGCGTCCTCGGCGAATCGCACCGGCTCGTCCGCCGGCCGCGCGGCATCGCCCAGGCGCGGCTTGTCCGGATGGGCGGCCTCGATGTAGCGCAGCGCCTGGAACAGCTCGAAGCTGCCCGGCCGCGCGGCCAGGCGTTCGAACACCGCCGCCGCGTCGTCGGCGGGCGCCAGCGGCGTGTCGGCGGGCAGCGCGCTCACAGCAGCGCCCTCGCGCCCTTGGCGGGTGCCCAGGTCATGATGTCGCCACGCGTCAGCGACGACAGCACGGTCTGCGCGAAGCTGTTCATCGACGCGTGGCGCGCGAAGTACTGGTGCAGCACCGAACCGAGCAGCACCGCACTGCCGCCTTCGAACGACAGGTCGTCGACGGTCAGGCGGATCTCCAGGCCGCGCCCGAACGCGATCGGACCCGGGATCGGATGGCGCCGCACGACCGGCTTGACGCTGACCGAGCGCACCCCGTCGATCTGACGCTTCAGTCCGACGTCGGCCGCATGGGCGAACAGCCCGAGCAGGTCGCGCAGCGCGAGCGCCCCCTGCTGCGGATCCTCGTCGATCAGCGACAGGTAGTTCAGCGAGAGCAGCGAGAGCAGCCGCCAGGCGATGCCGCCCTCCAGCGGCGCACCGCGCGGGCGCGACGGCCCGGCGACCACCTGGATCGACTCGACCGGCGCCGCCTGGCGCAGCGTCATCTCGCCCTGGCTGGTACCCACCGGCATGAACATCGGCAGGTCGCGGTTGGTGCAGCGCACCCGGGCCGACAGCTGGCGCAGCTTCTCCTGCCACGCCACGTGCTTGAGGTCGACCAGCGAGACGTACATCTCGGTGCCGACGTAGGCGGAGCGCGGTCCTTCGCGGCGTCCCCGGTCGGAGGGCAGGCGCGGCTCGCGCAGGCAGCTGTAGAAGCCACGCGCGCCGCCCGGCTCCATGCTCGGCACATGGAACAGCGGGCGGAACTCGACCTCGCCGCTCTCGTCGTCGCCGGCCAGCGAGAGCACGTCGTAGACCTCGTAGTCACTGACCTGCAGGCGGTCCGGAATGATGTGGTAGCTGGTCGCGCTGTCGTCGACGTTGACCCGCTCGGCGCGCCGCTCGAACAGGTTGATCGCCGGCACGCAGTTCAGTGCGAAGTTGGCCGGCTCGCCGCTGCCCTCCAGCGAGGCGACGTAGCGGTCGAACAGCAGCGCCACCTCGAAGGTGTTGCCCTCGCAGGCAGCCAGCGCCGGCGCGAGCCCGCCGACCTCGATGAACATGAAGCGCTGCGGGAACGCGAAGTACTCCTGCATCAGCCGCGTGCCGGCCAGGCCGCGCAACGTGACCGGCAGCATCGCCTCGTCGTCGCCATAACCGACCGGGCGGATGTTCTGCGGCTCGACGAAGCGGCGCACGCCTTCGCCGGCATGGCCGGTCGGGCCGGCGAACGCACCGACGCAGGCACTGACCACGAGTTCGTGCAGGCGCAGCGCGACGTCCTGCAGCCCCCCCATGAAGAAGCGCAGGCGGTCCAGCTTCATCTGCCGGAACGACTGGCCCGGCGGCAGCTCCATGCGGATCCGCACGCCGCTGCGCGGGCGGTCGCGCAGGCTCGACAGCGGCAGGTCCGCGGCGCTGAGGAAGTACTCGACGGAGGCGACGCGGATCGGCGTCAGCACCGCGTCCTGCGCGGTCCGGAACTCGCAGCGCGTCGGCCCGAGGGCGGTCTGCGGACCGAGCAGCGCGCTGCCGCGCGGCACCTTGAAGCCGTGGATCAGGTTCGGGTCGTTGCCCGGCACGAACTGCGCCACCAGCATCGACGGCACCGGCGCACCGAGGTTGGGGCTGACCATGTCCAGCAGGCGCTGTGCGAGGTGCGGGAACTCCGCGTCCTGCTTGAGCTGCACCCGCGCGGCCAGGAACGCACAGCCCTCGACGAGGCGCTCGACATAGGGGTCGGTGACCTCCATGCCCTCCATGCCGAGCCGACCGGCGATCTTCGGGAACTCGCGCGCGAACTCGCCGCCCATCTCGCGCAGGTAGCGCAGTTCCTGGTTGTAGTAGCGCAGCAGTCGCGGATCCATGGTGCGGCTCAGTGGCGCAGGTCGCGCACGGCCGCCTGGCCGGTGTCGACGTCGACGTCGGCGGACAGCAGCAGCTCCAGCGGCACCGGCTGGTTCCAGAGCTGGCCCTTGATCGTCAGGCGCAGCGCGGTCGGCCGCAGGCCGGTGGAGAGGTCGTTCTGGATCTTGACCGAGAGCGTCTTCTCGTCGATGCGGGGCTCGAAGCGCGCCACGCAGACGCGGATCGCCTCCTCGATGGCCGGGAAGTCGAGCAGCGACACGGTCATCCCGGTCAGCGAGGGGATGCCGAAGTTCAGCACCGATTGCAGCGCGTGCGGGGCCTGCATCCACATGCGGACCCGCTCGCGGTCAGGGCAGTGTGGCGGCGGTTCCTGCGCGCAGGCGTTGAACAGCCACGAGAGATCGCGCAGCACCGCCTCGCGCAGCTGCTTCTTGTTCAGCACGCGCGCTTCCAGCGATTCCTTCGCCGAACCGGGTTCGTGGTCGGTGAGCCGGTCGAGCAGTGAGGGCTGGAGTCGTTCCTGGGTGGTGAGCCCGGCCACTATGCCCCCTCGTCGCCGGCCGCCGCCTCGGGCTCGCCGGTGTCGTCGAACTCGATCTGGCGGATCGCCATCAGGTCGTGCTCGCCGCGGTCGGAGACCAGCACACGCTGGCCCAGCCCCGCGTAACGGTCGTCGCCGAGCTCGCGCCACTCGGTGCGGCGCGCGAGGCAGATCTTGCCGTCGGTGCTGCTCTCCGAACCCGGATAGCGCGTCGGCACCAGCGCCACCGTCTCGCCGCCGTTGGCAAACAGCAGCTGCGCCGGCATCCAGACGCAGTCGCGCAGGTCTTCCGGGGCCTCGAAGGTCACGCGGGCCAGCCGCGCGAACGGGACCCAGTAGTAGCGTCCGTTCACGCAGGCCTCGAGCACCGGGCCGAGGCGGGAGTCGCCGTCGGCCAGCCATTCGAACGGCTGCTCGTCGATGCGGCCTCCGGTCGCCGGGGCGGCGTCGAAGGCGCGGCTCGCCAGGTCGGTGGCCAGCGCACCCTCGCCGCGTCCGGCCTGCAGCAGCGACTCGATCAGCAGCGCGAGCCATTCGTCGGGCTGGCCGAACACCATCGGCGTGCGTTTGCCGGCGAACACCTCGGCGCGCAGCAGTTCGCAGCGGATCGCATGGCCGACCGTCTCGCGCATCGGAATCGCCAGCTTGTCCATGCCCGCCACCACGTTCAGCTGCGTGTGCGCGCGCTCCCACTGGCCGAGCACGCACAGCAACTGGGCCAGGAAGATCCGCAGGTTGGCGTCGGCCGGCTTGGCCTTCACGGCCTCCGTCAGACGCGCCAGGGCGGCCCGCGGGTCGCCTTCGCGCAGGCTCAGCTCGGCGTCTTCTCGCGGGTCGGGCATGGCTGCAGCTCCGAAGGGCACTGGGAGAGGTTTCGGGGATGGCGTGCGTTCATGGACGCCGCACGTGTCAGAAGCCGTGGCCGCAGTCGGTGCAGAAACGCGCCTGCCTCGGCATCGTCGCACCGCAGCCGGGACACGACTTGAAGGCGCTGGCCATGTCGAAGCCGCACTCGTGGCAGAAGCGGCCGCCCTGCGACGGCGTCTGGCAGTTCGGGCAGACCGCACCCCCGCCGTCCGCCTGCTCGTGGCTTTCCTCGGCATACGCCGAACCGTAGTGCGAGCCACCGCCCTGCGAGCGGCACTTGACGCAGCGGCCGGTGTTCTCGTCGAACGCCGACAGGATGACCCACTTGCTGCAGCTCTCGCAGCGCCGGAAGCGCTCGGCCGCGAGATCCTGGGCCTCGACGAAGGCGGCCGCCTTGGCCTTCTTCGCGCCCGCCTCGGCGAGGTACTCCGTCCCGCGGCTCAGGCCATGCAGGTCGTTGAACCAGAAGGTGAGCTTGGAGACGATGCTGTTCAGTTGCCCGCGCCGGTAGGCGCGCCGCGGCGAGCGCCAGGTCTCGCCGGTGACCTCGCAGAAGAACTCGAATTCGAACGAGGCCGAAGCATCCGAGGCCAGGCTGCTCAGGTCCCGGTAGTTGGTCATGTTCATCGGCAACGCCCGTGCTCGAGGCCGGCCTCAGAAAGGCAGGCCGATGTTCTTCATCGTGAACACCCGCACCGTGCCCTGCGATGCCACCTTCGCGGCCGCCTGGCCGATGTCCTCGGTCTTGTCGATCGTACGCCGGTTCTTGTAGACGTAGGCCAGCGCCTCGAAGCGGGCCGTCCACTCCTCGGTCATGTCGGTCATCGTCTCGGTCGTGTCGACCTTCAGCGTGTAGTCGGTCAGGCGCACCTTCTGCACCGTCACGACGAGACTGAGGCCGGCGTTCGACGAGCGCTGATGGACGGTGAGCACGCCGGTCGGGAAGATGTCGCCGGCCTTCATCGAGTTCAGCATCTGCGTGGTCGCGATGTCGACGCGCTTGCTGAACGTGAATTCGTAGTTGCGGTTGGTCTGCCCGCCACCGGCCTGGTCACCGCCGCCATCGGCGGCACCCGCCGCGCGCTGCTCGGCCTGGGCCTGGTCGCGGGCCTGGCCGACCTCCAGCTTGGCCTGCTTCTCGAAGAAGTCGCGGATCTTGCGCTCGCGCACGCCCGGCGCGAGCGCATCCCACTTGGCCTTGCTGGTCAGCTCGGTCATCTCGCGCGTCAGCGACGAGACCTTCTGGTTGGCCTTGTTCTGGGCGGTGTTGACCTTGCTGGTCACGCTGGCGGCCCCACCGGCGGCCGCACCGGCCGTCGCCGCACCGCCTGTGCCGCCCCCGCTGGTGTCGCGCGCTTCTTCCGGCGTGTGCAGCTTCCAGTCCCAGGTCGAGATCTCGATCTGGCCCTCGAAGCCGTTGCAGACCGCCTCGCCGATCACCGGCGCACCGACCGGCGAAGGGCCCATGCCCGGGCGCAGCAGACTCAGGTAAATCTCGGCGGAATCCATGCGAACGTCACTAGCTCGGAGTGGAGTAGACGAACGGCGCGGTCGGCACGTTGTCCTTGCCGGCCTTCTTCAGGTACGTCATCGTGATGTTCTTGAACTCCAGCGTGACGTCCTCGACGAGTTCGGTGGACAGACCGTCCGACTGCGCCTTGATGTCCACCGCCGTGATGTAGCCGTCGGTGGCCAGCAGCACGAAGCCCGGCTGGTGGACCGCCCGCCCGCCATGCTTGATGTGCAGAACGGTGATGGACGCACTGGCCACCTTCAGGTGGTTGTCCAGGCAGAAGTGGATCTGCGACGACGCCACGTCGAAGCGCTTCTGGAACGTCAGCGACTCCATCTTGAAGTTCGCGGCACTGCCCAGGCCGACCATCTTCATCAGCCCGGCGCCCAGACCGGTCTTCTTCTTCCCGATCGCGTCGTTTTCCTCGTAGCTCGCGCCCCAGCCGAAGTTGCGCAGTTCGATCGACCCCTGCCATCCGTCGAGCAGGCCTTCGCCGACCACCGGGCCGGTGGCCGTGATCAGTTGCAGAAAGATGTTCGACCCGGACATGAATGCGATCTCGAGGCGTATCCAAAGGGGCTGGAAAGCGCTGCCCGGCGCTCGCGCGCGGGCAGCGCCGGCGAACCGCGAACGATCAGGACGACGGGTTGGCGATGCCTGCCGGGATGTCCCAGTTGTAGGTCTTGACCGCGCCGAGCTTGCCGGTCTTGTTGTCCTGCGGCTTGTACTCGATCTTGACGGTCTTGAAGACCATCTCGACCTTCTGCGTCACGTTGCCTTCTTCCGTGCCGCTGTTGCTGACCTTCGTGATGAACGCGCCTTCCATCACCATCGAGAAGTAGGTCTCCGGCGTCGCGCTGCCGGTGGTCTTCATCATCTGCAGCTCGACCTTCGGGAAGGCCTTGCCGCAGCAGATGTAGCCCATGATCACCGTCGACGAGGTGTCGAAGTAGTGCTCCCAGTTCATCTTGCCGGGGTTGGGCTTGCCGACCGAGGCGCCGCCGCCCTTGGTCCAGCTCGTCTCGGCCTCGATTTCCCAGTCCCAGCCCTGGATCTCGATCCACTTCTCCTTGCCCTTCTGGATCGACTCGCCATCGGCCTTGTCGAAGAAAGTCAGGAACGCATTGACAGCCATTTACATATCTCCTTAGCAGGTTCACGCCCCGCGCGGCGTCAGATCACGCGGACTTCTCCGACGGTAGCTTGGACACCAGTCGCAAGGACACCGTCAGGCCCTCGAGCTGGTAGTGCGGTTTCAGATAGAACTTGGACTGGTAGTAGCCCGGCTGGCCCTCGATCTCCTCGACTTCCACCTGCGCGGCCGCCAGCGGCCGGCGCGCCTTGGTCTCCTCGCTCGAGTTCAGCGGGTCCCCGTCGACGTACTTGAGGATCCATTCGTTCAGCCAGTCCTGCATCGAGTCGCGCGACCGGAAGGAACCGACCTTGTCGCGGACGATGCACTTCAGGTAGTGGGCGAATCGGTTGCATGCGAACAGATACGGAAGCCGGGCCGCGAGGGCTGCATTGGCCGACGCATCCGGATCGTCGTACTCCTGCGGCTTCTGCAGCGACTGGCCGCTGATGAACGCGGCGAAGTCGGAATTCTTCCGGTGGATCATCGACAGGAAGCCGTTCTTCGAGAGTTCGGCCTCGCGCCGGTCGGAGATCGCGATCTCCGTCGGGCACTTCATGTCGACACCACCGTCATCGGTCGGGAAAGTATGCGTCGGCAGGTTCTCCACCGCACCCCCCGACTCGATGCCGCGGATGCGCGAACACCAGCCGAACTGCTTGAATGAGCGGTTGATGTTCGCGGCCATCGCATAGGCCGCGTTGGACCAGGTGTACTTGCCGTGGTCCGAGCCCTCGGTGTCTTCCTCGAACGCGAATTCGTCGACCGGGTTGGTCTTGGCCCCGTACGGCAGGCGCGAGAGGAAGCGCGGCATGCACATCGCGAGGTAGCGTGCATCGTCGGATTCACGCAGCGAGCGCCAGGCCGCGTACTCGGGCGTCGTGAAGATCTTGGTCAGGTCGCGCGGATTGGCGAGTTCCTGCCAGGACTCCATCTGCATCACCGAGGGAGCCGCCCCGGTGACGAAGGGCGCGTGCGCGGCGGCGGCGACCTTGGCCATCTCGCCGAGCAGTTCGACGTCCGGCGGGGTGTGGTCGAAGTGGTAGTCACCGACCAGGCAGCCGTAGGGCTCGCCGCCGAACTGGCCGTACTCCTCTTCGTAGAGTTTCTTGAACAGCGGCGACTGGTCCCAGGCCGTGCCCTTGAAGCGCTTCAGCGTCTTGCCGAGATCCTGCTTCGAGACGTTGAGCACGCGGATCTTCAGCTGCTCGTCGGTCTCGGTGTTGTTGACGAGGTAGTGCAGGCCGCGCCAGGACGACTCCAGCTTCTGGAAGTCCTCGTGGTGGATGATCAGGTTGACCTGCTCCGTGAGCTTCTTGTCCAGCGCGGCGATCATCGCCTCGATGCTGCGGATCGCATCGCTGGAGAGCACGTTGGTGTTGGCCAGCGCCTGCTGCGCGAGCGTCTGCACCGCCTGCTCGACCGCGCTCTTGGCTTCGTCGGTCTTGGGCTTGAATTCCTTCTTCAGCAGCGCCGAGAAGTCATTGCCCTCGAGCGTGACGCCCGCGAGTGCGGAACCTTGTCTTTCGAGTTCAGCCATTCGAGTTGCTCCGGTTCAGGGTTCGCGTGGGCATCATTCCTGCGGTTTCGCCTCGGCCGTCAGCGACGCGAGCAGCGCCGGGTCGGCGAGAACCTTCGCGATCAGCTCTTCCGCGCCGGACTTGCCGTCCATGTACGTGATCAGGTTGGACAGCTGCTGACGCGCTTCGAGCAGCTTGTTCAGCCCCTCGACCTTGCGCGCCACCGCGGCCGGCGAGAAGTCGTCCATGCTCTCGAAGGTGACGTCCACCGACAGGTTGCCCTCGCCGGTCAGCGTGTTGGGCACGGCGAAGGCCACACGCGGCTTCATCGACTTCAGCCGCGAGTCGAAGTTGTCCACGTCGATCTCGAGGAACTTGCGGTCGGCGACCGCCGGCAGCGCCTCCGCGGGCTTGCCGGACAGATCGGACATCACGCCCATCACGAAGGGCAACTGCACCTTCTTCTCGGCGCCGTACAACTCGACGTCGTACTCGATCTGGACACGCGGCGCACGGTTGCGCGCGATGAATTTCTGACTGCTGCCCATGCCTGGCTCCTCGGTGAACGGGACGCCGTAGCGTCCCAGAAAGGCCTCGTCAAAGAACGATCAATATTGCCATCAAATCAGTACGAGCTTCCGGAGGAATACTCGTCGGAAGGCACACCCATGATGCGCGCCACCTGATCGAGGGAGTCCGGTGCGAGCTCGCGCACCAGTTCGAGAAAGTTCTTGTCGACCAGCTTGCGCGCGCGGCGCAGGAAGAACTGCGCCGGATTGGTCGGCTCGGTGCGCTCGAGGTAGGCGCAGACGAGGTCGATCGCCCGCAGCGCTTCGTCGCGCGACTCGATGCTGCCGGGCAGGCCGCCCCCACGCGCGGCACTGCGCCGCGCCACGGGAGCGGCATCGCCGAACGAGCCCTCGCCAGCGTCCGCCCCGTCCCCGGCGGAGTCCTCCGCGCCGCCGGCGCCGCCCGACCCCGGCATGAGGCCCTGGATGCCCGACAGCAGCGTCTTCAGCACGTTCAGGTCGGGAGCACTGCCGTAGCCGACCCGCTCGCGCATCAGCGCATCGATCTTCTCCAGGTGCCCGACCGCCGCGCCCGCAAACCCGCGCAGCACCGGATCCTCGGCCGCGACCTCGGCGAACATCTGCTGCAACTGGGCCGGCTGCATCGCCGACTCGCCCTCGCGCGGCTCCAGCAGGCCGAGCGCCACCTCGATCTCGCGGCCGCGCAGATCGCCGAAGCCGCGTGCCGGCACGACGCTGGACTGGCGCATGTCGCCGACCAGCCCCGCCACTCCGGCCATGTCGTTCAGCGCGTTGACACGGGCATAGGCGTCGCCGTCGTCCGGCTTCGGATGCACGTCGTCCCAGTAGCGCTCGAGCAGGCCGTGCACCAGACGCAGACTGGCCGGCAGCGTGGTCGCCCCGTCGAGGTTCACCTGGGCTCGCGCCCAGTAGATCGCGACGCGCACATCACGCGTGCGCTCGAACAGGCTCTCCGCCAGGCGCTTGACGGCGCGCCAATCGGCCGGCTTCGCGTCGGTGTCGTTCGAGAACTGCGAACCCGGCTTGGCCACCGCGGCCTGGCTCATCTCCAGGAATTCGTTGTCCCACTCCAGATCTTCGCCGCACGGCGGGTCACCCAGGGGCTCGAGCCAAGCGTCCACCAAGGCACGCTCAACTCCCTCCAAAGCGGAACTCTCGTCATCCATTATGTTGCTCTGCGGCTGGGTTCAACGACAGCAGGCGCGACCGGCATGCCCGGCGCCCTCCCAACGGGACGTTGGGTTGTATAGCGCACGATGGGCCTCGTCAAGTGAACGATTACTCGTCGCGGACGGTGGCGCGGCAGGGCACCGCGAGTCAAAAGGCATCCGTGGATGATCGGCTGGGGCCTGCCCTCCGTCATCCCCCTTCATCATGGGATTCGGCGCCACCGCGCGGTGCCCCGGATGGGAAAGTCGCGGGCCGCGGGTTACGCTCGCACACACGCTCGGTCGGTCGATCCGGGACGAACAACACCACACAGCGTCGGGGTGACCGTGGAAGAAGTCTGGAGGGCGACTCGCGGCCTGTGGGCCGCCGGACTGCTGGCGGCCGCCGCCGCAGCGCAAGCACAGACCACCCCGCCGCCCGGTGCGGTACCGACTCCGGAGCAACTGCGACCCCAGGTGCCGGCCGGGCGTACCGATGGCTCGGCCTTGCCGGCGGCACCGGTGCCCCGCGAACTCGGCAAGCCGAGCGACGAGATCACCCTCGACGTGCGGGCCTACGCCGTCGATGCCTCGGCGCCGGCCGAACTGCGCGCGGCCCTGGCCGGCATCACGGCACCTTTCGTCGGCACGCGACGCAGCTACGAGGACCTGGTCAACGCGGCAGCAGCGGTCACGCGCTACCTGCAGCGCGAGCTGGGCTTCTACCTCGGCTACGCCTACCTGCCGGAGCAGACGCCGCAGGACGGCGTCGTGCGCATCGCGGTGCTGGAAGGCCGCCTCGACGAGGTGGTGCTGAACTGGCCCGAGAACATGCCGGTGCGCCGCGAGGTGGTCGAGGCCTACCTGGCGCGGCTGAAGCCGGGCGAGATCCTGCGCGTGCGCGACGTCGAGCGCATCGTCTTCCTGGTCAACGACCTGCGCGGGCTGACGGCCCGCTTCGAGGTGCGCTCCGGGCGCACGCCCGGCACGGCCTCGCTGGTGGTGACGCCCCAGCCGGAGCGGCGGCTGGTGCAGCGCGTCGAGGTCGACACGCTGGGCTCGCGCTATTCCGGCGTGCTGCGCGGCAGCTGGCTCGGCACGGTCAACAGCCCGGCCGGGCGCGGCGACGGCCTGGTGCTCAACGCGCTGTCCACCTCCACGCGGGGCCTGATGTTCGGCCTGGCCGGCTACACGCTGCCGGTCGGCTCCGACGGCCTGAAGCTCGGCGCCTCGCTCTCGCTGGTGCGCTACGAACTCGACGAGGACGAACTGCCCCTGGGCCTGACGGGCGACGCGACGACGCTGACCACCTACGCGCTCTACCCCGTGGTGCGCTCGCGCAACCTGAACCTGTTCGCGCTGCTGTCGGCGGATGCCAAGCGCTACGACGACCGCGTCGAGACGGCCGGCTCGTCGACGCGCAAGCATGTCGACAACCTGCAGCTGTCGATCTCGGGCGACGCGCGCGACAACCTGCTGACCGGCGGCGTCAACACCTACGAGCTGAGCCTGGTGCACGGGCGGCTGTCATCGCCGCGCCGGCCGACCGACATCCCCGAGACCTTCTCGCACCTGCGGCTGAACCTGTCGCGGCTGCAGAACCTGATCGACAACCGGCTGCTGCTGTACGCGAGCCTGAAGAGCCAGTTCGCGGCCGACAATCTGGACAGCACCGAGCAGTTCCAGGCCGGCGGCCCGGACCGCGTGCGCGCCTTCGCGCCCGGCGAGGGCACGGGCGACAGCGGCGTGGTCGGCACGCTCGAATTGCGCCTGCTGCCCCCGGAGAGCTGGTTCGGGCGCATCGCGCGCGAGTTCGTCTTCAGCGCGTTCGTCGACGCCGGCCGCACGCGCGTGCGGGCCGACCCGGCGGAGAACAGCACCGACGAGAACACCAAGACCTTCTCCGGCTGGGGCTTGGGCGCGGTGTGGGACCGCCCGAACGACTTCGCGCTGCGTGCCTACCTCGCCTGGCCGGCCAGCGGCACGGCCGAAGCCGACACGCGTGAGCGCAAGCCGCGGGTCTACCTGACCGGCAACAAGACCTTCTGAATCGAGGGGAGCCTTCCATGACCGTCGCCCGACGCTCCCCCCGCGCGCTGCCGCGCCGGCATCCGATCGGCCTGGCCGCCCTGCTGGCGCTGGCCGGCCCCGCCTGGGCCCTGCCGCAGGGTGCCACGGTCGTCAACGGCCAGGTCACGATCGCCACGCCGAGCCCGACCCAGCAGGTCATCACGCAGGGCAGCGCGCGCGGGATCGTCGACTGGAACAGCTTCTCGATCGCCGCCGGCGAGCAGGTCCGCTTCGACCAGCCCTCCAGCAGCGCGGTGCTGCTGAACCGGGTGACCGGCCAAGACCCGTCGCAGATCTTCGGCCAGCTGCAGTCCAACGGGCGCATCTTCCTGCTCAACCCCTACGGCGTGGTGTTCGGCGCCAGCGCGCGGGTGGATGTCGGCGGCATGGTCGCGTCCTCGCTGAGCCTGTCCAACGCGGACTTCCTGGCTGGGCGCTTCGCGCTGACCAGCGACGATCCGTCCGCCCCGGCACAGCGCGGCGCGGTGCGCAATGCCGGAGCGATCAACGCGCCGGGCGGCCTCGTCGTGCTGGCCGGCCCGCAGGTCGAGAACACCGGCAGCATCGATGCGGCGCAGGGCCGCGTCGGCCTGGCCGCGGCCCAGCAGGTGCTGGTGGATGTCGAAGGCGACGGGCTGATCTTCTTCCAGACCAGCGCCACCGAGGCGGGCAACCGGCTCGCCCAGCTGGGCCGCATCCAGGCCGATGCCGGCAGCGTCGAGCTGCGCGCCGCAGCCCGCGGCGGCTTCGCGGACACGGTGCTGAACATGGGCGGTGCCGTGCAGGCGCGCAGCCTCGGCCTGCGCGAGGGCCGTGTCGTGATCGACGGTGGCGACGCCGGCATCACGCGCGTGGCCGGCACGGTGGACGTCTCCGGCGGCGACCACGGCGGCCGCGCCGAGGTCACCGGCGAGAAGGTGCTGCTCGATGCCGGCAGCCTGCTCGACGCGTCCGGCGGCAGCGCCGGCGGGACCGTGCTCGTCGGCGGCAACTGGCAGGGCCAGGGGCCGCTGCGCAACGCGCAGCAGACGCATGTCGACGCCGCAGCCCGTATCGACGTCAGCGCCACCGGCAGCGGCGACGCCGGCACCGCCGTGGTCTGGGCCGACGACACGACGCGCTTCTACGGCCACATCGACGCACGCGGGGGCGCGAGCGGCGGCGACGGCGGGCAGGTCGAGGTCTCGGGCAAGCGCCACCTGACCTACGCCGGCGACGTCGATGCCCGCGCGACCGCAGGCCGCCAGGGTGCGCTGCTGCTCGACCCGTCGAACATCCGCATCACCGACACCGACCTGGCCATCTCGCCGGCCGCGCCCTTCGTCGGCAGCGCCGACACCTCGCAGCTGAGCGTCACCACGCTGCGCAATGCGGTGAATGCGGCCAACGTCACCGTCGATGCCAACGGCGGTACCGGCGGCGCCAGCACGCCGGGCATCAGCGTCGAAGCGGCGCTGGACTGGAACTCGGGATTCACGCTGACGCTGCAGGCCAGCGGCACGATTGACATCGGCGCCAACATCAGCAACGCCGGCACCGGCGGGCTGAACCTGTTCACCGATGGGGCCGTGACCGGCACCGGCGCGATCGACCTGAGCGGCGGGGCCTTCACCGTGGCAGGCACCGCCGGCGCGGGCAGCCGTGCCGCCTCCTACAGCGGCGGGACGATCGACACCAGCGCCGCCGCGCGGGCCGGCGGTGCCGTGAACATCGCGACGCTCGGCACCATCAGCACGGGCGCGATCACGACCCGTGGCGGCGCGGTGGCCGCGGCGGGCGCTGGCCACGCCGGCGGCGCGCTGACGCTGGATGCGACCAACGGCAGCATCAGCACCGGCACGATCGACCTCAGCGGCAGCAACGCCGGCACGGGCGGCAGCCTGGGCGGCGGCAGCGCAGGCGACCTGACGGTGAATGTCGGCGCCGGCAGCGCGGCCACGGTCACGCTCGGGACCGTCACCGGCATCGGCGGGACCGGATCGATCAACTCGACCGGCAATGCCGCCGGCGGCATCGGCGGCGCCGGCAGCACGATCGTGCTGAACAACCTGGCAGGCAATGTCACCGCGGCCACCATCGACGTGCGTGGCGGCACCGGCGGCGTCGGCAGCGGCAGCGGCGCGGACGGCAGCGGCGGCGCGGCCGGCGACGTGAGCCTCGGCGGCTCCGGCGCGTTGCAGGGGGCCGACATCACCGCCACCGGCGGCGCGACCGGCGGCGGCGGCGGCTCGCCGGTGGCCGGCAGCCGCGGCGACATCACGCTCGCGGCGGGCACCAACCTCACGCTGACCGGCGCACTGAACGCCGGCACCGGCAGCGGCGCCAGCGCCATCGCATTGAACTTCGGCCAGGCCGGCGGCGGCGGCGTGCTGGATCTGACGGCGGCCGGCGCACTGAGCGCCAGCACGCTGTCGGCGACGGGCGGCGCCAGCGCCACCGGGGACATCGTGCGCGCCACCCGGGATGTGGCGACGATCACGCTCGGCGCGAACAGCCTGCAGTTCGCCGGGTCGGCCGCCATCACGCTGAGCGCCGTCGACGCCGCCGACCTGACCGGCGGGGCCGGCGCCAACAGCATCGTCGCCACGGCCTGGGGCGGAATGCTCACTGTGCACGCCAGCGGTGGGGGTGACAGCGTCCAGGGCAACGGAGCCGGCACCACCTTCGTCGGCAGCGACACCGGCACCACCTACACCATCACGACGGCCAACACCGGCTCGGGCGGCGGCACGACCCTCACCGGCGTCGGCCGGATCACCGGCGGCGCCGGCGACGACAGCTTCGTGTTCGGCGCCAGCGGCAGCCTGGTCGGCATCACCGGCGGCGGCGGGGCCAACACGCTGGACCTCGCGGCCAAGGCCGGCGCGGTGGCGATCGACCTCGGAGCGGGCACCGCCACCGATGCCGGGACCTTCACCGGGATCACGGCCGTCGTCGGCAACGACGGGACGACCGGTGCGAACACGACCCTCACCGGCCCGGGCGGCACCCAGACCTTCGCAGTGACCGGCACCAACGCCGGCAGCGTGGCCGGCGTGGCCTTCAGCGGCGTCGGCAACCTGACCGGCGGCAGCGGACCCAACACTTTCACGATCGGCAGCGGCGGCAGCCTGGTCGGCAGCGTCACCGGCAGCGGCGCCGACACGCTCGACCTGTCGGCCCGCAGCGGCGCCGTGGCGATCGACCTCGCCGCCGGCACGGCCACCGGCACCGGCGGCTTCAGCGGCGTCACGACGCTGGTCGGCAACGACGGCACGACCGGGACCAACACCACGCTGACCGGCGGCAACGGCGGGCAGGCCTTCAACATCGGCTCGACCAACGCCGGCACGATCGACGGCAGCATCGCCTTCAGCGGCGTCGGCAACCTGGCCGGCGGCAGTGCCGCCAACACCTTCGTGTTCGGCGGGAGCGGCGGCCTGACCGGCAACCTCGCCGGCGGCGCGGCCGGCGACACGCTGGACCTGTCCGCGCGGGGCGGCGCCCTGACGGTCAACCTGCAGACCGGGCAGGCGAGCGGCATCGGCGGCACTTTCAGCGGCATCACCACGCTCGCCGGCAACCAGGGCGTGACCGCCGGCTCGACCACGCTGATCGGCAGCGACGCCGGGCTGGCCTTCACGCTGACCGGGGCCGGTACCGGCACGGCCGGCGGCCTCGGCTTCAGCGGCATCACGAGCCTGACCGGCGGCAGCGGCGCGGACAGCTTCACCGGCACCGGCAGCCTCGTGGGCAGCCTGGCCGACGGCGGCGGCGCCACCTCGCTCGGCGGCACGCTCACGACCGGCAGCAGCCAGACCTTCGACGGCGCGGTCACGCTCACGGCGGACACCACACTCGCCAGCAGTGGCGGGGGCACGCTTCGCTTCAACAGCACCGTGAACGGCAACCAGGCGCTCGCGCTGAGCACCACCGGCACCATCGGATTCGGCGCGGCGGTCGGCGCCGGCACGCCGCTGGCGAGCCTGAGTGCAAGCGCCGGCACGCGGCTCGAGCGCGCCGGCACGCTGGCGCTCGACACGCCGGCCACGCTGAGCGTCGGCGGCGTGGCGCTGGACGCCACGCTGCGCGACTACTTCACCGGTGGCGCCGCGAGCGCGCTGCGCGTCGACGCCGGCGCCGGTGGGGTGCACGACGTGACGGCCGACGGCGCAAGCGTGTTGCCGACCCTCGCCGTCAGCGGCAGCTTCACGGTCAATGCCGGCGGCGCGATCACCCAGAGCGGCGCGCTCAGCGTCGCCGGCAGCACGCAGGTCAACGGCGGCGCGAACGCGATCACGCTGTCCAACGCCGGCAACCAGCTGCAGGGCACGGTGGGCCTGTCCAACAGCGGCGCCAACGACGTGGTGCTGACGAACGACCGCGCCACGCAGCTGGGCACGGTGAGCGTCGGCTCGGGCGCGCTGAGCATCACGGCGGCCGGTGCGCTGACCCAGCTCGGTGCGCTCACCCAGAGCGCCGGCGCCGGGGCCGTCACCCTGGCGGCGGGCAGCAACCCGATCACGCTGACCCAGGCCGGCAACGACTTCGTCGGGGCCGTGGCGCTCACCGGTGCGGCGGTGCAGCTGAACGACCAGAACGCGCTGGCGCTGGCGGCCTCGACGGTCGATTCGCTGGTGGTGACGAGCAACGGCGCGATCACCCAGACCGGCGACCTGAACGTGACCGGCACCAGCAGCTTCGGCGCCGGCAACGGCAGCATCACGCTGCAGGCCGCGGGCAACAGCTTCGGCGGCAGCGTCGCCCTGTCCAACAGCGGCGCCAACGCCGTGGCACTTCACGACAGCGGCGCACTGCTGCTGTCCGGCGTCAGCGTGGGCAGTGGCATGCTGCAGCTCTCCGCGGGTGGCGCGATCACGCAGAGCGCCACGGTGACGCAGGCGGGCGCCGGGGCCGTGACGCTGGACGCCAGCGCCAACGCGGTGACGCTCGGCGCGGCAGGCAACGACTTCCAGGGTGCGGTGAGCGTGATCGGCACGGACGTCACGCTGGCCGACCAGAACGCCCTCACGCTGGCCGGCGCGACGCTCTCGTCGCTTTCGGTCAGCACGAACGGTGCGATCCTGCAGAGCGGCGCGCTGAGCATCACCGGCATCAGCAGCTTCTCTTCCGGCAGCGGCGCGATCACGCTGCTCGGCGCCAACAGCTTCGGCGGCGCGGTGACGCTGGCCAGCGCGGGCAACGTGGCGTTGAATGCCGCCGGCGCGCTGCAAGTCGGCGGCGCGACGCTCGGCACCGGCAGCCTGACGCTGACCTCGGGCGGGGCGGTGACGCAGAGCGGCGCCATCGTGCAGGCAAGCGGCGCCGGGGCGGTCAGCGTGAACGCCGGCGCCAACGCGATCACGCTCGACCAGGCCGGCAACGACTTCACCGGCGCCGTGAGCCTCGCCAACAGCGGCGCGAACGACGTGGTGCTGCGCGACGCGAACGCGCTGACGCTCGGCACGCTCACGCTGGGCAGTGGCACGCTGAGCCTGACCAGCACCGGCGACCTGACCCAGACCGGCGCGCTGACGCAGGCGCCTGGCGGCCAGGCCGTCACCATCGCGGCAGGCGGCGGCAACGTCGTGCTCGACCAGGCCGGCAACGACTTCCGCGGCGCGGTCGACGTCTCCGGGGCGTCGATCGCCCTGCGCGACGCCGACGACCTGACGCTGAGCGCGCTGACCCCGACGACCAACGGCTCGGTGAGCCTGGTGGCGGGCGGCCAGCTGACGCTGCCGTCGAACAACGTCGACACCGGCACCGGTGACCTGACGCTGAGCTTCGCGACGCTGGGCGGCACGCTGGGCACGCTGCATGGGCGCAACGTCAGCCTCAGCGGCAGTGCCGGCATGGCGCTGGGCAACGTCAGCGCCGACGGCACGCTCGCCCTGGCCAGCACCAACGCGGCCATCACCCAGCAGCTCGGCACCACCATCACCGCCAGCGGCGCCACCACCGTCAACGCCGGCAGCGGCGACGTCGTGCTGGCCAACACCGGCAACGACTTCGCCAGCATCGCCGTCACCGGCGGCGCCGTCAGCCTGCGCGACCTCAACGCGCTGAACATCACCGCGCTGAACAGCGGCGCCAACCGCAGCGTCAGCCTGGTCGCCGGCGGCGCGCTGACCACCCCGGCCGGCGCCATCAACACCGGCAGCGCCGACCTCACGCTGTCCAGCGGCGCGGCCATCACCACCCCCGGCAGCCTCAGCGGCAACAACCTGAGCCTGACCGGCGCGGCCGGGCTGGCCATCGGCAGCAGCCTCAGCGCCACCGGCACGCTGACGCTGCAGACCACCAACGCGGCCATCACGCAAAGCGGCGGCAGCATCGCCGTGACCGGCACCACCAGCGTGAACGCCGGCAGCGGCAACGTCAGCCTCGCCCAGGCCGGCAACGACTTCGGCGGCAGCGTCTCCGTCACCGGCGGCGCCGTCTCGCTGCGTGACAGCAACGCCCTCACGCTGGGCGCATTGCAGACGGGCAGCCTGGACGTCGCCACCGTCAACGGCGCCGTCACGCAGACGGCGGCCGCCGACGTCAGCGGCAGCACGCTCATCGATGCCGGCACCGCCGCGGTGACGCTGACGCAGGCGGCCAATCGCTTCGCGAGCGTGTCGGTGCGCGGCGGCGCGGTGTCGCTGCGCGATGCCGACGCGCTCGAACTCGGCGCCGTCGACGCCGCCAGCCTGAACGTGACGACGGCCGGGGCGATCACGCAGTCGGCCCCGCTGCGGGTGGGCGGCGCGAGCGTGCTGAACGCCGGCGGCGGCGACATCACGCTGGCCGAAGCGACGAACGACTTCGGCACGCTGTCGCTCAGCGGCGGCGCGCTGTCGATCGTGGACGCCAACGACCTGACCATCACCAGCCTGAGCGCCGGCGCGAACCGTGCGGTCTCGCTGATCGCGGGCGGCACGCTGACGCTTCCGGTCGGCGACATCGACACCGGCACGGCGAGTCTCACGCTGGTCTCCAACGGCGGCCAGCTGGCGACACGCGGCGCGGTCGCCGGGCAGAGCGTCGGGCTCGCCGGGGCCACCGGCATCGTGCTCGGCGGCAACGTCGTGTCGGCCACCGACCAGGTCTACGCCACGGGCGTGACGCTGGCGGCGGACGCGACGCTCGACGCGGGCAGCGGCCGTGTGTCGCTGCTTGCCGGCCTGAGCGGCGCCGGGAACGCCCTCAGCGTCGCCGGCGACGCGACGCTGGCCGGCGCCGCCACCGGCACCACCTCGCAGACCTGGAACGGCCGGCTGACCCTGGCCGGCAGTGCGCTGCTGGACAGCGGCGCCGGCATCGTCACGCTGGCGCGCGGCGTGGACACCGGCGCGAACTCGCTGGCCGTCGCCAGTCCGACGCTGCTCGGCGGCGACGTGACCGGCACGGGTCCGCAGGCCTTCGGCGCCGGGGTGACGTTGACCAACGACGTGCGGCTCGACGCCGGCGCGGCCCAGATCGCGCTGCTCGGCGGCGTCGACGGCGGCAGCCACCGGCTCGACCTCGCCAGCACCTCGGCCGCGGCGGACGCGATCCGCACCGGCGCGGCGCTGCAGAACCTGTCGACGCTGAACATCGATGGCCGCTCGACGCTGGGCGGCGTAGTGACGAGCACCGGCGCGCAGCGCTACGCCGGCAGCGTCACCCTGGCCGCAGACGCCACGCTGGACGCCGGCACGGCCACGATCGCGCTGCTCGGCGGCGTGGACGGCGGCGGCCATGGGCTCGGACTGGCCAGCACCGGCGCGGCCGCCGACACGATCCGCATCGCCGGCTCCGTCGTCAATGCAGCGAGCCTGTCGGTCGACGGCCGACTGGCGCTCGGCGGCGGGGTCTCGACCAGCGGTGCGCAGGACTACCGTGCGGCCGTGCGGCTGGACACCGACGCGGCGCTGAGCGGCGCGAGCGTCGCGTTCGCCGGGCCGGTCGACGGCGCCCACGTCTTGAACGTAACGTCGGCCGACACCCGCTTCGCCGGTGCGGTCGGCGCAGGTACCGCGCTGACCAGCCTGACGGTGGGCGGCGCGGGCAGCACGCGCATCGGCGCAGACATCCGCACCACCGGCACGCAGACCTACGGCAACGCCGTGCGGCTCGACGCGGACGTCACCCTCGCCGGCAGCACGCTGCGCTTCGACGGCAGCATCGACGGTGCGCAGGCCCTGACGCTGCAGGGTAGCGCGGCGACGACCATCTTCAATGCCGCGGTCGGTGCGGCCACGCCGCTGGCCGCGCTCACGGTCAGCGGGCCGACGGTCCTGGCCGGCGGCCTCGTCGCCACCACCGGCGGCCAGCGCTACGACGGCGCGGTGACGCTCGGCGCCGACACGCTGCTCAGCGGCAGTACGCTGACGGTGAACGGCACGCTCGACGGCGCGCGCTCGCTCGACCTGCAGTTCAGCGGTACGAGCACGCTGGCCGGCGCGGTCGGCGGCACCACCGCACTGACCGGCCTGGACAGCGACGGCAATGTCGTGCTGCAGGCCGGCAGCGTGACGACCAGCGGCGCCCAGCGCTACGGCGGCACGCTGCAGCTGGCCGGCGACACCGCGCTGCACGCCGGCGCCATCACGCTGTCCGGCGCCGTCAGCGGCGCGCGCGACCTGCTGCTCGAAGCGGACACGCTGGCCGCGGCCGGCCCGATCGCCGGCACCGGCACGCTGCGCATCGCACCGCGCAGCATCGATCGCAGCATCGGCGTCGCCGGCGGCGCCGGGGACCTGCAGATCAGCCAGGCGCTGATCGACGGTGCCGCGGGCTTCGCGAACCATGTGTTCGGTCGCGGCGATGGCACCGGCGACGTCAACGTCGGCGACTGGCGGCTCGTGACCGGCACGACGCTGCAGAGCGGCAGCGGCGAGCTGCATCTGGCCGGCAGCGTGGACGGCGCCTTCGATCTGGCGCTGAACACCGGCGGGGTGACCCGTATCGCCGGGCCGGTCGGCACGACCACCGCGCTGCGCAGCCTCAGCACCGACAACGCCGCGGGCGCACCGGACTGGGACGGCAGCAGCGGCGAGCACACGCGCCTGGAAGGCGCGGACGCGCGCGTCGTCACGACCGGCGCGCAGACCTATGCCGACCCGCTGGTCGCGCAAGGCGCGGTGCAGTTCGTCGGCAGCGCAATCACGGCCGAGCAGCTCGCCAGCCGCTTCGGCGGCCCCGTGTCGGCGAACGCCGTCAGTCTCGTGCTGCGCAGCGCCGACGACATCGCGCTGGGCACGCTGACCCTGTCCGGCGGCGGGCGGGTCGAGACCGATGGTGTGCTGCACCTGACCGGCGCGCTGCAGCTCGACGGCGGCACGCTGAGCCTCGTCTCGAACGCGACGCCCAGCGCCCAGGGCTTCACCGACCCGGACCTGCAGACCGGCGACCCGCTGACCTTCGGCTTCACGCCGCTGCGCGAGGCGAGCGGGACGATCGTGCAGGAGGACGGCGCCACGCTCTCCTCCGCCGCCGGCAGCCTGCTGGTGCTGCGCTCGCCGAACAGCGGCTCGATCCTGCTGGACAAGGCCGGCAACACGCTGCTGGGCGAGATCTCGGCCGTGAGCGGCCCGCTGGGCGACAACTCGGCCGCCCGCTTCGCCGGCAACCTGCTCGTGCTCGGCTTCGTGCGCCTCAGCTCCAGCGAGATCCATGTCGCCGGCGCCCCGCCGGCCGAGGGCGCGCCCGATCCGCTGCGCGCCGGCATCGAAGGCGATGTGCTGAAGCTCAGCGCCGACCAGCTGACCACCGGCACGGACGGCCTGCTGCGCGCGCGCCTGCCGTTCCTGGAGAGCCAGGGATCGCAGACTTCGCTGCCGGCGCTCACGCTCGTCATGAGCCCGCAGGCGCTGGCGCTGGGCGGCGGCTTCGGCACGCCGACGCCGGACGGCTTCATCCGCGTGCGGGTCGGCTCCGAGGTCGGCGGCTACCTGACGGTGCGGCCGAAGGGAGCCGGCGGCGAGAACGCGCTGATCCTGCTGGCCGGGCCGGACCCGAAGCCGTTCTACGACGGATCGGGCAAGCTCTCCGAGGTGCGCGTGTTCTACAACGGCGACGCGCCGCGCACGCCGCAGGAAACCGGGGCGCTCACCGCGGTCACCGCGATCGTCGAGGACGCCCGCCAGACGCGCTTCGAGGAGGCGGTGCGCACCGAGAACGTCAAGTCGCGCCTGCGCTCGGGCGTGATCGCCGAGGTCGGCTCGGGCCGGCCGGCCACGGTCGGACGCGAGTCGATCCGGCTACCGCAGAATTGCGCGGTCAAGCCGGACAGCCTGCAATGCGAGTGACCGACCCGACCCGGCGCCAACTGCTCCGCCTGCCGCTCGCGCTGCCGCTTGCCCTGGCGGGGCTGAGGGCGGCCGCGCAGCCGATCGCCGAGGCCGCCAGCAGCACGGTGCGGCTCGCGCTGCTGGTCGGCAACCGCGCCTACCCGAGCCCGCACGACCTGCCGCCGGTGCACAAGAACATCCGCGACCTCAGCGCGGCGCTGCAGCAGCGGGACTTCCAGGTCACCGCGGCGGTCGACCTCGACCCCGCCGCCCAGCGGCGCGCGATCCTGGAATTCGCGGCACGCGCCCAGGCCGCGCCGCCGGACGCGACGGTGCTGTTCTACTTCACCGGGCACGGCATGCAGGTCGACGCGGAGAACCTGATGCTCGGTGCAGGCATCGCGCCGAACGCCCAGGAGAACGTGCTGCTGGCCAACAGCCTGCACCTGCAGCGCGATGTCGTCGACCAGTTGCCGCGCCGTGCCACCGGGCTGTCGATCGCGGTCATCGACGCCTGCCGCGTCGACCTGCGCGCCGCGCTCGCCAGCCAGGACGGCTTCAACCAGGTCGAGGCACCGCCCGGCTGCCTGATCGTCTTCTCCACGGGCGCCGGCAAGCCGGCCATCGCGCCGGCACGCGAGACGGACAACACCTTCTACACCGCCTCGCTGGTGAAGCTGCTGCAGTCGGCCGCCGGCGAGCTGTCGTTCTCGGACCTGTTCCGCCTCGTCAAGCTGGACGTGCAGCAGACGATGCTGAGCCATCCGGTGCCGGTGATCCGCCAGTTCGCGCAGTTCCCGTTCATCGCGGAGAACACGAAGGTGCGTTTCCGCCTGGCGCCCAAGCCGGAACCGGAGCCGCCGGTGCGGCGCGAGTTCGACCCGGCGGAGGAGAACCGGGCCTGGCGCGACCTCGAGGCCAGCCTCTGGCCGGCCGACGTCGTGCGCCTGGCCGACGACTACCTGCGCCGCTGGCCCGAGACGCCGCGGGCCGGCAGCGCGAAGGTGTCGCTGGAAGGCGCGAACGACGCGGTGCGCGCGCTGCGCGGCAGCGACGTGCGGCTCTACCGCAGTGCCTTCCAGCCCAAGACCACGGCCGCGGGCTGGCTCGCGGAGTGGCACAAGGCCGCCCGGGGCGACAAGGACGCGGCGGCCCGGATCGCGCGCGCCTACCTGAACGGCGACGGCGACATCCCGGCCGACACGAACCGCTACGAAGGCTGGCTGCAGTACGCGGCCGCGCTCGGCAACGGCATCGCCTGCTACGAGCTGGCCGTCTGGTACCGGCGCCAGGGCCAGCCGGTGCCCGCGGCGCAGTACGAGGCCCGCTCGCGCGAACTCGGCTACACGCCGCCGCGCACGCTGGACCACTACCGCAAATGAAGGCGCTGGCCTGCCTGGCTATGGCCGCCGCGCTGACCGGCTGCGCCACCGACGCCTTCCGGCCCTCCGAGGTGGGTGCAGCGGGCATGCCCTACGACGGCCTGAACGAGAACAGCTACGGCCCGCGCTCGACGCTGCAGTTCCGCTACTGCGATCCGCAGGACGAGCAGGCGAACACGCCGAACCTGTCGCCGGATGGCCGCGCCCGGGTCGCCGAGTTCGCCTCCAATGTGGCCACCGGCGTCGGCAGCGTCGTCGGCAAGCCGCTGCAGGGCATGACCAAGGTCGACCGCACGCTGGCCTCGCTGGGCCTGGCCGATCGGTTCCGGGTCGCCAGCGACAGCAGTCACCCGCTGGTGGCGGTGCTGTCGCACGCCGAGGACAGCATCGTCTTCTGGCACTCGGCGAAATACGTGCGTCCGCGCGAGGTGACGGCGGCCGCGCAGGCCTACTGCGCGAAGCGCCAGCGGCCGGTGCTCTACCGCGGGTCCGCGAGCCGCTGCCCGGCGGTCGAGCGGGGCCTGGCCGGCCAGCCGATCGTCAACACGTACGCAATCTCGGCCTACGCCTGCCCGTCCCGCTGAGCGTGGGGGAACGCGACTTGAAAGGCCCGGGCGCGTCCCTATAATCGCCCTGCTAGCACTCGTTCGTCATGAGTGCTAACGGCTCACCGGCATGACCGGGAACCTCATGTGAATGAGCGCCAACTTGGCCTCAGTCGCACGTCAAAGCTTGTCGGAAGACATCAAGGAGATGGTATGAAACTTCGTCCGTTGCACGATCGCGTGATCGTCAAGCGCCTGGAGAACGAAACCAAGACCGCGTCGGGCATCGTGATCCCCGACAACGCCGCCGAAAAGCCCGACCAGGGCGAGGTGATGGCCGTCGGCCCGGGCAAGCGCAACGACAAGGGTGATTTCGTGGCGCTGAACATCAAGGTCGGCGACCGCGTGCTGTTCGGCAAGTACAGCGGCCAGACCGTCAAGGTCGACGGCGACGAACTGCTCGTGATGCGCGAAGAGGACCTCTTCGCCGTCATCGAGAAGTAAGCAGCCCCCAGAACTCGAATCAGGAGTAGCAGAACATGGCAGCAAAAGACGTTGTCTTCGGCGCGGACGCGCGCCATCGCATGGTCGAAGGCGTGAACATCCTGGCCAACGCGGTCAAGGTCACGCTGGGCCCGAAGGGCCGCAACGTGGTGCTGGAGCGCAGCTTCGGCGCCCCCACCGTCACCAAGGACGGTGTCTCGGTCGCCAAGGAGATCGAGCTCAAGGACAAGCTCCAGAACATGGGCGCCCAGATGGTCAAGGAAGTCGCTTCCAAGACCAGCGACAACGCCGGTGACGGCACCACCACCGCGACGGTGCTGGCGCAGTCGATCGTGCGCGAGGGCATGAAGTACGTCGCCGCGGGCATGAACCCGATGGACCTGAAGCGCGGCATCGACAAGGCCGTCGTGGCCCTGACGGACGAGCTGAAGAAGGCCAGCAAGGCGACCACCACCAGCAAGGAGATCTCGCAGGTCGGCGCGATCTCGGCCAACAGCGACGACTCGATCGGCAAGATCATCGCCGACGCGATGGACAAGGTCGGCAAGGAAGGCGTCATCACCGTCGAGGACGGCAAGAGCCTGAACAACGAGCTCGACGTCGTCGAAGGCATGCAGTTCGACCGCGGCTACCTGTCGCCGTACTTCATCAACAACCCGGACAAGCAGGTCGCGATCCTCGACAACCCGTTCGTGCTGCTGCACGACAAGAAGATCAGCAACATCCGCGAACTGCTGCCGACGCTGGAGCAGGTCGCCAAGAGCGGCCGGCCGCTGCTGATCATCGCCGAGGAAGTCGAAGGCGAGGCGCTGGCGACCCTGGTCGTCAACACCATCCGCGGCATCCTGAAGGTCGTCGCCGTCAAGGCCCCGGGCTTTGGTGACCGCCGCAAGGCCATGCTCGAGGACATCGCCATCCTGACCGGCGGCAAGGTCATCGCCGAGGAAGTCGGCCTGACGCTCGAGAAGGTCACGCTGGCCGACCTGGGCCAGGCCAAGCGCATCGAGGTGGGCAAGGAAAACACCACGATCATCGACGGCGCCGGCGCCGCGGCCGACATCGAAGCGCGCGTCAAGCAGGTGCGCGTGCAGATCGAGGAAGCGACCAGCGACTACGACCGCGAGAAGCTGCAGGAACGCGTGGCCAAGCTGGCCGGCGGCGTGGCGGTGATCAAGGTCGGTGCCGCCACCGAAGTCGAGATGAAGGAAAAGAAGGCCCGCGTCGAGGACGCGCTGCACGCCACCCGTGCCGCGGTCGAGGAAGGCATCGTGGCCGGCGGCGGCGTCGCGCTGCTGCGTGCCCGTGCCGCGGTCGGCGCGCTGAAGGGCGACAACCACGACCAGGACGCCGGCATCAAGATCGTGATGCGCGCGATCGAGCAGCCGCTGCGCGAGATCGTCGCCAACGCCGGCGGCGAGCCGAGCGTGGTGATCAACAAGGTGCTCGAGGGCAAGGGCAACTACGGCTACAACGCCGCCAACGACACCTACGGCGACATGCTGGAGATGGGCATCCTGGATCCGACCAAGGTGACCCGCACCGCGCTGCAGAATGCCGCGTCGGTGGCCGGCCTGATGCTGACGACCGAAGCGATGGTCGCCGAGGCGCCGAAGGAAGAGGCCCCGGCCGGGGGCATGCCCGGCGGCATGGGCGGCATGGGCGGCATGGGCATGGACATGTAAGTCCGGTCCGGCACTGCCTGCCGATCGAGGGCCACCGCGAGGTGGCCCTCTTTCTTTTGGCGGCCAGACCACATAATTCCCGCATGGCGATCGCCCCGCAGCTGCAGCGGTTCGTGGACGAGGAGCTGGCCCGCGCCGCCGGGCTGATCGAGCGCTGCCTGGCGGGCACCCTGACGCTGCTGCGCGACCACGGCGGGCTGACGCCGCGCGAGCGCGAGCACCACTTCGAGATCGTCGAGGCCCTGCAGGGCGGCGCGACGCGCTACCGGCAGGCATTCGGCGACGCGCTGCGCGAGGCCGTCCTGCGCGCACCGCAGGAGCCGGCCGCCGCGGCCGGTGGCGGGTTGGTGCTGATGGACGAAAGCCGCGTCGAGGTCGACATCGAGATCTCGCGCGCGCTGCAGATCATCGACAGCACGGCCGAGTGGGAGCTGCGCGAGCTGCAGACCTTCACGTCCACGCTGGCCGGGCAGCAGCACGTGAGTGCCGAATCGAACCCGCTGCGTCCGCTCGCGTTCGCCACCGCGCTGTGGGAAGCCGCCTGCGCCGTGGCCCCGACCTTCGCGCAGCGCGCCACGCTGCTGCGAGTGTCCGCCGGCGTGATGGCCGGGCTGCTGAAGACGGCCTGGGCTGCCGCCAGCTCCCGGCTCGAGGCCCAGGGCGTCCAGCCGGGCATCTATCGCACGGTGATCCTGGCGGCCCCGCTGGCATTGCCCGAGCGCGGCGCGGCGGCAGCACCGGCGACACCTTCGCCGCGCACGGGTGCGCTGGGACGGCTGCTGGACGGCCTGACGAATCAAGCCCCGGGAGGGCGGCCCGGCGGCGGCGAGAAGGCCGTCGTCGACCTGCTGTCACGCCTGTTCGCGCTGATGCAGGCCGACACGGCCGTGCCGGTGGCGTGCCGCCCGCTGATCGGCCGCCTGCAGTTCGCCGCTTTGCGGGTTGCGGTGCAGGATCCGGCGATGCTCGACACGCCCGAGCACCCGGTGTGGCAGCTGATGAACCGTCTCGCGGCGGCGGGATCGACCTACCCGACCGAAGGCGATCGTCGACTCGCGACGCTGCTCGCCTTCGCCGAGGCGCTGACCGAGGAGATCGCGCGCGCCCCTGCCGCCGACGTCACGACCTTCCGGCGTGCGCTGACGCGGCTCGACGCCTTCCTCGCCGAGCAGCTGCAGTGGCAGCTGCGCGAAGCGCAGCCGAGCGTCGAGTCGCTGCAGCGGGCCGAACGGCGGGAGCTGCTGGAGCACGTGCTGTCGCAGCGGCTGACCGAGCAGATGGCCTCGGTGCGGACCAGCGCGCCGATCCGGCGTTTCGTCACCGGCACCTGGTCGAAGGTGCTGGCCGAAGCGATGCAGCGGTTCGGCGAGCAGGCCGAACCGACCGCCACCTACGTGAAGACCGTCGACGACCTGCTGTGGAGCCTGCAGACGCCGGACCATCCGCAGAGCCGCCAGCGCCTGATCGCCCTGCTGCCCGGCCTGCTGCAGCGGCTGCGCGAGGGCATGGCCCTGGTGGCCGTGCCGGAGGCGGACCAGCAGGCCGTGCTGAACGATCTGATGGCCGTGCACACCGTCGCGCTGCGGCCCGGCGCCAAGCCCGCCGACGAGACGCTGACGCCGCAGGAAATCGTGCAGCGCATGCGCGAGGAGGTCATCTCCGACCCGCCCCCGCAGCGGCCGTTCGCCGATTCGGTGATCGACCTGGCCTCGATGGACACGGTGCCCGCGGACTTTCTCGCCAGCCGGCCGATGGAGGCGACGGACGCGGAAGGGCCGCGCCGCCTGGAGACGCTGGCCCCCGGCGAGCGGCAGCGCATCTTCCTGCAGCGCCGCTGGTCGGTGGTGCAGCTCTTGTGGCGCAGCGAACAGGGCCTGTACTTCCTCTTTGCCGGCGAGCGCTCCGGCCAGACCCATTCGATCACCCGCCGGGCGCTCGAGCGGCTGGATGCGGCGAACCTGCTGCAGCCGCTCGAGGCGAAGCCGCTGGTGCCGCGCAACATCGAGGCCTTGCTGACCCAGTTCTCGCTCGAGCCATGATCGGCCGCCGCGCGCTGGCCGGGCTGGCGCTCGCGCTGGCAGGCCCCCTGACGCCCGCCGCGGCGCAGGAGCCGGCCGACGCGCCGGCCGCCGCCCCGCGGCCGCGCATCGGCCTCGTGCTCTCCGGCGGTGGCGCCCGCGGCATCTCGCATGTCGGCGTGCTGAAGGTGCTGGAGCGGGCCCAGGTGCCGGTGGACGTGATCGCCGGCACGTCGATGGGCGCCATCATCGGCGGGCTGTACGCCTCCGGCATGACGGCCGACCAGCTCGAGGCCGAGCTCGTGAAGATCGACTGGAATGCAGTCTTCGCGAACCGCGTCGGCCGGCCGCTGCTCTCGCAGCGCCGCAAGGAGGAGGACTTCGAGGTGTCGCCGGTGCTGGAGATCGGCATGCGCGACGGCGAGCTGCGCGCGCCGCTGGGCGCGATCTCCGGGCGCGGCCTCGAATCGCTGCTGCGCCGCTACACGCTGCCGGTGCGCGCGGTGCACGACTTCGACCGGCTGCCGATCCCGTTCCGCGCGGTCGCCACCGACATGGAGACCGGCCAGCCCATCGTGCTCGCCCAGGGCGACCTGGCCACCGCACTGCGTTCGAGCATGAGCGTGCCGGGCGTGTTCGCTCCCACCGAGGTGGATGGCCGCATCCTCGGTGACGGCGGGCTGGTGGACAACGTGCCGGTCGAGGTGGCGCGGCGGATGGGCGCGCAGGTGCTGATCGTCGTCAACATCGGCACCCCGCTCGCTCCGCGCGAGACGCTGTCGTCGGTGGGCGGGCTGACGACACAGATGATCAACATCCTGACCGAGCAGAACGTGCAGCGCAGCCTGGCGACGCTGACGCCGGCGGACGTGCTGATCGTGCCGCAGCTCGGTGCCCTCACGTCGGCGGACTTCACGCGCACGCGCGAGCTGATCGGTCTGGGCGAGCAGGGAGCGGCCCCGCTCGAGGCCCGCCTCGCCGCGCTGTCGCCCGGGCCGCGGGCCTATGCCGCCTGGCGCGCGCAGCGCCCGCGCGGCGAGGTGCCGACGCCGCCGCTGGCCTTCATCCGTTTCCAGGGCACCGAGGTCACGAACCCGGCGCGATTCGTCGCCCAGCTCGAGTCGCGCCCGGGCGAACCCTTCGATCCGGCCAAGGCCGAGCGCGACGCGCTGCGCCTGGCGGCCAGCGACGACTACATGCGTGCCGACTACCGGCTGGTGACCGCAGACGGCGGCGACGGGCTGGTCTTCGACCTCGAGGACAAGCCCTGGGGCCCGCACTACTTCCGGATCGGCCTGAACCTGGTCACCGATTTCCGCGGCGGCTCCGGCTTCAACATCAAGATCAGCCACAACCGGCACTGGCTGGACGCGAACGGCAGCGAATGGCGCAACCGCGTGCAGATCGGACAGGTGCCGCTGTGGTTCTCCGAGCTCTACCACCCGCTGAACTGGACGCTGGGCATCAGCAACGACTGGTTCGTGGCCGGCTATGCCGAGGTGCAGCGGCGGGACATCGACAGCTACGACCGCGAGAGCGGCGCCCTGCGTGGCACCTTCAATCGCAAGGAGGCCCGCCTCGGTGTCGACCTCGGACAGCCCTGGGGCGAACTCGGCGAGCTGCGCATCGGCGCCACCCAGGTCTTCCAGCGCACCCAGCCGGACATCGTCGCGGCCGGGTTCGAGGGGGTCGACGCGCCGTTCACGGTGCGCGAAGGCGGCCTGCGCCTAGGCGCCGTGGTCGACCAGCTCGACTACGCGAACTTCCCGCAGCGCGGTTACCGCGTCGTGGTGGAGACCGTCGCGGGGCGGCGCCGCTACAGCGAGACGGCCGTGCGCGAACGCTTCACGCGCTTCGAATCCTCGGGCACGGCCGCATTCAGCTGGGGCCGCCACACCGTGAACCTGCATGCCCGCGTCCAGCGCGCCGGTGCCAGCAGCACCGCGACACTCGCCGCCGCCGCCGGGGCGCAGCGGTTGGGGCGCTACACGCTGGGCGGCTTCCATCAGCTGTCGGGTTACCGCGCCGAGCAACTCGACGGCGACGCGGTCGTCTTCGGGCGCCTCACCTGGTACCGCCGCTCCAGCGAGCCGCTGCTGTTCACGCGCGGCTTCTTCGTCGGCGCGACACTCGAGGCCGGCAACGCCTGGCCGCGATGGGGTGACGCTGACCTGGGCGACCTGCGTTCCGGCAGCAGCGTCTTCCTCGGCGCGGACACCGGTCTCGGGCCGGTGTACTTCGGGCTGACCCACGCGCCGCGCGGGTCGACCGGGCTGGTGCTCTACGTGGGTCGGCCGTGAATCGGCGCGCCGCTTCGCCCCCTATCTTGGGTCCTGGAGTTTCATCCGAAGTTTCCCTACGATGCGATTCCCGCAGATCAACAACCAGCTGCAACTGAGGAGCGCGTGCCATGGCCTTGAACGCCGTTTTGTTCATCAAGGGTGCCAAAGGGGAGTGCAAGCAGGAGGGCAAGTACAAGACCGACGGCTGGATCGAACTGCAGGGCTGGGACTGGGAAGTCGAGGCGGAAACCAGCTGGACCAAGGGCGGCGGTGCGTCGGTCGGCAAGCCCAACCCGGGCAAGATGAACTGGGAGCACTATTTCGACACGTCGTCGACGACGATCCTGAAGTTCATCTTCACGGGCCAGGCGTTCGAGACCGTCGAGCTGAACATGCTGAAGGGCACGGGCAAGTCCGCCGGCCAGCAGGTCTTCTTCAAGATGGTCATGAGCGGTGCCTTCATCACGAAGGTGAACCAGAGCGCGACCGAGGAAGGCAACGTCGTGCAGAAGGTCGAGATGGTGTTCAAGGACGTCGAGTTCATCTACCAGCCGCAGATCGACAGCGGTCCCCAGGCCGGTACGCTCGGCGGCGTGCACCGCGTGAAGTGGGACATCCCCGGCGGCAAGGTCGAATGACCGGCGCGCGCTCCCTCAGCGCGCGGCGCCTCGCACCCATTCATGGAGTTGCCGGGCCGCGTCGGTGACGCCGCTGCGCTTCAGCGCCGAGAACAGGGCCACGCCGATGTCGGCGGGCTCGGTGGCGTAGTCGGAAAGAACCTGCCCGGCCGCGGCCAGTGCGGCGTCGGCCTCGCGGCGGCTCAGCTTGTCGGCCTTGGTCAGCAGGACCAGCAGCCGCACCGACCCGTTGCGCGTTCGAGGGGCGATGAACTCGAGCAGACGCCGGTCGATCTCGGTCAGGCCGAGCCGCGAGTCGACCATCAGCACCACACCCACCAGGCTGCGCCGCACCGCGAGGTAGTCTGCCATCACCTGCTGCCAGCGCAGCTTGTCGTCGCGCGCGACCGCCGCGTAGCCGTAGCCCGGCAGGTCTGCGAACAGGGCATCGGGCGCGTCGCGCGGGCCGAGCTCGAACAGGTTGATGTGCTGCGTGCGGCCCGGCGTCTTGGACGCGAACGCGAGCCGTTTCTGCTGGGTCAGCGTATTGATCGCGGTGGACTTGCCGGCGTTGGAACGGCCGACGAAGGCGATCTCCGGCAGCTCGGTGGCCGGCAGCTGGTCGAGCCGGCTGGCGGTGGTCAGGAAGCGGGCGCCATGCGCCCACGCCAAGGCCCGCTTGGCGCCGTCATCGGCCGTGTCCGTTGCAGTTGCGCGCTCGCTCTTCTCGGCCATGGCGTCCGTCCAAAGCCGGCATTGTAAAATCGCCGGGTTTTGCACCCGAAAAGCGCCCCCATGAAGAGACTCGCCGCCTTGCTGACCTGCCTGATGTCCGCCGCCGTGGCTGCCCCGGCCCTGGCTGCCGAGACGGCTGCCGCCGCGAAGCCGGACGCAGCCAAGGGCCAGACGATCTCCACCAGCGTGTGCGCGGCCTGCCACACGAACGACGGCTCGCGCGGCAGTCCGGCCAACCCGATCCTGCAAGGCCAGCATCCCGAGTACCTCGTGAAGCAGCTCGGCGAGTTCAAGGAAGGCAAACGCGACAACGCGATCATGAAGGGCTTCGCCTCGGCGCTCAGCGAGGACGACATGCGCAATGTCGCCGCGTTCTACGCCGGCAAGACGGCCAAGCCCGGCTTCGCGAAGAACAAGAACCTCGTCGCGCTCGGCGAGAAGATCTACCGCGGCGGCATCGCCGATCGCAGCGTGCCGGCCTGCTCCGGCTGCCACAGCCCGACCGGCGCCGGCATCCCGGCGCAGTACCCCCGTGTGGCCGGCCAGCATGCCGACTACACCGAGGCGCAGCTGCTCGCCTTCCGCGGCGGCACGCGCAAGAACAGCCCGCAGATGACCGGCGTGGCCGCCAAGATGAACGACCAGGAGATCAAGGCGGTCTCCGACTACATCGCCGGCCTGCAATAGGCGGCAACCGGCCGCCGCGCGGCAGAATCGTCACGGACGGGCCGGCATCGCCGGCCCGTTCTCGCTGGAGCCCGGCGTATAGTGGCCGCATGCCGTACGTGCGCCGGAACGCCGAAGGACAGATCGAGAGCCTGCACCGCGGTCGCGAAGGCGGCGCGGAGTTCCTGACCGACGACGATCCCGAGGTGCAGGCCTTCGTCGGCAATGCCGACGGGACGCAGAGCGACTTCTCCCGGCTCGACGCCGATTTCGTGCGCGTGCTGGAGGACGTGATCGACACGCTGATCGTCAAGAACGTCCTGAACATCACCGACCTGCCGGAGCAGGCACAGGCCAAGCTGTTCGCCCGCAAGAGCTTCCGCGAGCGGGTGTCGAAGCGATCGCTGCGGCTGTTCGAGCCGACCGACTTCGGCGACGTGATCTGAACGTCGGCGACGCCCTCGGCGCGTAAGGTGCAAGGCGCCCGCGCCGACCGAGGAACAATCGCCCCTGCAACTGCGTCGTATCCGTCCATGCACTACCTGAAAGACCGCGGTTTCCAGCACCCCCTGGGCAGCGAGATCACGCCCCAGCCCATCTACGAGGGCCGGCGCGAATGGCTCAGGCGCCTGGCGCTGGGCTCGGCCGGCCTGGCGCTGGCCGGTTGGGCTTCGCGCGAGGCGCTGGCGCAGGTGGCCCGGCCGGGCAAGCTGGCCCCGCTGCCCGGCGTGCGCAGCGCCGTCGCCGGTGGGCTGACGATGGAAAAGCTCACCGCCTATGGCGACGTGACGAGCTACAACAACTTCTACGAGTTCGGCACCGACAAGTCCGATCCGGCCCGCCATGCCGGCACGCTGAAGCCGCGGCCGTGGACCGTGGCGGTCGAGGGCGAGGTGCGCAAGCCCAAGGTCTTCGACCTGGACGAACTGCTCAAGCTCGCGCCGATGGAGGAACGGGTCTACCGCCTGCGCTGCGTCGAGGGCTGGTCGATGGTGATTCCTTGGGTCGGCTATTCGCTGGCCGAGCTGATCCGCCGCGTCGAGCCGACCGGCAACGCCAAGTACGTGGAGTTCGTGACCCTGGCCGACCGCGGCCAGATGCCCGGTCTGCGCTCGTCGGTGCTCGACTGGCCGTATGTCGAGGGCCTGCGCATGGACGAGGCGATGCATCCGCTCGCGCTGCTCACCTTCGGGCTGTACGGCGAGGTGCTGCCGAATCAGAACGGCGCGCCGGTGCGCATGGTCCTTCCCTGGAAGTACGGCTTCAAGAGCGGCAAGTCGATCGTCAAGATCCGCTTCGTCGAGAAGGAGCCGCGCACGGCCTGGGTGAAGACCGCGGCGCAGGAGTACGGCTTCTACTCGAACGTGAACCCGAACGTGGACCACCCGCGCTGGAGCCAGGCCACCGAACGCCGCATCGGCGAGGACGGTCTGTTCCAGAAGAAGCGCCCGACGCTGATGTTCAACGGCTACGAGGCGCAGGTCGGCCAGCTCTACGCGGGCATGGACCTGAAGAAGCACTACTGAGGTCCGACGCCGTGTCCGCCGTGTTGCCCGATTCGGCCCGCCCCACGCGCCCCGTGCCGCGGCGATCGCCGCTGCTGCACCCGCTGGCCAAGCCGCTGCTGTTCGCGCTGTGCCTGCTGCCGTTCGGCTGGCTGCTGTACGGTGCGATCGTCAGCGCGCTGGGGCCGAACCCTGCCGAGGCGCTGATCCGCTCGACCGGCGACTGGACGCTGCGCTTTCTGTGCATCACGCTCGCAGTCACGCCGCTGCGCCAATGGACCCGCCAGCCGGCGCTGGCGCGCTTCCGCCGCATGCTCGGTCTGTTCGCCTTCTTCTATGGCGTGCTGCACTTCCTCGCCTACGCATGGCTGGACATGGGCTTCGACCTCGCGACCATCGCGAAGGACATCCCGAAGCGGCCGTTCGCGCTGGTCGGCTTCCTCGCGCTGCTGCTGATGGCGCCGCTGGCGGCCACCTCGTTCAATCGCGCGATCAAGGCACTCGGCGCGGCGCGCTGGCAGATGCTGCACCGCAGCGTCTACGCCATCGTGCTGCTGGGGCTGCTGCACTTCTTCTGGATGCGCGCGGCGAAGAACAACTTCGCCGAGGTCGCGGTCTACGCGGCGGTGATCGCTGCGCTGCTGGGCTGGCGAGTCCGTCAGGCGGCGAAGAGCAGGCTGTCGACGCCGTAGAGCTTGGCCAGCGCGGTGAGCTTCGGGGGCGCCTGGCGCACCGAGAAGCCCTTGCTCCAGGCGCCGGCGAGCCGCTGGCATTCCAGCAGCACCGCCAGCGCCGAGGTGTCGAACTGCGTCAGCGCCGAGGCATCGACGACGACGTCGCCGTCCTGCTGCGACTGCAGCGCCTGCGACAGCAGCTGAACCGTGTCGCGGGACTCCTGCATCGTGATCGTGGCCGGCAGCAGCAGCATGGTGCTCAGGACTTCGCGCTCTTGTTGCGTTCGGCCAGCTTGCCGATCAGGCCGTCGATGCCGTTCGCACCGATCTCCTGCGCGAAGGAATTGCGGTAGTTCTCGACCAGCCAGACGCCGAGCACGTTGACGTCGTAGATCTTCCAGCCCTGCTCGGACTTCTCGAGGCGGTAGTCGAGCTGGATCGGGTCGCCCTTGCCGCGCACCTCGGTGCGCACGACCACGTCGTCCGGATTCGGCGAGGGGCGGGTCGGCTTGAGCTGCACGGTCTGATCCTTGACCTGGGCGAGCGCGCCGGAATATGTGCGCACCAGCAGGACCTTGAACTCGTCCTGCAAGCGCTTCTGCTGCTCGGGCGTCGCCTGGCGCCAGTAGCGGCCGACCGCCAGCGCCGTCATGCGCTGGAAGTTCACGTGGGGCATCACCTTCGCGTCCACCAGGGCGATGACCTTCTGCACGTCGCCCGTCTGGATCGTCTTGTCGGCCTTCACCGCATCCAGCACATCGGTCGACACTTCCTTGATCAGCTGGTCCGGGGCACGGGCGTCCTGCGCGTGCGCGGCCGCACCGCCGAGCAGCAGTGCCGCGGCAGCCAGCCAGGTCACGAATCGTTGGGAGAGCATGGCAGTCCTTTCTTCGTTCGCGCCGCGAGCGGCGCCCTGCTCAGACCGGCCAAACCGCCGAGGGTTCGCCGACTTCGCAAAGGTTAACGCCCCGTTTCCGGGGGCAGTATCAATTGTTTGCAGGTGCCGAGGCCGACGTGGGCGGGGCCGCGGGCGCCGCGGGGGGCAGGTCGGTCTCGGGGAGGTCCTGCAGCGGGGCCTCCCCGTCATAGACGAGGCTGCGCCGCCGCTGCAGGTACGCATCGCGGACGAACGTGTACTTGTCCAGCGCGATGTCGTCCAGCACCCGGCTGGCACCGAGCAGGTTGGCCCGCGTGTTCACGATCCGCAACGCGGTGATGCTGTACTTGGAGGCCCCGTCGTTGAACGCCAGCGCGGGCGAGACCGCGGTATCCAGCGGCAACGCGGCGGATTCGCGCACCGTCGACGGCCCGAGCAGCGGCCACACGACATAGGCGCCGGGACCCACGCCCCAGGCCCCGAGGGTCTGGCCGAAGTCCTCGTACTGGTGCTCGAGGCCGAAGTCGCTGGCGATGTCCAGGATCCCCGCGAAACCGAAGAAGGTGTTCGTTCCGAAGCGGACGAGGTCGTGGAAGCCCTTTCCGCCCTTGCCCTGCAGGAAGTTGTTGACCGCCGACCAGGCATCGGCGACGTTGCCGAAGAAGTTGTCGACCCCCTGCCGAACCGGTTGCGGGACGACGTTGCTGTAGGCCGTGGCCACGGGCTTCAGCACGTTCTCGTCCAGCGTCTCGTTGAAGGCGAACACCTTGCGGTTCCAGTTCTCCCACGGATCCAGGCGCTGGCCCGGGCCGCCGCGCGCCTCGCGCACGGTGGCGCAGCCCGCGTTCAGCAACAGGCCGGCAAGGAGCACCGACAAGGTCAGGGCACGCCTCACTTCTTCGCTCCACCCGAGCCGGCATCGGCCGCCCGGTTGAACAGGAACTGGCTGATCAGGCTCTCCAGCACCACCGCCGATTGCGTCTGCGTGATGGTGTCGCCCGGCGCGAAGGACTTCTCTTCCGCACCCGGCTCCAGCCCGATGTACTGGTCGCCGAGCAGACCGGCCGTCAGGATGCGTGCCGACGAATCCTTCGGGAACTGCACGGAGCGGTCCACTTCCATCCGCACCAGGCCCTGGTAGGTCTTCGCGTCCAGCGTGATCGAGGTGACGCGGCCGACCGTGACGCCCGCACTGCGCACCGGCGCACGCACCTTCAGGCTGCCGATGTTGTCGAAGCGCGCCAGCAGCGTGTAGCTGTCCTTGCTGCCGAAGCTCGCCAGGTTGGCCGCCTTCAGCGCGAGGAAGACGAGGCCCAGCATGCCCAGCAGCACGAACAGTCCGACCAGGGTTTCGATGCCCTTCTTGCCCATCGGGGTTTCCTTTTTCGGTCTTACGGCGTCGAGAACATCAGCGCCGTGAGGATGAAGTCCATGCCCAGGATCCCGAGCGACGAGATGACCACCGTTCGCGTGGTCGCGTAGGCGACGCCTTCGGGCGTCGCCTCGGTCTCGTGACCCTGGTAGAGCGCGACGAACGTGCAGATGACACCGAACACCGCGCTCTTGACGATGCCGTTGCCCACGTCGCGCCAGACGTCGACGCGGCTCTGCATGATCGACCAGAAGTTGCCCGCGTCGACGCCGATCAGCAGCACGGCGACGACGTAGGCACCGATGATGCCGATGGCCGAGAACAGCACCGCCAGGATGGGCATCGAGACGATGCCGGCGACGAACCGCGGCGCCAGCACGCGCGCCTTGGGGTCGATCGCCATCATCTCCATCGCGGCGAGCTGCTCGCCTGCCTTCATCAGGCCGATCTCGGCCGTCAGCGAGGTGCCGGCCCGCCCGGCGAACAGCAGCCCGGTGACGACGGGGCCGAGTTCGCGCACCAGCGCCAGATTCACGATCAGGCCGAGCGACTCGGTCGCGCCGTAGGTCACCAGGGCGTAGTACATCTGCAGCGCGAGCACGAAGCCGACGGCCATGCCCGACGCCAGGATGATGACGAGCGACAGGTTGCCGATCGCGTGCACCTGCGCGACGACGAGGCCGAAGCGCCGCAGGGCCTCCGGCACGGCACGGATCAGGTCGGCGAAGAAGTAGGCCGCGTGCCCGAACGAGCGCAGGATGATCAGCGAGCGGGCGCCGAGTGCGGTGAGCGGATTCGTCACTGCCCGGCCCCCGTTCCGATGCCGAAGTCCTGTGCGAGGGGCGGCGCCGGATAGTGAAACTTGACCGGGCCGTCGGGCTCGCCGCGGACGAACTGCCGCACCTCGGGGTCGGTCGAATCCATCAATTCCTTCGGCGTGCCCTGCGCGACGATGCGCCCGCCGGTGGCCAGCAGCACGACGTAGTCGCTGATGGCCATGCACTCCGGCACGTCGTGCGAGATCACGAGCGAGGTGGACCCGGTCACGTCGTTGAGCGTGCGGATCAGGTTGGCGGCGACGCCCATCGAGATCAGGTCCAGCCCGGCGAAAGGCTCGTCGTACATGATCAGCTCCGGGTCGAGCGCGATCGCACGCGCCAGCGCGATGCGGCGGGCCATGCCGCCGGACACCTCGCTGATGCGCAGGTTCGCCGCGCCGCGCAGGCCGACGGCATTGAGCTTCATCAGCACGATGTCGCGGATCATCGCCTCGGGCAGGTCGGTCTGCTCCCGCAGCGGGAAGGCCACGTTCTCGAACACGGACAGGTCGGTGAACAGCGCACCGAACTGGAACAGCACGCCCATCCGGCGCCGCAGGCGGAACAACAGTTCCCGGTCGTGCGCGTCGACCACGGTGCCGTCGAAACGCACCGTGCCCGCGTTCGCGGCATGCACCCCGCCGATCAGGCGCAGCAGCGTCGTCTTGCCGCAGCCCGAGCTGCCGAGGATGGACGTGACCTTGCCACGCTCGAATCGCAGCGAGATGTCGCTGAGAATCGTGCGGCTGGCGTCGTAGCCGAACGTGACATGGTCAATCTCGATCAGCGCGTCGTGGTTCGGGGGTGGGGAATCACTCGGCATGCAGCGCAGGCTCTTCTTGTGGTGTCGGCGGCGTCGGGCGCCCCGCAGCCGCCAAGGCGGGCGGATTGTCGCACGCCAAAACGGGGCTTGCAGGGGAAACCCGAAGGCGCCTCGTGACCAGTGGTCACACCGTTTTCGGGGCTCAGCGGCGCTGGCAACGGGGGCAGAAGAAGGTCGACCGCTGGCCCTGGACGATACGCCGAAGTGTTGACCCACATACGACGCAAGGCTCACCGACGCGTCCATACACCTTGGCATGCAGCTGGAACTGACCGGCCATGCCGTGTGCGTCGCGGAAGTCGCGCAGCGTCGCGCCTCCCAGCGTCAGCGCCTGCCCCAGGATGCAACGTATCGCCAGCGCGAGCCGGACACAACGGGGCCGGCTGAGCGCGCCGGCGCGCGTCCGCGGGTCGATGCCCGCCTCGAACAAGGCCTCGCAGGCGTAGATGTTGCCGGCGCCCACGACGATGTCGCCGGCCAGCAACGCCTGCTTGATCGCCACACGGCGCCCGCGCAACGCACGGTGCAGGTAGTCGCCGTCGAAGGCCTCGTCGAACGGTTCCAGGCCGAGGCTCCCGAGCAGGCGCGCGGCCGGGTCGGCGTCCATCGCGCTGGACCACACCACCGCGCCAAATCGCCGCGGATCGGCGAGCCGGAGGGTGCCGGCCGAGGTGACCAGGTCGAAGTGATCATGCGCCCCCGGCTCCTCCGGCTGGCGGCTGAACGCCAGCGAGCCGGACATGCCCAGGTGCATCAGCAGGCCCCCCTCGGTCAGCGGCAGCCAGAGGTATTTGCCACGCCGAGAAACCTCGCCGACCTGCTGGCCGACAAGCGCTGTCGGCTCGATGCCCAGCGGCCATCGCAAGGGCTTGCCACGGCGTACCGCCAGCACCTGGGCGCCGCGGATGCGCTCGGCGAAGCTGCGCCGAGCAGTCTCGACCTCCGGAAGTTCGGGCATGCGCGGAATTATCGCGATCGGCGCGGATCGCAGTCCGGTGCGCTCCAAAAGTCGCGCACTAGAATGAAATTTGCTTTCAGGAGTCCCGATGCCCGCCCCTTCGTCCCGTTCGCGCAGTCGCCGGCTGCTGGGCTCCGTCTTGGCATCCCTGCTGTGCGCGTCGCTGGCCACGTCGGCGCAGACCGAGCCGGGCGGGCCGCCGGAAGTCGCCAACTCCAGCCTCGACGCGCAGCTCTTCTACCAGTTGCTGATCGGCGAGATCGAGCTGCGTGACGGCGAGGCCGGCACGGCCTACCAGGTGATGCTCGACGCGGCGCGTCGCACGCGCGACGAGCAGCTGTTCCGCCGCGCCACCGACATCGCCCTCCAGTCCCGCGCCGGCGATCAGGCACTCGCGGCGGTGATGGCCTGGCGCACCTCCGTGCCCGGTTCGACCGACGCACACCGCTACCTGATCCAGCTGCTGATCGCGATGAACCGGGCCGGCGAGACGATCGAGCCGATGCGCTCGCTGGTCGAGGCGACGCCGGTGGCGGACCGCCCGGGGCTGATCCAGTCGCTGCCCTCGTTCTTCGCCCGCCAGCCCGACAAGGTCCGCTCGGCCACGCTGATCGAGGAAACGCTGCAGCCCTATGCGAGCGCCAAGCCAACCCGGGTCGCCGCCGAGATCGCGATGGCCCGCGCCTGGCTCGCCGTGCCAGACAGCGCGAAGGCGCTCACGCACCTGCGCGGCGCCCATGCGGCAGATCCGGCGGACGAATCGCCGGCGCTTCTGGCGGCGGTCGCGCTGGCCACCGTGCCGGACGCCGAAGCCATCATCCTCGGTCACCTGCAGGCCAAGCCCGACAGCCACGGACCGCGGCTCGCCTATGTGCGCGCGCTGACCTCGGCTCAGCGCTACGTCGAGGCCGTGGCGCAACTGCAGGCCGTGACGTCCCGTGCGCCCGACCTGGCGCCGCCCTGGCTGACGCTCGGGGCGCTGCACCTCGAGCTGCGCCAGCCGGCCGAGGCGACCGCGGCGCTGCAGACCTACCTGGAGCGCCTGGACGCTGCGCCGTCGGCCAGTGCGTCCGCCTCGGCCGCGACGGCCAACACATCCGCCGGCGGCGACGAGGACGACGACAACCTGCCCGCGAGCGCCGCGGTCGACCGGGGCCGCACGCAGGCCTGGCTGCTGCTGGCCCAGGCCGCCGAGCAGCAACGCGACTTCAAGGCTGCCGAAGCCTGGCTCGCCAAGGTCGACAGCCCGCAGCGCGCGCTCGAGGTGCAGACGCGCCGCGCGACGCTGCTGGCACGCCAGGGCAAGATCAAGGAGGCCCGCGAGCTGGTGCGCCGCGCGCCCGAGAAGGAGGCCTCCGACGTGCGTGCCAAGCTGCTCGCCGAGGCGCAGGTGCTGCGCGACGTGAAGCAGTGGAAGGACGCCAACGCGGTACTGGCGCAGGCCAACCAGCGCTTTCCGGACGACATCGAACTGCTCTACGAACAGTCGATGATGGCCGAGAAGCTGAACCGCATGGACGAGATGGAGCGCATGCTTCGCAAGGTCATCGCGCTGAAGCCGGACCACCACCACGCCTACAACGCGCTCGGCTATTCGCTCGCCGAGCGCAACCTGCGCCTGCCCGAAGCGAAGGAGCTGATCCGCAAGGCGCTCGAACTGAGCCCGGGCGAGCCCTTCATCACCGACAGCCTCGGCTGGGTCGAGTACCGGCTCGGCAACCGCGACGAAGCCCTGCGCCTGCTGCGCGGCGCCTACCACTCGCGGCCCGATCCGGAGATCGCCGCCCACCTCGGCGAAGTGCTGTGGGTCATGGGCGAGCACGACGAGGCCCGGCGCGTCTGGCGCGAGGCCCGCAACCGCGACAGCGCCAACGACGTGCTGCGCGAGACCCTGGCTCGGCTGCGGGTGGACCTGTGAGCCGTGCGGTGGCCGCCGCGCTGGCGGCGGCGCTGCTGACCGCCTGCGCCACGGTGCCGCCGCCGGCGCCGACCCCGGCGGGCGGCAACCTGAGTGGGCGGATGGCGGTGCGGGTGGACGCGTCGCCCGGCCAGCCCGCTCGCTCGCTGAGTGCCGCATTCGAACTGCAGGGGGCGCCGGAGCGGGGCCGCTTCGCGCTGTCGACGCCGCTGGGCACGATGCTGGCGCAGGCACGCTGGTCCCCCGGGGATGTGGTGCTCGCAACGTCACAGGGCGAAACTCCCTACCCCGATCTCGACACCTTGACCCGCGAAATGCTCGGCGAGACCGTGCCGGTCGCCGCGCTGTTCGACTGGCTCCAAGGCCGCCCCTGGCCCGGCGCCGCGAGCGTCGTGAACCAGCCCCCGGCGGGCCCCGGCTTCCGGCAGCTCGGCTGGAGCGTCGACCTGGCGCGCTTCGCGGACGCCAGCATCGCCGCGGTGCGTGAGCAGGCGCCGGCGGTGTCCGTGCGGATCAAGCTGGACCGCGCGCCATGAGCGCGCCGGGCCGCCCCCAGGCGCACATCCCGGAGTGGGCAGCACGGAGGGTAGCTCCGTGAGCCTGCGCGCCCTGTACGAGGTGCCGGCACCGGCCAAGCTGAATCTCTTCCTGCACGTGGTCGGACAGCGGGCCGACGGCTACCACCTGCTGCAATCCGTCTTCGTGCTGATCGACTGGTGCGACACCCTGCACTTCGAGCGCCGTGACGACGGCCGGCTGGCCCGCCACGATCTCGGCGCCGCTTTGCCCGACGACGACCTCTGCCTGCGCGCGGCGCGCAGCCTGCAGCAGGCCAGCGGCACCGGCTTCGGCGCGGACATCTCGATCGCCAAGCAGGTGCCCTGGGGCGCCGGCATGGGCGGCGGCAGCTCGGACGCCGCCTCGACGCTGCTGGCGTTGAACCGGCTCTGGGGCCTGCACTGGCCGCGCGAGCGGCTGCTGTCGCTGGCGCTGCAACTCGGCGCGGACGTGCCCTTCTTCGTGGGCGGCGAGAACGCCTTCGTCGAGGGCATCGGCGAGCGGCTGACCCCGCTCGCGCTGCCACGCGCCTGGTTCGCGGTGCTGAAGCCGCCCGCGGCGATCGAGACCCGTGCGATCTTCGGCAGCCCGCTGCTTCGGCGCGACAGCGAAGCTGTTATACTTTCGGGCTTTCTCGCAGACATGGCCGGCAGCAGTCGGCGCATGCTCGGCAGCGAGGGCGAAGGATTCGGCCACAACGATCTGCAGCCCCCCGCCGAAGCGTTGTGCACCGATGTCGCCGACGCCGTCGCCCGCTTGCAGCGTTGTTTAGGCAACGCCCGCATGACAGGCTCCGGCAGCGCGGTGTTTGCGAGGGCAGGCACCGGTGCCGAGCCCATCGCGGCGATGCCGTCGGATCTTCCGGCGGGGTGGGTGGGGCGCATGTGCCGCAGTCTCGAGCGGCATCCGCTGGCCGGATGGGCGACAGACTGAACGGTTTCGGTTCGCGCGCGAGCGTCGGACCTGTGTAGGGGAGTCGCCAAGTTGGTTAAGGCATCGGATTTTGATTCCGACATGCGAGGGTTCGAGTCCTTCCTCCCCTGCCAAAGCTTCTGACACCGGTGCAACAACGCGCCCGGCAAGCCTCGACGGAGCGATCGTGCTGTTCAACACCGTGCTGTTCACCGGAAACGCCAATCCGGCCCTGGCGCAGGAGATCGCCGGGCACCTCGGCATCGATCTCGGCAAGGCCAAGGTCGGCCGCTTCTCGGACGGCGAGGTCGACATCGAGGTCGAGCAGAACGTGCGTGCGCGCGACATCTTCGTCGTGCAGCCGACCTGCGCGCCGACGAACGAGAACCTGATGGAGCTGTGCATCATGGTCGACGCGCTGAAGCGCGCATCGGCCCGGCGCGTCACGGCGGTCATCCCGTACTTCGGCTACGCCCGGCAGGATCGCCGGCCGCGCTCGACGCGCGTGCCGATCAGCGCCAAGGTCGTCGCGAACATGCTCGAGGCCGTCGGCGTCGAGCGGCTGCTGACGATGGACCTGCACGCCGACCAGATCCAGGGCTTCTTCGACATCCCGGTCGACAACATCTACGCCTCGCCGGTGCTGCTGTCGGACCTGCACAGCAAGCGCTACCAGGACCTGGTGGTCGTCTCGCCGGACGTGGGCGGTGTCGTGCGCGCGCGCGCGCTGGCCAAGCAGCTCGGCTGCGACCTGGCGATCATCGACAAGCGCCGCCCGAAGGCCAACGTGTCCGAGGTGATGCACGTCATCGGCGACATCGAGGGCCGCAACTGCGTGATCATGGACGACATGATCGACACCGCCGGCACGCTGGTGAAGGCGGCCGAGGTGCTCAAGTCGCGCGGCGCGAAGAGCGTGTACGCCTACTGCACGCACGCCGTGTTCTCCGGCCCGGCGATCGAGCGCATCAAGGCCTCGGCGCTCGACGAGGTCGTGATCACCAACACCATCCCGTTGTCGGAGGCCGGCCGTCAGTGCACGAAGGTGCGCCAGCTGTCGGTGGCCTTCCTGTTCGCCGAGACGATCCGTCGCATCTCCGACGGCGAATCGGTGACGTCCCTGTTCGCGGAGCAAAACGCGAACTTCTGAAACGAGGAGCCTGGTCGCGGGCCCTCAATCCATCCTGGAGTGAACATGAGATTCGTCGCTTTCGAGCGCACGCAGCAGGGGACCGGAGCGAGCCGCCGCCTGCGCAACGCGCACAAGGTCCCCGGCATCGTCTACGGTGCCGGCCAGCCGCAGATGATCGAGCTCGATCACAACGCGCTCTTCTTCGCGCTGAAGAAGGAAGCCTTCCACTCGTCGCTGCTCGACATGGAGCTGGGCGGCAAGACCGAGAAGGTGCTGCTGCGCGACTACCAGATGCACGCGTTCAAGCCGATCGTGCTGCACATCGACTTCCAGCGCGTCGACGCGACGACCAAGGTGACGAAGAAGGTGCCGCTGCACTTCGTCAACGAAGAGAACTCGCCGGCCGTCAAGACCGACAAGTGCCTCGTCAATCACGTGGTCACCGAGTTGCTGATCCAGTGCCTGGCCTCGCAGCTGCCCGAGAACCTGACGGTCGACCTGGGCACCCTGGCCAAGGGCCAGTCGCTGCACGTCAGCGACCTGAAGCTGGCCGACGGCATCAAGGTCGTCACGCACGGCAAGAAGGACCCGGTGATCGTGTCCGTCTCGGCGCAGGCCGCCGAAGAGGAAGCGGCTCCGGCCGCGGCCGTGGCCGCGCCGGCTCCCGCCGCGAAGAAGGAAAAGAAGGACGAGAAGCAGAACAAGAAGTGACGTTGCGCGCGGCCGGCCACGCGCCGGCCCGGCAACGCTCCAGCCCCGCTTCGGCGGGGCTTTTTCATGCCCGGTCGCCGGGATAATCACGCCCCATGATCAAGCTCATCGTCGGCCTGGGCAATCCGGGCCCGGAGTACGAGGCCACGCGGCACAACGCGGGTTTCTGGTTCGTCGACGAGGTGGCGCGTGCGCTGAAGGTCTCGCTCGCGCCGGAGCGCAGCTACTTCGGCCTCGCGGCCCGCGCCTCAACGCCCCAGGGACCGGTCTGGCTGCTCGAGCCGATGACCTACATGAACCTGTCCGGTAAGGCGGTGGCGGCGCTGGCGCGCTTCTTCAAGATCGCGCCGCAGGAGATCCTCGTCGCGCATGACGAGCTCGACCTGCTGCCCGGGCAGGTGAAGCTCAAGCTGGGCGGCAGCCATGCCGGCCACAACGGGCTGAAGGACATCCACGCCCAGCTCGGCAGCGCCGACTACTGGCGACTGCGCCTGGGCATCGGCCATCCGGGCGTCAAGGCCGAGGTCGTCAACTACGTGCTGCGCAAGCCCAGCCCCGACCATCGCACGGCGATCGAGCAAGGCATCACACAATCGCTGGCCGCGCTCGATCTGCTGCTGGCAGGCGAGATGGAACGCGCGATGATGCGGATCCATGCCAAACCGCCGCGTCCGAAGCCGCCGCGGGAGGGCGCACCGTCCGCGGAGAAGCCGTCATGACACGTTCGCTGCTGTTGCTGGGCCTGATGCTGGCCACTTCCTCGCAGGCCCTGGCCGCACCGATCTACCGCTGCGGCCCGGGCGGCAAGACCTATTCGCAGGCGCCCTGCGCCGACGGCACCGTCATCGAGGCGACCGACCCACGCAGCGCCGCGCAGCGCGCCGAGGCCCGCCGCATGCTGGCGGCCGAGCGCAGGCGCGCGGCGGAACTGGAGCGCGAACGGCTGGCGGCGGAGAAGGCCGCCGAGAAGAACGCCGCCGGCGCCGTGAGCGTCAGCGCCACGCCGGCCGACGACGGCAAGCCTGCCGGCAAGACCGCCAAGGGCGGGAAGTCCGCCGCCAAGGAGGCGGAAGGCACGAAGCCGTTCACCGCGGTCGTGCCCAAGGCCGCGGCCACCGCGGCGCGCTGAGCTACTTCGGCGCCGCCGCGGGCTGCTCCTGCAGCCGCTGGTACTTGGCCCAGAGCGTGTCCTTCGACTCGATGAAGTCGGGATTCACCGGGATGCAGCTGACCGGGCAGACCTGGACGCACTGAGGTTCCGGGAAATGCCCGACGCATTCGGTGCAGCGCTGCGGGTCGATCTGGTAGATCTCCGGGCCCATCGAGATCGCCTGGTTCGGGCACTCGGGCTCGCAGACATCGCAGTTGATGCATTCGTCGGTGATCAGCAGCGCCATGGCCAGTTCAGGAATCGCTCGACTTCACGCGGTCGCGCAGGCGGTCGAGCACCAAGGGTGACACGAACTTGGAGACATCACCGCCCAAGGTGGCAATCTCGCGCACGAAGGTGCCGGAGACGAACTGGTACTGATCGCTCGGCGTCAGGAACAGCGTCTCGACCTCGGGCATCAGCTGGCGGTTCATGCCGGCCATCTGGAACTCGTACTCGAAGTCGCTGACCGCGCGCAGGCCGCGCACGACCACCTTGCCGCCGTGGTGCACGACGAAGTCGCGCAGCAGGCCGCGAAAGGCCATCACCTCGACGTTCGGGTACTTGGCCGCGAGTTCGGCCGCGATGTCCAGCCGCTCGGCGATCGTGAACATCGTGCGTTTGTGGTGCCCCGCCGCCACCGCGAGGATCAGGCGCTCGAACAGCCCGCTGGCGCGGCGCATCAGGTCCTCGTGGCCGAGCGTCATCGGGTCGAAGGTGCCGGGATAGACGGCGGTCAGGCGGTGCGCGGAGGTCAACGCGGGCTCCCCTCGGAGTGGATCGCGGCCGCAGTGTATCCGCCTGTATCCCGGCGCAGCAGGTGGGCATGCACCGAAGTGGCGCGCAGGTGCCGCTGCAGCGCCAGCCCGAGCGGCGCCAGCACCGCGGCGTCGAAGGCCCGGTCGGCCTCGAGGTAGATCAATCCGTCGGGCACCAGCAGCGGCGCGGCGGCGGCCAGCGCGGGTTCGAACAGGCCGGCGTCGAAGGGCGGGTCGAGGAAGACGAGCTCGAAGCGGCCCGGGGCGCACCGCCGCATCCAGGCCAGCGCGTCGGCGCACTCGACGCGCACCGTGGCCGCGTGCAGGCGCTCGCACGACTGTTCCAGCCGGCGCGCCAGGTCGCGCTCGCGCTCGAGCAGCAGCACCTCGGCCGCGCCGCGCGAGCCGGCCTCGAAACCGAGCGCCCCGCTGCCGGCAAAGGCGTCCAGGCAGCGCCATCCTGTGAGGTCCTGCCCGAGCCAGTTGAACAGCGTCTCGCGCACGCGATCGGGCGTGGGTCGCAGGCCCGGCCGGTCGGGCACCGGCAGCTTCGATCGCTTCCACTGCCCGCCGATGATCCGCACCTCGTGCGGCAGGCGGCCGGGCGGGCTCACCGGACGACCCTGCGTGCCGCGCACTCCGGGATTCGCGCAGGGGAGCGGCCCGGCGCGCTCATGTGCGGACCGGGACGCCGTCGCGCGCGAGCAGGGCCTTGGCCTGGCCGACCGTGAATTCGCCGTAGTGGAAGATGCTCGCCGCCAGCACGGCATCGGCGCCGCCGATCCGGATGCCCTCCGACAGGTGCTCGAGCGCGCCGACGCCGCCGGAGGCGATCACGGGAACGACGACGGCGTCGCTGACCGCCCGCGTCAGCTCGAGGTCGAAGCCGATCCGCGTGCCGTCGCGGTCCATGCTGGTCAGCAGGATCTCGCCGGCGCCGTGTTCGGCCATCTGCCTCGCCCACGCCACCGCATCGATGCCGGTATTGCGCCGGCCGCCGTGGGTGTAGACCTCCCAGCCCGCGTGCGCTGCACGCTTGGCGTCGATCGCGACGACGATGCACTGCGCACCGTACTTGGCCGACGCGTCGCGGATCACCTGCGGGTTGGCCACCGCCGCGGAATTGAAGCTGACCTTGTCCGCGCCCGCGTTCAGCAGGCGGCGGACGTCGGCCACCGTGCGCACGCCGCCGCCAACCGTCAGCGGGATGAACACCTGCGAGGCGACCGCCTCGACGATGTGCAGGATCAGGTCGCGGTCGTCGCTGGTGGCGGTGATGTCGAGAAAGGTCAGTTCGTCGGCGCCCTGCTCGTTGTAGCGCGCGGCGATCTCGACCGGGTCGCCGGCGTCGCGCAGTTCGACGAAATTGACGCCCTTGACGACCCGGCCCCCGGTGACGTCGAGGCAGGGGATGATGCGTTTGGCCAGCATGCTCTAGCCCCGGCCGGCGCCGGACCGCCCCAAGTCGGCCGGAGCCCCTTCGGGGGGCAGCGAACGCAGTGAGCGTGGGGGCCTCATGACAGTTCGTCGGCGCGCGCCTGCGCAGCCGCGAAATCGAGGTCGCCGGTGTAGATCGCGCGGCCACAGATCACGCCGTCGATGCCTTCGGACTCGACGGCGCACAGCGCCTCGATGTCGGCGATGCTCGACAGGCCTCCCGAGGCGATGACGGGAATCGTGAGCGCCTGCGCCAGCTTGACGGTGGCCTCGATGTTGATGCCGGTGAGCATGCCGTCGCGGCCGATGTCCGTGTAGATCACGCCCTCGACGCCGTAGTCCTGGAACTTCTGCGCCAGGTCGACCACCTCGTGGCCGGTCAGCTTGCTCCAGCCGTCGGTGGCCACCTTGCCGTCCTTCGCATCCAGGCCGACCAGGATGTGCCCGCCGAACGCGGAGCAGGCGTCGTGCAGGAAGCCGGGGTTCTTGACCGCCGCGGTGCCGATGATGATGAAGGACAGGCCGTCGTCGAGGTAGCGCTCGATCGTGTCGAGATCGCGGATGCCGCCGCCGAGCTGCACCGGGATCTCGTCACCCACCTCGGCGAGGATGGCCTTGATCGCCGCCTCGTTGACGGGCTTGCCGGCGAAGGCGCCGTTCAGGTCCACCAGGTGGAGCCGCCGCGCGCCGGCGTCGACCCAGCGCCGCGCCATCTCGGCGGGGTTCTCGCTGAAGGTCGTGGAGGCGTTCATGTCGCCCTGCTTGAGGCGGACACATCGACCGTCTTTCAGGTCAATCGCGGGGATCAGCAACATGGCCGAACAGACGTGGTGGGGAGGAGGCGGGCACCCGAGAAGGGGTGGTGGTGGTGGACCGTCAAGGTTTCCAGTGCAGGAAGTTGCGGTACAGCGCCAAGCCGTGCTCGGCGCTCTTCTCGGGATGGAACTGGGTGGCAAAAATGTTATCGCGGGCCAGCGCGCAGGTAAAGCGGCCCCCGTAGTCGGTCTCGCCGACGCTGTGCTCGGCGTCGTCCGGGTGGGCGTAGAAACTGTGCACGAAGTAGAAGTAGGCACCGTCCGGCACGCCCGCCCAGACCGGATGCGGGCGCGCCTGCAGCACCTGGTTCCAGCCCATCTGCGGCACCTTGTAGCGGCTGCCGTCGGGCTGGCGCATCCCTTCCAGCCGGAAGCGGCGCACCTCGCCGGCGATGAGGCCCAGGCCCTCGGTCGGCCCCTCCTCGCTGCGATCCAGCAGCATCTGCATGCCGATGCACACGCCCATCAGCGGCTTGCGCGCCGCCGCGTCGAGCACCGCCTCCTGCAGGCCGGAGTCGCGCAGTTCGCGCATGCAGTCGGGCATCGCGCCCTGCCCCGGCAGCACGACGCGCTCGGCGGCGTAGACCTCCTCCGGCCTCGAGGTCACCCGCACCTCGACGCCGCTGCCGGCGGCCACGTGCATCACCGCCTGCGACACCGAACGCAGGTTTCCCATGCCGTAGTCCACCACGGCGACGCTGCGGCTCATGTCAGTGCCGCCCGGCCGCCCCCACGGGGGCCGCGAACGCCGTGAGCCTGGGGTTGTTTCATGTCAGAGCGTCCCCTTGGTCGACGGGATCACGCCCGCCGCGCGCGGGTCGATCGCCAGCGCCATGCGCAGCGCGCGGCCGAAGGCCTTGAACACCGTCTCCGCCTGGTGGTGGGCGTTCTGTCCCTTGAGGTTGTCGATGTGCAGCGTCACCAGCGCATGGTTCGCGAAGCCCTGGAAGAACTCGTAGGTCAGCTGCGTGTCGAAGCCGCCCACCATGCCGCTCTTGAAGGGAACGTCCATGTGCAGCCCGGGGCGGCCGGAAAAGTCGACCACCACGCGCGACAGCGCCTCGTCCAGCGGCACGTAGGCGTGGCCGTAGCGCACCACGCCCTTCTTGTCGCCCACCGCCTGCGCCACCGCCATGCCCAGCGTGATGCCGACGTCCTCCACCGTGTGGTGGCCGTCGATGTGCAGGTCGCCCTTCGCGTCGACTTCCAGGTCGATCAGCCCGTGGCGCGCCACCTGGTCGAGCATGTGGTCGAAGAAGCCGATGCCGGTGGCGAGGCGCGACTCCCCGCTGCCGTCCAGGTTGACGTGCACGCAGATCTGCGTTTCCTTGGTGTTGCGCGTGACGTCGGCGATGCGGGGCTGCATTCAGAGGCTCGCTTTCAGGGCGTCGATCATCAGGGTGTTCTCTTCCGGCGTGCCGACCGTCAGGCGCAGGCAGTTCGCCAGCAGCGGGTGCAGGCCGGCGATGTGCTTCACGAGCACGCCGCGTGCCTTCATGCCGGCGAAGGTCCCCGCCGAGTCCGGCACGCGCACGAGGATCATGTTGGCCTCGCTCGGGAACGCCGTCACGCCCGGCAGCGCCGCGAGAACACGCTGCAGGCGGGCGCGCTCCTCGCGCAGGATCGCCGCCTGGCGGGCAAACTCGTCGGCATGTTCGAGCGCGAACAGCGTCGCCTCGGCGTTGAGCACGCTGACGTTGTACGGCGGCCGCACCTTGTCGATCTCGTCGATCAGCGCGGCCGCGCCAGCCAGGTAACCGAGCCGCACACCGGCCAGGCCGAACTTGGACAACGTGCGCATCACCAGCACGTGCTCCTGGCCGCCCATGCGCTGCATCCAGGTGCGCGACGAGAACGGCTGGTAGGCCTCGTCGAACACCACCAGCCCGTCCTGCGCGCCGACGGCGTCGACGATGCGCTGCACGATGCGCTCGTCGAACAGGTTCGCGGTCGGGTTGTTCGGGTAGGCGAGGTAGGTGATGGCCGGCCGGTGCCGCTCGACCGCGGCGAGCATGGCCGCCTCGTCGAGCTCGAAGTCCGCCGTCAGCGGCACGCCGACGAACGCCAACCCCTGCAGCCGGGCCGACATCTCGTACATCACGAATCCCGGCAGGGGCGCCAGGATCGTGTTGCCCGGCACGTCGCAGGCCATCGCGAGCAGCGAGATCAGTTCGTCCGAGCCGTTGCCGAGCATCAGGCGGCAGCCCGCCGGCAGCTGCACATGGTCGGTCAGCGCCGCGACCACATCGGCCGCGCACTGGGTCGGGTAGCGGTTGATCGCGACACGGCCCAGCCGCTCGCCCAGTTCGCGCTGCAGCGCCGGCGGCAGCCGGAACGGGTTCTCCATCGCGTCGAGCTTGACCAGCCCGGCGCTCGGCTGGATGGCGTAGGCGTGCATGGACTGCACGTCCTGGCGGATCACCCGCTTCATGCGCTCGGCCAAACTCATCGTGCCCCCTTCAGCCGCAGTTCGGCCGCCCGCGCGTGCGCCTGCAGGCCCTCGCCGTAGGCCAGCTCGGCCGCAATCGTGCCCAGCACCTGCGCGCCGGCCTCGCTGACCTCGATCAGGCTGCTGCGCTTCTGGAAGTCGTACACCCCGAGCGGCGACGAGAAGCGCGCCGTGCCCGAGGTCGGCAGCACATGGTTGGGGCCGGCGCAGTAATCGCCCAGGCTCTCGCTGGTGTACGCGCCGAGGAAGATCGCACCGGCGTGTTTCAGCAACGGCTCCCAGCGCGACGGCTCCCGGCTGGACACCTCGAGGTGCTCCGGCGCGATGCGGTTGCTGATCGCGCAGGCCTCGTCCATCGACCGGGTGTGGATCAGCGCGCCGCGCCCTTCGAGCGAGGCCCGGATCACGTCGCGCCGCGGCATGCCGGGCAGCAGGCGCTCGATCTGCGCCTGCACGGCATCGAGATAACCCGCGTCGGGGCACAGCAGGATGCTCTGCGCCAGCTCGTCGTGCTCGGCCTGGCTGAACAGGTCCATCGCAACCCAGTCCGGCGGCGTCGTGCCGTCGGCCAGCACCAGGATCTCGCTCGGACCGGCGATCATGTCGATGCCGACCTGGCCGAACACGCGCCGCTTGGCGCTGGCCACGTAGGCATTGCCCGGGCCGGTGATCTTGTCGACCGCCGGCACCGTCGCGGTGCCGTAGGCGAGCGCCCCGACGGCCTGCGCGCCGCCGATCGCGAAGGCGCGGTCGACGCCGGCGACGGCGGCCGCCGCGAGGACGAGCGGGTTGCGCTCGCCAAGGCGCGGCGTGTCCGCGCCTCCGTCACGGACGGGCGTCGGCACCACCATCACGATCTCGCCGACCCCGGCCACCTTCGCCGGCAGCGCGTTCATCAGCACGCTGGACGGGTAGGCCGCCTTGCCGCCGGGAACGTAGATGCCGACGCGGTCCAGCGGCGTGACCTTCTGGCCGAGCAGCGTGCCGTCCGCGTCGCGGTAGCTCCAGCTGCGGCCGCAGGCCTCGAGCTGGCGCTGGTGGTAGTCGCGCACCCGCTCGGCGGCGGCCTGCAGCGCCGCCCGCTGCGGCGGCGTGATCTGCGCGAGCGCCGCCTGCAGTTCGTCGCGCCCGATCTCCAGCGCCGCCACCGTCGCGGCCTCCACCCCGTCGAAGCGCTGCGTGTACTCCAGCACCGCGGCGTCGCCGCGCCGGCGCACGTCGGCCAGGATCGCCTCGACCCGCTCCTCGATCGCGCTGTCGGTCTCGGCCGACCAGTGCTTCAGTGCCGCGAAGCGCGCCTCGAAATCGGCCTCGGCGGTGGCCAGCCTGCGGATTTTCACGCTCATGACAGCCCCCCGGCCGACGAGGTTGCCGTCCGTCCCCCCGAGGGGGTGCGGGCCGGTTTGGGAGCGGCCCGGCGCTCGGCCCGCATCGAGCGAACTGACTCGATGGGTCTCATGCCGGCGCCTCCACGGCACTCGCGAACGCATCGATCAGCCGGCGGATCGGCTCGCGGCGCAGCTTCAGCGCCGCCTGGTTGACGACCAGGCGCGAGGAGATGTCCATGATGCGCTCCACCTCGACGAGCTTGTTGGCCTTCAGCGTGCTGCCGGTGGAGACCAGGTCGACGATCGCGTCGGCCAGGCCGGTCAGAGGCGCCAGCTCCATCGAGCCGTACAGCTTGATCAGGTCGACGTGCACGCCCTTGTCGGCGAAGTGATCGCGTGCGATGCGGGTGTACTTGGTCGCGACGCGGATGCGCGAGCCCTGCTTGACGGCGCCGGCGTAGTCGAAATCGTCGCGCACCGCGACACTCATGCGGCACTTCGCGATGCGCAGGTCCAGCGGCTGGTACAGGCCCTGCCCGCCGTGCTCGATCAGCGTGTCCAGGCCGACCACGCCGAGGTCGGCGCCGCCATGCTGCACGTAGGTCGGCACGTCGGTCGCGCGCACCAGCACGATGCGCAGCTCGGGCCGGCTGGTGCCGATGATCAGCTTGCGGCTCTTCTCCGGGTCCTCCGCGACCTCGACGCCGGCCGCCTTCAGCATCGGCAGGGTCTCGTCGAAGATGCGGCCCTTCGAGAGTGCCAGGGTGATGCTCATTTGATGCGCTCGATGTCCGCGCCGATGCCGCGCAGCTTGGCTTCCATGCGGTCGTAGCCGCGGTCGAGGTGGTAGATGCGGTCGACCACCGTCTCGCCCTCGGCCACCAGGCCGCCGATCACCAGGCTGGCGGATGCACGCAGGTCGGTCGCCATCACGGTCGCGCCGGACAGCTTCTCGACGCCCTGCACCAGCGCCGTGTGCCCGTCGACCACGATGTTCGCCCCGAGGCGGACCAGTTCGTTGACGTGCATGAAGCGGTTCTCGAAGATCGTCTCGGTCACCTTCGCGGCGCCGGCGGCGATGCAGTTCAGCGCCATGAACTGGGCCTGCATGTCGGTCGGGAACGCGGGGTACTCGCTGGTGCGGAAGCTCACCGACTTCGGCCGGCCGGTGCTCTTCAGGCGGATCCAACCGTCGCCGGTCTCGATCGACATGCCGGCCTCGCGCAGTTTCTCGATCACCGCATCGAGGTGCTCGGCACGCGCCCCGCGCAGCAGCACGTCGCCGCCGGCCGCCGCGACGGCGCACAGGAAGGTGCCGGTCTCGATGCGGTCCGGCACGATGCGGTGGCTCGCGCCGTGCAGCCGCTCGACGCCTTCGACGCGGATGCGGCTCGTGCCGTGGCCCGAGATGCGGGCGCCCATCTTGATCAGCAGCTCGGCGAGGTCCGGGATCTCGGGTTCCTGGGCCGCGTTCTCGAGCACCGTTTCGCCCTCCGCGAGCGTCGCGGCCATCAGCAGGTTTTCGGTCCCGGTCACGGTCACCATGTCAGTGGTGATGCGTGCGCCCTTCAGGCGCCGGGCCGTGGCATGGATGTAGCCGTGCTCGACCTTGATGTCGGCCCCCATCGCCTGCAGGCCCTTGATGTGCTGGTCGACCGGGCGCGAACCGATCGCGCAGCCGCCCGGCAGCGAGACCCGCGCCTCGCCGAAGCGCGCCAGCAGCGGCCCGAGCACGAGGATCGACGCGCGCATCGTCTTGACCAGCTCGTACGGCGCCTCGGGCGCGCCGATCCGGCTGGCGTCCAGCGCCACCGTCTCCGGCTGCGCGTCGCTGCGCTCGGCCTTCGCGCCCATGTTGCGCAGCAGCTTCAGCGTGGTCGTCACGTCCTGCAGGCGCGGCACGTTGTCCAGCGTCACCGGCTCGGCGCTCAGCAGCGCGGCGCAGAGTTCGGGCAGGGCCGCGTTCTTCGCACCGGCGATCGGCACCTCGCCGTCGAGCCGGCGGCCGCCGCGGATCAGGAGTTTGTCCATTTGGATGATGACAGGCTGTGCCCCATGCCCACCTGGCAGACGGACCCGCTGGGCGCAGGCCCGCGCGCCGCAGTGAACACTGCGGCGTGGATCAGTGGTGGTGGTGGGTGGCGGCCGGCGCGGGCTGGTGGGCCCACTCGGCCGGGGTCAGCGTCTTCATCGACAGGGCGTGGATCTGCTCGCGCATTCTATCGCCCAGGGCCCGGTAGACCCGCTGGTGGCGCTGCACGCGGCTCGCGCCCTCGAACTCTGCCGACACGATGGTGGCGAAGAAGTGCCGCCCGTCACCCTCGACTTCGAGGTGCTCGCAGGCCAGCCCCTGCGCGATGAAGCGCTGGACGTCGGCGGCGGTCGGATCGGCGCTCATCGTGCGGGCATTCTAGCCGCGCCGGCGCGCAGCGTCCGCCTACACTAGCCCGGCCCCGCGCCCTCGTGACCGCATGCCCCAGATCACCAACGAAATCGCCTACCTGGTCCTGATCGTCGGGCTGATGGTGATTCCGCGCGTGCTGCAGCGCTGGCGCATCCCTGCCCCGCTGACGAGCTTCGCCTTCGGCATGGGTGCCGGCGTGTTCCTGGCCGGCTTCAGCCACGACGCGACCCTCGCGCTGCTCGCCACGCTGGGCATCTCCTCGCTGTTCCTGTTCGCCGGCCTCGAGATCGACATCGCGGACCTGGCCCGCGGCAAGTGGCCGCTGCTGGGCCACCTGGTGGTGCGTTCGGCGACCCTGGGCGGCGCCGCCTGGCTGGCCATCGACCTGTTCGGCTTCAGCTGGCAGGCCGCCGTGCTGCTCGCGCTCGCGCTGCTGACGCCGTCCACCGGTTTCATCCTCGAGACGCTGTCCGCGCTCGGGCTCAGCGAGGAGGAGCGCTACTGGGTCACGATCAAGGCGGTCGGCGGCGAGCTGCTCGCACTGCTGGTGCTGTTCGTCGTGCTGCAGTCGAGTTCGATGGAGCGGCTCGCCTGGTCCTCGGGTGCGCTGGCGGCGATGATCGTCGGGCTGCCGCTGCTGTTCGTGCTGCTCGGGCGCGTGATCGCGCCGCATGCGCCCGGATCGGAGTTCTCGCTGCTGGTGATGGTGGGCCTGATCGCCTCCTACCTGACCTACCAGCTCGGCGTGTACTACCTGGTCGGCGCGTTCCTCGCCGGCTTCATCGCCCGGCTGCTGCGCCGGCGCATGCCGATGCTGGCGTCCGACACGAACCTGCGCGCGATCCAGCTGTTCGCCTCGTTCTTCGTGCCGTTCTACTTCTTCTACAAGGGCATGAGCGTGCCGGCCGGCGCGCTGACGCTGGAGGCGCTGCAGATCGGCGCGGCGCTGACGCTGGCGGTGCTGCCGCTGCGCGTCGGCGCGCTGTGGCTGCAGCGCCGCTTCATCCGCGGCGAATCGGCGCGCGGCAGCCTGCGCGTGGCGACGGCACTGACGCCGACGCTGATCTTCACGCTGGTGCTGGCGACCATCCTGCGCGAACGGTTCCAGATCCCGGATTCGCTGTACGGCGCACTGCTCTTCTACGCCGCCGTGTCCACGGTGCTGCCTTCGCTGCTGCTGGGCAAGCCGCTGGACTTCGACCCGACCATGCCGCCGCGTGAGGCCCCGCTGCCCACCGCCGCCGCGACGCTGGACGCCACCTCAGGAGAACGCGGATGAACCTGCGCAACCTCGCCGTCGTGCTGGCCCTGGCCCTGCTGGGCGCCTTCACGCTGCTGAACTGGACTGCCTTCAATGCGCCGACGACGCTGTCGCTCGGCTTCACGCAGGTGGAAGCGCCGCTCGGGCTGATCATGCTGACGGTCAGCGCAGCGCTGTGCGCGCTGTTCCTCGCCTACATCGTGTTCCAGCAGGCCGGGCTGATCCTGGAGACGCGCCGCACCGCGAAGGAGCTGAAGGCGCAGCGCGAGCTGGCCGACCGGGCCGAGGCCTCGCGCTTCACCGAGCTGCGCGCCTACCTCGCCGACGAACTGGCCCGGGTGGCCGCGGCGCAGGGCAGCGCGACGGCCGCGCTGAACGAGCGGCTGGACCGCCTGGAGCAGTCCGTCCACGAGCGCGTGGCCGAGGCGAGCCGCTCGCTGTCGGCCTACGTCGGCGAAGTCGACGACAAGCTCGATCACCTGTTCCCGCCGCGCCCGGACGCCTGACCCGCGCCGGCAGCGCCTCAGTGCCGGATCTTGTAGCCGATGCGCAGCAGGTGCAGCGCGATGCCCGCGGCGAGCAGGCAGCTGCCGCCCACCACCGCGAGGCTGAGCCAGGGCGACACGTCGCTGACGCCGAAGAAGCCGCGCCGGAAGCCGTCGATCATGTAGAAGAACGGGTTGAGGTGGCTCAGCGCCTGCCAGAACGCCGGCAGCGACTGCACCGAATAGAACACGCCGGACAGGAAGGTCATCGGCATGATGACGAAGTTCTGGAACGCCGCCATCTGGTCGAACTTCTCCGCCCACAGGCCGGCCACCAGCCCGAGCGAACCCAGCATGCCGGCGCCGAGCACGGCGAACACGACGATCCAGGCCGGCTCCGCGGCCGACAGCGGCGCGAACCACAGCGTCACCAGCAGCACGCCGCTGCCGACCGCGACGCCGCGCACGACCGACGCGCCGACGTAGGCGACGAACCAGGCCCAGTGCGACAGCGGCGCGACGAGCAGGAACACCAGGTTGCCCGTGATCTTGCTCTGGATCAGCGACGAGCTGCTGTTCGCGAAGGCGTTCTGCAGCACGCTCATCATCACCAGGCCCGGGATCAGGAAGCTGGTGTAGCCGACCCGGTCGAACACCTTCACGTGGTCTTCCAGCACGTGGCCGAAGATCAGCAGGTACAGCACCGCCGTCAGCACCGGCGCCGCGACGGTCTGGAAGGAGACCTTCCAGAAGCGCAGCACCTCCTTGTAGAACAGGGTTCGGGCGCCGGACAGCATGGCGCTCACGCGGCGGCCGCGGCGGTGCGCGGCTCGCCCTGCATGATCTCGAGGAACACGTCCTCGAGGTCGGCGCGGCCGATCTCGAGGTCTTCCGGCCGGCAGCCCGCGGCGCGCAACGTGGCGAGGATGGATTCGACCTCGTCGGCATCGTGCGCCTTGACCTGCACGATGCGCCCGGTCACGCGCGACTGCGCGGCCAGCGCCTCGGGCAGCGGCCGATCCAGCTTGAAGCGCAGCATCGTGCTGGCGGTGCCGGCCAGCAGCGCCGAGGTGCGGTCCAGCGCGACGACCCGGCCCTGCTTGAGCATCGCGATGCGCCCGGCCAGGGCCTCGGCCTCCTCGAGGTAGTGCGTGGTCAGCAGCACCGTGTGGCCTTCGCGGTTCAGGCGGGCGATGAACTGCCACAGCGTCTGGCGCAGCTCGACGTCGACGCCGGCGGTGGGTTCGTCGAGCACGATGACCGGCGGCCGGTGCACCAGCGCCTGCGCGACCAGCACCCGCCGCTTCATGCCGCCGGACAGCGCGCGCAGGTTGGCATCGGCCTTGTCCGCCAGGCCCAGGTGCAGCAGCAGCTCGTCGATCCAGTCGTCGTTGCGGCGCACGCCGAAGTAGCCGCTCTGGATGCGCAGCGCCTCGCGCACGCTGAAGAACGGGTCGAACACCAGCTCCTGCGGCACGATGCCCAGGCTGCGGCGGGCGGCGGCATAGTCGTCCACCACGTCGTGGCCCAGCACGCTGACCCGTCCCTGCGACGCGCGGGCGAGGCCCGCGAGGATGCTGATCAGCGTCGTCTTGCCGGCGCCGTTCGGGCCCAGCAGGCCGAAGAACTCGCCGCGCTGGATGTCGAAGCTGACGTCGTCGAGCGCCCGGACGTCGCCGCGCGCGCCGCGGTAGCGCTTGCTGACGTGCTGGAACGAGATGGCGGGCATGGGGCCGGGATCGGGCATGGGGCCTGGATTCTAGGCAGCGGCCCGGATTGGTGCCGGACGCGGCGATTTAGGGCGCACGCCCCTGGAGGGCGCCGGACCTTGGTGCTAGATTGCGCACCGACATGGCCACGCCGCCCAAGAAACCGCGCCGCACGGCCGAACGCATCCTGGAGGTCACGCTCGAGCTGTTCAACCGCTTCGGCGAGCCCAACGTCTCCACCACGCTGATCTCCGCCGAGCTGAACATCAGCCCCGGCAACCTGTACTACCACTACCCGGCCAAGGACGAGCTGATCAACAGCCTGTTCGACCGCTACGAGAAGTCGCTGGCCGAACTGCTGCACGCCGCCGACCACGTGCGCAACGTCGAGGACGCGTGGCTGTTCTTCCACATGCTCTTCGAGCTGATCTGGAAGTACCGCTTCCTGTACCGCGACCTGAACGACCTGCTGTCCAAGAACCGGCGCCTCGAGACGCACTTCCAGTACGTGCTGCGCAACAAGAACCAGGCCATCCAGGGCGTGCTCGCCGGGCTGTCGCGCGGCGGCGCGATGCACATCGACGCGCGCGACATGGAGCCGGTGGCGACGGCCATGGCCGTCGTGCTGACCTACTGGCTGAGCTACGAGTACGTGCGCGATCCGCGCCGTGCCCTCGAGCCGGAGGTGGCCAACGCCGCGCTCATGCGCGGGGCCTACCACGTGCTCAGCCTGCTGCTGCCCTACCTGGAAGCGGGGCAGCGCGACCACCTGCACGCGCTGGTCGGACAATATCGAAAGAGCTAGAAACCCCTCGAGGAGACACGCATGGCCAAGTGGACCGCCTTTCCCTACGACACCGCCGCCTACGCGCGCGACGCCGCGGCGCTGAAGAAGCAGTGGGCACGGCTGCACGCCGGCGACGCCGAGCCGCTGCCGAAGGACGACAAGGTGCTGGCCGCCTGGGCGCTGTTCCACGCCGGCGAGTTCCAGAAGGCCTGCGAGGCGGGCCTGAAGGCCGGCGCCGCCGGCACCACGGTGGCCAACAAGGCACAGGCGATCTACGCCAACTACCTGGAGAAGAGCGAGAAGAACAAGCTCGCGCTGTTCCTGGAGGTCGCCGAGCGCGCCGAGGCGCAGCAGGGCAGCGAGCCGAAGAACGCCAACGCGTACTACTGGCAGGCCTATGCGCTGGGCCGCTACAGCCAGGGCATCAGCGTCGCGAAGGCGCTGGCGCAGGGGCTGGGGGCCAAGGTCAAGGGCGCGCTCGAGACGGCCATCAAGCTGGCGCCCAAGCACGCCGACGCGCACATCGCGCTGGGCGCTTTCCACGCCGAGGTGATCGACAAGGTCGGCTCGCTGCTCGGCCGCACGCAGGGCGCGAGCAAGGACACCGGCCTCGCGATGTACCGCCAGGCGCTCAAGCTCAACCCGGGGTCGGCGATCGCGATGATCGAGTACGCGAACGGCCTGGTGATGCTCGAGGGCGACAAGAAGATGAAGGACGCGGAGAAGCTCTACGCCGACGCCGCGGCCTGTGAACCGGCCGACGCGATGGAGCGGCTCGACGTCGAGATGGCCAAGGCCGAGCTCGAGGAAGACTGAGCCGCCCACGCCGCGCCCTACGTGGCCGGCGCGAAAAAGACGCATACCCGAGCACCCCCAGGGGTTGGGATGCACGCTCCCGCGGATGGGTCCGTACGTGGACCCAACGCCAATCAGGGAGCCGCCGTGAGGAACATCGAGGTCGACACCGACGAGGGGACCCAGACCGGGTCCGCCGGGTGCCGGGTCGGCCGCCGGGCCGGCATGCCCTGGTGGCGCTGCGGTACGGCCGGACGCCGCGCGCTGCGCGCGGTCTTCGGCGTCACGATCGACAAGGCGGTCGGCCTGATCGGCCGTGCCGCGCTTCGACGGATCGCACCGATGCGCGTGTGATCTGACGCCCCGGGTCCCGTTCGCGGACCCATCCCTTCCCGCAACGACGACTTCCACCGCCCCGGTCGGCCGCTTCGGCCCGACCGGGTTGGCGGAGCCGTGCCGCGCGGCCCGCCCCTCCCCGAAGGCCACGAGCCAGGGGAATCACCTCGAGGACCACCACCATGGCCAGCAAGATCAACGGCATCCCCTACGCGGACAACGTCAGCGACATCCTGAGCGACACCACGCTGAAGAAGGCCTTCCTGGCCTTCGCGAAGCGCACGGCCGTCGACGAGAACACCTCCTTCCTGCTGGCGGCCGACGGGCGTATCGACCCCAAGCTGCTCTACGGCAGCTTCTTCTCGTCGAGCGGGAACATGTCGATCAACATCCCGGGCACGCTGCGCGACAAGGCCGACGCGCTGGCGCGACAGAACCCCCCGGACTGGAGCGCCAACTCCTGGGCCAGGGTGATCCAGGAAGCCCGCGGGGAGATCGTGGCGCTGCTGAACCAGCACAGCCTGGCGCTGTTCTGGAAGTCGCGCGAGTTCCTGGACATCCATGAGCCGGCCGTGCGCCGCCAGATCAAGGGTCTCGACAAGGCGGCCAGCGTGCTGGGCATCAAGAACAAGAACCTGCTCGAAGAGCTGCTGTTCCGCATCCGCCTGAACGGCCCGGACAGCACGGAAGCCAAGACCGCGTCCGACAAGCTGATCACGGCCGAGAAGCTGGCCATGAAGCGCGACGCACTGCTCAAGGCGCTCAAGAGCGCCGGCTTCCTCGCCGCCTGACGCCGTGCCGTGCCTTCCGGCCACGCCCGGCCGGAAGGCTCCGCGCCGGCGCTGCCCGGCCGGCGCGCGATCCTGCTCGCGCAGCTGCTGGCCGGTGCCGCCTTCGCGCTGCACTATGCCGGCCTCGGCCTGAACGCGGCAGTGGCCATGAACCTGCTGGGCCTGGTCCAGACGCTGGCGGCGCTGCGCGCGACCGGCAGCCGCGCGATGACCCGGCTCGGCCAGGGCCTGATCGTCCTGATGGTGCTCGCGGGCGGCCTGTTCTGGACCGGCCCGCTGTCGGCGCTCAGCGTGCTGGCCACCGCGCTGATCGCATTCGCGCGGCTGCAATCCGACCCGCGGCGCCTGCGCCTGCTGCTCCTCGCTGGCACGCTGTGCTGGACGGCGCACGATCTGTTCGGCGAGGCCTGGATCCTGCTGGCGGCCGATATCGGCGCGCTGCTGGCCGGCGCGGTGGCGCTCGCCGCGCCGTGGCAGGCCCGGCGCGCTCAGCGGCGCGCGAGCACGCGCCGTGCGGCCAGCGCCATCGCGACCGCGAACACCGCGACGGTCCACAACGCCAGGGTCAGCGAGCTGTGGTGGGCCAGCGCGCCGATCAGCGGCGGGCCGACCATGAAGCCCATGTAGCCAACCGAGGACACCGCGGCGACGCCGGTCGGCGCGCTGACGCCGGGCACCTGCGCGGCCGCCGCGAACAGCACCGGCACGACGTTGGCCAGCCCGAGGCCGACCAGCATGAAGCCCAGCAGGGCCACCCACGGCACGCCGACGCTCAGCGCGAGCGCCATGCCGAGCGCGGCCAGCGTGCCGGACGCCCGCAGCAGCGCCGCCGGCGCGAGGCGCTCGCGCACCCGGTCGCCGAACAGCCGGCCGAGCGCCATCGCCGCGCTGAAGGCCGCGAAGCCGAGCGCGCCGAACGCCGCGTTGGTCCGCAATTCCTGGTGCACGTACAGCGCGCTCCAGTCGTACATCGCGCCTTCGGCAACCATGCACAGCGAGGTCAGCAGGCCCATCCAGAGCAGCACGCCGCGCGGCCAGGCCACCGGGGCCGGCGCGTCCTCCGAGTCGGCACGGTCGCTGGTCAGCGCCTGCGCCGCGACGGCCGTCAGCGGCAACAGGGCGAGCCCGACCAGCGCCAGCTGCGTCGCCGGCGGCAGCGCGAGCCGGTACAGGCCGGCCACCAGCAGCGCCCCGGCCATGCCGCCGAGGCTGAACATCGCGTGCAACCCGCTCATCACCTTGCGGCCGGAGCGGCTCTCGAGGTGGTTGCCGTCCGAATTGATCGCCACGTCGAACAGCGCGCTGCCGGCGCCCAGCAGCAGCATCAGCGCCAGCAGCACGCCGTAGGACTCGAACTGCAGCACGGCGGCCAGCACCAGGCACAGCAGCACGCCGCCCGCCAGCACGCAGTGGCGCACGCCGAAGCGCGCCACCAGCGCGCCGGCGCTGAACAGGCACAGCACGGCACCGGCCGCGGCCGCGAGCAGGGCCACCGACAGCTCGCCCTCGTCGAGCCCGTAGTGCTGCTTGACGGCCGGCACCTGCGCCCCCCAGGCACCCATCGCGAGACCGAGCACGCCGAACTGGGCACGCACGGCGAGATGCCAGCGCCGCAGGGCGGATGGCGCGGGCAGCGGCAGGGCCGCAGTGGGGCAGGAACTTGCTTGCATGTGCCGTATTGTGCTGTAATTTGCCTGTTCGTGCACAAACCAGCAAAACCCACCGGCCCATGCCCCCCATTCCGATCACCGACGCGCCGCGCTTCGCGGCCGAACGCCAGCAGCACATCGCGCAGACGCTGCGCGAGCAGGGGCGTGTCGAGGTGGCGGCCCTGTCGGCCGCCTACGGCGTCTCGGAGGACACGGTGCGGCGCGACCTGCGCGCGCTGGCCGCACGCGGCCTGGTGCAGAAGACCCACGGCGGCGCGGTCGCGCTGCATGCCGGCGTGCTGCCGACGGCGCAGCGCGCCGCGGTCGCCACCGGCGCCAAGCGCGCGATCGCCGCGGCCGGTGCACGCCACGTGCAGCCCAACGACACGCTGTTCGTCGACGGCGGCACCACCGCGCTGGCGCTGGTCGAGGCCCTGAAGCGGCCGGATGCGCCGCGCCCGCTGACCGTCATCACCCACTCGCTGGACGCCGCGCTCGCGCTGGCCGACGAGCCGCAGGTGCGCCTCGTGCTGGCCGGCGGGCTGTGGCTGCCGTCGCCGCGCATCTTCGTCGGCGAGCAGGCGCTGGCGACGATCCGCGCGCACCGCGCCGACCTCGCCTTCCTCGGCGCCTGCGCGCTGCATCCGCGCGCCGGGCTGACGGCGCAGGAACCGCAGGAGGCCGCCATCAAGCGCGCGATGCTGGAGGGCGCCGCGCGCCGCCTGCTGCTGAGCGACGCGACCAAGCTGGACACGGTGGCGCCGAGCGCCGTCGCGCGGATCGACGAACTCGACGGCGTGATCAGCGACGCCGCGCCGCGCTGGCTGCGCGACGCGGTGCCGGTCGAGCAGGTGTGAGGCGAACCGGCCTCACATCCGCCCCGGCAGCCACAGCGCGATCACCGGGAAGGCGATCAGGATCGCGAGCCGGATCACGTCGGTGATCACGAACGGGCCGGCCCCCTTGAAGATGCTGGCGAAGCTGAGCTCGGACACGACGCTCTTGATGACGAACACGTTCATGCCCACCGGCGGCGTGATGAGTCCGAGTTCCACCGTCATCACGATGATGATGCCGAACCAGATCGGGTCGAAGCCGAGCTGCAGGATCACCGGGAAGATGATCGGCACCGTGAGGATGATCATCGCCATCGCGTCCATCAGGCAGCCGAGCACCAGGTACATCAGCATGATCAGCACGAGCACGCCGTAGTTGCCGATGCCCAGGCCGGTGAGCCAGCCGGTAAGTTTTTGCGGCGTCTGGGTGATGGTCAGGAAGTAACCGAACAGCAGTGCACCGATCAGCACCGTGAACACCGCGGCCGCGGTGCGCGTGGCCTGCAGCAGCGCCTTGCGGATGCCGGCGCGGTCGAGCTTGCGCCGCGCGATGCCGAGCAGGAAGGCGCCGCCGGCGCCGACGCCGCCGGCCTCGGTCGGCGTGAAGAACCCGCCGTAGAGACCGCCGATCACGAACACGAACAGCGCCAGCGACGGCCAGACGTCCTTCAGCGCGACGAGGCGCTCGCTCCACGGTTTCGGCTCGTGCGAAGGCAGCATCGTCGGGCGCACCGCGACGATCACGCCGATCGTCAGCACGTACATCGCCATCGCGAGCAGCCCGGGCAGGATGCCGGCCATGAACAGCTTGCCGATGTCCTGCTGCGTCAGCACGGCATAGACCGCGAGCACGGTCGACGGCGGCAGCATCGCGCCCAGCGTGCCACCAGCGGCGATCACGCCCGCCGAGAAGGACTGCGGGTAGCCGTAGCGGCGCATCTCGGGGTAGGCCACGGTCGAGAAGGTCGCCGCCGTCGCCACCGACGAGCCGGAGATCGCCGCGAAGCCGCCGCACGCGAGCACGGTGGCCATGCCGAGCCCGCCGCGCCAGTGGCCGATGCAGGCATTGGTGGCGCGGAACAGCTCGCGGCTGACGCCCGACACCGTGACGAAGGCGCCCATCAGCATGAACATCGGGATCACGCCGAAGGTGTAGTCGGTGACCGTGCGCATCGAGGTCAGGCCGACGAGCTTGAGCGCCGGGCCGGCGCCGGCGATCAGCGCGTAGCCGGCCACGCCGACCAGGCCCATCGCCATGCCGACCGGCACGCGCAGCAGCATCAACGCGAACAGGACGACGAAGCCGCCGATCGCGATCAGGTCAGGATCCATGCGCGCTGGTCACTCCTGGGGCAGCTGGTCGTGGTGGGCGTCGTGCAGCAGCTCCGGGTGGAACACCAGCCGCCAGGCGCGCAGCGCGATCAGGATCACGGCGCAGATGTCGCCGAGCCAGGCGAGCGCGAACATCGGCCAGGTGGGCAGGTTGAGGTCGAAGGTCAGCACGTTGTCGCGATAGGTCTGCACCACCTTGTCGAACAGCATCACCGTCTGCACCGAGACCACGAACAGCAGCACCAGCGTCGCGAAGACGTCGATGAAGCGCTTCATGCGCGGGCCGGCGGCCGACCACAGCAGGTCCACCGTGATGTGGCCGCCGCGGTAGCTCGTCGCCGCGATGCCCCAGAAGATCAGCACGCCGAGCAGCAGCCGCCCGGCGTCGTAGCTGTCGGGGATCGACGTGTTGAAGAACTTGCGCAGCGCGACCGAGATGAAGATGTCCGCCGCGACGATGCCGACGAACGACGCCGCCAGCCACTCGATGACGTGGATGACCCGGTCGGCGAAGCTGCGCTTGCCCTCCATGCCCGCGCGCTCGCTCAGAGCGCCGCCTTGTACTTCTGCAGGTTCTGGCGCAGCGAGTCCATCGCCTGCGTCGGGTCGACGCCGGCCTTCTTCGCGTCCGCCGCCCACTGGTCGGTCACCGGGGCCACCGCCTTGCGCCACGCGTCGAGCTGGTCGGGCGTGAGCTTGACCATCTCGTGGCCGGCCATCGCGGCGATCTTGGTGCGGCCGTTGGCCTCGAAATCGGCCCAGTTGCTCGCGACCTTCTCGGCCCATTCGGTGGTGCAGTGGTCGTCCATCACCTTCTTCTGCGCGGCCGAGAGGCTGTTGTACTTGTCCTTGTTGAGCACCCAGACGAACGGCGTCACGTACAGCGGCGCGTCGACGTGGTAGCTGACGACCTTGTCGATGCCGAACAGCGTCAGCGAGGCCCAGGGGAAGGTGATCGCCTCGGCGACGCCGCGCTCGATCATGTCGCGCGCCTCGGGCGCGGACGACTGCACGTTGGTGCCGCCGAGCGCGGTGATCATGTGGGCGATCGTGCCGTTCGCGGGCCGCACCTTCATGCCCTTCACGTCGCCGGGCATCACGACCTTCTTCTTCGAGTGCAGCGTGCCGGGGTCGTGCGCGAAGGCGAAGCAGAAGTGCACGTCCTTCATCTCCTTGGCGGCGTACTGGCGGTACCAGGCGTCGATGGCGGCCGAACCGCCCTTCGCGTTCGAGGCCAGAAAGGGCAGCGATGCGCCAGCGAACACCGGGAAGCGCCCCGGATGGTAACCCGGGTTCACGTAGGCCGCGTCGGCGATGCCGTCGCGTGCCATGTCGTAATGGTCGAAGGCCTTGCCGAGCTGCTCGCTCGGGAACAGCGTCGCGCTGATGGTGCCGCCGCTGGCCTTCTTGATGTCCTCGGCCCAGGCCTGCAGCGCCGGGTTCAACGGGTGCTGCGCCGGCACCCAGCTGGACAGCTTCAGCGTCACGGGCTTGTCCTGCGCGTGCACCGCGCTGACGGCGAGCAGCGCGGCGGCGAACAGCATCGGGGGGGTCGTCTTCATCGGTCTTGTCTCCTGTCGAGGTCGCGGGAATTGTGTTGGCTGGAGGCGCGGGTGTCGCTCGGGGGAAGCCCGCGCCGGCGCGCCGGGCTCAGGGTCCATGGGCCAGGTAGTGCGCGAGGTCCTCGAGCTGTTCGGGCGTGGTGCCGGCGAGCGCCTCGCTCATCGCGGGCGTGTAGCCGACCCGCGTGCCTGCGCGATATCCGCGCAGCGCATGCAGCAGGTAGTCCTCGCGCTGGCCGGCCAGGCGCGGCACCTGCGCGCCGCCGGCCAGGTCGGCACCGTGGCAGCCGGTGCAATGCAGGCGCTGCGCCAGCGCCGCACCGCGTGCCTGTTTCGCCGCGTCGGGCGCGCTCTCCTCGGCCGGCGGCCGCGGCGGCAGGCGGCCGATCAGA
>JAHBZL010000029.1 GCA_019635485.1 Piscinibacter sp. | reverse complement strand
CCCGCTGGTGGTGGCGGCGTTCGGCGCATTGATGGAAACCACGCTGATCCGTCGTATGTACAAGCTGGACCATGTTTATGGCCTGCTGCTGACCTTCGCGTTGGCGATGATCATCCAGGGGGTCGTGCGCCTCGTGTTCAACAACGCCGGCCTGCCCTACCGCATCCCGGAGGAACTGCAGGGCGCGATGAACCTGGGCTTCATGTTCATGCCGTATTACCGGGCCTGGGTGGTGGTGGCGGCGCTGTCCGTATGCCTGGTCACCTGGTTCCTGATCGAGCGCACCTCGCTGGGCGCCAAGTTGCGTGCGGCGACTGAAAACGCGCCACTGGTGCAGAGCTTCGGCGTCAACGTGCCCCGCATGGTGCTGCTGACCTATGCGGGCGGCGCGGGGCTGGCCGCCTTCGCCGGCGTGCTGGCCGCGCCGGTGTATTCGGTCAACGTGAACATGGGGGAGCACTTCATGATCACGGTGTTCGCGATCGTCGTCATCGGTGGCATGGGCTCCATCATGGGCTCGGTTGTTGCCAGTCTGATCCTGGGCATGATCGAAGGCCTCACCAAGCTCTTTTATCCCGAGGCATCGGCGCTCGTGATTTTCATCGTGATGATTTTCGTGCTCCTGACCAAGCCGGCAGGACTCTTTGGACGAGGTAACTGACATGAGCGTTTCATCCCCTTCGCAACGGTCGCCGATGGCGGCGTCGACCGGTTCCCCTGGCGGTCTGTAGATCCTGTCCTTCACGGGCGCGCAAAGCATCGCCTTCCTGATCATGGTTGGCCTGCTCGTGTTGTCTCCCACGGTGGTGTATCCGGTCTTCCTGATGAAGATCCTGTGTTACGCGATCTTTGCATGCTCGCTGAACCTGATTGCCGGTTATGGCGGCATGATGTCCTTCGGGCATGCGGCCTACTTCGGCATCGGCGCCTACACCGCGGCCTTCCTGACCCTGACGCACGGCGTCTCGCCCTGGCTGACGGTGTGGATCGGCCTCGTGGTGACGTTCGGCGCCGCGCTGGTGCTGGGCTGGATCACGCTGCGCATGTCCGGCCACTTCCTGCCGCTGGCCACCATCGCCTGGGGCCTGAGCCTGTTCTACCTGCTCGGCAACATCGACGCGCTGGGCAAGTACGACGGCCTGCTCGGCATCCCGGCGCTGGAGCTGTTCGGCATCACGCTGAACACCGGCCGCAGCTTCTACGTGCTGCTGTGGGTGCTGGTGGTGCTGGCGACGGTCGCGGTCACGCACCTGCTGGACTCGCGCACCGGCCGCGCGCTGCGCGCCGTCAAGGGCGGCACGACGATGGCCGAGGCGATGGGCGTGAACACCTTCCGCATCAAGGTCACCGCGTTCGTGCTGGCGGCGCTGCTGGCCAGCGTGTCGGGCTGGCTGTTCGCGCATTTCCAGCGCACCGTGAACCCGTCGCCGTTCGGCTTGAACAAGGGCATCGAGTACCTGTTCATGGCGGTGATCGGCGGGGTCGGCCATGTCTGGGGTGCGCTGGCCGGGGCCACCGTCGTCAAGGTGATGGAGGAGCAGCTGCAGGACTGGCTGCCGACCCTGATGGGCACGAGCGGCAACTACGAGGTCATCGTGTTCGGCGTGCTGCTGGTGCTGGTGCTGCAGTACGCGCGCGACGGGCTGTGGGCCTTCGTCGAATCGCGCTTCCCGCGCCCGCCGCGCCCGCGCGACTGGGGCGAAGCGGCCGTGCTGCCGGCACGCGCGCGGCCACCGCGCGGCGAGGTCGTGCTCGAGGTGAAGGACGCGCGCAAGGAGTTCGGCGGCCTGGTCGCGGTCAACGACGTCGGCTTCAGCGTGCGCGCCGGCGAGATCCTCGGCCTGATCGGCCCGAACGGAGCCGGCAAGTCCACCACCTTCAACCTCGTCACCGGCGTGCTGCCGGTGACGCGCGGCGAGGTGCGCCTGCGCGGCCAGCCGATCCAGAGCCTGCGCTCGCGCGAGATCGCCGCGCGCGGCGTGGCGCGCACCTTCCAGCACGTCAAGATGATCCCGGGCATGACGGTGCTCGAGAACGTCGCGCTCGGCGCGCACCTGCGCGGCCGGCACGGCGTCGCGGCGGCGATGCTGCGGGCGGACCGAGCCGAGGAGCGCCGCCTGCTGCGCGAGGCCGAGCGGCAGCTGCAGCGGATCGGCATGGCCGAGCACATGCACGAGCTGGCCGGCAACCTCGCGCTCGGCCCGCAGCGGCTGATGGAGATCGCACGCGCGCTGGCCGCCGACCCGATGCTGCTGCTGCTGGACGAACCGGCCGCCGGCCTGCGCCTGAAGGAGAAGCAGGCGCTCGCGGAGGTGTTGCGCCAGCTGCGCGACGAAGGCATGGCGATCCTGCTCGTCGAGCACGACATGGACCTGGTGATGGGCCTGGTGGACCGGGTCGTCGTGATGGAGTTCGGCACCAAGCTGATCGAGGGCACGCCGGAGGAGGTGCAGGCCAGCCCCGCGGTGCGCGCCGCCTACCTCGGCACGGAGCATTGAGATGACAGCGACGTCCGAACTGCTGCTCGAGGTCGACGGCCTGCATGCCGGCTACGGCCGCGCCGAGGTGCTGCACGGCCTGACGCTGAAGGCGGCCAAGGGCAGCGTGGTCACCGTGATCGGCCCGAACGGCGCCGGCAAGTCGACCCTGCTGAACGCGCTGATGGGCGTGCTGCCGGCGCGCGGCGGGCTGCGCTACCGGGGCCGCTCGCTGGCCCAGCGCACGCTCGAGGAGCGCGTGATGGAAGGCATGGCCCTGGTGCCCGAGACCCGCGCGCTGTTCGGCACCATGCCGGTCGAGGACAACCTGCTGCTCGGCGGCTTCCGCAAGGTGCGCCTCGGGCAGGGCGGGGCGGCCTCGATGCTGGAGCAGGTCTACACGCTGTTCCCGCGCCTGAAGGAGCGCCGGATGCAGCTCGCCGGCACGCTGTCCGGCGGCGAGCGCCAGATGCTCGCCGTGGGCCGTGCGCTGATGGGCCAGCCCGACCTTCTGATGCTCGACGAGCCCAGCCTCGGTCTCGCGCCGCTGGTGGTCAAGGAGATCTTCCGCACCATCGAAGGGCTGCGCGCGACCGGCGTCACGATCCTGCTGGTGGAGCAGAACGCGCGCGCCGCGCTCGAGGTCGCCGATCACGGCTACGTGCTGGAGATGGGCGAGGTGGCGCTGGAGGGCTCGGCCGAGCAGCTCGCGAAGGACCCGCGCGTGATCGACACCTACCTCGGCGCGTCGCGGCAGAAGTCCGCAGTCTGAGGAGTACGGCGATGTGGCAGTACGAGGCGCCGCTGCGCGAGATGCGCTACGTGATCGAGGACCTGCTCGACCTGCCCGCGCACTGGGCGGCGCTGCCGCCGTTCGCCGAACTGGACGCGCCGACCGCCGCGCAGGTGCTGGAGGAAGCCGGCCGTTTCGCCACCGGCGTCGTCGCACCGCTGAACGCGCCGGGCGACCTGGAGGGCTGCCGCTGGCAGGACGGCCGCGTCAGCACGCCACGCGGCTTTCGCGACGCCTACCAGGCTTTCGTCGCGGCGGGCTGGCCGGCGCTGGCCTGCGACCCGGCGGTCGGTGGCCAGGGCCTGCCGCAGGTGCTGAACGCCGCGTTGTACGAGATGCTGTCGGCGGCCAACCACGCCTGGACCATGTACCCCGGGCTGCTGCACGGCGCCTACGAGTGCCTGCACCGCCACGCGTCGCCCGAACTGCAGCAGCGTTACCTCGGCCGGGTGGTCAGCGGCGAGTGGCTCTCGACGATGTGCCTGACCGAGGCGCAGGCCGGCTCCGACCTCGGGCTGCTGCGCACGCGTGCCGAGCCGCAGGCCGACGGCAGCGTGCGCCTGACTGGCCAAAAGATCTTCATCTCCGGCGGCGAGCACGACCTGACCGACAACATCGTGCACCTCGTGCTGGCGCGCCTGCCCGACGCGCCCTCGGGCACGAAGGGGATCTCGCTGTTCCTCGCCCCCAAGCTGCTGCCGGACGGTGCGCGCAACGCGCTGCGCTGCGACGGCATCGAGAAGAAGATGGGCATCAAGGGCAGCGCGACCTGCGTGATGGCCTTCGAGGGCGCCACCGGCTGGCTGGTCGGCGAGCCGAACCGCGGTCTGGCGGCGATGTTCGCGATGATGAACGCGGCACGCCTGCACGTCGCGCTGCAGGGCCTGGGCGCGGCCGACAACGCGCACCGCAACGCGCTGCGCTATGCGCACGAACGCGTGCAGTCGCGCGCCCCGCAGCGCGGCGCGGCGCCGGCGGCGGCCGACCCGATCGTGCTGCACCCGGCGGTGCGGCGCACCCTGCTGCGCCAGCGCGTGCTGGTCGAGGGTGGCCGCGCTGTGGCCTACGAGACCGCACACCTGCTCGACGTGGCCGAACACGCCGAGGATGCGGCGCTGCGCCGCGCCGCGCAGGACGACGCGGCCCTGCTGACGCCGGTGCTGAAGGCCTTCCTGACCGACAACGGCTTCGCGCTGGCGAACGACGCGCTGCAGGTCTTCGGCGGGCACGGCTACGTGCACGACTGGGGTGTCGAGCAGTGCGTGCGCGACGTGCGCATCGCGATGGTCTACGAGGGCACGAACCAGATCCAGGCGATCGACCTGGTGGTGCGCAAGCTGGTCGCCGACGGCGGCGAGCGCTTCGGCGCGCTGCTGCGGCGCCAGGCCGCGGCCCTGCCAGCCGATGCGCGCCATGCGCCGGCGGCGCGCGAGCTGCTGCAGCGGCTCGATGTGCTGGCGCAGGACGTCGTCGCGGCCGCCCGCGACGACGCCGAGCTGCCCTACCGCGTCGCCGACGACCTGCTGCGCGCCACCGGCCTCGCGCTGGTCGCGCTCGCCTGGGCGCGCTTCGATGCCGTCTCGGCGCCGCACGCGGCACGCGGCGACGCCTTCCACCGCGCGAAGTGCGACGGTGCCACGCACTGCTTCGCGCACTTGCGGCCGGAGTTCGAGCACGCCATCGCGCAGGCGCGCGCCGGCTGGGCAACCTACGCGCCGATCGACGCGGCGGCTGGCGCATGAAGTCCCCCGTTCCGGCTCCGCCCGAGGCGCCGGCCGGCCTGGACCAGTCGCGCCTCACCACCCTGGTCGGCTATGCGGCCAGCCGCGCCGCGCTCGAACTGCGCAAGGTGTTCGCGCGCCATCTCGGGCCGCTCGGGCTGAAGGTGCTGGACTACTCGGTGCTCGTGCTGGTCGCCGCCAACCCGGAGGTCAACCAGAAGCAGCTCGGCGAGGCGCTGGACGTGTCGGCCCCCAACATGGCGATCACGATCGACCGGCTGGTGGAGGCCGGCTGGGTCGAGCGCGTGCGCAGCACGCGCGACCGGCGTGCGATGCTGATCCACCTCACCCGCGCCGGCCGCGACCTGGTGCAGCGTGCCGAGAAGACCGCCGCGACGATGGAGCAGGCGTCGCTGCGCGCCCTCTCGCCAGCGGAGCGCGCGCTGCTGGTCGAACTGCTGCTGAAGGTGGCCTGGGGGCGCTCCGCACGCGTGTGAACCCCGCGTGGCGCAGTTGCTGCACCGCAGAACAGGGTGATTGACACCACCCGGCCTGCTTCGTATGGTCGACCGGATTTTCCCTGGACGACCGCGAAGGCAGGTGGCCCTGTGACCGACGATTCCGCTGATTCCCGCCGCCTGGCCGGCCTCCGTCGTGCCCTGGCCCTGTGCCTGTTGCCCGGCGCCGCGCTGGCGCAGCAGGTGCCGCCCAACGCGCCGAGCGCCGGCTCGCTGCTGCAGCAGGCCCAGCCGTCGACGCCGGCGGCGCCGGTGCTCGGCAAGCCACCGGCCGAACTCGTGCTGCCGCGCGCGGTGTCCGCCCCGACGACGGGCGGGCCGACGGTCGCGGTCAAGGCCTTCCGCATCGCCGGCATCGATGCGCAGCGCGCCGCGCCGCTGCTGCCGATGCTCCAGAAATACACCGGCGCCGCGAAGACGCTGCTCGACCTGGAGGACGCCGCCAAGGACGTCGAGGTCGCGCTGCAGCGCCAGGGTTTCTTCCTCGCGCAGGTCTACGTGCCGGAGCAGCAGCTCGTCGACGGCACGGTCACGCTGCAGGTGCTGATCGGCCGGCTCGGCGCGGTGAAGATCGAGTCCGAACCGGGCGTCAAGGTGGCGCCCGAGTTCATGGACCGCATCATTGCGCTGCTGCGCGGCAACCCGGTCGCCGAACGCGAGCTGATCGAGCGCGCGCTGTTCACGCTCGGCGACCTGCGCGGCATCACGATCAGCTCGTCGCTGACGCCGGGCGACAAGGTCGGCCAGGCCGACCTGACGATCAAGGTCGCGGCCGCCAAGGGCAGTGCCTATTCGCTGGAGGCGGACAACGGCGGCTCGATCTTCACCGGCCGCTACCGCGTGTTCGCGAGCGGCGAATGGTTCAACCTGGCCGGCCGCGGGGACGTGTTCTCGCTGCGCGGGCAGGCCTCCACCAATGCCGGCTCCGCGTTCGTGCGCGCCGCATGGCTCACGCCGATCAACGAGCGCGGCACCAAGTTCGGGCTGGCGGCGAGCTTTCTGAAGTACCGGCTCGGCGACGAGCTCGAGCCGCTGGATGCCGACGGCACGGCCTCGGCGCTGTCCTTCCAGCTGCTGCACCCGCAGATCCGCTCGCGCAACGCGAACCTGTTCTTCGTCGGCAGCGCGGACGTGCGCAAGTTCGACGACCGCGTGAACACCTACCCGCTGAAGATCAAGAAGGGCGTGACCAGCTACGTGACGCTCGGCGTGGTGGGCGACTTCCGCGACACGCTGGGCGGCGGCGGCATCAGCAACTACACCGCGACGTTGGTGGGCGGCAAGCTCGAGCTCGACACGCCCGACGAACAGGTGCTGGACCAGCAGACCTACCAGTCCGCCGGCAGCTACGGGAAGCTCGCGCTGACGGGCTCGCGGCTGCAGGTGCTGCCGAACAAGGACTACCTGTACTTCAACGCGGCGGCCCAGATCGCCAGCAAGAACCTGGACAGCTCCGAGAAGTTCAGCCTCGGCGGGCCGAGCGGCGTGCGGGCCTACCCGGCCCCGGAGACGCCGAGCGACTCGGGCCTGATCGTCGGCTGGGAGTACCGCAAGCCGCTGGCGATCGAGGCGTTGCCGGGCGACTGGATCCTCGGTGTGTTCGGTGACTACGGCTGGGGGCGCCAGCACGTCGACCCTCTGCCCAGCGACGTCGAGAACACGCGCAAGCTGTTCGGCCATGGGGTGGGCCTGACCTACGGCAACGCGACCGGCCTGATCGTCAAGGGCTACGTCGCGGTGCGCGGCAACACGAAGGCGCAGAGCGACGACTCGCGCGCGCGGGCTTACTTCCAGCTGAGCCAGCAGTTCTGATCGGGGAGCATCGGATGAAACGGAACAAGGTCTTCCTGGTCACGCCGCTGGCGTGGGCCGCCGCCGCCGCCGTCGCGCAGACCGCGGCGCTGCCGACGGGGGGTGTCGTCACGCAGGGCAGCGGCAGCATCAGCAGCAACGGCACGGCGATGGTCGTGCAGCAGAACAGTGCCCGGATGGTGGCGGACTGGCAGAGCTTCTCGATCGGCGCGGGCAATTCGGTGCGCTTCGTGCAGCCGGGCAGCGATTCGGTGGCGCTGAACCGGGTGATCGGCGGCGACCCGAGCGCGATCTTCGGCAGCCTGACGGCCAACGGCCACGTCTACCTGCAGAACCCGAACGGCGTGCTGTTCGCGCCGGGGTCGCAGGTCAATGTCGGCGCCCTGGTGGCCACGACGCTGAACGCCGACGTCGGCCAGTTCCTGGCCGGCAACCTGCGCCTGTCCGGCAGCGGCGGCGTGGTGCGCAACGAAGGCAGCCTGCAGGCCGCACCCGGCGGCTACGTCGTGCTGGCGGCGCCGCAGGTCAGCAACGCGGGCAGCATCGTGGCGCCGGGCGGTACCGCGGCGCTCGCGGCCGGCAGCGCGGTCGAGATCGACCCGACCGGCTCCGGCCTGCTGTCGATCCGCGTGCCCACGGCCGCGGTGGCGGCGAAGCTCGAGAACAGCGGCAGCATCACGGCCGACGGCGGCCTCGTGGCCCTTCAGGCAGCCGCCACCGACGCGGCGCTGAACACGGTGATGCAAGTCGGCGGCGTGGTGCGCGCGCGCAGCATTGAGCAGCGTAACGGCGTGATCCTGCTGTCCGGCGGGCCGTCCGGTGTCGTGCAGGTGGACGGCACGCTCGACGCGTCGGGCGGCGCGGGCCTGAGCGGCGGCGCGGTGTCGGTTCTCGGCGAGCGCGTCGGCCTGCTGGGCAGCGCGACGATCGATGCCTCCGGCGACATCGGCGGCGGCACGGTGCTGGTGGGCGGCAACCTGCAGGGCCGCGGGCCGGAGCCGAATGCGCAGGTCACGGTGATCGGGCCGCAGGCCTCGATCGATGTCAGCGCGGGCAGCCGCGGCGACGGCGGCACGGCGATCGTCTGGTCCGACCAGGCAACGACCTTCCAGGGCCGGGTGTCTGCCCGCGGCGGGGCGGAGGGCGGCGACGGCGGCTTCGCCGAGGTCTCCGGCAAGCAGACGCTGAACTTTCTCGGCGAAGCCGACCTGAGTGCGCCGGCCGGCGAGCGCGGCACGCTGCTGCTGGACCCGAGCACGCTGATCGTCGGCACGCAGGCCGACGTGAACGGCGACGGCGTCACCGGCGACGACCTGGTCGCCAACGTGCTGTTCGCCGACCCGCAGGGCAACTTCGCGAGCCAGATCACGGCCAACCGTGTCGCGACGCTGCTGGCCACCAACGACGTGCTGCTGCAGGCCACGTTCCAGATCAGCGTGACCGCGCCGCTGACGGTCGCGGCCGGCGGCGCGGCCACGACGCTGACGCTGAACGCCGAGTCGATCTCGATCGGTTCCGCGGTGACGCTGAACAACAGCTCGCTGGTGGCGGACACGGCCAACGGCTTCAGCGACTCGATCAGCATCAACGCGCCGCTGCAGTCGCTGAACTCGGTGTCGCTGGCGAGCAGCTCGATCGGCATCAACAACATCATCACGGCCGGGCAGGTGTCGATCACCTCGTCCGGCTTCGTGACGGAGGCGACCACCGGCGGGCTGGTGGCGAACCAGGTCAGCACCTTCTTCATCAACGAAGGCAGCATGGACCTGAGCCTGACGAGCGCGAACAACCGCATCGGGCTGCTCGCGCTGGAAGTCGGCAATGCGAACGTGCGGGTCGACAACGCCGCGGGCACGCCGATGAACGTGCAGGGCACCGTGTTCGGCGACCTGACGCTGACCGCCGCGGGCGGCGGCCTGGCGCAGGTGGCCGGCGCCGGCGGTGCACTGAGCGTCTCGGCCGACACGCAGATCATCACCGTCGGCGGCGTGCCGGCGGTGCTCGACAACACGGCCAACCAGTTCTTCGGCCCGGTGGACTTCGCGACGACCGGCAGCATCAGCCTCGGCGCCCAGGGCCCGCTGACCCTCACCGGCCGCGGCGCCGGCGACGTGCGGGTCAACGTGGTCGGCGGTACGCTGACGCTCGGCACCGCCGGCATCAACACCACCGGCACGCTGATCGACCTGACGAGCGCGGGGTTCATCGACGCCAGCGACACCGGCAATGCGCTGCTGACCGGCGCCGGCGGGCGCTTCTTCATCCGTTCCAGCAACGCCGCGCTGGACGACCTGGGCGCCGTCGCGCTCGGCGCCGGCGCGGCCGACATCAACCACGTGCTGCTCGCCGGCTGGACCGGCGCGACGCCGGCGGCCGGCAACGTCTACGTCACCAACGCCACCGGCGCCATCACCACGGCGCCGGCCGACCAGGCGCCGGTCACCAAGGTCTACGACGGCAGCACCGCGTTCACGTACACGCAGACCGGCACCGCGGCGGGCGGGACGACCACGTCGCCGGCCACGGCGCTCGGGCCCACGCTCGCGCTGGGCGGCTACACCGTGACGGCCGACGGCACGTTTGCCGACAAGAACGTCGGCACCGACAAGGCCTACGCGGTCGCCGCCAGCACGAACGTCGTCGCTACCGGCAGCGGCGGCGAGCAGTACTACGGCCTCGCGTTCGGCGGCTTCAACCGGGCCGCCGGGCCGGGCATCGCACTCTCGTCGGTCACGCCGCGCGCGCTGACCAGCACCGGCATCACCGGGGTCGACCGCGTCTACGACGCGACCACCGCGGTCGGCCTGAACACCACCGGTGCGACGCTCAACAACGTGGTCGCCGGCGACACGGTGACGCTCTCGACCACCGGCGCCACCGGCGCCATGGTCAACAAGAACGTCGGAGCCGGCAAGGCGGTGGCGGTCACCGGGCTGGCCCTGGTGGGCACGGACGCCGGCAACTACACCGTCGCCGACGCGAGCAACCCGACCGTGAACATCACGCCGCGGCCGATCTCGGCCAGCGGTGTCACCGCGGTCGACCGCGTCTACGACGGCACCACGGTGGTGGCGCTGAACACCGCGGCCGCCGCGCTGACCGGCGTGCTGGCCGGCGACACGGTCACGCTGGCCGGCGGGACCGGCACGATGGCGGACAAGAACGTCGGCGTCGCCAAGCCGGTCACCGGCACGGTGACGCTGGGCGGCGCGGACGGCGGCAACTACCTCGCGACGCCGGCCGCCGCGCCGACCGTGACGATCACGACGCTGGCGATCACCTCCACCGGCATCACCGCGGTGGACCGGGCCTACGACGGCACGACGGCCGTCGCGCTGGACGGCTCGACGGCCACGCTGGCCGGTGCGATCGCCGGCGACGCATTGACGCTGTCCACCGCCGGGGCTACGGGCACCATGGCGGACAAGAACGTCGGCACGGCGAAGCCGGTGGCGATCAGCGGCGTCACGCTGGCCGGCGCCGACGCGGTGAACTACAGCCTGACCGACGCCAGCAACGCGACCGTCAACATCAGTGCGCTGACGCTGCAGGCCACCGGCATCCGCGCGGTCAACCGGGTCGTCGACGGCACGACGGTGGTCGAGCTCGACACCGACGGCGCGGCGCTGCCCGGCGTGCTCGCCGGCGACAGCGTGGTGCTCGATGCGAGCGGCGCGGTCGGTGCCGTGTCCTCGCCCGACCCGGGCCTCGGCAAGCCGGTCAGCGTCTCGGGCATCGTGCTCGGCGGCGCGGATGCGGCCAACTACGCGGTCTCGCCGCTGGTGGTCGGCTCCGATGGCCAGGGCCTGACGGTGCGCATCCTGACCGTGGAGCAGGGCGCGTTCGAGGACGTGCGCTTCACGCGCTACCTGCAGGGCGTGAGCGACGCGCAGGAGCCGTTCCGCCGGGCCATGGCGGAGGCGCTGGCCGCCGGCTTCGGCAAGGAGAACATCCGCAAGCAGCTGTCGCGCGGGCTGGTGTTCGAGACGGGCCTGGCGGCGCCGGCGGTCGACAACATCGACTCGGCGGCGCGGCCGGCGTCGTGCACGGCCGGCGGCGGGGCGAACGCGCCTGCGATCGGCTGCCGATGACGGGCATGCGGCGGCGGCGCTTGCTGCAGGGCGGGGCCGGCGCCGCGCTGGGGGTGACCCTGCCGCTGGCCGCGCAGCGCGTGCCCAGCGGCCAGGCGCTGCTGGTGGGCAACACCTCGTACAACCCGTCCGACGAGAACCTGCCGCCGGCGCGCAAGTGCATCGCCGACCTCGAGGTGCGCCTGTCGAGGATGGGCTTCGCAACCGTCGCGCTGCACGACCCGCCGGTGGCGCAGGTGCAGGCCGAACTCGACAAGCTGCAGCGCACGATCGGCGCCAATCCCGGCCTCGCCGGGGTGTTCTACTTCGTCGGGCATGGCTTCCAGTCGAACGCCGAGAACTTCCTCGTGCCCGCCGGCGGCAACCTGCAGTCGGCGCCGGCACAGCTGGCGCGCAGCTGCCTGTCGCTGGAGCGCGAGGTGTTCACCCGGCTGAGCCGGCCCGCCGGGCCGGCCGCCACGGTGATCATGGTCGACGCCTGCCGCACGCCGGACCGGCCGCGCTCGCCGACCGAGGGCTACAACCAGACCATGCCGCCGGACGGCTGCCACGTCGTCTTCGCGACCGGGCCGGGCAAGCGCGCCTTCGCGCCGAACGATCCGCAGCGCTACACGCTGTTCGCCGAGGCGCTGATGTCGGAGCTGGACGTCACCGATCCGTCGCGTTCGATCTTCCTGACCCTCGAGACGGTGCGTGTCAAGGTGGCGCGCAAGGTCAACAGCATCGAGGGCATCGTCAAGGCCTTCGGCCGGAACGCGCAGGAACCGGAGGTGGCCAGCAACGTCAGCGGCGACCCGAAGTGGATCGCATCGGCCGCGCCGGCGAGCGCGCCCAAGCCCGAGGCGGCGCCGGCCGCCGCGGAGCTCGAAGCAGCGCGCAGCACCGCCTCGCCCGAGGAGGCGATCGGCAAGCTGAAGGCGCTGGTGCAGAAGCTGCCCGAAGGCGAGCAGGCGGACATCGCGCAGGTGCGCATCGGCGACCTCGAGAAGGTCGTCTCCGCGGCGCGGCAGGCGCGCCTGAACCTGGACGTCTCCGCGCTGACGGCCCAGCTCACGCCGCGCCTGGCCGAGGACGCGCAACGCGCGGTGCGCGGCGACAAGTACGCCGCGATGCGGGTCGCGGAAAGCCTGCCGCAGCCGGCCTCCGGGACGCTGATCGAGCGCAGCGACCGCGGGCGCTGGATGATCTTCGCGGCCTACCTCGGCAACGGCATCGCGGCCTACCAGCTCAGCGAGCATTTCCGCAACGTCGACCGGCGCGACGCCGAGGCTTCGCGCTACCTGAACCTGGCGCGCGCCAACAACTACACGCCGCCGCGCCAGCTGGAAACGAGGCGCTGAGGTGGCGCCGCTCGCGCAGGCGCTCGCCGCGCACCAGCGCGGGGACGCGGTGCTGGCACGGCGGCTGTACGGCGAGGTCCTCGCCGCCGCGCCCGACCACGCCGAGGCGCTGCACCTGCTGGGTGTGCTCGACTACCAGCAGGGCCGGCTGGCCGCGGCACTGGCCGGGCTGGACCGCGCCGTCGCGCTCGCCCCGGGGCTGGCGCCGGCCTGGTCGAACCGCGCGGCGGTGCTGCGCGACCTGGGCCGGACCGACGAGGCGCTGGTGAGCCTGGAACGGGCGCTCGCGCTGCAGCCGGACGACCCGAAGGCACTCAACAACCGCGCCGCGGCACTGCTCGACCGCGGCCGTGCTGCCGATGCGCTGCTCGACGTGCAGCGGGCGCTGGCGCTGGACCCGGGCGATGCGGCCGCCCACCACAACCACGGCAACGCGCTGCTCGCGCTGGACCGCCCGGCCGAGGCGCTGGCGAGCTACGAACGGGCGCTCGCGCTGCAGCCAGCCCTCGCGCCCAGCCGCGCCGGCGCGGCGGACGCGCTGGCCCGGCTCGGCGATGCGGCACTGCAGGCGGGCCATGGCGAGCAGGCGCTGTCCCTGCAGCGCCGCGCGCTGGAACTCGCGCCGGACCGGCCCTTCCTGCTCGGCCGCTGGCTGCACACGAAGCTGCGCCTGTGCGACTGGGACGGGCTGGACGAGTCCCGTGCCGCCGTCGCGCGCGGCATCGACGCCGATGCGCCCGTCTGCGCGCCGTTCGTCGCGTTGCACCTGCCGCTGTCGCGCGCGCAGCAGCGGCGCTGTGCGCGGCGCTTCGCGGCGACGCTGAACGGCGTGGCCGGGCCGCCGTGTCCGATCCCTTCACCGGCTCCCGACGGGCGTCTGCGGGTGGGCTTCTTCTCGGCGGACTTCCGGGCGCACGCGACGGCGCAGCTTGCGGTCGGCCTGCTCGAGCAGCTGCACGGCGGCCCCTTCGAGCTGACCGCGTTCGCTTTCGGCCCTCCGGCCGACGACCCGATGCGCGCACGCCTGCGCGCCGCCTTCGATCACTTCCTCGACGTCGGTGCACTGCCGGACGAGGCCGCTGTGCAGCTGGCGCGCGAGCGGTCGATCGACATCGCGATCGATCTCGGCGGGCCGACACGCGACGCGCGCCCGGGCCTGTTCGCGCGCCGCGTGGCGCCGCTGCAGGTGGCCTGGCTCGGCTTTGCCGGCACCCAGGGCGCGCCGTGGATCGATGCGCTGATCGCCGACCCGGTGGTCGTGCCGCCGTCCCATGCGGCCGACTACGACGAGGCGTTGCTGCTGCTGCCGCACAGCTACCAGGCCAACGACGACCGCCGGCCGCTGCCGCAGGGCCGGGCGGACCGCGCCGCACTCGGCCTGCGGGCGCAGGCCTTCGTGTTCTGCGCCTTCCACTCGCCGGCCAAGCTCGAGCCGGGGGTGTGGGCCGTCTGGATGGACCTGCTGCGCCGGCGCCCCGGCAGCGTGCTGTGGCTGCTGCAACCGGATGCGGCGGCGGTGGAGCGGCTGCGTGCGCGGGCGGCGCAGGCCGGCGTCGAGCCGGATCGCCTGGTGTTCGCGCCGCGCCTGCCGCCGGTGCCGCACCTGGAGCGGTTGCGCGCGGCCGACCTGTTCCTGGACACCTTCGTCTGCAATGCGCACACCGGCGCCAGCGATGCGCTGTGGGCCGGCGTGCCGGTGCTGACCTGCCGCGGCGACACCTTCGCGTCGCGTGTGGCCGCCAGCCTGCTGCAGGCGGCCCGGCTCCCCGAACTGATCACGGCCAGCCCGGCCGACTACGAGGCGCTGGCGTTCGCGCTCAGCGCGCCGGGCTCGCCGCTGCCGATGCTGCGCGCGCGGCTCGAGGCCGAGCGGCCCGCGCTGCCGCTGTTCGACACGGCCCGGTTCGCCCGTGCCTTCGGCGTGGCGCTGGCCGCGCTGTGGTCAGCGCGCGGCGCCGGCCGCCGGCCGCGCCGGCTGCAGGTGCTCGAGGATGCGCTCGGCGACCTGCGCGTCGTCGAGGATGCGCCGGTGGCCGAGCCCGCGGGTGGTGTGCAGCCGCGCATCGGGCAGTGACGCGGCCAGGCGCGCGCCGGCCGCCGGCGGCGCGATGCGGTCGCCCTCGTCGTGCAGCACCAGCACCGGCTGCTGCAGCCGCGCGCCGAGCCACGCCGGCTCGAACTCGACCAGGTCGACCGCTTCGCGCCGCTCGATCTGCGCGCGCATGCGTGCCGCCAGTCCCTGCGCGAGGCCGAAGCTGCCGGCGAACCAGTCGAGGAAGGCCGCGGGCGGCGCCGACGGCGCGACCAGCGCGATGCGTTGCACCGGCAGCCCGCGCGCGGCGGCGCGCGCCGCCGCCAGCGCGCCGAGCGAGTGCGCGACGACGCCGTGCAGCGGACCCAGCCGCGCCGCGGCCGCGAACAGCGCCCGGGCGAACTGCGGCAGCGTGCTGCGCCAGCCGCCGCTGCGCCCGTGCGCCGGCAGGTCCAGCAGCACCGGGTCGTAGCCGGCCGCCGCGAGCGCCTCCCCGAGCGCGAGCATCTGCGTGCCGCCGCCGGCCCAGCCGTGCACGAGCAGCACCACCGGCCGCTCGTCGGCGAGGTCGCCGCGCCGGTAGCTGGTCAGCGTCACGCCCTCGAAGGCCCAGCGCTGGGTCATCCAGGGCCGCGGCATCGGCCGCCGCATCGCGAACTTCCACGGCAGCGGCGTGAAGAACAGGCGCAGCGCGCTGCGCGTGCCCCAGCTGGGAGCGACGCGGTCGACCAGGCGCAAGGCCGTGCCGACCGCGCGTGCGGTGCCGCTGCCCGCGTAGAACGCCGCGGCGGGGTTGCTGTCCATTCGCTCAGAACAGCACGAGGTCGCTGTTGCGGCGCGGCAGCGCGCGCCACAGGCGGACCAGGTTCCAGCCGCCCAGGGCGGCAGCGGCGGCGACGGCGATGATCACGATGGCCATGGTCAGGCTCCTCAAGTTAGCACGACCGTGCGAAATCTGGTCGCGCAGCACGCCGGGTGGGTTGCATCGCCGGCGTGGGTCAGTGGCGCGAAGCGCGCGCCGCGCTCTGGTCCGGCTGCGGGAGCAGCGAACGGATCAGTCGATCGTAGGCGGACCAGGTCCGGTCGCCGGCCCGGGCGTCGCGCATGAAGCGCGCCTCGCGCATCAGCGCGATGAACAGGCCGTCGAGCTCGAACACCAGCTGCTCGGCGTCCGTGTCGGCACGCAGATGGCCGGCGTCGATGGCCTGGATCACGGTGCGCTTGAGCGCACTGCGCCAGCGCTGGATGCCGTCCATCACCAGGTCGCGCAGCGGGCCTTCCCGGTCGTCGAACTCGAAGGCGCCGGCGCAGTAGATGCAGCCGATGCGGGCCTCGACGTCGCGCGTGCGCTGCAGCCACAGCCGCACGATCGCGTTCAGCCGCGGCAGGCCACGCGGCTCGCGCATCGCGGGCATGAACACGTCCTGCAGGAAGCGGCGGTCGTATTCCTCGAGCACAGCCTTCTGCAGCGCCTCGCGCGAGCCGACGCGCGAGAAGACGCCGCTCTTGGACAGCCCGAGCCGTTTCGCGACCTCGCCGATCGTCAGGCTCTCCAGCCCTTCGGCGGCGGCCATCTCGAGCGCAGTGTCGAGGATGGCCGCGAGCGTCAGCCCGCTGCGCTGCGTCTTCGCCTCGACCGTGCCGACCTTGTCCATGAATGGCAGTTTAGCACGGCCGTGCGAAATGGCAAGCGCCGGGTCAGCCGGCCGTGCGGCCGGCCCCGGCTCACCCCCAGACCTCGGCGGCCGTCTCGACCACCAGCCGCAGCTTGCTGCGCTGTGCCTCGACGGCAATGTTGTTGCCGTGCACCGTGCTGGAGAACCCGCACTGCGGCGACAGGCACAGCTGCTCGAGCGGCGCGTACTTGGCGGCCTCGTCGATGCGGCGCTTGAGCGTGTCCTTGCTCTCCAGCTCGCCGAACTTGGTCGTGACCAGCCCGAGCACGACGATCTTGCCCTTGGGCAGGAAGCGCAGCGGGCGGAAATCGCCCGAGCGGTCGTCGTCGTACTCCATGAAATAGGCGTCGAGGTTCATCTCCGCCAGCAGGGCCTCGGCCACCGGCTCGTAGTTGCCGGCCGCGGCGTGCGTGCTCTTGAAGTTGCCGCGGCACAGGTGCATCGCCAGCGTCATGCCGGCGGGTTTCAGCGCGACCACCTTGTTGATGAACTTGGCGTAGCGGTGCGGTAGCTCGTTCGGGTCGTCGCCGCGCTGGCGTGCCGCCTCACGCATCTTCTCGTCGCACAGGTAGGCCATGTTGGTGTCGTCCATCTGCACGTAGCGGCAGCCCGCGTCGAACAGCGACTGCAGTTCGTCGCCGTAGGCGCGCGCGACGTCGTCATAGAAGGTCGGTTCCAGCTCGGGGTAGTGTTCTTTGCTGATGCCGGCGCGGCCGCCGCGGAAGTGCAGCATCGTCGGCGACGGGATCGTCACCTTCGGGGTGCGGCCGGCCGAGACCTGGCTCTTGAGGTAGTCGAAGTCGGCGCGCTGGATGTCCTTCACGTGGCGCACCTTGTCGACCACGCGCATCACCGGCGGGGCCAGCTCCTCGGTGCCGTCGGGCTTGCGGATCGTGACCGGGATGTCGGTCTTGACACCCCCGAGCTGCTCCAGGAAGTCGATGTGGAAGTAGGTGCGGCGGAACTCGCCGTCGGTGATCGACTGCAGGCCGACGTCCTCCTGGAACTTGACGATCTCGGTGATCGCGCGGTCCTCCACGGCGCGCAGCTGCTCGGCGCCGATCTCGCCGCGTGCCTTCTGCTCGCGGGCATCGAGCAGGTACTTCGGGCGCAGGAAGCTGCCGACATGATCGGCGCGGAACGGGGGCAGGGTACGGGTGCTCATCGGGTCTCCTCGACAGGGTTCGCGCCGATCATAGGCCGCACCGCAGCCCCCGGCTTTCGGGGCATGCCGGATTGCGATAGCTGCTAGTCGTACACCCGCATTGTCGACCGCATGCCCTTGCCGCACCATGCTCGCGGCCCGGCCGAGGGGTTCCTCGCCCCCCGGAGGCTGGTACGGAATCGGCGAAGATCGAGTTTGTTGTTGTCCGGCCCGGCGTGTCCCGGGCCATCCACCGGAGACAGACGAATGCACAAACGACACCTCCTGCGGGCCACGCTGGCCGTGCTCGTGGCCCAAGGGTTCGCGCTCGCGCCCGCCCTCGCCGCAGACCCCCTCAAGATCGGGCTGATCCTCCCGATGACGGGCCAGCAGGCCTCCACCGGCCGGCAGATCGATGCGGCGGTCAAGCTGTACATGGCCCAGAACAACCCGGTCATCGGTGGCCGCAAGGTCGAGGTGATCGTCAAGGACGACGCCAGCACACCGGACCAGACCCGCCGCATGGCGCAGGAACTGGTCGTCAACGACAAGGTCGTTGCGTTGGCCGGCTTCGGCATCACGCCGTCGGCCATGGCGACGGCGCCGATCGCCACGCAGTCGAAGACGCCGATGGTCGTGATGGCCGCGGCCACCTCGGCCATCACCGAGGCCTCGCCGTTCGTCGTGCGCACCAGCTTCACGCTGCCGCAGGCGGCGGTCGCGATCGCCGAGTGGGCCAACAAGAACGGCATCAAGAAGGTCGTCTCGCTGGTCAGCGACTACGGTCCGGGCATCGACGCGGAGAAGTACTTCGCCGACCGCATCACGCTCAACGGCGGCCAGGTGATGGAGAAGCTGCGCACGCCGCTGCGCGGCCCGGACTTCGCACCGGTGCTGCAGAAGGTGCGCGACGCGTCGCCGCAGGCGCTGTTCGTGTTCCTGCCCTCGGGCCAGGGCGCGGCGTTCATGAAGCAGTTCGCCGAGCGCGGCCTGGACAAGGCCGGCATCCGCCTGATCGGCACCGGCGACATCACCGACGACGACCAGCTCAACGACATGGGCGACGTGGCGCTGGGCGTCGTGACCGCGCACCACTACGCCGCCGCGCACAAGTCGCCGGCGAACCAGAAGTTCGTCGACGCGTTCAAGAAGGCCAACAACGGCATGCGGCCGAACTTCATGGCGGTCGGCGGCTACGACGGCATCCGCGTCATTGTCGAGGGCCTGAAGGCGAGCAAGGGCGAGGGCGGCGAGAAGCTGCTCAACGCGATGAAGGGCCAGCTCTTCGAGAGCCCGCGCGGCCAGGTGCTGATCGACGGCCAGACCCGCGACGTGGTGCACGACATGTACGTGCGCAAGGTCGAGCGTGTCGGCGGCGAACTGCAGAACGTCGAGTTCGATGCCATCAAGGCGATGAAGGACCCCGGGAAGTCGAAGTGATCCCCCCCGGAGCGCCTCGCGGCGCTCCCCCCCAGGGGGGCGCCGCCAGCGGCCCGGCGGAGCCGGATCCGCGGCGGCCGCTCGAAGGCTTCCTGTCCTCGTCATCATGCTGACCCTCCTGTTCGACGGCATCGCCTACGGCATGCTGCTGTTCGTGCTCGCCGTCGGGCTGGCCGTGACGCTCGGGTTGATGAACTTCGTCAACCTCGCACATGGCGCGTTCGCGATGGCCGGCGGCTACGTCACCGTGCTGCTGATGGACCGCGCGGGCGTGCCGTTCCTCGCCACGCTGCCGCTGGCCTTTCTCGCGCCCGCCGTGGTCGGCGCGCTGATGGAGCGGGTGCTGTACCGGCCGATGTACAAGCGGCCGCACCTGGACCATGTGCTGTTCTCGATCGGCCTGGTGTTCATGGCGGTGGCGGGCATGGACTGGTTGGTCGGCTCGCAGCAGCAGATCGTCAAGCTGCCGGAGTGGCTGCAGGGCCGCTTCGAGATCCAGGATGTCGGCATCGGCAAGTACCGGCTTTTCATCGTGGTCGTCTGCCTGCTGCTGACGCTGCTGCTGCAGTGGGTGCTCGCGCGCACGCGCTTCGGCAGCCGGCTGCGCGCGGCGGTCGACGACCCGCGCGTCGCGGCCGGCCTGGGCATCGACGTCAACACGGTCTTCAGCGTGACCTTCGCGGTCGGCTCCGGCCTGGCCGGGCTGGGCGGCGCGCTCGGGGCCGAGGTGCTGGGGCTCGATCCGAGCTTCCCGCTCAAGTTCATGATCTATTTCCTGATCGTCGTGTCGGTGGGCGGCACGACCACCATCACCGGCCCGCTGCTGGCGGCACTGCTGCTGGGCATCGCCGACGTGATGGGCAAGTACTACGTGCCGCAGCTCGGCGCCTTCGTCGTCTACGTGCTGATGGTGGTGATCCTGTTCTTCCGCCCGCAGGGCCTGTTCGGCCGGGGGGCGACGCGATGAGCGCGGCCGCGTCGATCGACGCCGCGCGCCGCTGGCGCCCCTGGGAATGGGTGCTGCTCGCGGCGCTCGGGCTGTCCTGGTTCGTGGCCGGCGAGCAGCATTCGCTGCTGGGCAACGAGATCGCGATCTTCGCGCTCTTCGCGCTGTCGCTGGACCTGATCCTCGGCTATGCCGGCATCATCTCGCTCGGCCACGCGGCGTTCTTCGGGGTCGGGGCGTACGCGGCGGCGCTGTTCGCCAAGCACGTGATGCCCGATCCGCTGGTCGGCATGGTCGTGGGCATTGCCGTGGCGACCGTGCTCGGCGCGCTGTCCAGCGTGCTCGTGATGCGCGGCTCCGACCTGGCCCGCCTGATGATCACGCTGGGCGTCGCCGCGATCCTCTACGAACTGGCCAACAAGCTCGACTTCACCGGCGGCGCCGACGGCCTGCAGGGCGTCGTGATCGGCCCGCTGCTCGGGCGCTTCGAGTTCGACCTGTACGGCCGCGTCGCCTTCGCCTACTCGCTGGTGGTGCTGGCGATCGGGCTGCTGATCGCGCGGCGCATCGTCGCCTCGCCGTTCGGCTGGTCGCTGCGCGCGATCCGGGACAACCGGCTGCGCGCCGCGGCGATCGGCCTGAACGTCGACCTGCGCCTGGGCGCGGTCTACACGATCTCCGCCGCGCTGGCCGGCGCCGCCGGCGCGCTGCTCGCGCAGACCACCGGCTTCGCGTCGCTGGACGTGCTGGACTTCCACCGCAGCGCCGACGTGATGCTGATGTTGATCATCGGCGGCACCGGCTGGTTGTGGGGCGGGGTGCTCGGCGCCGTCGGCTTCAAGCTGATGCACAGCGTGCTGTCGGCGTGGACGCCGCAGTACTGGACCTTCTGGCTCGGGCTCTTCCTGGTCGCGCTGGTGATGGTCGGCCGCGACCGGTTCTTCAAGCCCTGGACCTGGTTGAAGAAGTCATGACCGTCGTGCTCGAAACCAGGAACCTGGTCAAGAAGTTCGGCGGCTTCGCCGCCACCAACGACGTGTCGCTGCAGGTCGAACGCGGTGCGCGCCAGGCGCTGATCGGCCCGAACGGCGCCGGCAAGACCACGCTGATCAACCTGCTCACCGGCGTGCTGGAGCCGACGGCGGGCACGGTGGTGCTCGACGGCGAGGACATCACCGCGCTGCCGTCGCACCGGCGCGTGCGGCGCGGCATCGTGCGCACCTTCCAGATCAACCAGCTGTTCTCCGAGCTGACGCCGCTGCAGTCGCTCGCGCTCACGGTCTCCAACCAGCTCGGCATCAGCCGGCGCCTGTGGCAGCCGCTCGGGCGCGACCCGCGTGTGGCCGAGCGCTGCGAAGTCCTGCTCAAGCAGTTCCATCTCGACGACGTGATGGACGTGCAGGTCGCGCACCTGGCCTACGGCAAGCGCCGCCAGCTCGAGATCGCCACCGCGCTGGCCTGCGCGCCGCGCGTGCTGCTGCTGGACGAGCCGGTGGCCGGCGTGCCCGAAGGCGAGCGGCAGGAGATCTTCGACATCGTCAACGCATTGCCGGCCGACGTCACGGTGCTGCTGATCGAACACGACATGGACCTGGTGTTCAACTTCGCGCGCACGGTCTCCGTGCTGGTCAACGGCGCGCTGTTCGCCGAAGGCCCGGTGCAGGCCATCGCCAACGATCCGCGCGTCAAGGCGGTGTACCTCGGGGAGGGCACGCCGCATGGCTGAGCTGCTGCGGGTCGAGGGGCTGAAGTCGGGCTACGGCGAGGCCGTGGTCGTGCAGGGGGTCGACCTGGCGCTGGAGCCGGGGGCGTCGCTCGCCCTGCTCGGCCGCAACGGCACCGGCAAGACGACGCTGCTGAACACGCTGGTCGGCGCGACGCGCCGCCACGCCGGCCGCATCGTGCTCGACGGGCGCGACCTGACGACGCTGCCGTCGTACAAGCGCGCCGCCGCCGGCATCGGCTGGGTGCCGCAGGAGCGCAACATCTTCAAGTCGCTGACCGTGCACGAGAACCTGACGGCGGTGGCCCGTCCCGGGCCGTGGACCGTGGAACGCGCCTACGAGATGTTCCCGCGCCTGGCGGAGCGGCGCACGAACCTGGGCAGCAACCTGTCCGGCGGCGAGCAGCAGATGCTCGCCGTGGCCCGTGCGCTGGTGCTCAATCCGAAGTTGCTGCTGCTGGACGAGCCGCTCGAGGGGCTGGCGCCGATCATCGTCGAGGAACTGCTGCGCTCGATCGCGCGGGTGGTGCGCGACGAGGGCATGTCGGCCATCATCGTCGAGCAGAACCCGCGCATGATCCTGCCGATCACGAAGCGCGCCGTCGTGCTCGACCGCGGGGCCGTCGTGCACGAGGGAGAGAGCGAGGCGCTGCTGCGCGAGCCGGCGCAGCTGGAGGCCTGGCTGTCGGTGGCCAAGCACTAGGCCCGGCCACCTCAGCCGTCACAGCGGCAGGCCGACGTAGTTCTCCGCCATCGCGGTCGACGCCGCGACCGAGTTGACGAGGTAGTCGAGTTCGGCCGCCTGCATCTTCTGGCCGAAGGCGCCGGTCTCCGGGAAACGGTGCATCAGCGACGTGAACCACCACGAGAAGCGCTCGGCGCGCCAGATGCGGCGCAGGCAGCGCTGCGAGTAGCTGTCGATCCCGGCGTCCGACTTCTCCTGGTAGTGCTCGGCGATCGCGCTGCCGAGATAGCTCACGTCGGTGGCGGCCAGGTTCAGGCCCTTGGCGCCGGTCGGCGGCACGATGTGCGCCGCGTCGCCGGCGAGGAACAGCCGGCCGAAGCGCATCGGCTCGGCGACGAAGCTGCGCAGCGGGGCGATGCTCTTCTCGATCGACGGCCCGGTCACGAGCGCCTCGGCCGCGGCGGGGTCGAGGCGGCGGCGCAGTTCGTCCCAGAACGCGTCGTCGGACCAGTTCTCGACCTTGTCGTCCAGCGAGCATTGCACGTAGTGCCGGCTGCGCGTCATCGAACGCATGCTGCACAGCGCGAAGCCGCGTTCGTGGTGGGTGTAGATCAGCTCGTGCGAGACCGGCGGCGTATCCGACAGGATGCCCAGCCAGCCGAACGGGTAGACACGCTCGAAGGTCTGCAGCGCGCCGGCCGGCACGCTGGCGCGGCTGACGCCGTGGAAGCCGTCGCAGCCGGCGATGAAGTCGCACGCGATCTCGTGCGTGGCGCCGTCCTTCACGTAGCGCACGCGCGGCTGCGCGCCGTCGAAGTCGTGCAGGCTGACCTGCGCGGCCTCGTAGATCGTCGTCAGCCCGGCGGCGGCGCGGGCGTCCATCAGGTCGTGCGTGACCTCGGTCTGGCCGTAGACCATCACGCTCTTGCCGCCGGTCAGGCCGTGCATGTCGATGCGGTGGCGCGCACCGCCGAAGGCCAGCTCGAAGCCGCCGTGCACCAGCCCCTCGCGGTGCATGCGCGCGCCGACGCCGACCTGGTCCAGCAGGTCGACGGTGACCTGCTCGAGCACGCCGGCACGGATGCGGCCGAGCACGTACTCGGGTGTCCGGGCCTCGAGGATCACCGCGTCGACACCGGCACGGTGCAGCAGTGCGCCGAGCAGCAGGCCGGACGGGCCGGCGCCGATGATCGCAACCTGGGTTCGCATGGCGGGGGTCTCCTGAATGTTTCTGGGGTGGCCGGTCAGAGCTGCCGGCGCAGGTTGGCCTGGGTCTGGCGCAGCGCCGGCAGGCAGTCGTCGAGCAGCGATTCGACGCTGCGCCGCGCAGCCTGCACGCTGACGTTGATGGCCGCGAGCACCGTGCCGTCGCTGCCCTGCAGCGGGACGGACAACGTGCGCAGGCCGAGTTCGAGTTCCTGATCGACCACGGCGTAGCCCTGGCGACGTACGCGGGCGATCTCGGCGCGCAGCCGGGCCGGGTCGGTGAGGGTGTTCGGTGTCAGTGGCGCGAAACGGCGGTCGGCCAGCCAGGCTTCCAGGTCCTCGTCGGGCAGCGCGGCGAGCAGCACCCGGCCGTTCGCGGTGCAGTAGGCCGGCACGCGGGTGCCCGGCTGCAGCGTGCTGGACACCAGATGGCCGGCGCTCAGCGCGGCGATGCAGATCACGTCATCGCCTTCGAGCACGCCGGCGGACGACGCCTCCTTCAGTGCCGCCACCACGCGGTGCAGTTCGGGCTGCACGAGGCGCGGCAGCCGGCCGGAGTGCATGTAGCTCTGCGCCAGCCGCAGCACCTTGGCCGACAGCGACCAGCGCCCACGTTCGCTGCGCATGAAGCCGAGGTGCTCCAGCGTGATCAGGTAGCGGCGGGCGGCGGCGCGCGTCAGGCCGCAGCGTTGCGCAACTTCGGTGACCGAGAGCAGCGGCCGTTCCTGGTCGAACGCGCAGATGACCGCGAGGCCCTTTTCCAGGCCGGCAATCAGGTCGCGGCGCTGGGGAACGGTGGGGGGCGGCTCGAGCGGTGGCATGGCGGCGTGTCGCCGGCCAATCTATCGGCAAAGCCTCCGCGGATGTTCTTCAATCAAACTTCTGCGCGGTATTCGCGCAGAAGTGCCGCTTCCTTGGCATGGGTCAGCTTGCCGCGGCGGCGCGCATCGTCCGGCGGCGGCACGCCCTCGGCCAGGATGTCGGCCAGGGTGTCGGCCAGCGGCCGGGTCTGCAGGCCGGTGTCCCGGGCGCGCCGGCCGTCGACATGGTTGAAGCCGGCATAGGCCGGATCGCCGGACGGCACCCAGATCGGCAACTCTCCCGACTCCGCCAGTCCCCGATCCGAGAGAAAGCGCTCACTGACAGGAATCTGCCTGGCCGGCGCGAGACCCGACTGATGAACGGCCGCGGTGCAGGCGGCAAACACACCCGGCCAGCCGGTGGTCGTGCCGTCCTGCGGGCCGACCGCGTTGAACGGGCCGGCCGCGCCGTTCTCGAGCAGGCGGACCATCCACGCCGCGAGGTCACGCACGTCGATCCACTGGACCGGCGCGTCGGCGGGCGCGTCCGGCACGAGCATCTCCCCGCCCTCGGCGCAGCGCCACGGCCAATGGCTGAAGCGGCCGCTGATGTCACCCGGGCCGACGATGTAGCCGGGCCGCACGATCAGCGCGCGATCGCCGAAGGCCGCGGTGACGACGGCCTCGCAGGCCGCCTTCTGCGCACCGTAGGCTTCGACGCGGCGGTCTTCCGGGTCGACGCCGGCCGGGTCGGCGAGCGGATCGTCCTCGCGCACCGGGGCACGTTCGAACGAGGCGTAGACCGAGACGCTGGAAACGAACAGGTAGCGCCCGCAGTCGCCGAGCGCCGTGCAGCTCGCCCGCAACTGGCGCGGCAGGTAGCCGCAGGTGTCGATCACGCCGTCCCAGGAGGCCGCGGCCAGCGCGGCCAGATCGGTGTCGCGGTCGCCGGCGACCACGGTCGTCCCGGCCGGCCAGGTGGTGCGCGCGCGGCCGCGGTTGAACACCGTCACCGCGTGGCCGCGCTGCCGGGCGGCGTCGAGCACCGCTGCACCGACGAAGCGCCCGCCGCCGAGGATCAGCAGCTTCACGGGTCGACCGGCAGCGGGGCGCCGGCCTTGATCTCTTCGAGGCAGATCATCGAGCGCACGTCGTCCACGCCGGGCAGCTGCATCAGCCGGTCGGTCAGGAACTGCGACAAGCTCTTCAGATCCCGTGCGACCACCTTGAGCAGGTAGTCGTAGTCGCCCGACACCGTGTGGCATTCCAGGATCTGCGGGAAGGCGCGGATGCTGGCCTCGATGTCGCGTACGCGGCCGAACTGGGCGCCGGCGATGTTCAGGCTGACGTACGCGGTGACGCCGATGCCCAGCGGCTCGGGCTGCACCTGCGCCGCATAGCGGCGGATCACCCCGCGCTCCTCGAGCGCGCGCACGCGGCGGAAACACTGCGGTGCCGACAGGTGCACGCGGGCCGACAGTTCGACATTGGTGGCGCGGCCGTCCTCCTGCAGGGCCTGCAGGATCTTGCGGTCGAGGCCGTCGATTGCGGATCCTGTCATCTCGAAATGCCAGCGTGGTGAAATAAACGTGCGTTCAATAGTCTAGTCGTGCAAGCAATGGAACGCAAATTTCGCCCGTACATGCTTAGACTGGCCCGATGCTGAACGATCCCATCGCGCTGGAGACGGCCCACGGCGCACACAACTACCACCCGCTGCCGGTCGTGCTGACGCACGGCGAGGGCGTCCACCTGATCGACCGCGACGGCCGGCGCTACCTGGACATGATGTCCGCCTACTCGGCGGTCAGCTTCGGGCACAGCCATCCGGTGCTGGTGCGCGCGCTGACCGAGCAGGCGCAGCGCCTGGCGGTCACCTCGCGCGCGTTCCACACCGACCGCCTCGGACCGTTCCTCGCGGCGCTGTGCGGCAGCACCGGCATGGACCGCGCGCTGCCGATGAACTCCGGCGCCGAGGCCGTCGAGACCGCGATCAAGGCGGCCCGCAAATGGGCCTACAAGGTCAAGCGGGTGCCCGAAGGGCGGGCGCAGATCATCGTCGCGGACGGCAACTTCGCCGGGCGCACGACCACCATCGTCGGCTTCTCGAGCGAAGCGCAGTACCGGGACGGCTTCGGGCCGTTCGCGCCGGGTTTCGTCAGCGTGCCTTTCGGCGATGCGCGGGCGCTGGAGGCCGCCATCACGCCGAATACGGCGGCCTTCCTGGTCGAGCCGATCCAGGGCGAGGCGGGCATCGTCGTGCCGCCGGCGGGCTACCTGCGCGCCGTGCGCGAGATCTGCAACCGGCACGACGTGCTGATGATCTGCGACGAGGTGCAGACCGGCCTGGGCCGGACCGGCGCCGTGCTCGCCTGCGACCACGAGGGCGTGCGGCCGGACGGCCTGACACTCGGCAAGGCGCTGGGCGGCGGGCTGCTGCCGGTCAGCGCGTTCCTGGCGCGCTCCGACGTGATGGCGCAGTTCACGCCCGGCGACCATGGCAGCACCTTCGGCGGCAACCCGCTGGCGGCCGCGGTCGGGCTGGCGGCGCTCGAACTGCTGGAGCGCGAGCGCTTCGCCGAACGCGCAGCCGAACTCGGCGAGCACCTGATGGCGCGCCTGCGGGCATTGCGCCATCCGGCCATCGCCGAAGTCCGTGGTCGCGGCCTGCTGGTCGGCGTGGAGATCGATCCGGAGGTCGCGACGGCCCGGGCGGTGTGCGACGCGCTGATGCACGAGGGCGTGCTGACCAAGGACACGCACGACACCGTGGTGCGGCTGGCGCCGCCGCTCGTGATCACGCGTGCGCAGATCGACACCGCCGTCGCCGCGCTGGAGCGATCGCTGCACCGGCTGCGGCCCGCCGCCGCGACCGCGCGCGCCGCGCCGGCGCTCGCCGCGGGCTGATCAGCGCGCCAGGCGCCAGCTCAGCCAGCCGAGTGCGCCCAGCATCGCCAGCCACAGCAGCGTGGCCGCGGCGGCGCGCAGGCGCGTCGTGCCGAACGCGAGGCGGAACGATCCCCAGGCGACCACCGCCCACACCGCGGTGATGAACCAGGTCAGCCCGGTCACGGTGGCGACCGCCCCCGCCGGGCCATGCAGCGCGCCGAACAGCATCTGCTCCGCCTGCCCGACCCGTTCGGCCAGCGTCGCCGCCGCGTCCGGCGTGCGCCCGCCCAGCAGTGCGACGACGCGGTCGAACAGCGTCGCATCGACCATCTGCACGCCGAAGCCCAGCACCAGCAGGCCGCCGGTGAGACCGAGCCAGGCGCCGCCGTAGACGTGCGCGAGGATCAGCGTGATCTGGCGGAACTCGATGCGCAGGCCGGTGGCGCGCCAGGCGAGCGTCAGCGGCACCGCGAGCAGCGTGATCAGGATCAGCCCGATCAGTTCGCCGCTGGCCAGCCAGCCGACGATTCCGCCGACGGTGCCGCCGATCGAGCTCGGCGTCGGGTGCACGTTCATGCCGATCAGCAGCGCCGTGTTGCCGATCAGCAGGCAGGTGAGCAGGAAGACGAACGCGCGCACGTGGTCCACCACGTGGCCGGTCTGGCGGCGGGCGATCAGGCGGGTCGGGTGCGTGGCGAGCTCGAGCAGGTCGAGCGCCAGGCGCGCGGCGGGGCCGAGGGCGGCCGTCTGCCCGGTCGATTCGGTCAGCATCGGCCGCACCGACTCGATCGCGTAGCGCGACTGCAGCATCGCGATCAGGCGGTCCGCGTCGTAGCGCCAGCGGGTGTCCGACAGTTCGACCGCCTGGCAGCGCGCGAACGCGGCGAGCGAGCGGGGCAGCTGCGCGGCCGTCGGCATCGCCGCCCCCTCGACCAGCACCGGTACGACCGCGACGCCGGCCTCCAGTGCCGACTCGATCTCCAGCCGCACGAAGTCGGACCGGTCGTCGAGGCGGCGCGCGCCCTGCGCATCGCGCGCGTCGAGCCAGTCCGGCCCGATGATGGCGAGCACCACGGTCGAGACGTTGATCGCCCGGTGGATCGCCTCGGCGAAGTCGTCCCCCGCGAGGATCGATTCGTGGTCGTGGAACACCCGCGCAGGGCCGAAGTGCTCCTCCAGCCGGTCGGCGAGCCGGCCGGTGGCGCTGGCGCTGTCCTTGCGCCGATAGGAAAGAAAGATGTCAGGCACTGCCGCGCTCCCCGGCGGCAGTGTAGGCGCCGACTAACGGTCGGCGCCCCCCCACAAGGTCGCTCAGACCCGCTCGATGATCAGCGCGATGCCCTGGCCGACCCCGATGCACATCGTGCACAGCGCGTAGCGGCCGTGGATCCGCTCGAGCTGGTTCAGTGCGGTGGTCACGAGACGGGCGCCGCTCGCGCCCAGCGGGTGGCCGAGCGCGATCGCACCGCCGTTCGGGTTGACGCGCTCGTCGTCGTCGGCCAGGCCGAGCTGGCGCAGCACCGCCAGGCCCTGGGCCGCGAACGCCTCGTTCAGCTCGATCACGTCCATCTGGGCGAGCGTCAGGCCGGTCAGTTCGAGCACCTTGCGCGTCGCCGGCGCGGGGCCGATGCCCATGATGCGCGGCGGCACGCCGGCGGTCGCCATGCCGACCACACGGGCGCGCGGGGTCAGGCGGTGGCGGGCCGCCGCACCCTCGCCGGCCAGCAGCAGCGCGCAGGCGCCGTCGTTGACGCCGGAGGCGTTGCCCGCCGTCACCGTGCCGTCCGGCCGCACCACGCCCTTGAGCCGGGCGAGCGACTCCAGGCTGGTCTCGCGCGGGTGCTCGTCCTTCGTGACGACGACCGGCTCGCCCTTCTTCTGCGGAATCGTCACCGGCGTGATCTCCGCGTCGAAGAAGCCGGCCTGCTGCGCCTTCACCGCATGGAGCTGGGAGCGCAGCGCCATGCGGTCCTGCGCCTCGCGCTCGATGCCGAAGTCGGCCGCCACGTTCTCGGCCGTCTCGGGCATCGAATCGACGCCGTACTGCTCCTTCATCAGCCGGTTCACGAAGCGCCAACCGATCGTCGTGTCGTAGACCGCATTGCTGCGGCTGAACGCGGACTCGGCCTTGGGCATCACGAACGGTGCGCGGCTCATGCTCTCGACGCCGCCGGCGATCATCAGTTCGGCCTCGCCGGCCTTGATCGCGCGTGCCGCACTGCCGACCGCATCCAGGCCCGAGCCGCACAGCCGGTTGATGGTGGCACCGGGCACGTCGAGCGGCAGGCCGGCGAGCAGGCTGGCCATGCGCGCGACGTTGCGGTTGTCCTCGCCGGCCTGGTTGGCGCAGCCGTACAGCACGTCGGTCACCGCCTGCCAGTCGAGCGTCGGGTGCCGTTCGCGCAGCGCGCGCAGCGGGACGGCGGCGAGGTCGTCGGTACGCACCGAGGACAGCGCGCCGCCGTAGCGGCCGAAGGGGGTGCGGATGGCGTCGCAGAGATAGGCGTGGGTCATGGGGGTCTCGGTGGGGTTCAGGACTGCAGCTGCAGCCCGGTGAGGCGTTCCAGTTCGGCGTGCGACAGGCCGTCGACGCGGTCGATCACGCGCAGGCCGCGTGGCGTCACGTCGAGCACGGCGAGGTCGGTGTAGATGCGGGCGACACAGGCCGGCGCCGTCAGCGGGTAGCTGCAGTGCTCGACGATCTTGCTCTGCCCGTCCTTGGTCAGGTGCTCCATCATCACGAAGGTCTGCTTCGCCCCGATCGCCAGGTCCATCGCGCCGCCGACCGCGGGGATCGCGTCCGGCGCGCCCGTGTGCCAGTTGGCCAGGTCCCCGCGCGCCGAGACCTGGAAGGCACCGAGCACGCAGATGTCGAGGTGGCCGCCGCGCATCATCGCGAACGAATCGGCATGGTGGAAGAAGGCACCGCCGGGCAGCAGGGTGACCGGTTGCTTGCCGGCGTTGATCAGGTCGAAGTCCTCCGCCCCGGCGGCGGGGGCCGGACCCATGCCGAGCAGCCCGTTCTCGCTGTGCAGGAAGATCTCGCGGTCGCGCGGCAGGTGGTTCGCCACCAGGGTCGGCAGGCCGATGCCGAGGTTGACGTAGGCGCCTTCCGGAATGTCGCGGGCCACGCGCGCGGCCATCTGGTCTCGAGTCAGCTTGTGCATGGTCGTCACGCTGCTTGCAGGCCGGCCGGGCCCGCGGCACGCCGCGGCACCTGCACGACCCGGTGCACGAAGATGCCCGGGGTCACGATGGACTCGGGGTCGAGTTCGCCCAGTTCGGCGAAGGTGTGCACCGAGGCGACGGTGCGGCGCGCCGCCGTCGCCATGATCGGGCCGAAGTTGCGCGCGGTCTTGCGGTACACGAGGTTGCCCCAGCGGTCGCCGCGTTCGGCCTTGATCAGCGCCAGGTCGGCGTGGATCGGGTACTCGAGCACGTAGGTGCGGCCGCCGATCTCGCGCGTCTCCTTGCCTTCGGCGAGCGCGGTGCCCGCGCCGGTCGGCGTGAAGAAGGCACCGATGCCGGCACCGGCAGCACGGATGCGCTCGGCCAGGTTGCCCTGCGGCACCAGCTCGAGTTCGATGCGACCGGCTCGGTAGAGACCATCGAAGACCTGGGAGTCCGTCTGGCGCGGGAAGGAGCAGATGATCTTGCGCACGCGCCCCGCCTTCAGCAGCGCGGCCAGCCCCGTCTCGCCGTTGCCGGCATTGTTGTTGACGACGGTGAGTTCGCGCGCGCCCTGCTCGATCAGCGCGTCGATCAGTTCGCCCGGCTGACCCGCGCCGCCGAACCCGCCGATCATCACCGTGGCCCCGTCGGCCAGACCCGCCAACGCCTCGGCGGCGCTGGTGCTGCGCTTGTCGATCATGGATTCGAGTCTCCGATGTTCGTATATAGAACTTCAGTTCTATTGAAGAACATTGTAGGCGGTGTCCCGGGTGTCGGCAAGCACGGTGCTCAAGTCGGAACCCGGCCTGCCGAAACCCCATGCAGGCCATTCCAGGCCCCGAACACCCGCCATGCCTCGCCTCCATGCCCTCGAAACGATCGACGTCACCGCGTTGCGGGTCGGCATGTTCGTGCACCTGGACCTGGGGTGGCTCTCGCATCCGTTCCCGCTGAGCAGCTTCCGCATTACCTCGGAAGACCAGATCGCGACGATCCGCTCGCTCGGCTTGCGCGAGGTGCGCTGGAGCGCCACGCAGAGTGATCTGCCGAAACCGGAGGCCGCCGCGGACCAGGCTCCCGCTGCGCCGACCATCGAAATCGAATTGCCGCGCCCGGCGCCGCTCGGGCACCAGGAGGCCCTGGCGCGCCAGCGGGAGGCACTCGCGCTGTGCGAGCGCCAATTCGCCGAAGCCGCGCGCGAATGCAAGCGAGCCACCGATCTCGTGGCCAGCGCGCCCCAGGACGCGGCCGCGAAGGCGAACGAACTGGCGCGGGCGCTGCTGGAGAAGATGCTCGGCGAGCACGACCTGTGCATCCGCCTGCTCGGTGAGGCGGCCGGCGACAAGGCCTCCACGCACTCGCTGAACGTGGCCATCATCTCGATGCTGATGGCGCGCGCCTTCGGCATGGGCGAGGCGGACATGCAGGACCTCGGCGTCGGTGCGCTGATGCACGACATCGGCAAGCTCGAGCTGCCGGACCGCGTGCGCCACCGCGAAGACCACTTCACCCCCGCCGAGGCGCGCTTCTACGAGGAGCATGTCGGCCACGGTGTCGCCCAGGCGCGTCGCATGGGGCTGACCCCCGGGGCGACGCTGGTGATCGCCCAGCACCACGAGCACGCCGACGGCACGGGCTTCCCGCTCAAGCTGAACACCGACCGCATGACGGCGCTGGCGCGCATCGTCGCGCTGGTCAACCGCTACGACAACCTCTGCAATCCGAACCTGGCCGCGCGCGCGCTGACGCCGCACGAGGCCGTGTCGCTGCTGTTCGCCCAATGGCGCAGCCGCTTCGACACCGCGATCCTCGGCGCCTTCATCAAGATGATGGGCGTCTACCCGCCGGGCTCGACGGTGCAGCTCACCGACGACCGCTTCGCGATGGTCGTCGCCGTCAACTCCTCGCGCCCGCTCAAGCCGCGCGTGCTGGTGCACGAGGCCGGCGTGCCGCGCGACGACGCGCTGATCCTGGACCTGGAGAAGTCCGACGGCATCGGCATCCGGCGCAGCCTGCGTCCCCAGCAGCTTCCCGAAGCGACGCGCCAGTACCTGTCGCCGCGCCCCCGGGTGACGTACTTCTTCGAGCCGGTACGCGACACGGGCGAACCGACATGACCCTGCCGGGCCCCACCGAGGTGGCGTCGCCACCGGCGCCGGTCGAGCCCGCGGCGCTGCCAGCGCCTCTGCGCGCGCTGCTGGAGGCGATGCTCCCGGCCGCCTGGCTGGTCGAGCCGACCCGCCTGCTGGTGGTGGCCGCCAACCCGGCGGCCGGGGCTCTCTTCGGCTGCAGCGCGGCCGAGCTGGCCGGGCAGTCGATGCGCACGCTGGCCGCCGCTCCCGAGGACCTGATCTTCTGGGACGAACTGGCTGCCGGCCGCGGCGGGCACGAACTGCTGTCCGACACGCTGGTGCGGCGCTTCGACGGAGGCACCGCCGCGGTGACGCGGCGCATCGCGCCGGTGCAGACCGACGGTGGTCGTCTCTACCTCGTCAGCCTGCACGATCGCACCGAGCAGCTACGTACCGAACGGGCCCTCGAGACCACCACCGCGGAACTCGCGGCGACGCTGGAATCCACCGCCGACGGCCTGCTGGTCACCGACCTGGCCGGACGCATTCGCCACTGCAACCACCGCTTCGCCGAGCTGTGGGGCATCCCCGAGGACCTGCTGCTGCGGCGCGACGACGACGCGGTGATGGACTGGATGCGCCGCAGCGTCGTCGACCCGGGGCCCTACATGCGCCGGATCACCGCGATCGAGGAGGCGACGATGATGCACGCGAGCGACCAGATCGTGCTGCACTCCGGCACCGTGCTCGAGCGCATCACGCGGCCGCAGTGCACCGGCGGCCGCCCGATCGGGCGCGTCTACTCGTTCCGCGACATCACCGAGCGCATCGCGGCGCACAAGCGCATCGAGCAGCTCTCGCACAACGACCTGCTGACCGGGCTGCCGAACCGCGCGCTGCTGGCCGACCGAATCGAGCGTGCGCTGGCGCAGACGCAGCGCGACGGCACGCCGTTCGCGCTGCTGCTGCTGAACCTGGACCGCTTCAAGCACATCAACGACACGCTGGGCCACGGCGTTGCCGACCGCGTGCTGGTGGAGGTCGCCGAGCGGCTGCAAGCCTGCGTACGCCAGATCGACACCATCGCCCGCCTCGGCGGGGACGAGTTCGTACTGCTCGCGCAGCGTTCCGACGCGGCCGGCGCCGAAGCCGCCGCGCGCCGGGTGATGGAGGCACTGCAGCGCCCCTTCACGCTCGACGGCCTGAAGTTCACGGTCACCGGCAGCGTCGGCATCGCGCTGCACCCGACCGATGGCGCCGGCACCGACCAGTTGCTCGGCCACGCCGACGCCGCCATGCGCGAGGTCAAGCAGTCGGGCCGCAACGCCTACCGCTTCGGCAGCCCGCACGCGGCCGTGCCCGAATCGCTGCTGCGCACCCGCATGCGGCTGGACCATGCGATGCGCCAGGCGCTCGCCCAGCAGCGCTTCCGGCTGCACTACCAACCGCAGGTCGATCTGCGCAGCGGCGCGGTGCTCGGCGCGGAGGCACTGATCCGTTGGCGCGATCCGGAGCTGGGCGAGGTCGCTCCCGGAGCCTTCATTCCGGTGGCCGAGGAGAGCGGCTTCATCGTCGCGATCGGCGACTGGGTGCTGCGCCAGGCGGTCGCGCAGGCGGCGCTGTGGCACGCCCGCGGGCGCTCGCTGCGCGTGTCGGTCAACGTGTCGGCGCTGCAGTTCCGCCAGCCGGGCTTCGTCGACGGCGTCGCGGCGACGCTGCGCGCGGCCGCGCTGCCGGCGCAGTGGCTGGAACTGGAGCTGACCGAGTCGATCCTGCTGCAGGACGCGGAGGACACCCTGGCCCGCCTGCATGCCCTGGCCCGCCTCGGCGTGCACCTCGCGGTGGATGACTTCGGCACCGGCTATTCGAGCCTGGGCTACCTGAAGCGGCTGCCGATCGGCCGCCTGAAGATCGACCGTGCCTTCGTGAAGGACCTCCCGGATGACGCCGCCGACGCCGGCATCGTCAGCGCGATCATCGACCTCGGCCGGGCGCTGCAACTGCAGGTGATCGCCGAGGGCGTGGAAACCGAGGCCCAGCGCAACTTCCTGCGCCAGGCCGGCTGCGACGAATACCAGGGCTACCTCTACTCGCCGGCGCTCGATGTGCGCAGCTTCGAGTCGCTGCTGGCCGGCCAGGCGGAGACGACGCCGCGCGTCGTGCCGCTGCGCCGACACCCCGGACGGGTCGGGTACGACGGCGCCTCCTGACGACTGGGCACGGTTTTTGTAAAGTCCCTTGCGCAAGGAGGTTGCGCATGGGTCCCCTGGACACCGCTCTCGAACGCAAACTCGCCGGCCTGAACCTGCCGTTGGCCGTGGTGCTGCCCGGCGGCCGCCGCTTCGGCCCCGAGCCTGCCGTCGTCACGCTGCACCTGAAGGACTACGCCGGCCTGGCCCACCTCGTCGCGGGGCAGATCGGGCGGGTCGGCCAGGACTACGTGGAAGGCCGGCTCGACTTCGACGGCCACCTGCGCGACCTGATGGCGATCGCGGCGCAGATGATCGGCGACGACCCGACCCGCCCCGACACGCTGCCGCTGACCTGGTGGCGCGAGATCTGGCGCCACGTCAAGTCGCGCAACCGCCACGCCCCCGAGGCGGACGCGCGGCAGATCGAACACCACTACGACGTCTCGGACGACTTCTACGCGCTCTGGCTGGACCCGCGCCGCGTCTACTCCTGTGCCTACTACCGCGAGCGCGGCATGGCGCTGGCGCAGGCGCAGGAGGCCAAGCTCGACCACATCTGCCGCAAGCTGATGCTGCGCGAAGGGGAACGGTTCCTGGACATCGGCGCCGGCTGGGGCGCGCTGCTCCTGTGGGCGGCGGAGCACTACGGCGTGAAGGCGCACGGCATCACGCTCAGCCGCAACCAGCATGCGCACGTCAACCGGCTCATCGAGGAGCGCGGGCTGGGCGGGCGCGTCAGCATGGACCTGCGCGACTACCGCGAGCTGCCGGAGGACGAGCCCTACGACAAGATCGCCTCGGTTGGCATGTTCGAGCACGTCGGCCTGGTCCGCCTGCCCGACTACTTCGCGAAGATCCACCGGCTGCTGCGGCCCGGCGGCCTGCTGCTGAACCACGGCATCACCGCGGGCGGCACCCGCAACGAGCAGCTCGGCGCCGGCATGGGCGACTTCATCGAGCGCTACATCTTCCCCGGCGGGGAGCTGCTGCACGTTTCGCAGGTGCTCAAGACGATGAGCGAAGAGGCGCTCGAGCCGGTGGACGTCGAGAGCCTGCGGCCGCACTATGCGCGCACGCTGTGGGCCTGGAGCGATGCCCTGGAGGCCAATCTCGACTCGGCGCGCCGCCTGACGCGCGAGGCCGTGGTGCGTGCCTACCGCCTCTATCTGGCCGGCAGCGCGATGTGTTTCGAACACGGCTGGATCTCGCTGTACCAGATGCTCGCGGCGCGGCCGAGCGGCGATCTCGAGGTGGGTGCGCTGCGCGGAGCACAATCGGCCTATCCCTTCAACCGCGGCTACATGTACCGGCCCGGCGACACATGATCTACAAGTTCAAGTCCAAGGCGGCCGGCGACGTCATCATGATGGGGCCGTCCGGAGACCATGTGCTGCGCATCATCGGCAAGGAGCCGGCGGCGCAGGGCATCATCGAGCCCGCCGCGATGCCGGCCGCGATGGCGGCCATCGAGCATGCCGTGGCGGCCGAGGAGGCGGCGCGCGAACGCGCGGAGCGGGAGGCCGCGGCCGAGGGGCGCACGCTGCAGCCGCCCGAAGGCGTCACCCTTCGCCAGCGCGCCTGGCCGATGCTGGAGATGATGAAACGTGCGCACGCCGCGGACCAGGAGATCGTCTGGGGCGTGTGACGACGGCGCAGGAGGAGACACGATGAGACTCTGGAGCGACAGCTGGGTCAACGGCGAGCGCATCCCGCCGCGCTACGCGGCCGGCAGGCTGGAGGCGGCCGGCGGCGTGGGCTTCTCGGACAACCTGAACCCGCACCTGGCCTGGAGCGACGCGCCGGTCGGCACCCGCTCGTACGCGCTGATCTGCCACGACTTCGACGTGCCCAGCCGCGGCGACGACGTCAACCAGCCGGACCGCGAGGTGCCGCAGGACCTGCCCCGCGTCGACTTCTTCCACTGGGTGCTGGTCGACCTGCCACCGGCGCTGCACACGATCGCCGAGGGCGAATTCAGCCGCGGTTTCACCGCCCGCGGCAAGGCCGGCCCGGCGACGCTGCATGGCGCGCGCCACGGCATCAACGACTACACCGGCTGGTTCGCCGCCGACGCGCAGATGGCCGGCGACTACTACGGCTACGACGGCCCCTTCCCGCCCTTCAACGACTCGCTGATCCACCACTACCTGTTCACGCTGTACGCGCTGGCGGTGGAGCGCGCGCCCGTCGAGGGCCGCTTCACCGGCGCGCAGGTGCGCCAGGCGATCTACCCGCACGTGCTGGCCGAGGCCACCTACTCGGGCGCCTACACGCTGAACAAGCGGCTGATCGCTTGAACGCCGCCACGCGCATCGTCGCGATCCGTCACGGCGAGACCGACTGGAACGTCGGCACGCGCATCCAGGGGCAGCTCGACATCCCGCTGAACGCCACCGGGCGCTGGCAGGCCGACCGGCTCGCCCGGGCGCTCGCCGACGAGGGGCTGACCCATGTCTATTCGAGCGACCTGCAGCGTGCACGCCAGACGGCCGACGCGCTGGCCCGGGTGGTCGGCCTGCCGGTGCTCGAGGACCGGGGTCTGCGCGAGCGCGCGTTCGGCAGCTTCGAGGGCCAGACCTGGGCCGAGATCGAGCAGCGCTGGCCGGTCGAGAGCGAGCGCTGGCGGCGCCGCGACCCCGAGTTCGGCCCGCCGGGCGGCGAGACGCTGACCACCTTCTACGAGCGCTGCGTCGCCGCGGCCACGCGGCTGGCGCAGGCGCATCCCGGCGACGTCGTGGCGCTGGTCGCGCATGGCGGCGTGCTCGATTGCCTGTACCGCGCGGCGACGCGTGTCGACCTGCGCGCGCCGCGCTCCTGGCAGCTCGGCAACGCCAGCATCAACCGGCTGCTGCACACCGGCGCGGGCTTCACGCTGGTCGGCTGGGCCGACACGGGCCACCTCGACGCCGCCGTGCACGACGAGTTCAGCGACGGAGGCACACGCCCATGAACCTGCCCGCCGCGCGGATCGGCGACCCGGTCGAGGCGATCGACACGCCGGCGCTGGTGGTCGACCTGGATGCGCTGGAGCGCAACGTCGCCCGCATGGCCGCCTACGCGCGCGAGCACGGCATGAAGCTGCGCCCGCACGCGAAGACGCACAAGAGCGCGGCGGTGGCGCGGCTGCAGCTCGAGGCCGGCGCGGTCGGCGTCTGCGTGCAGAAGCCGAGCGAAGCCGAGGCGCTCGCGGCGCAGGGTGTCTCCGACCTGTACATCAGCAACGAGGTGGTCGACGCAGCCAAGCTGGCACAGGTGGCGGCGCTGGCCGGGCGCGTCAGACTGGCCATCGCGGTCGATTCCGCGCTCGGCGTCGACCGCCTGGCGCAGGCGCTGCGCGCGCAGGGCACGATGCTGGACGTGTTCGTCGAGGTCGATGTCGGTCACGGCCGCTGTGGCGTCGCGCCGACCGCCGCCGGCGCGCTCGCGCACCAGGTGGTGTCGCATGGCCTGCGCTTCGCGGGCCTGCAGGCGTATCACGGGCGGGCCCAGCACCTGCGCCTGCCGGCCGAGCGCGACAGCGCGATCCGCCACGCCGTCGCGCTGGCGCGTGCCGCGCAGGCCAGCGTCACGGCCGCCGGCATCGCCTGCCCGCTGGTCACCGGGGCCGGCACCGGCACCTTCGTGCACGAGAGCATGAGCGGCCTGTACGGCGAACTGCAGTCCGGCAGCTACGTGTTCATGGACCGCGACTACGCCGACAACCAGGCCACCCCGCACGCGCCCGCCTTCGAGCACGCGCTGTTCGTCAAGAGCCAGGTGATGAGCGCCGGCACCTCGCACGTCGTCGTCGATGCCGGCCACAAGGCCCACGCGATCGACTCCGGCCTGCCGCGCATCTGGGGCCACGAGCTCGACTTCGTGAACGGCGGCGACGAACACGGCATCCTGCGCCGCCGAGCCGCCGGTGCCACGCTGCCGGCGCTCGGCGAGACGGTCTGGCTGGTGCCCGGGCATTGCGACCCGACCGTCAACCTGCACGACCACTACGTCGTCGTGCGCGGCGGGCTCGCGTCGGGCCGGGTCGAGGCCGTCTGGCCGGTCGACGCACGCGGCTGCATGCGCTGAGGCCGGCGCAAGACCGGGACGCGGGCGCGGGTTTCCGGTCCGGCGGGCAGCGGCGTACAGTGGCCGCACCACCCTGCCAAGGAGGCTTGCGATCATGGCCCTCAAGCGCATGACCAAGGCCGACCACCCGCATTCGCTCGGCGCCTTCAAGCCGATCGGTCACGTGGTGGTGGCGATGCCCGACGACGACTCGGCCGCCGCGGCGGTGCGCGCCCTGCTGCAGCAGGGATTCGAACGCGACGACGTGCTCGAATACAGCGCCGCCGAGGAAAACGACGAGATGGACCGGATGCTGCAGCACACCAGCGACTTCGCCGGCTTCGGCTACGAGGTGTCGCTGATGCGCAAGTACAAGGCCCTGGCGGCCGACGGGGCGAGCTGGCTGATCGTGTTCGCGCCGGATGACGAGCAGGCCGGGCGCGTGGCGGCCACGGTGCGCGGCCACGGCGCGCTGCTGGCCGAGAAATACCACCGGCTGGTGATCGAGGACCTACTCTGAGGGCAGCCGTCCCGGCGTGACGTCGAAGCGTTTCGCCGGGCCGTTCCAGTACAGCCGGGTGACGGTCGCGCCATCGACCGTCAGCGTCAGGCCGCTCTTGCCGCGCCGCGGACGGCAGCCTTCCAGCGGGGTGTCGTCGAGGGCGCAGCACTGCTCCGGGCGCTCGAGCTTGTGGAATCCCAGCGAGAGCGATTTGACGTCGCCGACCACGACCACGTGCGGGTTGGTCGGGCCTTCGCGGCCGGGACGCACGACGCCGACGTACAGATGCCGCTCGTCGTCGTGACCGGCCATCACGCGCGACCACTGGCCCTCGCCGGTCAGGTCGGCGCGGCGCAGCGTGCTCTTGTCCCAGTCGACCGTCGGTCGGGCGCGCTGCAGCATCGCCCAGGCGTGGCGGTCGGCGTCCTTGTCGGCCGGGGTCAGGGGAGGCGAGGCCATCGGCGGGCTCCGGTGAGGGGCGCCGTGCTCAGGCGCCGTCGAACAGGTCGGCCGGCGCGCCTTTCGGCGGCGCGACGCCGAGGTGGCGGTAGGCGGCCAGCGTCGCCACACGGCCCCGAGGCGTGCGCTGCAGGTAACCCTGCTGGATCAGGTAGGGCTCGATCACGTCCTCGATCGTGTCGCGCTCCTCGCCGATCGCGGCGGCGACGTTGTCCAGCCCGACCGGGCCGCCGTCGAAGCGGTGTACCACCGCCTCGAGCAGCTTGCGGTCCATCAGGTCGAAGCCGAGCGGGTCGACGTCCAGCATCGCGAGCGCCTTCTCCGCGAGCGCCTGCACGATGCGTCCGTCGCCCTTCACCTCGGCGTAGTCGCGCACCCGGCGCAGCAGCCGGTTGGCAATGCGCGGCGTCCCGCGCGAGCGGCGCGCGATCTCGAACGCGCCGGCCTCGTCGATGGGCACCTCGAGCAGGCCGGCCGAGCGGCCCACGATATGCGCCAGTTCCGGCGGGCTGTAGAACTCGAGCCGCGCGACGATGCCGAAGCGGTCGCGCAGCGGGTTGGTCAGCATGCCGGCGCGGGTCGTCGCACCGACCAGCGTGAAGGGCTGCAGGTCGAGCTTGATCGAGCGCGCCGCCGGGCCTTCGCCGATCATGATGTCGATCTGGTAGTCCTCCAGCGCAGGGTAGAGGATCTCCTCGACGACCGGCGAGAGCCGGTGGATCTCGTCGATGAAGAGCACGTCGTTGCGCTCGAGGTTGGTCAGGATCGCGGCCAGGTCCTTGGGCTTCTCGAGCACCGGGCCGGAGGTCTGCCGCAGGTGCACGCCCAGCTCGTGCGCGATGATGTGCGACAGCGTGGTCTTGCCCAGGCCCGGCGGGCCGAACAGCAGCACGTGGTCCATCGCCTCGCTGCGCTTCTTCGCGGCGCCGATGAAGATCTCGAGCTGCTCGCGCACCTTCGCCTGACCCACGTACTCCGCCAGCCCTTTGGGCCGCAGCGCGCGTTCGATCGCCTCCTCGTTGGGCGAGGCGGGCGCGGCACTGACGACCCGTCGGGCGGGGGCGAAGTCGTCGGTCTGGATGCTCATGGACCGATTATCCGCGCGGCGCCCGCGGCCGCAGGGGCGTCAGCGCGCGAGCGCCTTCAACGCCGCCTTGATGCCGTCGCTCACGCCGATGTCCCGGGGCAGCGCCTTCAGCGCGGCCGACGCCTCGCGGTCGTTGTAGCCCAGCGCCAGCAGCGCCTGCAGGATGTCGGCCTGCGCGTCGCTGCCGACGCTGGCCGGCGCGGCCAGCGCATCGCCGAGCTTGCCCTTCAGCTCGAGCAGCAGGCGCTCGGCGGTCTTCTTGCCGATCCCCGGCACCTTCACGAGCCGGCCGCTTTCCTGCAGGCTGACGGCCTGCGCGAGTTCGGCCACCGACAGGCCGGAGAGAATGGCCAGCGCCGTGCGCGGGCCGACGCCGCTGATGCGGACCAGCTGGCGGAAGGTGGCGCGCTCGTCGTGCGTCAGGAAGCCGTACAGCAGCTGCGCGTCCTCGCGCACGACGAAGTGGGTCAGCAGCGTGACCCGCTCGCCGAGGCCGGGCAGGTTGTAGAAGCTGCTCATCGGCACGTCGACCTCGTAGCCGACGCCGCCCACGTCCACCAGCACCTGCGGCGGCGACTTCTCGGCCAGCGTGCCGGTCAGCCGGCCGATCAAGATCGGGCACCCGGCGCCGGGTTGCCGCCCATCAGCGGCCTCGTCCGAACAGGCCCAGCCGCTGCGCCTCGAGGGCCGCCTCGGCGCGCGAGCTCACGTTGAGCTTGCGGTAGATCTGCTTGACGTAGTCGGCGATCGTGTGGCGCGACAGGTTCAGCTGCACGCCGATCTCCGGCAGCGTGAAACCCTTGGCGACGCGCAGCAGCACCTCGTTCTCGCGGTCGGTCAGCTGCACGTGCGGCAGCGAGTCCTTCTGCGGCTTGGCCTGGGCGGCGAAGTACGAGATGACCTTGCGCGCGATCGAGGGCGACAGCGGCGGCTCGCCCTGGCTCATGCGGTTGAGCTGCTCGGCGATCAGCTCGCGCGCCTGCTCCTTCAGCACGTAGCCGAAGGCACCGGCCTGCAGCGCCGGGAACAGGTGGTCGTCGTCGTCGTGGATGGTCACCACCACCGACTGCGCCTCGGGCTGCTGCTCGCGCAGCGCGGCGACCACGTCGACGCCGGAGCCGTCGGGCAGGCCGAGGTCGATCAGCGCGAGATCGAACTTCACCGCGCTGATCAGGCCCAGCGCGTCATGCACGCGGGCCGCCTCTGAAATCTGGGACTGCGGGAACACCTGGGTCACCAACGCCTTCAGCCAGGTGCGGATCTCGGGCAGATCCTCGAGCAGGAGGATGTTCTTCATGGCACACCTCGTCCGGGGCCGCGACGGGCCCGCCAGCGTCGGATCGTATCAGCGCGCCGCGCCGGCCGGCAGCTCGGGGCCGAGCGGCAGCGTGAGGCGGATCACGGTGCCGTACCCGGGGCCGGACTCGACCAGGCACTGCCCCTGCATCTGCTTGGCGCGGTGCTTCATGCTGGACATGCCGTGGCCGCGGTCGAGCTTGCCGTCCAGCTCCATCGGGATGCCCTTGCCGTTGTCCTGGATGTTGATGCCGAACTGGCCGTCCGCGATCGCGCAGCGCACCTTGCAGTGCGAGGCGCCGCTGTGCTTGATGATGTTGCTGACCGCCTCGCGCAGGATGCGCGTGGTCTGCACGTAGCCGCGCGCCGGCAGCACCTGCTCGGTCTCCTCGGCGAGGCTGCGCCAGTCGATCTCGACGTTGGCCTGGCCGAGCCGCGAGACGGTCTCGGCGCGCCAGTCCGCCAGCGCGTCGGCCAGGCGCACCGGCTTGCCGGTCAGCCCGCGCACCGACAGGCGCATCTCCTCCAGCGCCTCGCGGGCCAGCGTCGAGATGCGCTCGCTCTCGCTGGTGTGCACGATGGTCAGCAGCTTGGCGCCGAGGTCGTCGTGCAGGTCGGCCGCGATGCGCTTGCGCTCCTGCTGCGTCACCTGCTCCACGCGCATCTCGGCCAGCTGCGCGTAGTTGCGCTCGACCTCGGTGGTGATCTCGCGGATGCGCGCCTCCATCGCGTGGCGGCCCAGGTCGACATGGCGCTGCTGGCGGCCGAACACCATCAGCAGGCGCAGCGCCAGCGCGACCATCAGCATCGGCATCACGAACTGCAGCAGCGCCACCGGCGGTGCGGCGAGCCAGCCGCGCTGCACGGCCACCTCGAACAGCAGCACCCCGCCGGCCGCGGCCAGTGCCGGCGCCATGGTCCAGAACTCGTTGCGGCGTTCGCGCCAGGTGATGCGCAGGTACAGCACCATCGCGCCGACGCCTTCGGCGGCCAGCACCAGGTACCAGGCGCTGGCGAGCTCGAACAGGCGCGCGGGCCCCGCCAGCAGCAGGCTCATCGGCAGGATCACGCACTGCGCGAGCAGCGCCGCCTCGAGCACGCGCGAGCGTACGTTGGCGTGGCTCAGCAGGAACTGCACCGCGAGCGCCAGGATCGGCGTGAAGCCGAGGCAGACCAGGAACTCGACGCTGGCGCCGTCCAGCGGGATGTCGCGCCACCACAGCCGACCCGACAGGGCCGCCCAGCCGAGCGCCATCAGGCCGAAGTAGCCCATCGCGGCCTCGCGCCGGTTCAGCCAGGCCAGCACCACCAGCACCGCGCCGAGCACCGCCAGCGCCAGGTTGGCCGCCGCCACCATGTCGACGTTCCAGAAGCGGTCCTGTTCCTGCCGCGCGCGCAGCGCGCCCTGCTCGCCCAGCATCAGCTCGGACAGCCCGGCGGCGCGCTGCCGGGCCGCGACACGCTGCAGCGCGTGGCCGCGCACCTTCAGGTCCAGCACGTTGCCGCGCGACAGCAGCAGCCCGCCCGGCAGCGGGACCAGCTGGGGGTAGTGGCAGTTGCGCGTCAGCGGTTCCTGCATGCTGCCGCCGCGGTGGATCAGCCGGCCGTTCAGGAACACCTCGAAGTTGCTGCACACGCGCGGCACGTACAGCGCCAGCAGGTCGCTGCGGTCGATGCCCGCGGCCGGGTCGAAGCGCACCCGGTACCAGACGGTGCCGTCCAGCCGCGGCGAGCGGGACGACCAGTCGTCCGGCAGCGACACCTCGGCGACGTCCGGATCGCGGTCCGGGAAGTGGTCCGCCTCGCTGGCCACCGCCAGCGCGGACTGCAGCACCTGCGTCGGCTGCGACGCTGCCCCGGCCGAGACGGCCGGCAGCCCGAGCAGGCCCAGCAGGGCGCAGACGCGCAGCGCGTGCGCGACGAGGCGTGACAGGGCGGCCGGGGTCATCCGGACAATTGTGCAGGATGGCTTGCGGCGACAATGCCGGCCGTGATCCTGCGCCACGCCTTCATCCCCTCCGACAACGCCCGGCTGGCGCACCTGTGCGGCAGCCTGGACGAGCACCTGCGCAGCATCGAGGCGGCGCTGGACGTGAGCATCACCCGCCGCAACGAGTCGTTCCGCGTCGAAGGCGGCAAGCGCCAGGCCGAGCGTGCCGTGGCGCTGCTGCAGTCGCTGTACGACCGGGCGCGCCGGCCGATCGGGGCCGAGCAGCTGCAGTTGGCGCTGTTCGAGGCGCAATCGGACTTGAAGGGGCCGCCTGCGCTGCGGGCGGTCAAGAGCCGCACCGAACGCGCCGAGCCGGACGAGGCGGAGATCGTGCTGCACACGCGGCGCGCCGACCTGGCCGGGCGCACGCCGAACCAGGTGACCTACCTGCGCAACATGCTGGCGCACGACATCACCTTCGGCATCGGCCCCGCCGGCACCGGCAAGACCTTCCTGGCCGTGGCCTGCGCGGTCGATGCGCTGGAGCGCAGCCAGGTGCAGCGCATCATCCTGACGCGGCCGGCCGTCGAGGCCGGCGAGCGGCTCGGCTTCCTGCCCGGCGACCTGGCGCAGAAGGTCGATCCCTACCTGCGCCCGCTGTACGACGCGCTGTACGACCTGATGGGCTTCGACCGCGTCACCAAGGCCTTCGAGAAGGGGCTGCTGGAGATCGCGCCGCTGGCCTTCATGCGCGGCCGCACGCTGAACCATGCGTTCGTGATCCTCGACGAGGCGCAGAACACGACGCCCGAGCAGATGAAGATGTTCCTGACGCGCATCGGCTTCGGCGCCAAGGCGGTGGTGACCGGCGACGTGAGCCAGATCGACCTGCCGCGCGGCACGCAGAGCGGGCTCATCGATGCCGAACGTGTGCTGCGCCGCGTGCGCGGCATCGCGACGACCCGCTTCACCGCCGCCGACGTCGTGCGCCACCCGCTGGTGGCGCGCATCGTCGAGGCCTACGACGCCCGCGGCTCCGATGATCGGGCGTGAGGCGCTGACGCTCGCGCTGCAGTTCGGCGATCCGCGGCACCGCCGCGAGCTGCCGCGGCACCGCGTCGCCCGCTGGCTGCGCGCCGCGCTCGACGCGCCGGCGGAGATCGCCGTGCGGATCGTCGACGCGCCGGAAGGCCAGGCGCTGAACCGCGACTTCCGCGGCCGCGACTACGCGACCAACGTGCTGACCTTCGACTACGAGCGGGCGCCGACCGTCGTCGCCGACCTCGTGCTGTGTGCGCCGGTGGTCGAGCGCGAGGCACGCGAGCAGGGCCTCGCGCTGGAGGCGCACTACGCGCACCTGCTGGTGCACGGCGCGCTGCATGCACAGGGTTATGACCACGAGCGGTTGCGCGACGCACGCGTGATGGAGGCGCGCGAGACGCGCATTCTCGCGGCGCTCGGCTTTCCCGACCCCTACGCGGCGCCCTGACCGACCGGCCCGGTCGCGCGCTGCGGCAGCAGCACCGAGGCGATCGCCGTCAGCATCAGCGCGATCGCCGCGAAGTCCTGCCAGTGCAGCACTTCGCCGAGCCAGGCCGCACCGGACAGCACGCCCAGCACCGGGATCAGCATCACCGACAGCGTGGAGGCGATCGGCGGCAGGTTGCGCGCCAGGTACAGCCAGACCGGCTGGGCGAAGCCGAAGATCAGCACGGCGTTGTAGAGGATCGTCGCCCAGACCGCCGGGTTCGGCGCGGACCAGCGCCCGTGCTCCAGCGCACTGGCCAGCACGGTCATCACCAGCGTCGTCAGCACCGTCATCCAGAACACGATCGCGAGCGTCGCCGAACGCATCGCGGTGCGGCGCAGCTGCTGCGTGCCGAGCGCCCACACCGCGGCGGCGACCAGCATGCCGGCGGCCGCCCAGGGCCGGCCCGCCATGCGCGCCAGTTCGTGCCAGAGCAGCAGTGCGACGCCCAGCGCGGCGGCCGCCACGCCGGCCAGCTGGCGCGCGTTCAGGCGCTGGCCGAACAGCGTCATGCCCCACAGCGCCGAGAATACCGGCATCGTGTAACCGAGGATCGCCGCCCGCCCCGAGGACAGCGCCTGCACCGAGATGATCGCCAGCACGTGCCAGACGATCATGTTGGTCACGCTCAACCGCGCCAGCTCGGGCCATTCGGCGCGCGGGATGGTCAGCGGCACCTTCAGCGCGCGCAGCGCCAGCCACAGCACGGGCAGGCCCAGCCACATCGACAGGGCACGGAAGGTCAGCGGCGGGAACTGGCTGACCCCGAGTTTCATCACCGGCCAGTTCAGGCCCCAGATGAGCGTGAGCGCGACCAGCAGCGCGAGCTGCCGCGGGCTGAATCGAAGCGCGCTCAAGGCGTGCTGCCCAGGTAGTTCTTGCGCCAGAAGTACACGCTCAGCCCGATGCCCAGCGCGAGCATGATGAGCGCGGCGACCCAGAACCCGGTGGCGCTGTGGATCAGCGGCAGGGCGTCGAAGTTCATGCCGAAGAAGCCGGTGACGAGGTTCAGCGGCAGGAAGATCGCGGTCAGCACGGTCAACGCACGCATGATGTTGTTGGTGCGGTGGCTCTGCGCCGAGAAGTGCATCTGCACCGCGGTCTCGGCGGAGGATTCGAGGCGACGCACGTGCGTCAGCACGCGCTCGATGTGCTCGATCACGTCGCGCGAGCGCAGTCGCAGCAATTCGCGCTCGCGGCGCACGGCGGGATCCGGCACGTCGGGCCATTCCTCGAGCGCGTCGATCCATTCGATCATCGCGCTGCGCTGGTCCTCGCAGGTGTCCTCCAGCATGTGCAGCGCGTTGCGCGACTCCAGCAGCAGGTGCCAGTTGCGGAAGTTGCTGCGCGGCCGGAACAGCTCCTGCTGCAGGTAGGTGAACTGGCGCGTCAGCAGGCGGCGCAGCTCGAGGTAGCTGTCCACCATGTGGTTGACCATGCGCAGCATCAGGTCGGCGGGGCTGGTCGGCAGACGCCCGCCGGCACGCGCCTCGCCGATCTGGGCCTGCTGCAGCAACCGGGTCGAGAAGAACTCGCGCACCTGGCAGTCGGTCGGGTGGACCGTGATCAGCACTTTGTCGAGCACGACGAAGCCGACCGGGCTGGTGTCGATCGCCTCCAGCGCCGACTTGGCCGAAGCCGAGGTGCCGTGGCTCTCGTCGAGGAATTTGCCGGCCGTGCCGGCGCCGGCGGCCAGGCGGCGGAACACCAGCAGGTCGTAGCCCGAGGTGTAGTCGAAGTGGGACGGCAGCTGGTTGTTCAGCAGGTCGGAGACGTGCAGGTCGACCACCTGCGTGGCGTACCAGCGGTGCAGCGCGGCCTGCAGCGTCGCGCTGCCCACCTCGAACTCGCGCCGCGCGCTGCCGATCCACAGGTAGCCGGTGGTCGGCAGCGTGTCGGGCAGGTCCGGGAGCTCGGTGAACTGCTCCCCGCTGGCGTGGAAGATGCGCATGGGCGCGAAGACTAGCGCGCCCGGATCAGCCTTGCCGCGTCGCGCGCGAAATAGGTGAGCACGCCGTCGGCGCCGGCCCGGCGGAAGGCCAGCAGGCTCTCCAGCATCACCGCGTCGTGGTCCAGCCAGCCGTTGGCGGCGGCGGCCTTCAGCATCGCGTATTCGCCGCTGACCTGGTAGGCGAAGGTCGGCAGGCGGAACTGGTCCTTCACGCGCCGCACGATGTCCAGGTAGGGCAGGCCGGGCTTGACCATCACCATGTCGGCGCCCTCGGCGATGTCCAGCGCCACCTCGCGCAGGGCCTCGTCGCTGTTGCCCGGGTCCATCTGGTAGACCTTCTTGTTGCTCTTGCCGAGGTTCGCCGCCGAGCCGACCGCGTCGCGGAACGGGCCGTAGAACGCGCTCGCGTACTTGGCGCTGTAGGCCATGATGCGCGTGTGGATGCGGCCCTTGGCCTCGAGCGCCTCGCGGATCGCGCCGATGCGGCCGTCCATCATGTCGCTCGGCGCGACGATGTCCACGCCGGCCTCGGCCTGCACCAGGGCCTGCTGCGTCAGCACCGCGACCGTCTCGTCGTTCAGGATGTAGCCGGTGGCGTCGAGCAGGCCGTCCTGGCCGTGGCTGGTGAACGGGTCCAGCGCGACATCGGTCATCACCCCGAGTTCCGGGAAGCGCTTCTTCAGCTCGCGCACGACGGTGGGCACCAGCCCTTCCGGGTTCAGCGCCTCGCGGCCGTCCTCGCTCTTCAGCGACTGGTCGAGCACCGGGAACAGTGCCAGCACCGGGATGCCGAGGGAGACGCAGTCCTCCGCCACGGGCAGCAGGCGGTCCAGGCTGAGACGCTGGACCCCGGGCATCGACGCGACGTCCTGCACGACGTTGCTGCCGGCCAGCACGAACACCGGGAGGATCAGGTCGCTCGGGTCGAGCCGGTGCTCGCGCACCAGCGCGCGGGTGAAGTCGTCACGCCGCAGGCGCCGCGGGCGGCTGGCGGGGAAGGGGGGTGGAGTCTGCATGGTGGATGGCCGCGGCCTCGGACACATTTCTTTGCCGACCGGGAGGGGCCATCGGCGTGTAGAAATTCGCGCGGCATCTGCTAAAGTATTGATTGAATGATAGCTGCAAGGCTGTCGTTCCCTGCTTTTCCTCCCTGAGCAGGTGCCTTACCGTGATGACAGCGATAAGGCTTTTCGAGCCCTGGCCTCGCGCCGGGGCTTTTCTTATGCGCCCGCCATAATGCCCCGATGCTCTGGGTGAAAGCGTTCCACATCGTTTTCGTGGCGGCCTGGTTCGCCGCCTTGTTCTACCTGCCACGCATCTTCGTCAACCTCGCGTCGGTCCCGGCGGACAGCCACGCCGAGCGCGAGCGGCTGCTGATGATGGCGCGCCGCCTGTACCGGTTCGGCGGGCTGCTGATGATCCCGGCGCTCGGGCTGGGGCTGGTGCTGTGGCTCTACTACGGAATCGGGCGCGGGCCGGGCAACGGCTGGCTGCACGCCAAGCTGCTGCTGGTGGTGGGCGCGATCGGCTACCACCATGCGTGCCGATCGCTGCTGCGGCGCTTCGAGCAGTTCACGAACCGGCGCAGCGAGCGCTGGTTCCGTGTCTTCAACGAAACCGCGGTGCTGTTCTTCGCTGCCATCGTCGTCCTGGTGGTGGTCAAGCCGTTCTGACCCGCTGTCGCCGTGGTGGGTCACCGCAGTTCCGCCGTCCCGCTGGCCTGGCTTTATGCGGCGCTGATCGGCTACGCGAGCCTGTACCCGTTCTCGGGCTGGCGCGATTCGAGCGCACCGCTGCTGCAGTTCCTGGTGGCGCCGCCGTCACGCTACTGGAGCGGTTTCGACCTGGTCGCCAACCTGCTCGGCTACATGCCGCTCGGCGCGCTGCTCTTCGGCGCCCAGGTGCGCCGCGGCGCGGCGCAGGCCCGGGCGGCCTGGACGACGCTGGCGGCGGGCTGCGTACTGTCGCTGGCGATGGAACTGCTGCAGAACTTCCTGCCGCGCCGGGTGCCGTCGAACGTCGACCTGGCGCTGAACACGCTGGGTACGGCGGCCGGCGTGGCGATCGGTGCCCTGGTGCATCGACTGGGCGGGGTCGAACGCTGGCAGGCCGTGCGCGACCGCTGGTTCATCGGCCGCAGCGCCGGCGGCCTGGCCTTGCTGCTGCTCTGGCCGATCGGGCTGCTGTTCCCGGCGCCCTTGCCGCTCGGGCTCGGGCAGGTGCTGGTGCGGGCCCAGGAAGGGGCCCGCGAGCTGCTCGAAGGCAGCTCGGTGCTGCCGCTGGTCGAGCCCTGGCTCAGCGCGGAGCCGCGACTCGGGCCGCCGTCCCCGGGCACCGAACTCGTCATCGTCGCGCTCGGACTGCTGGCGCCCTGCATGGTGGCCTTCACGGTGGCGCGGCCGGGCTGGCGGCGCCTCTTGCTGGTCGGCGGGGCGACAGCGCTGGGCTGGGCCGCCACCACGCTCTCGACCGCGCTGAACTTCGGGCCGGACCACGCGCTGGCCTGGCGCACCGCCAATGCCGGCGCCGGCTTCGCGCTCGGCGCGCTGCTCGCGCTGCTGCTCGTGCCGCTGCCACGGCGCATGGTCGCCGGGGTCGGCCTGGTCGCGCTGACCGCGCTCGTGCTGCTGGTGGTGCAGGTGCCGGCCGATCCGTATTTCGCCGAGAGCCTGCTGGCCTGGGAGCAGGGCCGGTTCATCCGCTTCCACGGCGCGGCGCAATGGGTCGGCTGGCTGTGGCCGTACGCCGCGATGGTCTACCTGCTGGTGCGGGTCGGCGCCCGCGCCGACGAGCCGGCGGCCCCCCGCACCTAGAATCCGAGCATGAGCTACTACGAGCGCCACATCTTCTTCTGCCTCAACGAGCGGGACAACGGCGAGGCCGCCTGCGCGCAGCACGATGCGCGCGGCGCCTTCGACCACTGCAAGGCGCGCGTCAAGGCCGAGCGCCTGGCCGGACCCGGCGGCGTGCGGGTCAACAAGGCGGGTTGCCTGGACCGCTGCGCGGGCGGTCCGGTGGCGGTCGTCTACCCCGAGGCCGTCTGGTACTCCTACGTCGACAAGCAGGACATCGACGAGATCGTCGACTCGCACCTGAAGAACGGCCAGGTCGTCGAGCGGCTGCTGCTGCCGCCGAACGTCGGCCGGTGAACGCGCAGACCGAACGCCAGCTGATCGCCGGCCCGGCCGGCGCGCTCGAATGCGCGATCGACCGGCCGCCGCAGGCGGCGGTGGGCCTCGCGGTCGTCTGTCACCCGCACCCGCAGCACGGCGGCACGCTGGACAACAAGGTCGCGCAGACGCTCGCGCGCGCCGCGATCGCGCTCGGCTGGCGCAGCGTGCGCTTCAACTTCCGCGGTGTCGGCGCCTCCGCAGGTGTCTGGGACGATGGGCGCGGCGAGATCGACGACGCGCTGGCCGTGATCGCAGCCCACCGCGCGCCGGGCGAGGCGTTGCTGCTGGCCGGGTTCTCGTTCGGCGCCTTCGTCGCGGCCTCCGCGGCGCAGCGTCTGCCCGAGGACGCAAAGGCGCGCCGGCTGGCGCTGGTCGGGCCGTCGACGCAGAAGCAGCGCGTGCCCGAGGTCCCCGCCGACACGGTCGTGATCCACGGCGAGGCCGACGACGTGGTGCCGCTGGCCGCGACGCTCGACTGGGCCCGCCCTCAGGCGCTGCCGGTGATCGTGTTCCCGGGCGTCGGCCACTTCTTCCACGGGCAGCTCGCGCTGCTGAAGAACACGCTGGTGCGACAGCTGCAACCGGCGATCGACTGAATTCCCGACTGAACCCTTTTCCGTTTTCGCTCTCCGATTCCCGATGAAGAAACTCCGTGCATGGGCCGCCCTGCTGGTCCTGACCGTCCCGCTCTCGCTGCGCGCGCAGGCGCCGCAGCCGCCCGAGATTGCCGCCAAGAGCTACATCCTGCTGGACCTGACGAGCAACCAGGTGCTCGCCGAGCGCGAGGCCGACGCCAGCGCCGACCCCGCTTCGCTGACCAAGCTGATGACTGCCTACGTGGTGTTCAGCGCGATCCGCGACAAGAAGATCTCCGAGGAGCAGACGCTGCCGGTCTCGCTGCGCGCCTGGGAAGAGCGCAAGGGCGGCGGCTCGCTGATGTTCATCGAGCCGCGCAACACACCCAAGGTGTCGGACCTGCTGCGCGGCATGATCGTCAACTCGGGCAACGACGCGGCCGTCGCGCTCGCCGAGGGCGTCGGCGGCAGCCTGGACGGTTTTGTCGAGATGATGAACCGGCAGGCTCAGGCGTTCGGCCTGAAGAACACGGTGTTCAAGAACGTCACCGGATTGACGCAGCCCGGCCACCACAGCAGCGCACGCGACATCGCCGTGGTCGCCTCGCGCATCATCAAGGACTTCCCGGAGTTCTACCCGATCTACTCGACGCGCAAGTACCGCTACGAAGGCGCGCCGGCCAGCAACGAGAACAACCGCAACGTGCTGCTGCAGCGCGACCCGACCGTGGACGGGATGAAGACCGGCTACACCGAGGCGGCCGGCTACTGCCTGGTGGCCAGCGCGCAGCGCGATTTCCCGAACGGCAAGCGGCGCCTGCTCAGCGTGGTGCTGAACACCGCGTCGATGGATGCGCGCGCGAACGAGAGCCAGAAGCTGCTGAACTGGGGCTACCTGGCCTGGGATGCGGTGCGCCTGTTCGACGCGGGCAAGCCGCTGGCCACGCCGCCGGTCTGGAAAGGCAAGGCCGACGTCGCCAAGCTCGGCGCGGTGCAGAGCGTGTTCGTCAGCGTCCCGAAGGGCGAGGGCACCAAGCTGCAGACCCAGGTCGAGCGGATCGACCCGCTGGTTGCGCCGCTCGCCAAGGACCAGAAGGTCGGCACGATCAAGGTCAGCACGTCCGCCGGCCTGCCGGTGGCCGAGGTGCCCCTGGTGGTGCTCGAGCCGGTCGAGGAGGCGGGCATCTTCGGCCGCGCCTGGGATGCCATCCGCCTGTGGATCAAGTAAGCTGGACCGACGCGAGGAGCGCCCGATGCAGACCCTGCCCGACACCCTGTGCTACCTGAACGGCGAGTACGGCCCGCTGCGCGACGCGAAGGTGTCGGTGCTCGACCGCGGCTTCATCTTCGGCGACGGCGCCTACGAGGCGGTACCGGTCTACGGCCGGCGGCTGTTCCGCTTCGATGAGCACGTGGCCCGGCTCGGCCGCAGCCTGGCGAAGCTGCGCATCGCCGAGCCGCTGACCTCCGAGCAGTGGCTGGAACGCTGCCGCAAGCTGGTCGGCGCGCTGGCGGAGCAGACGGGCGCGGACGACCAGCTGGTCTACATCCAGGTGACCCGCGGCGTCGCGCTGCGCGACCACGTGATGCCGGCGGACATCGAGCCGACGGTCTTCATGATGGCCAGCCCGATGAAGCCGGCCACCGCGGAGCAGCGCCACCACGGCGTGGCCTGCGTCACGGCGCGCGATTTCCGCTGGGAGCGCGGAGACGTGAAGAGCATCTCGCTGCTGGGCAACGTGCTGGCGCGCCAGATGTCTGCCGACAAGGGCGCGGTGGAGACCGTCCTGTTCCGCGACGGCTGGCTCACCGAAGCCTCGGCGAGCAATGTCTGGGTGGTGCACGAAGGGGCGCTGCTAGGCCCGCCCAAGAGCGAACACGTGCTGGAGGGCATCCGCTACGACCTGCTGCGCGAGCTGTGCGAGGACGCCGGCATCGCCTACAACCTGCGTCCGATCCCGGAGGCCGACGTGCTCTCCGCCGACGAACTGCTGCTCAGTTCGGCCACCAAGGAGGTGCTGCCGGTCACGACGCTGGACGGCCAGCCGGTCGGCCACGGCGCGCTGCGCGGCAAGCCCGGGCCGGTCTACGCGAAGCTGTACGAGGCCTACCAGCGCGCCAAGGCGACGCAGTCGATCTGAGCACGATTGAGTTCGCGTCCGCCGGCCCCATCTGGCGCGCATGGACGTCACGATGAGAGAGATCCCGCCCGAGCAGTCGCTGATCGAGTACCCGTCGGCCTTTCCGATCAAGGTGATGGGCGCGAACGTCGACGGCTTTGCCGAAGCCATCGTGATGGTGGCGCGCCAGTTCGACCCCGGCTTCGACGCCGCCACGCTCGAGCGGCGCCCGAGCAGCAGCGGCAACTACCTGGGCCTGACGATCACCATCACGGCGACGAGCCGCGAGCAGCTCGACGAGCTGTACCGCACGCTCTCGACGCACCCGATGGTGAAGGTGGTGCTCTGAGCCCACCCGTGCTGCGCCGCCTCGGCCGCGTCGACTACGGCGCCACGGTCGAGGCGATGCGCAGCTTCACCGAGCAGCGCGGCGAGACGACACCCGACGAGATCTGGCTCTGCGAGCACGACCCGGTCTACACGCAGGGGATCGCGGGGCGGGCGCAGCACGTGCTCGCGCCGCACGGGATCCCGGTGGTGCAGACCAACCGCGGCGGCCAGGTCACCTACCATGGCCCGGGTCAGGTGGTGGCCTATCCGCTGGTCGACCTGCGCCGGCTGGGCATCTACGTCAAGGAGTACGTCTACCGGCTCGAGGAGGCGGTGCTGCGCACGCTGGCCTCGTTCGACGTCACCGGGCACCGCGTGGCCGGTGCGCCCGGCATCTACGTGCGGCGGGACGACCCGTTCGGGCACGCGGCGCTGACCGGCCCGCGGCGCGATCCGTTCGAGGGGCTGGGCAAGATCGCCGCGCTCGGCATCAAGGTCACGCGGCACTGCGCCTACCACGGCGTGGCGCTGAACGCGGCGATGGACCTGAGCCCCTTCGACGGCATCGATCCCTGCGGCTATGCCGGGCTGCAGACCGTCGACCTCGCTAAAATCGGGGTTTCCACCGACTGGGACACCGTCGCGCAGCGCCTCGGAGACAAGCTGGCCGCGCTGCTGACGCCGTAGCTACATGCCCACCGAAAACGTCACCCCCGAGGCGCAGGACGCTGCGGGGCGTCCCGAAGGCGCCCGACCGGCCCCCTACGACGCCACCGCCAAGCAGAAGGCGCAGGCCAAGACGGCCCGCATCCCGATCAAGGTCGTCCCGGCCGAGACGCTGAAGAAGCCGGACTGGATCCGCGTCAAGGCCGGCTCGCCGACCACGCGCTTCTACGAGATCAAGCAGATCCTGCGCGAGCACAAGCTGCACACGGTCTGCGAGGAGGCGTCCTGCCCGAACATCGGCGAGTGCTTCGGCCACGGCACCGCGACCTTCATGATCATGGGCGACAAGTGCACGCGGCGCTGCCCGTTCTGCGACGTCGGCCACGGCCGGCCGGACCCGCTGGACGCCGACGAGCCGGCCAACCTGGCCAAGACCATCGCCGCGCTGAAGCTCAAGTACGTGGTGATCACCAGCGTCGACCGCGACGACCTGCGCGACGGCGGCGCGGGGCACTTCGTCGAGTGCATCCGGCAGGTGCGCGCGCAGTCGCCCGAGACCCGCATCGAGATCCTGACGCCGGACTTCCGCGGCCGCATGGACCGCGCACTGGACATCCTGAAGGCCGCGCCGCCGGACGTGATGAACCACAACCTCGAGACCGTCCCGCGCCTGTACAAGGAGGCGCGGCCAGGCTCCGACTACGCGTTCTCGCTCAGCCTGCTGCAGCGCTTCAAGGAATTCGCGCCGGGTGTGCCGACCAAGAGCGGCCTGATGGTCGGGCTCGGCGAGACCGACGAGGAGATCCTGCAGGTGATGCGGGACATGCGCGCTCACGGCATCGACATGCTGACCATCGGGCAATACCTCGCACCCTCCGGCCATCACCTCCCGGTGCGGCGCTACGTGCACCCGGACACCTTCCGCATGTTCGAGGCGGAGGCGGCGGCGATGGGCTTCACGCACGCGGCCGTCGGCGCGCTCGTGCGCTCGAGCTACCACGCGGACCAGCAGGCGGCGTCGGCCGGGGTCGTGTCCTGAGGATTCCGGCGCCGGCCATGAGCGAACCGGCGCTGAACTGCGGCAACTGCCGCCAGCCGATGCGGCGCCTGGCGTTGCCCGGCCACTACGGCCGGCAGGTCGAGATCGACCTGTGCATGCACTGCGACCTGGTCTGGTTCGACCACACCGAGACGGCGCGGCTCAATGGCGTTGCCCTGCTCGAGCTGATCGGCACGATGGCGCGGGCCCAGACACTCGCGCACGAGGTGCTGCGCGGCGATGCGCGCTGCCCGCGCTGCAGCGCCGGCCTGAAGACGATCCACAACCGCAGCCGCTGGGGCGCCTCGCTGCAGCTGGAATGCGTGAACCGGCATGGCGCCTACCAGTCGTTCGCGCAGTTCCTGCAGGAGAAGGGGCTGCTGCGGCCGATGTCGCGCGTCGACCGCGCGATCCTGGTCGAGCGCCACGGCCATGTCGACTGTGTCAACTGCGGCGCGGCGATCGGGCGTGAGGATGCGGAGTGCCCGCACTGCCGTTCCGTGCCGGCGCTGCTGGACGTGGCACGCCTGGCGCGCGCGCTGGATCCCGAAGGGGCGCTCGAGCCGCACGCGGTGCACCGGGTGAAGGCCGAGCGCTCCGCGATGCAGTGCGCGGCCTGCGGCGCGGCGCTGCCGCCGCACCAGTCGATCTCTTGCGCCCAGTGCGGCGCGACGCTCGCGATCAGCCGCCTCGAGCAGGCCCACGAGGCCGTGAAGGCACTCGAGCCCGCGCTGCGGGCGCACGCGCAGAAGCCGGCGCCGGAGGTGCTCAAGCGCCGCCTGGACGCACTGGACGGCGACCTGCCGCGCCGGCGTGCGTTCGTGGCCCAGATGGAGGCCGAGGCGCAGCAGATGCGCCGCGGGCGCCGCTTCGACTGGGACGAGTGGTCGTCCTGGTTCAGCCTGGAGACGAACCCGCTGCGCGCCGTGCTGATCGCGCTGGTGATCTGGTTCGTCTGGTGGTTCTGGTAGGGCGCGAGCGCTCAGGTCTCGGCGAGCAATTGATCGACCACGCGGTGCAGCGCGGCGAAGTCCGGCTCGCCGACGTAGCGACGCACGATCTGGCCGCGCTTGTTCAGCAGCAGCGTCGTCGGCGTCGCCTCGATCCCGCCGAAGCCGCGCGCGATCGCGCCGGTGTTGTCGATCGCGACATCGAACGGCAAACGGCGCGACTGCGCGAACTGCACGACGGAGGCCGGCGCGTCGTAGCTCATGGCCACGGCGATCGTCTCGAAGCCGCGCGCGCGGAAGCGCTCGTGCGTCGCGACGATGCCGGGCATCTCGCGCACGCAGACGGCACAGCTGGTGGCCCAGAAGTTCATCAGCACGACCCGGCCGCGCAACTGGCTGAGCTCGGACGTCGAGCCGTCCAGGCGCGTATACCCGATGTCCGGTGCGGGAACCGGCGGCCCCGGGTGCTCGAAGCTCAGGTACGCTCCCAGCCCGATGGCCGCGGCGGTGAGCGTCAAGGCAACATATCGACCGAACTTCATGGGAGCCGTCCAATGAAACGACGCCAGTTTACGGCAGCGCTGCTGGGCGCCACGGCCGCCGGGCTGCCGGTCACGGGGGCCCGCGCTGCGCTGCTCAGCGAGACCGACGCCGCCGCCGGCGTGCGCGCCGCGCTCGAGCGGGGTGCGGTGGCCGCGGTCGGCCTGCTGGGCAAGACCGACGGATTCCTCGGCAACCCGAAGGTGCGCATCCCGCTGCCGGGCTACCTGGAGGACGGCGCCAAGCTGATGCGTTCCCTGGGGCAGGGCCGGCGTGTCGACGAACTGGTCACCGCGATGAACCGGGCCGCCGAACAGTCGATGCCCGAGGCGAAGGCGCTGCTGGTCAACTCGGTCAAGTCGATGAGCGTGGAAGACGCGCGCAAGATCATCACCGGCGGCGACGACTCCGTCACCCAGTTCTTCGCCGGCAAGACCCGCGAGCCGCTGGGGGTGAAGTTCCTCCCGGTCGTGACGCGTGCGACCGAGCGCGTCTCGCTCGCCTCCAAGTACAACGCCGTCGCGGGCAAGGCGGCCGGGCTGGGCCTGGTGAAGAAGGAGGACGCCAACATCCAGCAGTACGTCACCGGCAAGGCGCTGGACGGCCTGTACCTGATGATCGGCGAGGAGGAGCGCAAGATCCGGCAGAACCCGGTGGCCACCGGCAGCGCGATCCTGAAGAAGGTCTTCGGCTCGCTGAAGTGATCCTCCGCTGTAAGAAGTCGGGGGTCGAATCCGACCAAGGCCGCGCCGCGTAAGTTCATCGATGAGCCTGGACCGTCCCCTGCGCCTGCCGGCGGTGGCTGCTGAGCACTTCGCCGATACCGGCGCCGGGCCGTTGATGGCGGTGCCGGTCGCGCGGGTGCTGGTGCTGTTCGGGGCCGACTGGGACGGTCGGCTCCTGCCGCGCTACGCGCGCAGCGGCCGTTACCGCTTCCACGAACACGGCTTCGACCTGTTCCGCTTCCCGAGCAACGCGAGGCTCATGTGGTTCGACCTGTGGCGCTTCGTCGACCGCATGGTCGACCGCTACCGCGGCCGTGTCGATGCGGTGTTCAGTTCCAACGAGCAGTTCGGCGCCCTGGCGGCGGCGCTGATCGCCCAGCGGCTGGGGTTGCCCGGCGCGTCACCGGAGTCGCTGCTGTGCGCGCAGCACAAGTTCGAAGCCCGCCAGCGGCTGCAGGCGGTGGCGCCGGACCTGTGCCCGCGCTTCGATCTGATCCCCTACACGATCGACCTCGCCGCCGCCCGCCGGCTGCGCTACCCGCTGTTCGTCAAGCCGGTGAAGGCGACCTTCTCGGTGCTGGCGCGCCGTTGCGACACGCCCGAGCAGCTGATCGAGCACCTGCGCTTCGCGCCCTGGGAAAAACACATCATCCGGCGGCTGATCGAGCCGCACAACCAGGCGCTGACCCGCTTTCCCCAGTTCCGGATCGATAGCCAGCACCTCATTGTCGAGGAGGTGCTGGAGGGCCGGCAGCTCAACGTCGACGGCTACCTGCACCAGGGCCGCGTGCACCTGCTGGGAGTGACCGACGAGATCATGTACCCGGGGACCCTGGCCTTCCAGCGCTTCGACTACCCGGCGCCGCTGGAGGCCGGCCTGCGCGGGCGCCTGCAGGAGGCCGCGGAGCGGGTGTTGCCGGCGATCGGGCTCGATCACGGCTTTTTCAACCTCGAGTTCTTCGTCGATCCCGCCAGCGGCGAACTCAAGCTCATCGAGATCAACCCGCGCCTGGCGGCCCAGCTGGCCCAGTTCCACGAATGGGTCCTGGGCATCGACACCTACGAGCTGGGTTTCGCGATGGCGCTCGGCCGGCCGCTGCCCGCCCCGCGCCCGGCCCGGTTCGGAGCGGCGGCGAGCTTCGTCTGGCGCAGCTTCGACGGCACGAGCTGCCCGCGACGGCCGTCGCGGGCCGATCTGGCCTGGCTGGCGCGCGAGTTCCCCGAGGCACGCCTGGAGATCTACGCGAAGAAGGGCGGCGCGCTGCGACGCGACATGAAGTGGCTCGGATCGCACCGCTGGGCGCTGCTGAACATGCCGGGCCGCGATGCCATGCAGCTTCGCACCGGCTACGAGCGCATCTGCGAGCGCCTGGGCTGGCCCGCGCCCTGAGCCGCCCCCGGGTCCCGGGCTCGGCGGGGCTCAGAGCCCCTTGGAGAGTTCGAACATCAGTGCCGAGGGCAGCGAACTGTCGATCACGTCGCGCCCGACCTTCGCGATGTTCGAGCCGCTGAAGCCGGACATCTCGAACGTGTTGCCTTCCTCGATGATCTCGATGAAGACGAAGTCCGGCACTTCCTGGGTGATCTCGTCGCGCAGGTGGGCGAACTTCTCGCCGCGCTGGATCGATTCGACGATGATCGCGTGAGGCAGGCTGTCGCGGCAGAACTCCGTGGCCTCGTCGACGCTGCTGACGAAGTCGATCACCAGGCCCATGTTGCGCAGCGCCTCGCGCACCTGGGCGCGCAACTCGCGCCGCGCGGAGATGACCAGCACATGGCTGCCCGCCAGCGGCTTGGAGTTGCTGGAAGGCGCAAAGCCCTCGTCGATCTCGAGCGTGCTGACCCCTTCGACCTCGTCACTCGCCGTGCGCGGGAACTCGATCGTCAACGTGACGGCATGGCCGTCCTCCTGACGGTCCAGCGGCAGACCCATGGTCCAGGCGGTCTGCTCGAGCAGGCGCCAGCTGAGCGTGTCCAGCGAACCCGGTGCCGCGGCCTCTGCGTCGTCAGGCTGGTCCGGCGGCCGCAGGCCGAAGCGGCAGGCCAGCAGCGCGTGTGCCGGCCAGGCCTTCAGCTCGATCCGGAACTCGATGCTGGAGCGCGCCCGGTCCAGTGCCCAGTCCAGCACCGTGTTCAGCAGGCTGAACAGCAGCGACGCGTCGACGATCACTTCCGCCGGCTTCAGGGCCGGTTTCAACACGATGCCGCGGGCCTGGGTCTCGCGCTGGCGGTGCGCGAGCACGCCCTTCAGCGTGTCGGCGAGTTGCAGCCGCTCGTGCGACTGGCGCAGCCGTCCCGAAGCGAAGCGCGTGATCTGCTGGCCGATCATGCCGGCCTGCCGGGCGCGCTCAACCTCGTCGCGCAGCGCGCGCAGGCTGGCACGGTCGATGCGGCCACTGCTGACCAGCGCATGGATGCGCTCCAGCGCGGAGGTCAGCGGCGCGGCAGTGGCAGCGCCGATCTCGGCCACGATGGTGTGCCAGCGATCTCCGGGGCCGACGTCGTCGGCGGGCGGCGTGGGATGGGAACGCGACTGCGCTCCGCCGTTGCGGTTGACGTCTGACATGTCCATGCCGTCGTTGTCCTTGTAGGTCCCTGCGCGCTCGGGCGCCTGGTGGCGCAACGGGCAGCTGACTCATCGTGGAGCCGAGCCGTCCCGAGAGACGAACGCGGCGCGCAGGTCGGGCTTTTGGTGAGTGTCGCGCTGGCGGGCGCGCGGCGCCATCCCGCGTCCTCGCGCCCGGCACGGTCTCGCGCGCGGAAATGTGACAGTTTGTGACTGGCGCCGAACCTCAGATCGCCTGCGCGTCGCGCAGCGCCGCGATCTCCTGGTCGGAGAGTCCGAACTCGCGCAGCACGTCTCCGGTGTGCTGGCCCAGCAGCGGCGGCGCGCTGCGGTAGCGCACCGGCGTGCGGGACAGCTTGATCGGGCTGGCCACCAGGCGGACCTCGCCGGCCAGCGGATGGGGCAGCGAGACGGTCATGTCGCGCGCGCGGACCTGCGGGTCGGCGAACACCTCGGCCAGGTCGTTGATCGGTCCACACGGCACCTTGGCGGCCTCGAGCGCGGCCAGCCAGTCGGCGCGCGAGCGACGCTTCATGACGGTGGCGATCAGCGGGACCAATGTCGCACGGTGGCGCACCCGGTCCGCGTTGCGGGCAAAGCGCTGATCCTGCGGCCATTCCGGGTGCCCGGCCACCTGGCAGAAACGCGCGAACTGGCCGTCGTTGCCGACCGCCAGGATCACGTGCCCGTCTGCCGCCTCGAACACCTGGTAGGGCACGATGTTCTGGTGCGCGTTGCCGGCCCGCTGCGGTGCGAGGCCAGTGGTGAGGTAGTTGGCGCCGAGGTTGGCGAGCATGGCGACCTGCGTGTCCAGCAGTGCCATGTCGATCGCCTGACCCTCGCCGGTGCGGTCGCGATGGCGCAGCGCGGCAAGGATGGCCGTGGTGGCATACATGCCGGTGAACAGGTCGGCCACCGCCACACCCACCTTCTGCGGGCCGCCACCGGGGGCATCGTCGGCGATCTCGGCGCGCGACGGACCGGTCACGCTCATGAGGCCGCCGATGCCCTGCACCGCGTAGTCGTAGCCGGCACGGTCGCGGTAAGGACCGGTCTGGCCGAAGCCGGTCACCGAGCAATAGACCAGGCGTGGGTTCAGCGCTATCAGCCGCTCCGAATCCAGTCCGTAGCGCGCCAGGTCGCCGACCTTGAAGTTCTCGACGAACACGTCGCAGGATTCGACCAGCCGCCGGATCAGGGCCTGACCCTCCGGGCGCCCGATGTCCACCGTGATCGACCGCTTGTTCCGGTTGGTGCCGAGGAAGTAGGCCGCTTCGGCCGTGTCGTGGCCGGCCTGGTCCTTCAGGAAGGGCGGACCCCAGCCCCGGGTGTCGTCTCCGCCCTGCCCGTCGCGCAGCGGGCGCTCGACCTTGATCACGTCGGCCCCGAGGTCGGCCAGCGTCTGGGTGCACCAGGGGCCGGCCAGGACCCGGGACAGGTCGAGGACACGAACGCCCTCCAGAGGCGCTGCGGGGGTGGGTGATTCAGCCATGCGGCGATTGTGCGGCCCGGGTGGGACGGCACGGCCCCGGATAATCGACCGATGCGACTCCGCCGACTTTGCCTCGCCGCGACCGCGGCCGTCCTGGGTGCGGCCTGCTCGCCGGCGCTGAACTGGCGCGAGCTGCGGCTGCCGGACGTCGGCGTTGCGGCCATGTTCCCCTGCAAGCCGGATCGCCACAGCCGCCCCGTCCCGCTGGGCGGCCGAGCGACCCGCATGGAGATGCTGGTCTGTTCGGCGGATGGCGCGACCTTCGCACTGGCCTACGCCGATCTCGACGACCCGGTGTCCGTCGCGCCCGTGCTGGAAGAGTTGCGCGAGACGGCGATTTCGAACGTCAATGGCACGAACGTGCAGGAGCAGGCGCTGCAGGTGCCGGGCATGACGCCGAACCCGCGGGCGGTCCGTCTCCGGCTGGATGGGCGGCGCCCGGACGGCGCGGCGGTGCAGGAGCAGGCGGCGTTCTTCGTGCATGGCCTGCGCATCTATCAGGCAACAGTGCTGGCAACGGCGCTGGAACCGTCCGCGGCCGACACCTTCATCGGTGGTCTGAGGCTGGACGCGTGATCGGGAAGCGCGCTGAAGCCGACGCAGATGCGGCGCCGGCTCTGACCCAGCCCGCCGCCGTACTGGCCTTCGCGGCCTTTGCGCTGGCCTATTTCCTGTCGACGCTGCTGCGCGGCGTGACGGCGACGCTGGCCCCGGTGTTCAGCGCCGAACTGCGGCTCGGCGCGGCCGAGCTGGGCATGCTCGCGGGGGCCTATTTTCTCGGCTTCACGTTGACCCAGCTTCCCCTGGGCAGCGCGCTGGACCGTTTCGGGCCGCGCCGTGTGCTGCTGGCTTTCCTCGCGGTGGCGGTCGCCGGGTGCGCGGCCTTCGCGGCCGCGCCCAGTTTCGTCGGCCTGACCCTGGCGCGCGTGCTGATCGGTGTGGGGGTGAGTGCCTGCCTGATGGCGCCGCTCACGACCTTCCGTCATCGCTTCGGCCCGGGTGCGCAGCTGCGCGCCAATTCCTGGATGCTGATGGTCGGCTCGCTGGGCATGGTGGCCTCGACGCTGCCGGTGCAGTGGTTGTTGCCGCTGCTGGGCTGGCGCGGGCTGTTCTGGGGGCTTGCCGTCGCCATCGTGGCGGCGGGCCTCGCGATCGCCGTCTGGGCGCCGGCCGACGCGGCCCGCCCGGCCGGCGCGGCCGCTCCCGGCGGCTACGGTCAGGTCTGGCAGAACCGCACCTTTCAGCGCTTCGCCCCGATGGCCTTCTTCCACTACGGCGGGCTGATCGCCATCCAGTCGCTCTGGGCCGGGCCGTGGCTGGTGCGCGTCTGCGGCCAGTCGCCCAGTGAGGCGGCGGCCGGGCTGTTCATCATCAATGTGTCGATGTTGCTGGCCTTCTTCGCCTGGGGCCTGGGCATGCCGCGCCTGCACTCCCGGGGAATCGACGCGCAGTCGTTGATCCGGCTCGGCGCGCCGCTGAGCATCGCGTTGCTGTTCGGCTGCGTGGCGCTCGGCGAACGCGCCGGCGCGGCATGGTGGGCAGCGTTCTGCGTGAGCTGTACGTTCATCTCGCTGTCCCAGCCCGCCGTCGGCCAGGCGTTCCCCAGGACCATCGCCGGCCGCGCGCTTTCCGCCTACAACCTGCTGATCTTCGCGGGCATCTTCGCGCTGCAATGGGGCATCGGTCTCATGATCGACCTGCTCAGGGCCCGGGGGTGGAGCGACGTGTCGGCCCATCGAGGGGCCATCGCGTTACTCGGGATGTGCATGTTGTCCAGCTACCTGTGGTTTTTGCGGCACGACGACCGCATCGTGGAACGGCCCGCCGTCCAATCCTCCTGATCTACCGATAATTTCCGACATGGCCGGGTTGCTCATCATTGCTCACGCGCCCCTGGCGTCCTCGCTCAGGGCGGTCGCGAACCACATCTTCCCCGAGTGTTCGGCCCGCCTCGAAGTGCTCGACGTCACACCGGACATGCCGTCGGAGGAGGCCGAAGCGCGGGCGCGGGAGTTGCTGCAGAAGGTCAAGCAGCCCGAGGCCCTGGTCTTCACGGACGTGTTCGGTGCCACGCCCTGCAACATCGCGCAGCGCCTGGCCGACGGCGTGCAGGTGAAGGTGGTGGCGGGGGTGAATGTGCCGATGCTGTGGCGCTCGCTGTGCTACGCCGACGAACCGCTCGACGCGCTGGTGGCGCGTGCGCTTTCCGGCGCGGCCCAGGGCGTGATGGCCGTGGCCACGTCCCGGCCCCAGAACCAGACCTACAAACCGGGCGGAAATGATCAAGACCACCGTCACCATCAGCAATAAGCTGGGACTGCACGCCCGCGCCTCGGCGAAGCTGACCAAGCTGGCGGGCGGCTTCCAAAGCGACATCTATCTCAGCCGAAACGGCCGGCGAGTCAATGCGAAGAGCATCATGGGCGTCATGATGCTTGCAGCGGGGCTGGGGTCCGAGATCGAGGTCGAGACGGCCGGGTTGGACGAGCAGCCCGCGATGGACGCGCTCCTGGCTCTGATCAACGACAAGTTCGGCGAAGGCCAGTAGGCTCCCGCGCGAGCCGCTGCGCGGGCTCGCCGGCGGTCCTGTACCAGGTCCTGTAAGAAAGTACCGATGTCGCCGTCGGGGCACGGCTGCTAGGATTTTTTCATGAGCTTCCAGGTGTTCGGGCTGCCGGTGTCGCGCGGGGTTGCCATCGGGCGCGCCGTGCTCGTGGCCTCCAGCCGCGTCGATGTGGCGCACTACTTCATCGACGTGGGCCGCATCGAGGAGGAGGTCGGCCGCCTGCGCGTGGCGCGCGACGCCGTGGCGATGGAACTGAGCCTGCTGAAGCGCGACCTCCCGACCGAGGCGCCGGCCGAACTGTCGGCACTGCTTGACGTGCACCTGATGCTGCTGCACGACGAATCGCTCACGGGAGCGACGAAGCAGTGGATCCACGACCGCCACTACAACGCGGAATGGGCCCTGTCGGCCCAACTGGAGGTGCTGGCCCGCCAGTTCGACGAGATGGAGGACGATTACCTGCGTGAACGCAAGGCCGACCTCGAACAAGTCGTCGAACGGCTGCTGCGTGCGCTGGCTCGCGACCCCGAGACCCCTCTGGCGGCGGTCGCTGCGACCGGTGCGCGGGATTTTGCCGGCGAAGACCCGCTCGTGCTCGTGGCCAACGACATCGCCCCGGCAGACATGCTGCAGTTCAAGGGGAGTGTCTTCACCGGCTTCATCACCGATGTCGGCGGGCGCACCTCGCACACCGCGATCGTCGCGCGCAGCATGGACATCCCGGCCGTGGTCGGCACCCGCGAGGCGAGCCGGATCATCCGGCAGGACGACTGGCTGATCATCGACGGCGACAACGGCATCGTCATCGTCAACCCGTCGCCGATCGTGCTGGAGGAGTACCGCTTCCGGCAGCGGCAGGCCGGCCTGGAGCGTGAGCGCCTTTCGCGACTGCGGCACACCCCGGCAGTCACGCTGGACGGCGAAAAGGTCGAACTGCTGGCCAACATCGAGTTGCCGGGTGACGCTGCGGGTGCGCTCGAAGCGGGGGCTGTCGGCGTCGGCCTGTTCCGCAGCGAATTCCTGTTCATGAACCGGAACGGGGAACTGCCCGATGAGGAGGAACAGTTTGAGGCCTACCGGGCCGCGGTCGAAACCATGCAGGGCCTTCCGGTGACCATCCGAACCGTCGACATCGGCGCGGACAAGCCGCTGGAGCGGATGAGCGTGAACGAACTTCGTCATGAGCATGCGCTGAATCCCGCCCTGGGTCTGCGGGCGATCCGGTGGAGCCTGTCCGAGCCCGGCATGTTCCGGCAGCAGCTGCGCGCGATCCTGCGGGCGAGCGCATTCGGAAAGGTGCGCCTGCTGATCCCGATGATTGCCCACCTCAACGAGGTTCACGCCACGCTGGAGGCGATCGCCCGGGCGAAGCAGCAGTTGGACGAGGCGGGGAAACCCTATGTGGACGTCGAGGTCGGGGCGATGATCGAAGTGCCGGCCGCGGCGCTGATGCTGCCGGCGTTCCTTCGGTACTTCGATTTCGTTTCGATCGGCACGAATGACCTGATCCAGTACACCTTGGCGATCGATCGCGCCGACGAGTCCGTGGCGCACCTGTATGACTCGTGGCATCCCGCGGTCCTGTCGTTGATCTCGACCACGATCGAGCAGGCCCGGCGCGCAGGCAAGCACGTCAGCGTGTGCGGCGAGATGGCGGGGGACCCGGCCTTCACTGAAGTGCTGCTCGGCTTCGGGTTGCGCAGCTTCTCGATGCATCCCGCGCAGATTGCCTCCATCAAGCAGCGGGTGCTCCGCGCCGACGTGCGCAAGTGTGTGGCGCGGGCCGAGGCAGCGCTCGAGGCGGACGAGCCGCAACAGCTGGCGATGAGCGAGGCTGGTGTCCCGAGCGCATGAGCCACTTGCCACGCCGTATTTGCATGCTATAGTCGCGGTCTTCGCTGAATGCAGGCGGCGCCGGATCAAAAGCCGGCAACCCAGCAAGCGCGAAGAAGACGAGAAAGCCGAGTGCTTGACAGGGTTTAGAAAAACATGTCAGAATCGCTTTCTTCGCTGAAGACGGTAACGAAATCAGCGGCGCCGCAAGGCAAGCTCTTTAAAAACTAACAGCCGATAAGCGTGGGCGTTTGAAGGCGAGTGCCAAGGATCGCAAGATCCGAGGTCTCTTGGACCTTAAACGCTCACTGAAGTGAAGTTCACTTCAATTCTTTGAGCAAACATTCAAGATCGAACTGAAGAGTTTGATCCTGGCTCAGATTGAACGCTGGCGGCATGCCTTACACATGCAAGTCGAACGGTAACGCGGGGCAACCTGGCGACGAGTGGCGAACGGGTGAGTAATACATCGGAACGTGCCCAGTAGTGGGGGATAGCCCGGCGAAAGCCGGATTAATACCGCATACGACCTAAGGGTGAAAGCGGGGGATCGCAAGACCTCGCGCTATTGGAGCGGCCGATGGCAGATTAGCTTGTTGGTGGGGTAAAAGCCTACCAAGGCGACGATCTGTAGC
>JAHBZL010000028.1 GCA_019635485.1 Piscinibacter sp. | reverse complement strand
CACCAGCCCGGCAAGCAGCGCGCCGGCGGCCGTGACGCCGGCCAGCAGCAGGGCCGCCGCGGCGCCCTGCGCGTTCTGCGCCGAGTCGGCGTCCAGCAGCCACTGCCAGGCCAGCACGGCCAGCGTCGGCGGCCGCGTCGGGCCGAGCACCAGCGCCATGTCGACCACCGTCACGCCGTAGGCCCAGACGGCCAGCAGCGGCAGCGCGAGGCGCGGCAGCAGCTGCGGCCAGAGCAGGCGCCACCACGCGGTCGCGTCGGCGTAGCCCATCGTGCGCGCCGTCTGCAGTTGCAGGCGCAGCGTGGTCGCCTGCGCCACCGGGCGCAGCTGCGCCGCGACGTTCCAGAGCAGGAACGGCACCTCCTTGGCCACCAGGCCCGCGATCAGCGCGAGGCCGGCCGGGTCCTGCACCGTGGCGAGGTCCGGCGGTGCGTCCCAGCCGGCCAGCGGCGCGAGCAGGCGCAGCAGCAGGCCGCTGGGCGCCAGCAGCAGCGCGAGGCCGACCGCGAACGCGGCATGCGGCACCGCCAGCAGCGCGCCGAGCGCACGCTCGGTGCGCTGCCAGGCGGCCGAGCCGTGCAGCGCGGTGACGAGCCAGAGCGTCAGTGCGAGCGACAGCAGCGTGGCCGCCGCCCCGACCCAGACGCTCAGCAAGAGCGACGGCGCCAGCGCCGGATCGGCGAACAGCCGGCCCCAGGCCGCCGCGTCGAAGGCCGCGCCCAGCGAGCCGGCCAGGGCGGCCAGCAACGGCAGCGCGAACAGGCCGGCGGGCAGCCACCACAGCCGCCCGGCCGGCGACGGCGTCACTGCCCGTGGCGCCGCGCCCATTCGCGTTCGATCACCTCGACCCAGGAGGCATGCGGCTCGGGCAGCACCGGTGCCGGCTGCGTCACGGCCCCGGGCACGCCGGCGCCGCCGAACAGCGCGCGCTCGGCCGCGTCGAGCTTGTCCAGCGCGAGCACCGTCGGGTCGCCCCAGTGCCGGATGTCGGCCTTGCGGGCCTGCGCGACGGGCGACTGCAGGAAGTCGATCACCACCTGCGCGCCTTCCCTGGCGCGCGCGTTGTACGGGATCGCGAGGAAGTGCGTGTTGCCGATCGTGCCGCCGCGGTGCTGCCAGCTGACCACCGACTCGGGCAGGCGCTTCGCCGCGATCTCGTTGGCGGCCTCGTTCGGGTTGAAGGTCAGCGAGATCAGCAGTTCGCCGTCGGCCAGCATCTGGCGCATCACCGCATTGCTGGCCGGGAACTGGCGGCCCTGCCGCCATAGCAGCGGGTGCAGGGTGTCCAGGGCGGCCCACAGCGGCGCGAGGCGGGTCGCCGCATCCGCGCCGGCCGGCGCGTAGAACGGCTGGCGGTCCGGCACGCTCTCCAGCAGCACCTGCTTGAGGAAGGTCGTACCGTGGAAGTTCGGCGGCTTCGGGTAGGTGAAGCGGCCGGGATGGCGCTGCGCGAACGTGGTCAGTTCGGCGAGGCTGGCCGGCGGCGTGCCGACCTTCTTCGCGTCGCCGAAGAAGGTGAACTGCGCCATGCCCCAGGCCGCCTCGTAGCCCTCGACCGGCACCGAGAAGTCGATCCGCGTGGTCGGCTTGCCGACCGTGTCGACGTAGCGGAAGTTCGGCAGCGCCTCGGCGAACGGACCGAACAGCAGGCCCTCGCGCTTCATCGCGAGGAAGTTCTCGCCGTTGATCCACACCATGTCGGCCGAGCCGTCGCGGTCGCGCCCGGCCTGCTTCTCGGCGCGCACGCGCTTCACGAGTTCGGCGGTGTCGCCGAGCTTGACGTGTTCGAGCTTGATGCCATGGCGCGCCGCCACCTCGCCCGCGACCCACTGCAGGTAGGCGTTGACGCGTTCACTCCCGGCCCAGGCGTTGAAGTACACGGTCTGGCCACGCGCGGCGGCTTGCAGCGCGGGCCAGTCGGCGGCCGCGGCCGCGCGCCCCGCGTGGCCGACCAGCGGCAGGACGAGCGCGGCGCCGATCAGGCGGCGCCGGCGCGGCTGGGGAAGGGGGTCGCGCATCGGGACGATCCTTGCTCGCTTCGATCAAGTGGGGTCGATGGGGGCCGCAGTGTAGTCGGGCCTCCGCCATGGGCGCGGCAGCGCCGGGGACTTGGTCGCGCCGGGGCGCTTCGCCTTACAGCACGCCCGTCGCGCAGAATCGCCGCATGCTCACGCCCTTGCCCCATGACGACGCCTGGTACCGGCAGCGCCTCGCGCCGCCGGTCGATCGGCCGCGCGTGGTGATCGACACCGACGCCGCCAACGAGATCGACGACGCCTTCGCGCTCGCCTGGGCGCTGCTGCGCCCGCAGCACCTGCAGCTCGACGCGGTGTACGCGGCGCCCTGGTCGTTCGCGCACCGGCGTGCGGCCTACCGGCAGCGCGCGGGTGAGGCCGCGCGGGAGCTGCCCTGCTTCGCGCCGCCCGGCGTCGGCATGGAGCGCAGCGTCGAGACCATCGTCACCGCGTTCGAGAAGCTCGGGCTGCCGCACGCCGGCCGCGTGTTCCGCGGCGCGACGCAATACCTGCGCGAGGACGAGCCCGCGCCACGCAGCGAGGCCGCCGAGCACCTGATCGCCGCGGCGCGCGCGCAGCCCGAGGCCGTGCCGCTGTACGTCGTCGCGATCGGCTGCCCGACCAACGTCGCGGCGGCGCTGCTGCTCGCGCCGGACATCGCCGCGCGCATCGTCGTGGTCTGGACCAGCGGCTTCCCGTCGCACGCGCCGCAGCCGAACCGCTCGTTCAACCTCGAGCAGGACCTGGTCGCCACGCGCACGCTGCTGGACAGCGGCGTGCCGCATGTCTACCTGCCGGGTTACCAGGTCGGCGCGCAACTGCGCCTGTCGCTGCCCGAGATGGAGCGCTGGGTGCGCGACCGCGGCGCGATGGGTGCCTGGCTGCACGAGCTGTACACGCACAACCCGCTGTGGCCGCTGCAGGGCATCGACAGCTTCTTCGCGCACAGCTGGGTGATGTGGGACCTGATCAACATCGCCTGGCTGATCGAGCCGGACTGGGTCCCCGGCGAACTCGTGCGCACGCCGACGCTGGACGACACGCTGCGCTGGTGCGCCGCACCCGGCCGGCACCTGATGCGCGAGGCCCACGGCGTGAACCGCGACGCGATCTTCGCGGACTTCTTCCGCGCGCTCGAGCGGGCCCCCTGAGGCGGCGGCGCGCGACGCGGCGTCAGCCCCGCCGGCTGCGGGCGGCCCTGGGCGATGCCGGTTCGGGTTCCGTGGCCTGCGCGGCGGCCCGCTCGGCGAGGCGCCGCTTGTTGTCGCGGCTGCGGCGGGCATGCTCGCGCATCAGCGCCTCGGCGCGCGCGCCTTCGCGGCCCAGGACCGCCTCCAGCACGTCCTCGTGGTCGGCCTGGGCACGGCGCAGGAACGACAGCTCCATCTGCGGCTGCGCGCCGTTGACCCCCAGCGCACCGGCGTGCGCCAGCGGCGAGCGCGTCACGAGCTCGAGCGCGGCGCGCAGCGTGCGGCTGCCGGCCGCCTCGACGAGCGCGGCATGGAAGTCCGCGTTCATCGACGCCCAGGCGGCGTTGTCCAGCACGCCGCGGCGCGTGCCGGCGGCCTCCAGCAGGCGCCGGCCCTCCTGCACGCAGCGCTCGAGCTGATCGCGCTGCGGCGGCGCGAGGCCCGCCTCGGCCGCGAGGCGCGCCGCGTGGCCCTCCAGGACGCCGCGCACGTCGATCGCCTCGGCCACCTCGTCCATCGTGATCCGGCGCACGTGGTAGCCGCGGCTGCCGACGCGCTCGAGCAGACCCTGCTTCTCCAGCTCGACCAGCGCGAGGCGCAACGGCGTGCGCGAGGCACCCAGCTCGGGCGCCCATTCGAGCTCGCGCACGCGCTGCCCGGCCGGCAGCTCGCCGCTCAGGATGCGGCGCCGCAGTTCGGTCGCGACACGTTCGATTTGGGAAGCCATCCGGGCGCGAAGGTGGTGACAGGGATGCCCGTCAGTCTAGACGGGCAGCGGGGCGATGCCGCGTGCCTCGAGGCGGGTTGGTCGCAAATTGCATGCAAACTAGGGGAAGCACCGAGATTGCTCCCAGGTGACTTGCTTGTCGCTTGTCAATATTGCATGCAAGAATGCGTGCATCCCCTGGAGAATCCGATGCTCGACCGCGTTTCCCCCGCCACGCTGCGCGCCGACGCCGAACGCCCCGTCGGCATGGCGCCGCAGGGCTTCCCGGCGCACGCCGTGCCCCCGCTGCTGGGCAAGCGCCCGCCGCGCTGCCCGCCGTTCGTCGAGGTGACGAACCCGGACCAGCTGCTGCCGTACCTCGAACACGTCGCGCGGCGCCCCTACAACCACGGCCTGAACGCCTGCTGGGACCTGAAGGAAGGCGAGCGTGTGCTGCTGCGCGTCGACAACTGGCACAGCGAGCTGACGATCCGCGCGTGCCAGAAGATCCTCGAGAAGTACAAGGTCCGCTACGAGATCCAGCGCATCGACCGTGGTCCGGTGCCGCAGTGGGTCGGCGCCGACGAGGTCGAGTACTACCTGTTCCGCACCAAGGAACTGGCCGAGTGGATGGACATGTGGGAGGAGGAGGAGAAGAAGCAGCAGTACGACAAGATCCTGATGGGCTATGGCGGCCCGGTGCTGGCCGAGCGCTACATCAAGATCCAGCGCATGCCCTTCATCACGCCGGAGATCCTCGCGTCGCCGGCGCACGCGATGCCCATCGAGGTCATCAACGCGATGGATCGCTGGGCCTGGGACCGCATCCGCCACGCGCGCCGCGTGCGCATCACCGACCCCGAGGGCACCGACCTCAGCTTCACGAACCACGACGAGTACTGGGACGCGAAGCGCGAGTTCTACGACCCCGCGCTGACCGCCGCCACCTGGCGCGGCAACGAGCACTTCGGCAAGACCTACCTGCCCGGCCACATCACCGGCCGGCCGTGGATGTTCCACCCCACCAAGGAGGACGGCTGCGGCGTGATCGCCGGCACCACCAACCACATCGCGCCGTGCGACTGGACGCAGCTGGTGGTGGAGAACTCGCGCATCACGCAGATCAACGCCGGCGGCGCGTTCGGCGACAAGCTGCGCGACGTGATGGAGCGCACCCGCGACCAGCAGTACCCGGGTTTCCCGGGCAAGGGGATCATGCACTGGTGGGAAGCCTCGATCGGCACCAACCCGCACGTGCATCGCCCGCGCAAGGACTTCCCGTCGGGCTTCGTCAACTGCCTGTACGAGCGCGTGCGCTCGGGCGTGATCCACATGGGCTTCGGCACCATCATCTCGTCGATGGCCGAGCGCGAGGCGGCGCGCCAGGGCCTGCTGGTCGGCCACTGGCACCTGCACCTGTACTTCCCGACCTACACGGTCGAGCGCTCCGGCGACAACGAGAACGTGATCGAGAACGGCCGCCTGCTGGCGCTGGACGACCCCGCGATCCGGCGCCTGTGCGCGAAGTACGGCGACCCCGAGCTGTGGCTCGACGAGAGCTGGAACCCCGCGGTGCCCGGCATCAACATGGCCGGCGACTTCTGGGACCACTACGCACGCGACCCGCTGCACTGGGTGAAGACCGAGCTCGAGGTGTGCCGCAACTACCACCCGATGTTCATGCGCATGGTCGGCGCCGACGACAAGTACTGCCGCGGCGAAGGCGCGCGCTGGTGGAAGGGTGGCTGCTGCGAGCACAGCGGCGTGCACGCGCCGGTGCTGCCCGGCAACTGCTGCGAACCCGGCGCCGCCGCCCCCGAATCCCATTTCCAGGCCCCGGCGGCCGCGGCGCAGGGCCACGCGTCCTGCTGCGGCGGCGGCCGGGCCGATCCGCCGGAGAGCGCCTGACCATGCGACACGCCCCTGCCCCCTTTCGCTTCGACCGGCGCCGCCTGCTGGCCGCCTCCGCCGCGTTGCTCGGCACCGCCGCCTGGCCGCTGGCCCGCGCGGCCGGCTACCCCAGCAAGCCGGTGCGCGTGATCGTGCCGTTCCCGGCCGGCGGCGGCGGCGACACGCTGGCGCGCCTGATGCTCACCAGCGCGGCCACGCACCTGGGCCAGTCGATGGTGTTCGAGAACGTCGCGGGCGCCGGCGGCAACATCGGCAGCGTGCAGGGCGCGCGCGCCGAGCCCGACGGCTACACGATGCTGTACGGCACCAACGGCACGCTGGGCATCAACCAGACGCTGTACGCCAAGCCCGGCTTCGACCCGGTGAAGGACTTCGTGCCGGTCTCGCGCCTGTCCGAGATCCCGCTCGTGATGGTGGTGCGCCAGGAGTCGTCGCTCGCCAGCGCCGCGGACCTGATCGCCTTCGCGCGCTCGAACCCGGGCAAGCTGAGCTTCGCGTCGGCGGGCAACGGCACGACCTCGCACCTCGCGGTCGAGATCCTGAAGGCGCAGCTCGGCCTGCACATGGTGCACATCCCCTACCGGGGCGGCGCGCCGGCCATGACCGACCTGATCGGAGGCCAGGTCGACTTCATGATCGAGATCTCCGCCAACGCGATGCCGCACGTGACCTCGGGCCGGCTGCGCGCACTCGCCGTGTCGACGCGGCAGCGCCTGCCGTCGTTGCCGCAGGTGCCGGCGCTGGCCGAATCCGGCGCGCCGTCCTTCCACGTGACCGCCTGGGATGGCGTGCTGGCCCCCGCCGGCACGCCGCCGGAGGCCATCGCGGCGATGTCGCGCGCCGTGCGTGCCGCACTGTCGGACCCCGAGACGGTGGCGCAACTCGGCAAGCGCGGCGCGGTGCCGAGCCCGCTGGCCGGCGACGAGTTCGGGCAGTTCGTGCGCAGCGAGATCCAGCGCTGGGGCCAGGCCGTCAAGGCCTCCGGCGCGAAGGTCGACTGACCCGATGCGCAGGGCGCGGGGTCAGGCGGCCTGGCTCTGGACCCAGGCCGCCGGCGGCGCACCGACCTGCTGCGCGAAGGCACGCCCGAGCGAGCTCGCGCCGCCGTAGCCCACCTCGGCCGCCACCTGCTTGGCCGGCTGCCCGCGCCGCAGCAGCGACTTCGCGAGCCCGATGCGCCACTGCGTCAGGTAGCTGCCCGGCGGCATGCCGACACGCGCCGCGAAGTGCGCGGCGAAGCGTGCGCGCGACATGCCGGCCACGCCGGCCAGCGCCTCCAGCGTCCAGTGCCGGCCCGGTTCGGCATGCATCGCCGTCAGCGCCTTGGCCAGCCGCGGGTCGGCCAGGCCGGCCAGCACGCCGGCGTCGACGCGCCGCTGCTCGATGGCCACGCGCAGCAACTGCACCACCAGCACCTCGGTGAGGCGGTCCACCACGGCCTGACGGCCGCAGCGGCTGCCGAGCGCCTCGTCGAACAGCAGGCGCAGCGTCGCCTCCAGGGCCGGCAGGTCTTCGAGCGGGACCACCAGCACCGGCGGCAACCCCTGCCAGAGCGGGTTCTCGTCGCCGCCGCCGAACCGGATCGCTGCGCTCAGCACCTCGGCACCGTCGTCTTCGGCGACCAGGCGATGGGCGAGTGGGCGCGCGAAGAGCACGGCCGAAGGCCGGTCCACGCGCAGGCGCTGGCGCGGCGCGTAGCTGAGCAGCACGGGCCCGCGCCGCACGACGTGCAGGCGGCCGGCGCCGTCGCCGCCGTGCTGGCTCGCCGCCGCACCGGGGCCGACCGGCGGCAGCACCTGGCCTTGCAGATGGAAACGCGACAGCAGGTGGGTGAGTCGATCCGCCATGAGACGATCCGTCGATGGAATGAGACTGAATGGCGCCAATCGTCTCACAGTCTGGCCTACAGTGGCCGCACGTCTTCAACCGCCCCGGTGCCTTCTCCCATGCTGATGCCCCGTCAACCCGTCCCTGCCCTGCAGGTTCCCACCCTCGCCCACGGCCCCTACGCGCTCGACGCCGAGCAGCCGGAAAACTGGTCGATGGTGGTCTTCTACCGCGGCCTGCACTGCCCGGTCTGCTTCAAGTACCTGCTCGAACTCGGTCGCATGCAGGCGGAATTCGAGCGCCGCGGTGTCGGCATCGTGGCGATCTCCAGCGACACCCGCGAACGCGCGCAGGCGATGGCCGACAAGCTGAAGGCCCCGGCGCTGCGCATCGGCTACGGCCTGCCGCTCACGGTGGCGCAGGAGTGGGGCCTGTACATCAGCAGCTCGCGCGGCACCACCTCGATCGGCATCGAGGAGCCGGCACGTTTTTCCGAGCCGGCGCTGTACCTCGTGCGCCCTGACGGCACGCTGTACTACGGCGCGGTGCAGACCATGCCCTTCGCGCGGCCGCACTTCGACGAGCTGCTCGGCGCGATCGACTTTGCGCTCGCGAACAACTACCCGGCGCGCGGCGAGATCGCCGAGGTCTGACGAGGCCGGACGCCTGCCGTGGCCGCCGGAAGCCGGACAATGACGGCGATGAAGGCCGACCTGCGATGCGATCCCCGGTACGCCGCACGTGCCGGACTGTCCGGCGCCGGAGCACGGCCGTGACGCTGCGACGCCGGCCGCTGCTGGCCTGGCTAGCCGCCGCCGGTGCCGGCCGTGCCGCCGCGGCGGCATCGGCGGACCTGCGCCAGATCGTGGCGGCCGGGCCCGCGTCGCTCGCCGCGCTCACCGCCGGCGGCGAACTCTGGACCCTTCCTGCGCGAGGTACGTCGGGCCGGCGCCTGGGCGACGGGCTCGACCCCGCCACGCCGCCGACCGCGGCCTACGGCCGCCTCGCGGCGCGCCGCCGCGACGGCGCGCTGTGGGTGCACGAGGCGGGCCGGGTCACCACCTCGCCGCCCGCCAGCCTGGCCCCGGAGGCCGGCCTGCTGGTGCTGCCGGCCGGCATCATCGGCATCGCGGCGGCCGGCGGGTCGCACCGCGTCGTGCGCTTCGATCCTTCCGGCGCGGGCTGGGAGCGGGTCGCGATCTCGGACCAGGCCGTGCTGCCCGATGCGCGGCCGCTGCAGGCCGACCTCGATGGCCGCGGCGACGGCGGGCATCTGGTGCTGCTCGGCGGCCCGGACGGCGACCGCTACCGGCACGGCGTGCTCGGCGACGCGGTCGAGGCCACGCGCGTGCTGCTGCTCGAACGCCACGGGCTGACCCCGATGCGCGAGCTCGCGATCGACGCGCCGCAGGTGATCGAGGACATCGCGCCGCACCGGGTCGCGCTGGACGGGCGCGACGGCCTGCTCACCGTGCTCTCCGGCCCGCAGGGCGGGCAGCTGGCGCTGATCGACGCCGACCCGGCCCGCCCGCGCGCGCTGCGTGTGGCGGCGCGCGGTGACGCGCTGGGCACGCCGCACCGCTGGATGGCCCCGGCCAGCGACGGCCGGCACCACTGGCTGGCGGTGCACACGCCGCACCTGGCGGGCACGCTGCATGCCTACCGGCGCGAGGGCGAGCGGCTGATCGGCCGCGCGGTCGACGACGACGTGGCCAACCACCGCCTCGGCTCGCGCCGCCTCGACACCAGCGCCTGGCTCGGCCCGCGCCTGCTGATGCCGGCGCGCAGCGGGCACCGGCTGCACTGGCTGGACGGCGCGGCCGGCTGGCGCCGCCTCGACACCGTCGAGCTGCCGGCGCGCGTGGCGGACCTGGTGGCGCTGGCCGGCGCCGGCTGCGTGGCCGCGCTGCTCGACGACGGCAGCCTGAGATGGATCGACGCCCCGTCCTGACGCCCGGCGCGCGCGGGCCCATGAACCGGCGGCGTGCCGCGCTCGTGCTGCTCGCCGCCGGCCTGGCCGCCGCCTGCGCGAGCGGCCCGCCCACGGTGAGCCTGCCGCTGCAGCAGGGCTGGTTCGACGGCGAGGTGGTCTTCTACGTGACGACCGACGTGTCCGATGCCGCCGTCGCGCGCGACAAGCAGGCCAACCATGCACCGCGCCTGGCCGGCGCCGCGCATGCGGCCGGCCCCGCGGCACCGCTCGACACGGTCTACGCCGTCACCAACTTCGCCCAGGGCGGCGTGTTCGCGTCGGCCCCGGACCCGATCGGCCCGCTCAGCCGCGACGCGTCCTACAGCCCGCTGTGGCGCATGGTCGCCGTGACCTGGGTCGACCCCGCGCGGGCACGGGTGCTGAAGTCCGAGGAAGAGGTGCTGGCTGCGCAGGAAGCGGGGCACGTGCGACTCGTGCGCACGGACATCGTGCTGAACTGCCCGATCGTGCACCGCGGGCCGCGCGGCGGCCTGCCCGGCGTGCAGCTGCGGACCGCGCCGTGATCAGCGCGTGACATTCCCGTGAGGACCGCGCCCGCCGGGCGCGGCAACATCGTCCGCTTCGATGCTTCCCCGGGGCAGGCCATGCGCCGCATTCTCGTCGTCGAGGACGAGCGCGACATCGCCGAACTGATCGCGCTGCACCTGTCCGACCTGCCGGCCGACGTCACCGTGGCGAGCGACGGACCGCACGGGCTGCAGCTGGCGCTGCGCGAGGCGTGGGAGGCCGTGGTGCTCGACCTGCGCCTGCCCGGCCTGAACGGGCTGGACCTGTGCCGCGAGCTGCGCGCGCAGGCCGCGCACGTGCCGATCCTGATGCTGACCGCGCGCAGCAGCGAACTCGACCGCGTGCTCGGCCTCGAGCTGGGCGCCGACGACTACCTGACCAAGCCCTTCAGCGTGCTCGAGCTGGTGGCGCGCGTGAAGGCGCTGCTGCGCCGCTCGGCCTTGACGGCCGCGCGCGCGGCCGAGGCCGCGGAGGACAAGCCCAGCGTGATCGAACACGGCGCGCTGCGCACCGACCGCATCCAGCGCCGCGCCTGGCTGGACGGCAGCGAGGTGCCACTCACGCCGCGCGAGTTCGACCTGCTGTGGCACTTCGTGCAGCACCCCGGGCGCGTCTTCACGCGCAGCGAGCTGCTCGCGGACGTCTGGGGCCACGGCCACGACGGCTACGACCACACCGTGAACAGCCACATCAACCGCCTGCGCACCAAGCTCGGCGACGAGCGCGCCGAGGCCGCCTTCATCCACACCGTCTGGGGTGTCGGCTATCGCTTCGAGGTGGCGGCGTGAAGCGGCGGCCATGGCGGCGCCTGCACGTGCGCGCCGCGCTGGCGGCCGCGCCGCTGCTGCTCGCGCTGGGCGCGGGCATGTACGCGCTGCTGCAGCACTACAGCGCGCAGACCGCGCTGGAGGCCGGCCAGCGCATGAACCTCGGCCTCGCGCCCTACGTGCTCGACCACCAGGCGCCCGGCCTGATCGGCCCCGACGGCCGGCCCGACCGGGCCCGCATGAAGGCGCTCGGCGAGCACGTGATGATGATCAACCCGGCGGTGGAGGTCTACCTGCTCGACGCCGGCGGCCGCGTGCTCGCGCATGCCATCGAGGACACCGACGACCCGGTGCCCGCAAGCATGCAGGTCGACCTGGCGCCGGTGCACCGCCTGCTGGACGGCACACCGCACGGTGCGCTGCGCCTGCCGGTGCTCGGCACCGACCCGCGCAACGCCGACGAGCCGAACACCTTCTCGGCCGCGCCGCTGCCCGGCCGCGGCGCCGCCGCGGGTTACCTGTACATCGTGCTGAACGGGCGCGCGGCACAGCGCATCGCGGCCAGCCTCGCCAACTCCGACGCGCTGCGGGCGATGGCGATCGGCACCGCCGCCGCCACCGTGCTGGCCGGCGTGGTGCTGCTGCTCGCCTGGTCGCGCCTGACGCGGCCGTTGCGCGCGCTGACCGATGAGCTCGAGGCCTTCCGCGGCCAGGCCGACGCGCCGCGGCACGCGCCGGCCGGCGACGAGATCGGCGTGCTGCGCGCCGCGGTGCACGCGATGCAGCAGCGCATCGCGCAGCAGTTCCGCCACCTCGAGGAGGCCGATCGCCAGCGGCGCGAGCTGGTGTCGAGCATCTCGCACGACCTGCGCACGCCGCTGTCCGCCGTCCAGGGTTACGTCGAGACCGTGCTGCTGCGCGGCGACACCTTCGACGGTGCGACACGCGCGCAGCACCTGCGCACGGCGCTGCGCCACGTCGAGCTGCTCGGCCGGCGCATCGCCGACCTGTTCGAGCTGTCCAAGCTGGATGCCGGGCGCGTCGAGCCGCGCCTGGAGGTGTTCTGCCTCGCCGAGCTGCTGCAGGACGTGGTGCAGAACTACCGCCTCGCGGCGCAGCAGCGCGGCGTGCACGTCGGGCTCGCCGCCGGCAGCCACGGCCAGGCCCGTGTGCGCGCGGACATCGCGCTGATCGAGCGCGTGCTGCAGAACCTGATCGACAACGCGCTGCGCTGCACGCCGCGCGGCGGCTCGGTCGTGCTCGCGATCGAGAACCGCGGCGACTGCATGCAGATCAGCGTCAGCGACACCGGCCGCGGCATCGCCCGCGAACACCTGCCGCACCTGTTCGAGCGTTACCGGCGCGCTGCCGACGCCGACGCCGACGGCGGCACCAGCTCGGGCCTCGGCCTCGCGATCGTCAAGCGCATCCTCGACCTGCACGGCAGCGCCGTGCGGGTGCAGTCGGAAGCCCGGCGCGGCACGCGCGTCGAGTTCCTCCTGCCCCAGGTGGCCTGATCAGTTCGCCGCCAGGCCGTTCGTGCCGGCCGGCAGATCGCCGATGCGGCCGGCCGCGCTCAGCCGGCCGTCGTGCGCGATGCGGTAGGCATCGATGCTGTGGCCGCCGGCCGTCAGCACGAACAGCCGCTCGCCGTCGCCCGACACCGCGGCGTCGATCGGCCCGGCGTCCGAGGCGGCAGCGGCGGCCTCGGCCAGTTCGACGCGACCCGAGCGGTGCACGGTGAAGCGGCTGATCGAGTTGCTGCCCGTGTTGGTCGTGTAGGCAGAGCGGCCGTCGGCGCTCACGGCGACCCAGCAGGCGGCCGTCTGCGTGGTGCCCACCGAGCCGCTGATCAGCGACGGCGTCGCGCTGCCCCAGTCCTCGAAGCCGTAGGACGAGAGCGCACTCGCGCCGGCCGCGCCGCCGAAGGCCTCCGAGACCAGCGCGTGGCCGCGCCGGTCGAAGGCGAAGCCGAACGGCGTCACGCCCGCCGAGGCCGTCACCACCGGCGCATCGATGCGGCCGCCGTGGCGCACGCGGTAGGTGGTCAGCTTGTTGGTCGCCTTCTCGGTGACGAGCAGCACGTCGCCATCCGGGCTGAAGCCCACCTGCGCCGGCCCCACGCCCCCGGCCGCGGACAGCGGCTGCGTGGCGCCGGGCAGCGGCCGCAGGCGGCCGCCGAGGTTGACGAAGCCGGCCACGTTGCCGGCGCCGTCGGCGTTCAGCACGACGACGATGCCGCGGTGTTCGGTGACGCTGATCGGCTGCAGTCCGCCGGAAGCGACCACCGAACGCAGCACGAGGCCGCGCCGGCGCACCGCGAAGGTCGAGACCGTGTGGCTCGCGGCGTTGACGACGAACAGGTAGCGCCCGCTCCCGCTCAGCGTCACGCCGCCCTGGTTGCCCAGGCCGGCACCGCTGCCCTGCCCCTGCGTGGCCACGCGGTCGAGCAGCGCGAGCGCGCCGCCGGCGCCCGCGCCGAGCACGAGCACCTCGTTGCCGGCGGCGGCGTTGGTGGCCGTGAAGATGCGGCCGGCACGCGCACCGTCGTCGTCCTCGTCGCCATCGTCGCGGTCGTGAGCCAACGCGGGCAGCCCGAGGCCGCCGGCGGCGACCCCCAGGCCGAAGAGCTGGAACGCGCGGCGTCGGGTGTGGTTCATGGTGAAACTCCGTGGGTCGATCGGCGCCCGGCCGGCGCTGCGAAGACAGCGCGGCGCCGAGTGTTCGGCGCGATCGATCCGAAGTCCTCACCGCGATGTCACGGTTTCGGCGCGGAATCCCCGCGCGGCCTAGATCAAGGGCATCAGGCTCAGGGCGGTGTCACGCAGCGCCGGCACGAGCTGCGCCTCGACCTTCTCGCGCGGCCAGTTGACGACCTGCAGCGTCATGCCGAGGGCCGCCTTGCAGGCACCGTGCCGGTCCAGCAGCGGCACGGCCACGCCCAGCAGGCTCGCGTCGAGCATCTGCTCGGTGATCCAGTGGTCGGACCGGCGCGCTCGGCGCACCAGTTGCAGGAAGTCCTGCCGCGCGACCACCGTCTGCGCGGTGAAGCTCGCGAACTCGTGGCGCTCCGCCCAGCGCTTCAGCGCGGCCTCGGGCAGCCGCGCCAGCAGCACGACTCCCGGCGTGACCACGTGCGCCGGCGCGCGCGCACCGGCATGGAAGCCGAACCCTGAGCCGACTTCCGCTGTCATGATCTCACTGCCCAAAAGGCTGCCGGTCGAACCTGCACGCTGACACCTGTGGGAGGCCCCACAGCAACGGAGGGCACACGCCGGTAGGCGGCAGGTAGGAGGATTGAAGCGCGGAGCATGGTTTGGGGCCGTCCGGGCTCACCTTACCGGGAGACCATCGTGCAACCCATCGGCCGACAGCGTCATTGGGCGCCCCCGCGGCGCTCCGGTCGACTACGAGCATCCGCACCGCCAGCGTTGCCAACATCAGCGGCGTGAACTTACAGTGGGCGCCGATGGCAGGCCCCTTCGCGCTCGTTCACACCGACGTGGTCGACAGCACGGCCTTGGGCACGCGCATCGGTGAGGCTGCAATGACGGCGCTCTGGCGCGCCCACCTGCGCGGCTCGCGCGACCTGATGCGGCGCTGGAACGGCCGCGAGGTCGACAACAGCGACGGCCTGATGCTGCTGTTCGAGCACGCTGCTGACGCGATGGCCTTCGCAGACGACTACCACCGCCTGCTCGACCACAGCTTGCCGCAGCAACTGAAAGCCCGCGTCGGCGTGCATCTGGGCGCACTCGAGCTACGCGAGAACAGCGCCGAGGACATCGCGCGCGGTGCCCGCAGCGTCGAGGTGATGGGTACGAGCAAGGTCATCGCCGCGCGGCTGATGGCGCTGGCGTTGGGCGGGCAGACGCTGGTCAGCGCGACGTGCGCCCACGCGCTGGAGGGCACTGGTTGGCTGCTGGTTCGCCACGGTCACTGGCGCATGAAGGGCCTCGACGAGCCGATGGAGGTGTGGGAGGCCGGGTCTAACGCGGCACGCTTCGCGCCGCCGCCCGACGGACCCAAGGCGCAACGCGTGGTTCGCAGCGGCGACCGCTGGGCGCCACTGACCGAAGTGTGGCACAGCCTGCCGGCCGAACGCGACGCCTTCGTCGGCCGCGCAGCCGAGCTGCTGGATCTGCGCCGGCGACTGGCTGACGGGGCGCGGCTGGTGACGCTGCACGGCGCCGGCGGCATCGGCAAGACCCGCCTCGCGCTGCGCCACGGCTGGACGCGCCTGGGCGATCACCTCGGCGGCGTGGCGTTTTGCGATCTCTCGGCTGCTACGACCGCCGACGGCGTGGTGCACGCGGTCGCGCAGGGCATGCTCCTGCCGCTCGGCCACGAGCCGCTGGCGCAGATCGGTCGCGCGATCGCGGGGCGCGGCTCCTGCCTGGTGATCGTCGACAACGCCGAGCAGGTGATCGAGCCGGTGCGCGAGGCCATAGGACGCTGGCTCGACGCCGCACCTGCGGCGCAGTTCATCGTCACCTCGCGGACGACGCTCGGCGTGCCGGGTGAGGTGGTGCTCGCGCTGGACGTGCTTTCCAAGCCCGATGGCACGGCGCTGTTCCATGCCCGCGCCGCGGCCGCGAGCAGCCACTACGAGCCGCCCGCAGCAGACTCGATTGCGGTGGATGCGCTAGTCGACCGGCTCGACGCCCTGCCGCTAGCCATCGAGCTCGCGGCGGCACGGGTGCCGACGCTGTCGCTGCCGCAACTGCTGGCAAGGCTGGACCAACGCTTCCGCCTGCTCTCCTCACCGGGCGGGCGTCCGGGTCGGCAGGCCACACTGCGCGCGACGCTCGATTGGTCGTGGGATCTTCTCGATGCGATCGAGCGCGACGCGCTGCTGCAGCTCTCGGTCTTCGAGGGGGGCTTCACGCTGGCAGCCGCAGAGGCGGTGCTCGATCTGTCCGCGCATGGCACCGAGCCCTTGGTTCCGGACCTGCTCGGTGCGCTGGTCGGGCATTCGCTTGTGCGCAGCGATGGTGCCGGGCGTTTCACGCAGCTGCGCTCGGTGCAGGAGTATCTGCGTCGGCGCGTCGATCCGGCCGCGGCCAGCGAACTCGAACGCCGGCACTGGCGGCACATGGCCGGGCTCGACGAGACGCGGCTAGCGGCAGCGCCGCTGGAGGATCTGGACAACAAGGTGGCCGCCTGCCGCCGTGCTGCAGCCGCCGGCGATGCTGAGGCCGCCGTGCGCTGCCTTGTGGCGGCCTGGCTCGGGCTACGCCTGCGCGGGCCGCTGCGCGTGGTGGATGCCATGGCCGCGTCGATCCGTGCCCTACCCGCGCTGACACCCGCGCTGCGGCTCGAATCCGAATGGGTGGCCGCCTCTGCTTGCTTCGCTGCCGGGGCGTTGGCGGAGGCTGCGCTCGCCTGCGCGCGCGGGCTGGCTGGCGAGGCACCGGCCGCGCCCACGTTGCGCATGCTGACGATCGCCGGCGAGATCGCCGCCGCGCAAGGCGACACCGACCGCGCAGCAGTCTGCTTCGAGCGCGCCACGCAGCTGCTGGCGGCCGGAGGCATCGACGCGGCGTCGCATTGCCACCTCCTGAATGCGCTGGGCCTGTTTGCGGCCGATGCGGGACAAGTGGCGCAGGCGCGCGCCTGGTACGAACGAGCGCTCGCCGTGGTCGAAATGCTCGGCGAGCGGCGCTGGCAGGGCGGTGTACTCGGCAACTTGGGCTGGCTGGCCCAGTCGCAGGGCGATCTCACGGAGGCGGTAGTGTTCTACCGCCGCGCGCTGGCCTTGAGCGAAGCCAGCGGTGACCTGCGCTGGGAAGGCAACATGCGCTGCAACCTGGGCTTGGCCTGCCAGGGCCTCGGGCGCGCGGCCGAGGCCGGAGCGCAACTGCGCGCGGCCGGCGAGATCGCTCGCCGGGTCGGTCTCCCGCTGCTGGAGTCGGTGGTCGAATGTAACCTCGGCATCGTCGCGTCGGCCGGCGGCGCCGGCGAGTCCTCCGTCGCCCTGCAGCACTTCAGCCGCGCGGTGCAGCTCGCCGTCGTGTCGGACGACCTACGCACCGCCGCGCAAGCCGGCGCGTACCTGGCCTGCGCTCTCTGCCGCGCGGGCGACCTGCCTGGAGCGCGGCGGGCGCTGGCGCAAATGCGCCTGCACGACGCCGAGTTGCGCGATGCACTGGCAGTGGGCATTGCCTGCTGCGCGGAGGCCGAGATCGCCGCTGCAACGGGCGACACCGGGCTGGCCGCCGCCGCGCTGGCGGAGGCGCAGGCGCTGCGTCAGCGGGAGGGCTGGTACGAAACCTCCGAGCTTGGCTCCTGGCTCGAGGCGACCGCGCGACGTCTTCAGTTGCCGCGGTTCGGGATCGTCGGATCGTAAGGCTCGCAGAACACGTAGTCCTGCAACGTGTCGCTCCAGACCTGCAGCACGACGGCGTAGTAGAAGAGCTTGACGAGCCTGCGGCGCTGATCAGTCGTGCGCGTCCAGTCCACGCGCTGGCCATCTGCGGAGGTGACCATGCTCTCGAACATCGGGCCGGTGGTCGTTTCAATCAGGCTGCCGCGTTGGCGCGGAAAATCGTTGTTGTCCGAGAAGGTGATGCCACGCACCTCTTCGCCTTTGGGGTCGTACCCCCTGTCAAGCAGCCTGAAGCGCGGAATCGGTACCCCGCTGGCTGTGGTCACCATCGGCGAGGTCGGATCGAGCACCCAGCTGACACGCCGCGCCGACCGCCGCAGAAACATGACATCTGTGTCGACGGAAACGTTGCACTTGGCGTAGTCTTCGATCTTGGCCGGCATTTTCTCCGGCATCTCGTAGAAGATTTTGATCGGGTCGCAGTTCACGGTTGGGGTGCCGCTTCTGTCGCGTTGGGGGCAACGGTCGTGCCTGAAGACACGCCGGATGACTACCGGTGCGTCACCCGACAGGACCTTGTACGCAGTGAACGCCCTTTCCTCCGCCAGGGCACCGGCACCGAATGATTCGATCACCTCTTCCTTGACGGGCTTCCGGCCCTTCGAGCGCGGTGGCTCGGGCAACTGCCGCACCAGCGAGAGCTCGCCGGTTGCGTGGAAGCGCGGCGAGAACAACTCGGCCTTGGGCCGGGCGAACTGGGTCACCTTGTCGGACTGCTGGGCCTGCGCAAGGCCCATGGCCAGCCCGGCTGCGGCCAGTGATGGAAACGATATCCACTTCATCGGGGGTCCTCCTTCGGCAGGAACGATTGTCCGGCGCAGCGGCACGCAGTGGGAGTCTTCTGGGTGGCGATCATCCGTCCGTTGGTGGATGCGCCGCAACCGCGTTCAGCCGCTGCTGGCGCCCTCGCCATGATCGGAATGCCTGCGCGTACCTTCCTGCTGGGAGTCGCACACGAACATTGGGGAAGTTGCCGCGACCCGGAGTCGCACGCAGTCGAAGCAGCAGCCGTGAACTGGCACACCGAACAGCCATGAAGCTGCCTGTGATTGCCGACTCCTGATGGCCGACAACAGCCTTCAAGCCGGGATCGGCTAACCAGCTAGCGGCGCCCGCGTCAGCCCGCTTTCAACCCGCCAACCCTCCCAACCCATCGATCACGCGCCCGATACCCTCCGGCGACAGGTAGTCGTCGACCCGCTCGCGCACATGCGCGATCAGCCCCGCATCGCTGCGCTGTCCCGACCAGTCCTCCCCATCGCCGCCGGCGCGGGCGGCCTGCCCCGACAGCACGCGCCATTTGGCGCACCAGGTCACCGACCAGAGCCACATCGCCGCGCGCAGCGGCACCAGCCACGGCTCGAACGCGGCGCCGTCAGGCACCTGCGCCAGCCAGCGCGCCTGCGCTGCGGCTACGTCATTGACCGAGAGGACGGCGTACGACGCGCGGTCCCAGGTGGTGGAGGTGTAGAGCGTGGCGTGCGCGAGGTCCAGCGGCGGGTGGCTGTAGCGCGCCTTCTCCAGGTCGACCAGCACCGCGCGGCCGTCGCGCACGATGAAGTTGCCCGGGTGCGCGTCGAACGCGATCAGCCGCTTCGGTGGGCGCGCCGGCGCGCGGCACTTGTCCGCGAACGCCGCGCGCTGCCGGTCGATCGCGGCGCGGCTGCGCGGCTCGAGGCCGGCCGCATCGAGGTGCGCCGCCTGCGCCTCGATCTCGCCCTGCAGCAGCGCGAGCGGATCGGGCGGGTCGAGCAGCGGCGCGCGCTGCGGCGGGGCGGGCAGCGGCAGCGCATGGATCGCGGCCAGCGCGTCGACGATCAGGCCGAGGTCCTGCGGCAGGCGCGCGGGGCGGCCGACGATCTCCTCGACCAGCAGCGCGCCGCGCAGCAGCGCGGGGCCCGGCGGCAGCAGCCCATGCAGGCGCGGCGCATGGCCGCTCGCCGAGGCGCGCTCGAAGCATGCGGCCTGGTAGGCGAGATTCGCCTGCGCGGGCAGATCCATCTGGCTCTGCTTGGGCACGCGCGCGAGCACGCCGGTGCCGGCCAGACGCAGGTGGGCATGCGCGAGGCCCGCGTCCGGCAACGGCTCGATCGGCACATCTGCCCAGGGTGACCCGGCGGAGCGGAGGGCCGTTCGAAGGGCGCCGGCAAGGTCGTTCAGCCGGTCCATCCGAGGCCTTCCAGGTGCGCGAGGTCGGCGGGCTCGTCGATGTCGTGCAGTGGCGCGAGTTCGGCGTGCGTCAGGCCGAGCCGGCGCAGCGCTGCACGGGTCTGCGCCATCACCGCGGGGGTGCTCCAGGCGATGCCCTCGAACAACGCCGGCGCGGGCCGCTGCAGTCCGACCAGCGCGTAGCCGCCGTCATGGGCCGGCACGAACACCGCGTCGTGCGATTCGAGCGCCTGTGCCGCAGCGCGCAGCACGTCCGCATCGAGCCGCGGCGCGTCGGTGCCGATCAGCAGCGCCGAGCCGCCGCCGGCCAGCGCGCGCGCGAAGGCCCGGGCCATGCGCGCCCCGAGGTCGCCATCGCCCTGCGTGGCCAGTATCACGCCGGGACGCGCGCCCCAGGCAGCGATGGCGGGGTGCGCCACATCGGGCGCGGCGCACAGCTCGACCGGGCCGAGGCCGCTGGCCAGGGCGGCTTGCAGCGTGCGGTCGAGCAGCCAGCGCGCGAGTCTCGCCGCGCCCTCGGCCCCGAGCGCCGGGATCAGGCGCGTCTTCGCGTAACCCGGCTGCGGGGCCTTGGCCAGCACGACGATGGTCACGGGCCTCATCGGTACAGTGCCGCGAGGCGCTCCGGGCTCGCGCCGCGCCAGTACAGCCAGCGCAGGCGCCACATCAGCACGATGGTGCGCCAGACACCGCGCTGCTCCCAGCGGCGGCCGGAGGTCGCGACACGCTGGCGCAGGCAGGCGGGCGGGCCCATGCGCCTGAGTCGGCGCGAGAGCTCGATGTCTTCCATCAGCGGCTGGTCGGGGAAACCCCCGGCCGCGTCGAAGGCGGCCCGCGTCACGAACATGGCCTGGTCGCCGGTGGCGATGCCGGTCCAGCAGGAACGCCGGTTCATCAGCGCGGCGATCAGCGGGAACAGACGCGAGCGGCCTTCGATGCACACGTCGAAGCGGCCCCAGGGATGCGCCGCCAGCGCCCTTTGCACGAGTTCGTCGGCCCGCTCGGGCAGGCGCGTATCCGCATGCAGGAACAGCAGATTCGGGGCGCTCGCGACGGCGGCGCCGGCGTTCATCTGGCGCGCCCGACCGCGCGGGCCGGTGATGACGCGGTCGGCCAGGCCCTGCGCCTGCGGCACCGTGGCGTCGTGGCTGCCGCCGTCGACGACGATCAGCTCGACACCCCGCGCGCGCAAGGGCTGCAGCGACTGCAGCGTCGCGGCGATGCCGCCGGCCTCGTTCAGCACCGGCATGACGATGCTCAGCGCCGCGTTCACTGGACCACCCTCCGCGCAGTGCGCTGCGGGATTCGCGCTCGGGAGCGGCCCGTCGCGCTCATGCGAGCCTCGCGATGCGGCGCCGCTGCCAGCCGTGCAGCGCCAGCGCCGCGAACAGCGCCGCACCCCAGGCGGCGAGGTAGGCCGCGCCGGGGCCCCAGCGCCCGAGCGCCAGGTAGAGCGTGACGAAAAACGCGCCGAAGCCCGCCAGCCCGCGCACGAAGCCGCGCAGCAGCGCGACGGTCGCCGCGCTGCCGTAGCGCGGCAGCGTGAAACACGGCAGCACGTTGCCGGTGATCGGCACCGCCAGCAGCAGGCCGCTGACGGCCGCCGGCGCGATGCCGGCGCTGCGGATGATCAGCCAGGCCACGCCGATCGCCGCCAGCACCCGCGCCACCAGTTCCACCTGCGGGATCGCGACGGCGCCGGGCATCAGCGGCCGGTGCGGCATCAGCCGGCCGCCCAGCGCGAGCGCCGCGAGCGCGAGCACGCAGGCCAGGGCCGGCGGCAGAGGCAACAGCGGCAGCAGCAGGCCGGCGCCGAAGAACGCCACGTTCGCGAGCAGCAGCGCCGCCGGCCAGGGCCAGCGCAGCGCCGCCCAGGCGTAGGTGACCAGGTGCGCCACCGTCGCCGGCAGGCACACCAGCGTGGCCAGCGCGATCGCACGCACGGACTCGCCCGCGGTGCCGAGCAGCACGAAGCCCATGATCGGCCCGGCGATCATCGGCATGCCGGCGAGCGTGCCGCCCACCGCGTGGCCGAAGCGCTTCGCCGCGAGCGACGACAGCAGCGCCGAGCACGCGACGAGCAGCAGCTTCAGCAGCATCGGCCCGGGTCAGCCCGGCGGGCCGTAGCCGCCGCCGCCGGGCGTCTCGATCACGAACACGTCCCCCGGCTGCATCTCGACCGAGCCGATGTGGTCGAGCGCCTCGACGCGGCCATCCGCGCGCTCGACGCGGTTCACGCCCGGCGCGCCGGGCGCGCCGCCGGCCATGCCGAAGGCGCCGTGGTGGCGGCCGTTGGAGAGGATGGAGGCCGTCATCGGCTCGAGGAAGCGCACGCGCCGCACACCGCCGTCGCCGCCGCGCCACTGACCGGCGCCGCCCGAACCGCCGCGGATCGCGTAGCTCTCAAGGCGCACCGGGAAGCGGAACTCGAGCACCTCGGGGTCGGTCAGGCGCGAGTTCGTCATGTGCGTCTGCACGACGCTCGTGCCGTCGAAGCCGGGGCCGGCACCGGAGCCGCCGGAGATCGTCTCGTAGTACTGGTGGCGCGCGTTGCCGAAGGTGAAGTTGTTCATCGTGCACTGGCCCGCCGCCATGGCCCCCAGCGCGCCGTACAGCGCGTTGGTGATGCAGGTCGAGGTTTCCACGTTGCCCGCCACCACGCTGGCCGGCGGGCGCGGGTTGAGCATCGAGCCTTCGGGGATGATCACCTTCAGCGGTTTCAGGCAGCCGGCGTTCAGCGGGATGTCGTCGCCCACCAGCGTGCGGAACACGTACAGCACCGCGGCCATGCAGACCGCCGTCGGCGCATTGAAGTTGTTCGTCAGCTGCGCGGAGGTGCCGGTGAAATCGATTTCGGCGCTGCGCTGCGCCACGTTCACGCGGATCGCCACCGCGATGCGCGCGCCGTTGTCCAGCGGCAGCGTGAAGGTGCCGTCCTTCAGCTTCGTGATCACGCGGCGCACCGATTCCTCGGCGTTGTCCTGCACGTGGCGCATGTAGGCCTGCACCACGTCGAGCCCGAACTGCGCCACCATGCGGCGCAGCTCCTGCACGCCCTTCTCGTTGGCGGCGATCTGCGCCTTCAGGTCCGCGAGGTTCTGCGGCGGGTTGCGCGACGGGTAGGCGCCGCTGCGCAGCAGCGCGAGCATCTCCGCCTCGCGCAGCCGCCCCGCTTCGACGAGCTTGACGTTGTCGATCTGCACGCCCTCCTCCTCGATGCGCGTCGAGAACGGCGGCATCGAGCCCGGCGTGACGCCGCCGATGTCGGCATGGTGGCCGCGGCTGCCGACGTAGAAGAGGATGTCGCGTCCGGCCTCGTCGAACACCGGCGTGACCACCGTGACGTCCGGCAGGTGCGTGCCGCCGTGATAGGGGTCGTTCAGCGCGTAGACGTCGCCCGGGCGCATCTGCCCGGCGTTGCGCGTGATGACCGTCTTGATCGATTCGCTCATCGAGCCCAGGTGCACCGGCATGTGCGGCGCATTCGCGATCAGCTGGCCTTCGGCGTCGAACAACGCGCAGGAGAAGTCGAGCCGCTCCTTGATGTTCACCGAATAGGCGGTGTTCTGCAGCTGCAGGCCCATCTGCTCGGCGATGTTCATGAACAGGTTGTTGAACACCTCTAGCATCACCGGGTCGACCGTGGTGCCGATGGCCCGGCGCGCCTCGCGCGGTGCGACACGCTCGAGCACCAGGTGGTCCAGCTCGGTGACGCGGGCGCGCCAGCCGGGTTCGACCACGGTGGTGGCGTTTTTCTCGGCGATGATCGCCGGGCCGTCGACGAACAGGCCCGGCGTGGCGGACTCGCGCACCACCAGCGCCGCATCGTGCCAGCGGCCGCCGCTGAACATCCGCACCGTCTCGGCCGCTGGCGCCGCGGCCGGCGCGGCGGTGGCCTGCACGGGCTCGGCCGGCGCGTCGCCGGCGCCGACCGCCTCCACCGACACCGCCTCGACCACCAGCGCGCGCTCCTTCATCAGGAAGGCGAAACGCTGCCGGTAGGCCGCCTCGAAGGCGGACTGGATCTCGGCGGGCGAACCGAACGGCACCACCAGCGCCGAGTCGGTGCCTTCGTAGCGCAGGTGCACACGCCGGTGCGTCTGCACCGTGCCGCTGCTGACGCCCTGGCGGCGCAGTTCGGCCTCCGCCTCCGCGGCCAGCGCGTCCAGCCGTTGCACCACCACCGGCAGCGCATCGGCGAGGCGCTGCTCGACGGCGGCCTCGCGCATCACGCTCTGGTCCGCCAGCCCCATGCCGTAGGCGGACAGCACGCCGGCCAGCGGGTGCGCGAACACCCGGTCCATGCCCAGCGCGTCGGCCACCAGGCAGGCGTGCTGGCCGCCGGCGCCGCCGAAGCACTGGAGCGTGTAGCGCGTGACGTCGTAGCCGCGCGCGACCGAGATCTTCTTGATCGCATTGGCCATCGCGCCGACCGCGATGTCGATGAAGCCCTCGGCCACCTCCTCCGGCGTGCGCGCGCTGCCGGTGGCGCGCTCGATCTGCGCGGCCAGCTCGGTGAACTTCCTGACCACGACCGCGCGGTCCAGCGGCTCGTCGGCGGCCGGGCCGAAGACCGTCGGGAACCAGGCCGGCTGGATCTTGCCCAGCATCACGTTGGCGTCGGTGACCGCCAAGGGCCCGCCGCGCCGGTAGCAGGCCGGGCCGGGGTTCGCGCCGGCGCTCTCCGGGCCGGCGCGGAAGCGCGCCCCGTCGAAGGAGAGGATCGAGCCGCCGCCGGCCGCCACCGTGTGGATGCTCATCATCGGCGCGCGCATGCGCACCCCGGCGACCTGCGTCTCGAAGGCGCGTTCGAACTCGCCGGCGAAATGGCTCACGTCGGTGGAGGTGCCGCCCATGTCGAAGCCGATCACGCGGTCGAAGCGCGCCAGCTGTGCCGTACGCACCATGCCGACGATGCCGCCCGCCGGCCCGGAGAGGATGGCGTCCTTGCCCTGGAACGCATGCGCGTCGGTCAACCCGCCGGAGGACTGCATGAAGAACAGCTTCACGCCGGGCATCTCGCCGGCCACCTGGTCGACGTAGCGGCGCAGGATCGGCGACAGGTAGGCATCCACCACGGTGGTGTCGCCGCGGCCGACCAGCTTCATCAGCGGGCTGACCTGGTGCGACACGCTGACCTGCGTGAAACCGGTCTCGCGCGCCAGCGCCGCCGCCGCCTGCTCGTGCGCGGTGTAGCGGTAGCCGTGCATGAAGACGGTCGCGACGCTGCGCAGCCCGGCGTCGAACGCGGCCCGCAGCTCGCCGCGCAGGTGTGCCGCGTCCAGCGGCACGACGACGTTGCCGTCCGCGCCGACGCGCTCGTGCGCCTCGATCACGCGCCCGTACAGCAGCTCGGGCAGCACGATGTGGCGGTCGAACAGGCGCGGGCGCTCCTGGTAGCCGATGCGCAGCGCATCGCGGAAGCCCTGCGTCGTCACCAGCAGCGTCGGCTCGCCCTTGCGCTCGAGCAGCGCATTGGTCGCGACGGTGGTGCCCATCTTCACGCACTCGACGCGCTCGGGCGTGATCGGCTCGCCCGGCCGCAGGCCGAGCAGGTGGCGGATGCCGGCGACCGCCGCGTCGCGGTAGTGCTCCGGGTTCTCGGACAGCAGCTTGTGCGTGACGAGGCGGCCGTCCGGGCGCCGGCCGACGACGTCGGTGAAGGTGCCGCCGCGGTCGATCCAGAACTGCCAGCGCTGGGGTGGTTGCGGGTTCATGTCGTGCTCGATGAATAGTACGGGATGAAGATGGCGTTTGCCTGCGGGCCGACCGCGCGGATCCATTCCAGCGCAAAACGCTCGCCGAGGCGGCGCAGGTGGGTGGCGAGCGCGGCCGGCGGCAGGTCGACCTTCACGCCGTGGCGGCGCAGCTCCTCGACCGATTCGCGCGCCGCCACCTGGCTGGCCGCCCAGCCGCGCGCCTCCGCCGCCGCTGCGCCGACGGCGAGCGCGTCGCGCGCCGTGTCCGGCAGCGCCCGCAGCGCCGCCTCGCGGGCGAACACGATGTTCTTCGGGAACCAGGCGTTGATGTCGTAGTAGTGCTTCAGCCCGTCCCAGACGCGGTTCTCGACGCCGGTGACGGCGGAGGTGATCATCGCGTCGATGCGCCCCTCGGCCACCGCGCGGCCGACCTCCAGCATCGGCACGTCCACCGGCGTCGCGCCCAGCAGCTCGGCGATGCGCACGGTGGTCGCGTTGTAGGTGCGCATGCGCAGGCCGCGCAGGTCCTGCGGCACGGCGATCGGCCGCGTGCTGTACAGCCCCTGCGGTGGCCAGGGCACGGCGTACAGCACGCGCAGGCCGAGCGCCGCGAACGCCGGCTCGACCAGCGGGCGCTGGTGGGTCCAGAGGCGCCGCGCGTCGTCGTAGTGGCGCGTGATGAACGGCACCGCGTCGGCGCCGGCGATCGGCAGTTCGGCGGCCAGGCCGGTCATGATGGTCTCGCCCGCCTCGGCGCGGCCGTCGCGCACCGCCGGCAGGATCTGCGCCAGCGGCGCCAGCGTGCCGTTCGGGTGCAGTTCGATGCGCAGCGCGCCGCCGGTGGCAGCCTCGACGCCGCGCGCCAGCGCGAGCAGGTTCTGGCCGTGGAACGACTCGGCCCGGTAGCCGGTGGCAAGCCGCCAGGGCGCGGCGCCGTGCGCGGGCAGCGCAGCGGCCCCCGCGCCGAGCAGGAAGGTGCGGCGGAGCATGGGGTCCTCCTTCGAGCGCGCTACATGCGCGCGGGCAGCCAGGTCGCGAGGCCGGGCACGAACCACAGCGCGAGCACGAAGGCGGCCATCAGCGTGAACAGCGGCAGTGCGCGCCGCGCGATCCAGGCGATGTCGCGCCGCGTCAGGCCCTGCAGCACGAACAGGTTGAAGCCGACCGGCGGCGTGATCTGCGCCAGCTCGACCACCAGCACGACGAAGATGCCGAACCAGATCAGGTCGAACCCGGCCTTCTGCACCGTCGGCAGCAGCACGGCCATGGTCAGCACCACCATCGAGATGCCGTCCAGGAAGCAGCCGAGCACGACGTAGAACGCGACCAGCCCGAGCATCAGCGCGAACGGGCTCAGGTTCAGGCCGCCGATGAACTCGGCCAGGTGGCGCGGCAGCCCGATGAAGCCCATCGCGAGCGTCAGGAAGGCCGCGCCGGCGAGGATCAGGCCGATCATGCAGTACACGCGCGTCGCGGCGGCCAACCCGGCGCGGAAGCTCGCCCAGCTGAGCGAGCCTTCGACCGCTGCCAGGCCGAGCGCGCCGGCCACGCCCAGCGCCGCTGCCTCGGTGGCGGTGGCGACGCCGGTGTAGATCGAGCCGAGCACGAGCGCGATCAGCGTCACGACCGGAATCAGGTGGCGCGATTCGCGCAGCTTGCCCGCCAGCGGCAGCGGCGCATCGGCCGGCGGCACCTGGTCCGGGTGGCGCAGCGCCCACACGACGATGTAGCCCATGAAGAGCAGTGCCAGCAGCAGGCCCGGCACCACGCCGGCGATGAACAGCTTGGCGATCGAGACGTTCGCCGCGACGCCGTACGCGATCATGATGATCGAGGGCGGGATCAGCAGCCCCAGCGTGCCCGCGCCGGCCAGCGTGCCGACCGCCATCGCGTCCGGGTAGCCGCGCTTCTTCAGCTCGGGCAGCGTGATCTTGCCGATCGTCGCGCAGGTGGCGGCGCTGGACCCCGAGACCGCCGCGAAGATCGCGCAGCCGATCACGTTGGTGTGCAGCAGCCGTCCCGGCAGCCGCCCGATCCACGGCGCGAGGCCGCGGAACATGTCCTCCGACAGCCGCGTGCGGAACAGGATCTCGCCCATCCACAGGAACAGCGGCAGCGCGGTCAGCGTCCAGCTCGAGGTCGAGCCCCAGACCGTCAGCATCATGCTGTCGCCGACGGGTCGCTGCGTGAACAGCTCCATCGCGACGACCGCGACGCCCAGCAGCGCGAGCCCGATCCATAGGCCCGAGGCGAGCACGACGAGCAGCAGCCCGATCAGGAAGGCGGTGATCAGCAGGTCCATGGTTGGTGACTCCGTCCGTCGGCCGTCGGATTTCCTGCGCGGTGTGGCGCAAGCCGAGCCGTGCCCGGGCGGGTGCCGGCGCGCGGACCCGGGCGGCCGGCGCTGCGCGCCGCCTTCCCTGCGGTGCTCGGCCCCGCGGCCCGGTCGCCCAACTCGCTTCGTTCGCTGCGCTCACTGCGCTCAGACAGTCGGCGACCAGTCAGATCACGTGGCGCGCTGGCGCGCGCGGGCCGCGTGCCCTGCGCTCCTCGGCGCCCTCCACGCGCGCCACCACCCGCCCGGGCACGGCTCGGCCAGCAGCAACGAGATCGTCCACTGGTCACCGACGCTTCCACCCTGCCGTGCTCGGAAAGGATCTCGTCGGACGCGCGGCTGTCCCCTCTTTCGACACGATTCGACAACCGCCTCTGGTCTCTTGCCACGTCAGCGAGCCAAATCGTATTCAGGCCCTCTTCTTTGGTTACTTTCTTCTGGGCCAGCAGAAGGTCCGCAGGGGGGCTCGGTAACTTCGCGCAGCGAAGTTGGCGAGCACCAAAGTGACCGCCGGCCGGGCGCGACCGGCGGGCTCTCACGAGCGGCAAGCAGAAGTCAGCCATGGCATTTCACTCGACATGCGCGGACTCATCGCCCACACGCTCGAAGTAAGCCCGCCCCTGCCAACGCGCCACCAACGCATCGCCCAACGAAAGCGCGAAGCCCAGGCAACCGAGCGCGCACGAAACCTGCGGAATCCACAGCGGCGTCGCATCCGCCGCCGGCGACACGTCGTGCATCGCCTGCGACATCCACACCAGCCGCACGGCGTACACCGCCAGGTAGACCGCCAGCACGAAGCCGGCCCCCAACGCCCACCATTCGAACGCCGCCCGCCCCCGCGGGCCGAGCTTGTCCAGCAGCAGCGTGACGCGGATGTGCTCCTGCCGCCGCAGCGTCTGCGGCAATGCGAGGAACAGCGCCGCCGCGATCGCGTAGCCGGCGTAGGCGTCGGTCCCCGGCAGGTCCCAGCCGATCAGCCGGGCCAGCACGCCAGCGGAGACCGCCACGAACGCGCCGACCAGCGCCAGCGCAGCGAGCACCGCCAGGCCCCGGTCGACCCACGCCACGGCGGCGTGCAGCGCGAGCCCGGGCCGCGGCATGGCCGCGAAGCCGGCTGCGTCACTTGCTGTACGCATCGATGATCGCCTGGCCGTCGGCGCCCGCCTGCTTGAGCCACTCGCCGGTCATCGTCGTGCCGATCTTGCGCAGCTCGGCGGTCAGCGCGTCACTCGGCGCGGCGACCTTCATGCCCTTGGCGGCAAGCTCTTTCAGGTACTCGGCGTTCTTCTGCTCGCTGGTCGCCCAGCCGCGCTGCTCGGCGGCGGCGGCGGCCTTCAGCAGCGCGTCCTGCGCCGGCTTGTCGAGCGCGTCGTAGGCCTTGCGGTTCACGACCACCGCGTTCTTCGGCAGCCAGGCGTTGACGCCGTAGAAGTACTTGACGGTCTCGTAGAGCTTCATCTCGACGCCGCTCGCGCTCGAGGTCAGGAAGTTCTCGACCGTCCCGGTGGCGAGCGCCTGGCCCAGCTCGGCGAGCTGGATCGTGGTCGGCTGCGCGCCGGCCAGCTGCGCGATGCGCGAGGTGGCCGGGTTGTAGGCCCGCATCTTGGTGCCCTTCAGGTCGGCCACGCTCTCGATCGGCTTGGTGCTGTACAGGCTCTGCCCCGGCCAGGGCGAGACGAACAGCAGCTTCATGCCCTGCGCGGCGAGCAGCTTGTCGAGCGCCGGGCGCGAGGCCTCGGCGAGGCGCTTCGCGGCCGGGTAGCTGTCGGCCAGGAAGGGGATCGAGTCCACACCGAACAGCGGGTTCTCGTTCGCCGCACCGGACAGGATGAACTCGCCGGCCTGCGCCTGGCCGGTCTGCACCGCGCGCTTGATCTCGTTGGCCTTGTACAGCGAGCCGTTAGCGTGCAGCGTGATCTTCAGCTTGCCGCCGGTGGCCTGCGCGACCTCGTCGGCGAACTGCTGCACGTTCTGGGTCTGGAAGCTGCCGGTCGAGTAGCCGGTCGGCAGGTCCCAGGTGGTTTGTGCAAGCGCCGGCGCGGCGACCAGCGTGGCGAGCAGGATCGCAGGGACGAACGAGTTCATCGGAGCACCTCCGTTCTTCAGGGGTTGGGGGGATCAGAACGCCGCCAGCTGGTGGTTCAGCAGGTCGGTGACGAGCATCGCGCCGGGCGCGTGCGTGATGCAGAACTCGGGGCGCGCCTGCGCCAGCGCCGCCTGCGGTGTCACGCCGCAGGCCCAGAAGACGGGCAGTTCGTCCGCGAACACGTCGACCGCGTCGCCGTAGTCCGGCCGCGCCAGGTCGTGGATGCCGATCAGCGCCGGGTCGCCCAGGTGCACCGGCGCACCGTGCACGTCCGGAAAACGCGAGGTGATCTGGATCGCGCGGATCGCCGCGGCGGCGCGCAGCGGCCGCATCGTGACCACCAGCGGGCCGCTGAACGGGCCGGCCGGCACGGTGGGGATCGAGGTGCGGAACATCGCGACGTTCTTGCCCTCGTCGACATGGCGCAGCGCGAGGCCCTCGTCGCGCAGCGCCTGCTCGAACGAGAACGAGCAGCCGAGCACGAAGGTCACCAGGTCGTCGCGCCAGAGCTCGCGCACGTCGGTCGGCTCGGCGACCAGCTCGCCGCGCCGCCAGACGCGGTAGCGCGGCACGTCGCTGCGGATGTCGATGTCGGCGCCGAGCTTCGGCAGCCCGGTCGCGCCGGGCTCCGAGACCGCCAGCAGCGGGCACGGCTTCGGGTTGCGCTGGCAGTAGCGCAGGAAGTCGCCCGCCGCGCCCTGCGGCAGGATCACCACGTTGCCCTGCACGTGCCGCTCGGCCAGCCCGCTGGTGTGGCCCGACCAGCGGCCGGCGCGCACCTCGGCGCGGATGTGTGACGGCTTGGCGTCGGCCAGATGAAGCGGCGGTGACATGCGGCGCATTCTGTGATCCGCCCCGGCGCTGCGCCAAACGGGATTTTTTTCTATCTCTTGATCGATTTTTTCGATGCACGCGGCGCGACGGCGCCGCCGGCGAAGGCCAGCACCGCGTCGACCAGCGGCGCCGGCACGCCCTCGGCCGGGTCGTGGCGCCAGCTCAGGTGCACCGGCAGTGGCGTCAGCGGCGCATCGCAGGCGAGCGGCTTCAGCGGCAGCCGCTCGGCCAGGCGCCGCACCGCCGCGCGCGGCAGCGTCGCGATGCCGAAGCCGCCCTCCACCAGCTGCACCATCGCGGAGATCGACGAGATCGTGTGCACGCGCGGCGGCGCCAGCCCGGCGCGCCGGAACAGGTCCAGCAGCGCCACGTGCGGCTGCGAGCCGCGCTGGAAGGTCAGCAGCTCGTGCTCCGCCAGGTCGGCCAGCGTGTAGCGGCGCCGCCGGTGCGCCGCGCGGTGGCCGACGAACACCATCTCCATCGGCGCCAGCGCCCGGCTGCGCAGCCCGTCGCCGGCCGCGGGCAACGCGGCGAAGGCCAGGTCCAGCGTGCCGCGCCGTACCTGTTCGACCAGCACCGGCGTGGTCTCCACCGTCAGCTCGAGCTCGAAGCCGGGCTGCGTCTCGCGCATGTGCTGCACCCATTCGATCAGCCAGGAGTGCAGCACCGACTCGATCGCGCCCAGGCGCAGCGACAGCGCCCGCGCGGTGGCCGAGCCCATCTCGGCCTTCACCTCGCGCTGCAGCGCGAGCAGCCGCTCGGCGTAGTCGAGGAAACGCGCGCCGGCGACCGTCAGGCGCAGCGTGCGGTCGCGCCGCTCCAGCAGCAGCGTGCCGAGTTCCTCCTCGAGCGCGGCGATGCGGCTGGACATCGCCGACTGCGTGATGAAGAGCTTCTCGGCCGCGCGCGACATGCTCTTCAGCGTCGCCACCCAGTAGAAGGCCTCGACGAAGCGCAGGTTCATGCGGGGCGCTCCGCCATGTGCGGCGCCAGCAGCGGGTGGTCGCGCAGCGACAGCACGCGCCAGCCGGTGCTGGCCTCGATCGCGGCCGCGTACGGCGGCATGTTGGTGCACTCCAGCACCACGCTGGACAGGTCCGGCGCGCGCTGGCGCAACGCCCGCGCCGCGCCGAGCACGTCGGCCGCGGCGCGCGCAGCGTCCCACTGCGGCCGGTTGGCGAGGATGGTCGCGGCGAACTCACCATCGCGCTGGGGGCCTTCGACCAGCACGTCGCCCAGCCGCGCCGGCGGCACACCGGCCGCCAGCAGGTGCGCCGGGCCGAGCGCGCCGGCATCGATGGTCAACACGCCGACACGCTGCTGCTGCGCCAGCAGCGCCGGCAGCAGCAGCAACGCCGAGCTGGCCAGCGGCACCGGCACGGCCGCCTGCAGTTCCTGCTGCAGCAGCACCATGAAGCCGCAGCTCGTCGTCAGCACCGAGGCCCCGCGCTCGCAGAGCTGGCGCAGGGCTTGCAACAGGGCGGGCCGCAGGGTGCTGGCACGCAGGCTCTCGGCCGAGGCCACCACGGTGGCCGGCCAGGCGCCGGCGACGACCTCCTGCAGCAGCGGCGCCGCGAAGCTGTCCGCACGGCCGAGGTCGCCGGGAACGCGCGGGAACCGCGTGTCCAGCATCAGCATGCCGACCGCCGGCGCGGCCGGCGCAGGAAAAGCCCTCATCGGCAAATCGGTCACAACGCTTATTCTCGCCCTTCCTTCCCTCTCGAGACCTACGACGGAGAACCCATGCAGACCCGCATCGCCCTCGGCACCGCCGCCCTCGCACTGGCCGGCAGTGCCTTCGCCCAGACCAAGTGGGACCTGCCCGCCGCCTACCCGGCCGGCAACTTCCACACCGAGAACCTGGTGCAGTTCGCCGGCGACGTCGACAAGGCCAGCGGCGGCAAGCTGAAGATCACCGTGCACCCGAACGCCTCGCTGTTCAAGGCGCCGGAGATCAAGCGCGCCGTGCAGGGCGGGCAGGCGCAGATCGGCGAGGTGCTGCTCGTCAACTTCCAGAACGAATGGCAGATCTTCGGCGCCGACGGCCTGCCCTTCCTGGCCGACAGCTACGACGAGGCGATGAAGCTCTACAAGGCGCAGAAGCCGGCGCTCGAGAAGAAGCTCGGCGAACAGGGCATGCTGCTGCTGTACGCGGTGCCGTGGCCGCCGCAGGGCATCTACGTCAAGAAGCCGATCGCCTCGGCCGCCGACCTGAAGGGCGTCAAGTGGCGCGCCTACAGCCCGGCCACCGCGCGCATCGCCGAACTGGTCGGCGCGCAGCCGGTGACCGTGCAGGCCGCCGAGCTGTCGCAGGCGATGGCCACCGGCGTGGTCGAGAGCTACATGTCCTCCGGCTCGACCGGCTACGACACCAAGACCTACGAGCACATCAAGTACTGGTACGACACCCAGGCCTGGCTGCCGAAGAACGCGGTGATCGTCAACAAGGCCGCCTTCGACGCGCTCGACAAGCCGACCCAGGCCGCCGTGCTGAAGGCCGGCGCCGACGCCGAGACCCGCGGCTGGGCCACCAGCAAGGCGAAGAACACCGAGTACATCGAGCTGCTGAAGAAGAACGGCATGAACATCGTCGCGCCGTCCGAGCAGCTGAAGGCCGATCTGAAGAAGGTCGGCGACACGATGCTGAAGGAGTGGCTCGAGAAGGCCGGGGCCGAGGGCCAGGCGGTGGTCGACGCCTTCAAGAAGATGTGACGCGTGCGCCGCGCACTCGATCGTCTCTACGACGGCTGCGCGGTGCTGGCCGCGCTGGGCATGCTGGCGCTGCTGGCGGCGGTGCTGCTGTCCATCGTCAGCCGCCAGCTCGGCTTCAACGTGCCCGGCATCGACGCCTACGCCGGCTACGCGATGGCCGCGGCCGGCTTCCTGGCGCTCGCGCACACGCTCAAGCACGGCGAGCACATCCGCGTGACGCTGCTGGTCGGCCGCCTGGCCGGCCGCGCGCGCCGCGGCGCCGAGCTGTGGGCGCTGTTCGCCGCCGCGCTGCTGGCGCTGCTCGCGGCGGTCTACAGCGTGCGGCTCGCCTGGCTGTCGTACACACTGCACGACATCTCCACCGCCAGCGACGCAACGCCGCTGTGGATCCCGCAGCTGCCGATGGCGCTGGGCAGCGTGGTGCTCGCGATCGCCTTCCTCGACGAGCTGGTGCTCGAGGCGCGCGGGCAGCGCGTCTCGCAGCAGCCGGAAGAGGCCACGCGCAATGAGTGACCTGGGCACCACGCTGCTGCTGGTCGGCGCGCTGTTTCTGATCCTCGCCTCCGGCGTGTGGATCGGGCTGACGCTCTCGGGCGTGGCCTGGATCGCGATGCAGCTGTTCAGCTCGCGCCCGGCCGGCGACGCGATGGCCGTCACGATCTGGGGCTCGTCGTCGAGCTGGACGCTGACCGCGCTGCCGCTGTTCGTCTGGATGGGCGAGATCCTGTTTCGCACCCGGCTCTCGCAGGACATGTTCCGCGGCCTCGCGCCGTGGATGCAGGCGCTGCCCGGTCGGCTGCTGCACGTCAACGTCGCCGGCTGCACGATCTTCGCCGCCGTGTCGGGCTCCAGCGCGGCGACCTGCGCGACGATCGGCCGCATGAGCCTGCCCGAGCTGCGCCGGCGCGGCTACCCCGAGCTGCTGGCGATCGGCTCGCTGGCCGGTTCGGGCACCCTGGGGCTGCTGATCCCGCCGTCGATCATCATGATCGTCTACGGCGTCAGCGCCGACGTGTCGATCGCGCAGCTGTTCATCGCGGGCGTGATCCCCGGGCTGCTGCTGGCGTTGATCTTCTCCGGCTGGATCGCCACCTGGGCGCTGCTGCACCCGGGCCAGATCCCGCCGCCCGACACCCGCCTCACGTTCGCGCAGAAGCTGCACGAGTCGCGCCACCTGATCCCGGTCGTGCTGCTGATCGCCGCGGTGCTGGGCTCGATCTACGGCGGCATCGCCACCGCCACCGAGGCCGCCGCGCTCGGCGTGGTCGGCTCGCTGGTGCTCTCGGCCGCGCAGGGTTCGCTCACCTGGGCCACCTTCCGCGATTCGCTGATGGGCGGCACGCGGCTGTACTGCATGATCGCGCTGATCCTGGCCGGCGCCGCCTTCCTGACGCTGGCGATGGGCTACATCGGCCTGCCGCGCCACCTCGCGGAATGGATCGCGACGCTCGGCCTGTCCCGGGCCGAGCTGGTGCTGGCGCTGACGCTGTTCTTCATCCTGCTCGGCTGCTTCCTGGACGGCATCTCGATGGTCGTGCTGACGATGGGCGTCGTGATGCCGACCGTGCAGAAGGCCGGCATCGACCCGCTGTGGTTCGGCATCTTCATCGTCATCGTGGTCGAGATGGCGCAGGTCACGCCGCCGGTGGGCTTCAACCTGTTCGTGCTGCAGGGCATGACGAAGAAGGACATCGGCACGATCGCCCGCGCCACTGCGCCGTTCTTCCTGCTGATGGTCGGCATGGTCGTGCTGCTGTACCTGTTCCCGCAGATCGCCACCTGGCTGCCGGCGCAGATGCGGCACTGAGCCACCGCCGCCACTGGCGGCGCTAGCATTGCGCGCATGACCGGCCCCGCCGCCCCGCCTGCCAGCGCCGAGCTGTTCGCGACGCTCTACCGCGAGCTGCACCGGCTGGCGCGCCGCCAATTGCAGGCCGGCGGGCCGGCCGCGACGTTGTCGGCCACCACGCTGCTGCACGAGGCCTACCTGGACCTGAACGGCCGCGTGGTCGACTTCCCGGACCGCGCGCGTTTCTTCGCCTACGCGGCGCGGGCCATGCGCGGGCTCGTGATCGACCACGTGCGCGAGCGCCGCGCGCTCAAGCGCGGCGGGCAGTTCCACCTGACGACGCTGGACACCGCGACCGCCGACGCCCTGCCCGGCGCCGCCGAGCTGCCCGCGCTCGGCGAGGCGCTCGACGCGCTGGCCCGGGTCGAGCCGGCGCTGGCCGAACTGGTCGAGCTGAAGTTCTTCGGCGGGCTGGACTTCGTCGAGATCGCGGCGCTGCGCGGCGTCTCCGAGCGCACCGTGCAGCGCGACTGGGCCAAGGCCCGGCTGCTGCTGCGCTCCAGCCTGCTGGACACGTGAAGGACGTCGACCCCGCGCACTGGCGGCGCCTGTCCGCCGCCCTGGACGAACTGCTCGAGCTCGAGGGCGAGGCGCGCGCGGCCCGCCTCGCGCAATGGCGCGCCGACGACGCCGCCCTGGCCGACGAGCTGGCCAAGCTGCTCGAGCTGCAGGACCGCATCGACCGCGAGCAGTTCCTCGAGGGCAGCGCGATGCCGCTGGAGGAGCCGACGCTGGCGGGCCAGACGCTGGGTGCCTACACGATCGAGCGGCCCCTGGGCGCCGGCGGCATGGGCAGCGTCTGGCTGGCGCGGCGCAGCGACGGCCGCTACGAAGGCCTGGTGGCCTTCAAGCTGCTGAACCTCGCGCTGCTCGGGCGCGGCGGCGCCGAGCGCTTCGCGCGCGAGGGCAGCGCGCTGGCGCGCCTGGCGCACCCGAACATCGCGCGCCTGCTGGACGCCGGCGTGACCGACACCGGCCAGCCCTACCTCGTGCTCGAGCATGTCGACGGCGAGCCGATCGACCGCTGGTGCGAGGCCCGGGCGCTGGACGTGCCGGCGCGCGTGCGCCTGATGCTCGACGTGCTGGCCGCGGTCGCCCATGCGCACAGCAAGCTGGTGCTGCACCGCGACCTGAAGCCGGGCAACATCCTCGTCACGCCGGAAGGCCGCGTGAAGCTGCTCGACTTCGGCATCGCCAAGCTGATCGACGACGAGGCGCAGGCCGCGCCGGCCACCGAGATCACGCAGCTGGCCGGGCGCGCGTTCACGCCCGACTTCGCGGCGCCCGAGCAGATCGAGGGCGGCGACGTGACGACGGCCACCGACGTCTACGCGCTCGGCGTGCTGCTGTACATGCTGCTGGCCGGCGTGCACCCGACCGCGAAGTCGACCGACACGCCCGCGCAGCGCCTGCGTTCGGTGGTCGACACCGAGCCGGCGCGCCTGTCGACCGCCGCGTCGCGCGCCACCGCGCTGCTGCGCGGCGACCTCGACAACATCTGCGCCAAGGCACTGAAGAAGGTGCCGGCCGAGCGCTACGCGACGGCCGACGCGCTGGCGGACGACCTGCGCCGCTACCTCGCGCACGAGCCGGTCAGTGCCCGGCCCGATTCGCTCGCCTACCGCAGCGCGAAGTTCGTGCGCCGGCATCGGGTCGGTGTCGCCGCGGCGGCCCTGGTCGTGCTGGCGCTCGCCGCCGGGGTGGTCGGCACCACCTGGCAGGCCGTCGAGGCGCAGCGCCAGCGCGCGCAGGCACTGCACGAGCGCGATCGCGCGCAGGCGCTGGCCGGGCGCAACGAGGCGATCGTCAATTTCGTCGACCTGATGTTCACCGAGGCCGTGCCCTCGGGGCAGGGAGAGGTGCTGCTGAAGATGCTCGAGCGCAGCGAGGGCCTGATCGTCAGCGCGTTCGGCAAGGACCCGGTGCAGCAGGCCGAGATCCTGCGCGTGCTGGGCGGTTACTACGTGACGCTGAACCTGCCGAACAAGCAGGCCGAGCTGCTGGAGCGGGCGCGCGGCATCGTCGCGCAGGTGCCGGACCGCTCGCTGCAGGCGCGCCTGGCCTGCGAGCACGCGAACGCGCTCTCTCTGCTGGGCCGCAGCGCCGAATCGGCGCGCATCCTCGACCACTGGATCGCCGAGCCCGACATCGAGCCGGGCGTCGCCGCCTCATGCCTGCAACTGCGCGCCATCCTGGCCCAGACCATGTCCGATGCGGCGGCGGCGCTGCGCCACGCCGAGGCCGGCCTGGCGCGCGTACGCGAGGCGCAGCCGCCGCTGCCGCTGCTGGAGGCCACGCTGTTCGGCGACGTGGCGTTCGCGCACCGCCTGGCCGGCCGCAATGCCGAGGCCGACGGGGCCTACCGCACCGCGCTGGAACGCCTGCAGGCGATCGGCCGCGGCGAGAGTTCCGAAGCCGGCCGCATGCTGATCGGCTGGGGCCTGGTGCGCTACGCGATGAGCGACTTCGCCGGCGGACTGGAGAAGTTCCAGCAGGTGCTGGACAACTTCCAGCGCCGCGGCGACCCGCTGCAGCCGCCCGGCATCGTCGGCAACCAGGCCTTCGGGCTCGAGCAGCTGGGTCGCTACCCCGAGGCGCTGGCCACCTACGGCCGCTCGCTGGACGCGGCGCAGCGCATCGGTTTCGTCGCCGGCCAGGCCTTCGCGCTGGTCGGGCAGGCCTCGGTGCAGGCGGCGCTGGGGCAGGCCGACGCCGCGCAGCGCAGCCTGGCCGAGGCCGCGCCACTGCTGCAGAAGCTGCCGCCGGCGCATTCCGCGCGCATCCGGCACACCCTGGTGCAGGCGCGCCTCGAGCTGCAAGGCGGGCGCTTCGCCGCGGCGCAGGCGCATTGCGCCGGTGTCATCGAGCTGCTGTCCGCCAAGGGGGCGGAATCACCGGCGCTGGCCAGCGCCCACCGGCTGCGCGCCGAGGCTGCATGGCACGCCGGTGCGCGCGCGCCGGCCCTGGCCGACGCCGAACAGGCGCTCGCGCTTGCGCAACGCCTGCAGGGCAGCAACCCGCATTCGGACCTGACCGGCCAGGCCTGGCTGACGCTCGGCCGCGTGCTGAGCGACGGCGGCGACGCGGCGCGCGCGCGCGAGGCGCTCGGCCATGCGCGCGACGAACTGCAGGCCACGGTCGGCGCCGCCCATCCGGACACGCGCACGGCGGAGGAACTGCTGGCCCGGCGCTGACGGCAGGACGAAGCAGTGCGGGATGTGCTGCAGCATGTAACGACCTACTTTCCGTCAAGCGCAATTCACGCGCGCCTTCCCTAGTTCGCACGGGGCCGCCTCCCGATCGGCCACCTATGCTTGTCCTCCTCAAGCCTGAGGGTCTCGGGGGAGGCACCACTGCGGGGCTCGCATGTCCGTCCTGCTGCAGTTCCACGGCGCGATTGCGGAGGCGTCGCGTGATCGCCTGCGCCGTCTGCTCGAACAGGCCGGGGTGTCGTCCCGGCCCGCCGGGGACGCGGGCCCGGCCGCGCGCGCGCGGGTGATCGTCTTCGACGCCGGCAACGTCCGCGCCGCCGTCGATGCGCTGCGCCGGCACGACGGTGACGGAACACAGACGATTGCCGTGGCCTTCGGGCCGAAGGCGCGCGACGCGGACGGCTCCTGGGCGCTGCTGGCCGCCGGCGCTTCGGACGTGCTCGTCTGGCCCGAGGTGCCCGATGACGCCGAGGACCTCGCGCATCGCATGCGGCGGCACGCCGTCGTCGAATCACTGCTGGCCGGTGATCGGGTATGCGCCAGCGTGGCGGGGCACAGCCCGGCGTGGCGGAGCGTGCTGCGCAGCGTGATCGAGGCGGCCTGCTTCACGTCGGTCCCGGTGCTGATCCACGGCGAGACCGGCACCGGCAAGGAGCAGCTCGCCCGGCTGGTCCACGACCTGGGCGAGCGCGCGGCGAGCGGCCGCTTCGTCGTCGTCGACTGCACGACGCTCGCCCCCGAACTGTCCGGCAGCGAGCTGTTCGGCCACGAGCGCGGCGCCTTCACCGGCGCCGTCGCGCCGCGGGAAGGCGCCTTCGCGCTCGCGCACCGGGGCACGCTCTTCCTCGACGAGATCGGCGAGCTGCCGTTGCCGCTGCAAGCGCAGTTGCTGCGCGTGCTGCAGGAAAGGCAATACAAGCGACTGGGCGGCAACAGCTGGCAGGACAGCGACTTCCGCCTCGTGTGCGCGACGCACCGCGACCTCGACGCCGCCGTCGCCGAGGGCCGCTTCCGCGCCGACCTCTACCACCGCATCGCCGGCTGGCCGTGCACGGCCCCGCCGCTGCGCGAACGACGCGAAGATATCCTGCCACTGGCGCAGTTCTTCCTGCGCCAGGCCCGATGCGACGGCGAGTCCGGCGATGCCGAACCCGAAGTCGACATCGCGCCGCCGGTCCGCGAGCTGCTGCTGACGCGCGACTACCCGGGCAACGTGCGCCAGCTGCGCCAGCTGGTGCTGCGCCTGTGGCACCGTCACAGCGGTCCCGGCCCGCTGACCGTGGGCGACGTCCCCCTCGAGGAGCGCCCGGGCGCCACGCTCGGCGCCCGCTGGCCCGACCCCGCCTTCCAGGCCGCGGTCGGCCAGGCGGTCGAACTGGGGATCGGACTGAACGAGATCGGCAACGCCGCCAAGGACCTCGCGGTGCAGCTGGCGCTCGAACGCGAGGGCCACAACCTGCATCGCGCCGCCGAGCGGCTGCAGGTGTCGGATCGCGCGCTGCAGCTCAGGCGACAAGGCCAAGGCGCCGGCGCCGTGCCCGGGGGCGACGCACCCGCGCGATGAGCCGCAGCAGGTTTCCGCCGAGCACCTGCTGCTGCTGCGCCGCGGACAGGCCGAGCAGACGCAGCTTGTGCAGCTCCACTTCCGGATGCAGCCAGGGCCCGTCGGAGCCGAACAGCAGCTTGTGCGCCCCGGCACGCGCCAGCGCCTGTTCGAGCAGGTCGAAGCGGCGCACGCCGGCGCTGTCGGTGTAGACGTTCGGATGCCGCTGCAACTGGTCGATGAAGGCGAGCTGCGCCGCCCAGTCGTCGGCGAAGCTGCCGAGATGCGGGACGATGAAATTCACGTCGCGGTATTGCGACGCGAAGAGCTCCACGCTGGCGGACTCACCGGCGATGTCGTAGAGCACCGGCAGGCCGAACTCGCGCGCCGCCTCGATGACCTCGCGCGTGATGCGCGCGTCGTGGCGGTGCACCTTGAGGCCGACGAAGCCGTGCACCTCGACCGCCTCGCGCACGAGGTCGCGCATGCGCAGGCGATCGCGTTCGGCATGCACGAAGGCGAAGCCCAGCAGGCGGTCGGGACGGCTCGCCACCAGCGTCGCCACCTCCGCATTGGCGCGCCGGTAGTCGCTGTGGAAGGCCGCGAAGACCACGCTGCGCCCGATGCCCGCGCGCGCGCAGCGTTGCAGGTAGCGCGAGATCGGCGCTTCGGTGTCCCACGGGCCGGTCAAGCCGTCGCCGTGGCCGGCATGGCAGTGGCAGTCGACGATCACGATGCGTCCCCCCGGTTGCGGCCGCCGTGCCGTCGTCGCCACCCGTCAGCACGACGACGACGCGTTGCGCAGGAACCTGCCGAAGCACCGGTACACGCTCGGCGGCGACTTGCGTTGGCTCGCGGCACGCAGCTCGAGCATCCATGCGCATTCGGTCCAGTCGCGGATCGAGACGTTCGCGGCCTGATGCGTCAGCACGTTCTTCAGCGCGTTGAGGTGGCAGCGGATCGCGCGGTGGACCTGCAGCAGGCAGCGCGACACCTCGCCGACCTCGCTGGCGCGCCCGGCGCAGTGGCGGAAGTTCTCGAGGGCATGCTGCGGGCGGGTGTGCCGCCGGGCGCTCAGCACCTCGAAGCGGTAGTCGCAGGCCCGCTCGCGGCCCAAGGCGTCGAACGGCGTGAACTGCCAGTAGCGGTCGTCCACGCGGGCGCCCGCCAGGGCGCCCAGCAGGAAGCTCTTCAGACACGTCACCTCGTCGCGCAGGAAGGTGTCGCTCACCAGGCCCTTCACGTCGACTTCGCGCAGCAGCTGGATCAGCCGTTTGTCATCGTCCGGTTTCCTCGGCGGCGGCGCGACGCCGTGGCAGGCCTGCGGCCGGCCATCGGCGCCGGGAGGACTCCCGGCCGCCAGCCGCATCAGCACCAGTTCGGTCTTCGATCCGACCCAGCCGTTGGGCACGAGGCCGACCCGGCCCTGCAGCTTGCGCAGCGCACGCTGCGTGGCCGAGGTCGTGCGCTCCATGATCGGCTCGGCGCGCACGGCCGCGGCGGACAGCAGGCCCTCCTTCACCAGCGCGCCCTGCGTCCACGCGGTGTAGTCGGGATGGACGTGGTTCAGGCGGATCAGCGCATCCTGCGTCGCGGGCTCGACCGTGCCGCTGGGTGCCGCCACGGCCATGTGCTCGCGCTGGAATCGGCGCACGGCCTCGCGGTAGCGTGGCGAATCGGAACCGTCGATCGGCGTGGCCCAGCCCTGGCGGGACAGGGAGCGCTGCACCCAGCACAGGTATTGACGCGGCGTCGGCAGCGGCGGCGTTGCCACGCCGAGCGCCGGTGCCTCGAAGGCCCTGGTGGATTCGGTCGTGAACATGGTGCCTCACGCCTCGTCAGTTGCTGACCGAGACCGCGCAGCTGCCGCTGCGCCCGCTCGCATCCAGCCCGACGTGCACGGCGTTGTTGCGCCGCTCGATCAGGATCTGGCGCACCGCGCCGCCCTCGCGGCAGTAGCCGGACACGACCGCGGCGATGCGGTCGAGGTCGCTGCCGGACAGGTCGAAGGCGAACCCGGTGGTGTGCGGCGACGGGCTGTAGCGCTTGCCGGTGAGTCGGCTGGTCGCCGCGACCGGCGGGTTGATGACGTACTTGTGCGTGTGCAGCAGTTCGTCCCAGGCGCCGAGCCAGCTGTCGACGTTCTCGACCGTGGCCGTGTGGATGGACGGGTACTGGCGATCGATGCCGCGCTTGATCGCCTGGTCGCGGATCAGGCGCAGCTGGTCCTGCGGCGGCCGCAGCGCCGACGTGAGCGTGACCGCCATGCCCGCGCGCTCGAAGTGCGCGTCGAGTGCCTTCGCGGCCGCCTCGATCGGCGGCGTGAGCAGGGCGCGCGAAGCGATCGAGATGAAGCGCGTGCCGATCGGCCCGCTGCGGCCCGCCGGCACTGGCGCCGCCGCCGGGGCCGTTCCGGCACGCGGCGGCGCGCTCGCGCCGCCGCGCATCAGTGCGGCGTCGACCGCGTCGTCCGGCACGCCGCTGGGCACGAATCCCTGGCGCGCCTGGAAGTCGCGGATCGCCGAGCGCGTGAGCGGCCCGATGATGCCGTCGGTGCCGAGGCGCAGCCCGAGCGCCGCGTTGAGCGCGGCCTGCAGCCACGCCCCGTAGGCGCGGCTCGCGCGGTCGGGTGGCGGCAGCGCAGGACCGTAGGTCGCCGATGGGGCCGCCCCCACCGCCTCGCGCTGCACGCCGCCGCGGCGGGCCGCGGCCGACCCTCGCGATCCGCGCCGCAGCGCCTCCACCGTGTCGGGACCCGCAACCCCGTCGACCGGCAGGCCGGCGCCGCGCTGGAAGCGCCGCAGCGCGCTGCGCGCCGCGGCGTCCATCACGCCGGTCACCGGCAGGCGCAGCCCTTCGACGCGGTTGAGGGCGCTCTGCACCCAGCGCACGAACTCGCTCGGCGCCTCCGGAGGCTCGTCACCGCGGGGCTCGGCCGGTCCCGGCCACGGCGGCCAGCCCCCCGCCACCGTGACGCCGGGGTGCGGCCATCCCGGGCGCGGGGGACGCGGCCGCGGCGGGCGCTGGCCCGGCCTTGGCCGCATCGGCGCGGCCCCACGCGAGACCGGGCGCGCGGGCGACCGCCGCATCGGGGTTCCGCCACGCGCGCCGTAGCCGCCGAAGCGGCCCCGCTCGAACTCCGACCCGCCGTCCTCGAACGCGTCGACATCGCGTCGGTCCGGGGTCGCGAAGAAGTCTTCCTGGTCCATGGTGGATCTCCATGGGAGGCCGTGCACCGACCCTCAGACGTCGTGGACGACGATCGTGTTGCCGCGCCGCACCCAGCGCTGCGGCATGCGGCCGCCCGCCGGCGCGGGGCGACCGGGCAGCGCCGGCCCTCCCGCGGTCAGCCGGCCCGGCGCATGCCGGTGCGTCGCTGCGGCCACGGCCTGCTGCACCGCGCGCATCGGCTCGGCGCCCCGGGCCACCGACGTCACGGCCCGGCGCGCTGCCGTGTCGGCGATGCGCACGAAACGGCGCGCCATCTCGAGATCGCGCACTTCCGGATCGAGCCCGGCGGTTTCGGCCTCGAGCGCCGAACTGACGGCCTGCCCGACCGCGCGGCCGACCAGCGTGCCGACGCCCGGGATCGGGATGAACGATCCGAGCGCGCCGCCGACCAAGGGCAGTGCCGTCTTCGCCACGGTGCGCAACACGCCACCCAGCGGCTTGACCACCTTGCCGACCGCCGATCCGACCTTCTTCAGGCCCTTCCACGCGCCGCTGACGAGCTTGCCGAGGAACTGCTCGAGTTCCTCCTCGTTCGACACCGACAGCAGTTCGAGCGCCAGCTCGTATTCGCGCGCGTCGTCCATCGCCTCGCCTTCGCCTTCGAACTCGCCTTCGAACTCGGACTCGAACTCGAACTCCGACTGGAACTCGGATGCGTCCTCGAACTCGCGCTGGTCCCCGAACGCAAGCACTTCGACTTCGCCGGCCTGGCGGCAGCGGCGGCAGGAACAGGTCATCGCATGCATGGTGGAGTCCTCCAGAAGGGCGGGCGCCGCGACGGCGGCACCCAGGGTGTCGGGTGTTTCGAACTCGCGGACCTTGTTCGTCGCGCGCAATCCGCTGCCGCGCGGCAGGCCGCGGTTGCGCCTCAGCAGCTGCTCGTTGATGTCGCGCTCGAGCGCACGCACGTTGGTCGATGCCGACGGCGCGAACCAGACCGCGACGGCATGGCTGTGGGGCTTGTAGCCCAGGCGCTCGGCACAGCCGCGGTGTTCGCCCAGCCGCTTGGTCAGCCCGTCGCCCTTGCCGTGGTAGAAGCTCTGCCCGTCCGCCGACACGATCACGTACAGGCCGCGATCGACCAGCTTCGGGTTGGCATTCATCTGTGCGGCAATGCGAACCTGGGCGTTGCCCAGCGTCCCGATCGACGCAAACGGCGTGGGGCCGCTGCCGATCACGCGGGCGGCGATCGGGTTCACGATCGCCAGGGCAGCGCTGATGCTCATGGTGCAGCCTCCATTGGCGCCCGGCGGGGCGCGCTGGACAGGACGCCATCGATGGCCTCGACCGCGCGGTCGATGTCGGCCGCCCGGTGCGTGGCGTTGACGACCAGCGCAAGGCGTGCCCGGCGCTCGTCGTCGGCCGAGAACCGCGGCCGCGTCGGCACCACGAACACGCCGCGCTCGCGCAGGCGGCGGTGGATCAGGCGCACGTCCTCGCCGGCAGCCATCGGCAGGCACTGCACGGGGAAGTCGCCGCCGCGCAGCGGGCGGCCGATGGCCGCCGAACGCGCGCGCAGGCGCCGCACCAGGTGCCACAGGCGCTGCCGCCGGGCCTCGCCGACGCGATCGTTGAGCTCGAGCGCGTGCTGCGCCGCGCGCACCACCGCGATCGACGGCGGGCTCGTGTGCTCGCGGGTGGCGCTCGCGGCCTCGAAGGCCTCCACCAGCGGCACGCTGCCGGCCAGCAGCGCCACGGGCACGCCGAAGGCCTTGGCCAGCGATGCCCCGACGACGACGTGGTCGCCGGCGAGATCGTGGTACGGCAGCGATCCGCCGCCGCCGCGGCCGTACGGTGCGGCGGCCGACCCGTCGCCGGCGGCGGATCCGGCGCGCCGCCCCCGCACGCCCAGCGCCTGCGTATCGTCGAGCACCAGCCAGCCGCCGCGCGCCGCGGCCAGCGCCGCGTAGCGCGCCAGGGGCGGCTGGCGCTCGGCGCAGGGCACGAAGCCGTCGCACAGCACCACCGGGCGAGCCCGCCGCGCAACACAAGCCAGCGCTCGGCCGAGCGCGGCGTCGTCGCCGGCCGCGAAGCGGCGCAGCGGCACGCCGCGCGACGCCCAGTGTTCGGCGCACCAGTGCAGGATCGGGTAGCTCGCGGCGTCCATGAGGATCTCGATCGCGGTCTGGCGGCTCAGGAACCCCAGCAGGTCCCAGAACAGGTGCAGCGTGGACGGCAGCAGGCAGCCCGCCGCGCTGCCGGTGAGCGCCGCCAGTTGCCCGGCGACCAGGCGCGCCGCGTCGAATTCGCGCAGCGCCACGGGCCGGCCGAGCGTGAGGCGCTTCCACGGCGCGAGTTCGTCACTGCCGTGCTCGAACCCGAGGTACAGCGAGGACGAGAAGTCGATGCCGTGCATGGCGCGCGCGACCCCGGAGCCTCGAGCCTCTCGTCCATCACGCACTCCGCCGCTGCGACGCCAGCCGGCGTTGCAGCAGCAGCGACGGCAGCGTCGCGTCGACCTGCTGCGTCACCGCCGCGGCGCCCAGTTCGACACCGGTGGCGGCCCGGTAGGCATGGATGTAGCCCTGGATCTGCGGGCGCCAGAAGCGCGCGAAGTTGAAGGCCTGCGTCGGCTCGAACACCGTGCTCCACGCGCCGTAGCGGATCGCCAGCAGCACCTGTTCGCCGAACACCGCCAGGTTGTGGAAGTGGACGACGCTCGTGTCGGACCAGCCCATCAGCTTCTTCATCGCGTCGACGCGGTCCATCCACGGCTCCGGGTACGCGACCATCGCGCGCGTCGGAAGGAACTCGCGGAACTCGGGGCGGGCCAGCAGCCACTGCTGCATCAGCATCTCGGTGCGCGCGGTCGCGGGCAGGTCGCCGAACTGGCTGTGCGCGCCCTGCGACAGGATCAGGTGCACCTCCTTGATCGCGTTGAGCACGCCGAAGGCGTCGGCCTTCACCGTCGTGTCGTCGTCCTGCTTGTAGAACTCGGTGCACAGGCGCAGCAGGTGGTGGAAGGCCTCGATGAACTTGGACCGCGTGTCGGCCCCGCGGAAGCCCTGCACCGCCCGCCCCTCCAGGCGCAGCCCGTAGTGGTGGTCGTACTCGGCGTTGCGCCGCGCCACGCTGAGCCGGTGCTGCTCGTCCTGGATGACGCCCCACAGCAGGTTGTTCAGCGGCCGCAGCGGATTGACCTCGACGTTGGCCAGCGGGTCGGGCTGCTGCAGGCCGCGCAGGTTCTGGAAGCGCCGGGCGATCGTGTTCATCGTCTGCACCAGCATCCCTTCCTCCTGCCAGTACGACCAGATCAGCTCGAGCAGGCAGGGATTGCGCAGCTTTCCGCGCACGAACGCTTCGCAGAGGTTGGCGTCGTCGACGCCGATCTGCTCGAGCGCCGGCGCGATCGGCACGTCGGGCAGCTTGCGCCGGATGATCGCCAGGTACGGCAGGATGCGCAGCCCCTCGACGTTCTCGAGGTACGGCGTGCGGCCGGGGCGCGGCAGGTCGCGGCGGTCGAGGTAGGCGAGGAAGTCGCCCGGCTGCGTCTCGCCGTCGAGCGGGAAGATGCCGCAGTTGACGATCACGAACGCCTCCGTCGCGGCCTTCAGCAGCCGGTAGGCATCGGTGTCGGTGAAGGGCAGGAAGCGCCGCTTCACCAGCTCGCCGAAGCGCGCCTTCTCGGTGCCGAAGCCACCGCCCTGCGACGGATGGCAGAACAGCTCGTCCATGAACGCGTCGAAGCGGTCGAAGGCCATGCCTTCGGTGCTCGCCTTGATCGCCCCCCACAGCTTCATGTCCGCGGTGGGTTCGGTCTCGGTACGGGTCATCGACACATTGATGCCGCCGCTGATCGCCTGCGTCGGCCGCTCGTCGACATCGGCGAAGGCCTCCAGCGCCAGCGCGGCCGGGCCCGTCTCCACGCCCAGCGCCGCCACCTCGCCCAGCGGCGCGAACAGCAGCTGCGGGGCGATCGACGTCGGGCCCATGTGGCGCAGCGTCAGCGCGAACGACAGCGGATCGCTGCGCAGCGGCTGGGCGCCCGGCGGGGGCACGACCGTCACGTTCGGGTCCGGGCTGTTGCGGTAGCTCACCGAACCGAAGACCTGGTCACCCACCCGCGGCCGCTCGCAGGGCAGCGGCTCGCAGTTGGCACCCTTGAACACCACGTCGAAGCCGGCCTCGACGGCGACCTCGAGGCACACCGCGTGGCTGCAGCCGGGGTCGACGGTGGTCGACACCGGATCGGTGACGGGATGGTGCCCGTAGCCGACCAGGTAGGTGGCGGGCTGCACGTTGTCGAACTCGATCTGCCCGTTGCCGCCGGTGCGACCCGACGCGACCAGGGCCTGCTTGCCCGGCAGGTCCTTCATCTTGCCCGGGGTGCCGGCGGTGGCCCTAAACAGGCCGATCCAGGCGTCGCTGATCGGCTGGCGGCTGAGCTTGTCGAGCACCGACACCGTGATGGAGCCCGGACGCTGCGGCAGCGTCGACGGGTTCGTCGTCGGGGCGGTGCTGGGGGTCTTGGAGGTAGCCATCGTGTTCTCCTTGGCATCAAGTCGATCGGTTGGGTCGGGCGGTGGGTCGGCCGGTGTCGGGATCCGTCAGGTGCGCGGCAGCGCGGCGCAGCGGGCGGCGCCGCGCAGCGAGCCGGCCAGGGCCCAGTGCGAGAGCAGCTTGGCCAGCAGGGCCGATTCGTCTTCGGGGCTGAGGCGGCCGTCCATGCGCGCCTGGCCGAACGCGGCGAACACGATCGACGGCGGCGCGCGGTAGAGCGCGCCCGGGTCGCCGTGCCACGCCCGGAACTGCGCCCCCAGCGCGTGCGGCGTGCGCTCCGCGCCGGCCAGCACCTCGCGCATCGAACGGCCACGCAGCGAGCGCGGACGGTGGTTCGCGAGCAACGACACGAAGGTGCCCATGGTCGCGCGCAGGCGATCGAGCAGGTCGCGCCGCGCCGCATCGATGCCCTGCAGCGGATAGAACGAGGCCCACATCGCGGCGATGCGGTCCCATTGCGGATGCGGATAGAGCGTGTTGCCGATCGTGCAGCTGAGCAGGACGCGGATCCACGGCGACGGATGCGGGTCGCCGATGTCGATGCGCAGCACGAACGCGCGCGGCAGGCTCACCACCGCGATCAGGCCGAGCGTCGACGCCACGCCCACCCGCGCGACGGCCCAGAAGTCGGCCACGATCTCCGAGATCCAGCGTTCCCACAGCTGCCAGACCTCGCGCTGCGCCGGGTCGGGGTCGCGCTGCAGCGCCTGCAGCGTCGGCCGCAGGGACGCGACCAGGTCCAGCAGCGCCGCGCCCTGGTGGCCCACCTCGTGGACCAGCGACGACGCGATGCCGCTGCCGACCATGCGCTCGCGCGGGACGCGGATCACCGCCAGCGGGTTCTCGCCGCCGCCGGGCAGGCGCGTGCGGGCGCGCCGGATCGCCGCGCCGGCGCCGCGGTCCAAGTAACACACCACGGGCGGCACGACGTACCAGCGGCCGGTCAGCGTCAGCGCATCGGTGGCCGCCGCGTCCAGCCCCGACAACCACACGCCGGACTCGCTCTCGCTGCGCTGCGTGAGCACGTCGCTGAACAGATCGAACTGCGTTAGCGCGACGTTGAAGCGCAGGCGCAGCTGCGTGAAACGGCGTTGCGCCGCTTCGGCCGACTCCATCCGCGCGCCGGTGCGCAGCCAGGTCATGAAGCCGCGGATCGCGCGCTCGAGGTCGTGCCGTCCGAGCGCCAGGTGGCGCTCGATCGCGACCTGCGCCTGCGGCAGCAGCGCCGCCGCCGGCAGCATCGACTCGATCAGCGCGAAGGGGCGCAGGCGCGCGAGCCGCGTGCGCAGCGCGCGCGCTTCCCAGGCGAGCATCCAGGCGACGAAGGGAGCCATGGGAGGACCGCGCGTGACGTGGGCCGACGGTCGTCAGGCCCCGATGATCACGATGGACGAGCCCCGGCGGACCCAGCGGCCGCTGGCCGCGCCGCGGCCCATGCCGCGCATCGCACCGGCGGCATCGGCCCGCAGCAGCCCGGGCGCAAGCTGGCGCACCGCCTGCGTGGCGGCCATCTGCGCCACCGCGCGCGGATCGGCATGCGCCGGCGCCGACGCAGCCTTGTTGACCGTGTTCGCAGCCACGCGCACGAACTGGCGCGCGCCTTCGAACTCCTGGTCCTCCTGCGACAGCGCCTCGGCCTCCAGGCCCAGCGCCTTGCCCGCGACCTTGGCCACGCCGCCGCCGATCTTCGCGCCCAGCGGCCCGCCGATCGCGCCGCCCAGCGCGGACCCCGCCAGGGGCAGCGCCTTCTTCGCGACGCCCTTCAGCGCCCCGCCGATCGCCTTGCCCACCGGCGAGCGGATGAACTTGCCGGCAGCACCGGCCACACGCTTGATGAGCCCGCCGAGGAACTGGTCCAGCTCCTCCTCGCTCGCCACGCCCAGCAGTTCCGTGGCGAGTTCGTACTCGTCGGCCTCGGTCAGCACGCCACCCTCGGCGCTGAACTCGTCCTCGAACTCGAACTCGTCCTCGTAGCTCGGGCTCTCGCCGGCGTATTCCAGTTGGGTGCGATCGATGTCATGCATGTCAGACTCCTTCGAAGGATCGAACGCGCCGTGAACTCGCGATGTCGATGCGGCGCAGTGGAACGGAGGACGACGCAGTCGCACCCCCGGCGGAAGCGGCTTGCGCGGGGGAGGCCCACGCCGACGCGGAGGAGAGGCCGCGAGGTGTCGCGACCAGCGAGACGAGCCCCGGCGCGAGCTCGACGGCGGCCGCGTGCACGGCACGCCGTGCCGCCAGGGCGGATGCCGCGGCGGTCCGGGCCGCCGGCAGGTTCAGGCGCATGCGGCGCTCGTCGAGCGGCACCGCGCGCCGCGCGGATTCGCGGATCAGGCGCACGAACTGGCGTGACACCTCGAACAGCTGGTCCTCGGGGCTCAGCCCCTCGAGCTCGAGCGCGAACAGCCGCCCCATGGCGCCGATGCGCGCGGCACGGCCGGGGCGCAGCACGCGCTGCGCCGCCACGCCCAGCACGTGCGCCAGCGCGCCGGCGGTCGGCCGCGACAGGCGCGGACGGCCGGGTGCCGCATCGGCCACCGCCTTGTCGATCAGCTCGACGATGTAGGCCTCGTCGACCACACCTGCCGTCGATCGATCCAGCCGCTCGAGCAGCTCCGCGGCGCTGGCGAGTTCCTCGGCCTGCGCCGACAGCGCCGGCGCAGGCAGCAGGTGATAGATCTCCGGCTCGTAGTCGAGCAGCGATGACCGCATGACGGGCTCCTGTTCGGTTGCCCGTCAAATTGCATGCGCTGTGCCAGGTGCGTCCGGCGGCGGCGCAACGAGCGCGACAGAGGGGCGCACGTGTCCATGCGCGATGCGCCGCGCGAAGCGTGCTTCGGATCGCGCCGCGGCACGGTCCCGGCACGCGAAGCAGGCTTCGCGTCAAGCCCGAGACCGAGGCCGGCAGCGGGATGGACAAGGGCATCCGGCTGGGCTGGCCGATCGTGCTGTCCAGCCTCAAGTCGCTGCTCGAAACCGGCGAGGGCATCGACGTGTTCGTGAAGCCGACGGGCGGCTGAGAAAGTCGTCCTCCTTTCCCGGATCACGTCGCCGCCTTCTGCGGCGGCACCCACCGGAGTGTTCGATGACCCAGCCCTACACCGGCGGATGCGCCTGCGGCGCGATCCGCTACGAAACCCGCCACGCGTCCGTGTTCCAGAACCACTGCCAGTGCCGCGACTGCCAGCGGCGCGGCGGCACCAGCCACGGCTCCTACCTGACCTTCCCTGCCCGGTCGGAGATGCGGATCACCGGCACCGCCTCGCACTGGGAGGTCGCGGGCGATAGCGGCCATCTCAAGTCGCATGGCTTCTGCCCGGTCTGCGGCACGTCGGTCACCCTGACCTTCGCGGCGATGCCCGACCTCATCGCCGTTCCCGCCGCCAGCCTCGACGACCCGGCCCGCTTCGCGCCCCAGGCTCCTAGGCCCCCGGGGTCGTCGGCTACCCTCTGTCGATCCGGATCGCGGTCGTTCGTCGTGAGAGGAGCTGCAGGGACCGGCCCGCCCGGAACCGGCCGTGCGGCCCGACGCATGAAGGAGAACTGCATGACCCCGAAGAACACGATCTGCCTGTGGTACGACGGCACGGCCCTAGACGCCGCGCGCTTCTACGCCGCCACCTTTCCCGACAGCACGGTGGGCGAGATCCACCGGGCCCTCACCGACTACCCGATGGGCAAGGAGGGCGACGTGCTGACCGTGCAGTTCACGGTGCTGGGCATTCCCTGCCTGGGCCTGAACGGCGGGCCGATGTTCAAGCACACCGAGGCCTTCTCGTTCCAGGTCGCCACCGACGACCAGGCCGAGACCGACCGCCTGTGGAACGCGATCGTCGACAACGGCGGGCAGGCCAGCGCCTGCGGCTGGTGCAAGGACCGGTGGGGCCTGTCGTGGCAGATCACGCCGCGCGCGCTCACCGACGCGCTGGTCGATCCCGACCGCGCGGCGGCCCGGCGCGCCTTCGCGGCGATGATGGAGATGGGCAAGATCGACATCGCCGCGATCGAGGCGGCGCGGCGGGGCTGAGGCCGCCGCATGCGATCACGCAGCCTCAAATGACGCGGGCGCTGCCACCGAAGTGTGCAGCGCCCGCGGGTCTGGCTACAGAACCAACTACGAGAGGTAGGGCTCCGCCCCAAACCTAGACGTCTTGAACATATCACCTCCTTTCGCAGTTGATCGGAGCCCGTAGCGTACACGTTTCCCGGAATTTCGTGGTGGCTCAGCCGGCCGGCTTCGCGTCACGCGCCCTCTTGCCCCGGCCCGAGGTGCTCGTCGAACCGTGCGGCGGCTGCAGGTGCCCGCCGATGAAATCCAGGAACGCCGCCACTTTCCGCGGCACGTGCCGCGTGCTCGCGACCACCCCGAACACGACCTGCGGCGGCGGCCGGCACGCCGGCAGCAACTCCACCAGCCGGCCGGAGGCCAGCAAGTCGCCGACCACGAAGTCCGGCGTCAGCGTCAGGCCCAGGCCCGCGAGCAGCATCTCGCGCAGCATGATGCTGTTGTCGACGCGGCAGCAGCCGCGCGTGCGCAGCGGCGGCGCGCCCTTCAGCGGCCACTCGACCGGGCCGCCGTCCTGCGAATACACGAGGCAGGCGTGCATGTCGAGATCACGCGGCCCGGCGAGCGGCGGCGCCGCGTCCAGGTACGACGGCGCGGCGACGAGCACCCGCTGCACCACGCCCAGGCGGCGCGCCACGAGGGTGGAATCGGGCAGCGCCGTGGCGATGCGGATCGCGCAGTCGAAGCCCTCGTGCACGATGTCGACGTAGCGGTCGTTCAACGCCAGGTCCAGCTCGATGTGCGGATGGGCGCGCATGAAGGCCGGCAAGCGGGCCGCGAGCCACGCGAGCGCGAAGGACGTCGGCAGCGAGACCCGCAGGCGCCCGCCGACGACGGCCGCACCGCCGCGCACCGCCTCGGCCGCCGCATCCACCTCGTCCAGGATGCGCACGGCGTCGCGATAGAAGGCCTGCCCCTCGGCGCTGACGCTCACGCTGCGCGTCGTGCGGTGCAGCAGGCGCACGCCGAGATCGTGCTCGAGTTGCGCCACCAGCTTGCTGACGGCCCCGCCGGTGATCTCGAGGCTGCGGGCCGCGGCGCCGAACGACTGCAGCTCGACCACGCGGCGGAAGGCCTGCATTGCCGGCAGGCCCGGCCGCTTCGTTGACATCGGCATCGCCACTGCTTCCATAGAGGAATCAATATTGTTCCACATTGCGTCTATCGATCGCCAATCTGAATCAATAAAGTGGGTGCACTTTCAACCCCCACCCGGCCGGCCACGGAGAGCCGCCGGACCACAAGGAGTGCCCGATGAACGACACCTGGACCAAGCGGCTGCTGCTGGTGGCGGCGGCCTGGAACATCACCGGCGGCGTGACCTCGCTGGCCGACCCCGCCCGCCACTTCGCGCAGATGTACACGGTGGCGCCGGCGGTGGCCGGTGATCCGCTGCTGGCGTACTTCTACCAATGCACGTGGATCAACGTGCTCGCCTGGGGCGCTGCCTACGCCCTCGCGGCGTTCTGGCCGCGCTCGCGCGCGGTGGTGCTGGCCGCCGGGGGCGCGGGCAAGGCCGTGTACTTCCTCGCCTGCGCGGCGCTGGTGGCCTCCGGGGTCGGCCGGCCGCTGGTGCTGGCGTTCGGGCTCGGCGATCTGCTGATGGCCGCCCTGTTCGGCTGGGCCTGGGCGTCGCACGCGCGGCGCGAACGGCTGCCGGGTCAGACCGGGAAGGAGCGCACATGGCTGCCGACCTGAAGGACGCCGCCATGCAGAAGCTCGAACCCGGCGTCGAGCTGCGCCCCGGCGACCGGCGCGGCACGTTCTCGAACCACTGGCTGCACGCGCGCTTCAGCTTCTCGTTCGGCAGCTGGCAACAGCCGGGTCGCGACCGGTTCGGCCCGCTGCGTGCGCTCAACGAGGACACCGTGCAGCCCGGGACCGGCTTCGACATGCACCCGCATCGCGACCTCGACATCTTCATGCTGCCGCTGGCCGGCGCGGTGGCGCACCACGACAGCCTCGGCCACCGGACCATCGTGCGGCCGGGGCAGGTGCAGCGCATGCGTGCGGGCGCCGGCATCCGGCACAGCCAGATGAATGCCTCGGCGTCGGAGCTCGACCACCACCTTCAGATCTGGCTGACGCCGCGGCAGGCCGGCGGCACGCCGACCGTCGAGGCGCGCGACTTCGACCTCTTCGGCCGACCCGGCCGGTGGTGCCCCGTCATCACGCCCGACGGCCGCGACGGCAGTTTCGTCTCCGACCCGGGCACGTTCCTGGCCGCCGTGCGCGTGGGCATGGCCGAGGCGGCGACCTGGTCGCCGCGCGCGGGGTCGATGGTGTATCTCCACGCGATCGACGGGCGCGGGACCGCCTCGATCGGCTTGGCCGGGGACAGGATCCGGCTGGGCGCGGGCGACGCGCTGGCGATCGCGCGCGCGACGCCCGTGCCGCTGCGTGTCGAAGGCGACGGAACGGCCGCCCGGTTCCTGATCTTCGAGTTCGCCGCCCCGGCGGCCGATTGAGACCCTGCGCACGTCGCGGTGTCGGGTTTTGCCGTCGCATTTCGATCTCCCTGCACGACGGCCCGTTTTCGCGGTCCGCGACCCTCTGCTGGAGATTCCGATGCAACCCTCTTCCCGTTCCCGCCTCCTTGCCGCCTCCGCGCTGGCCGGCGCCGCCCTGCTGGCCGCCTGCGCCGCCCCGCCGGTGCCCGTCGCCCCCGCGGCGCTTCAGCCGCCGGCTGGCCAGCACGCCACCCAGGTGCTGCAGGCCCGCGGCGTGCAGATCTACGAATGCGCGGCCGTCGCCGGTCGCCCGGGCGAGTACGCCTGGGCCTTCCGCGCGCCCGACGCCGAGCTGACCGACACGGCCGGCCGCACGCTGGGCAAGCATTACGCCGGGCCGACCTGGGAGGCGAACGACGGCAGCAAGGTGACCGGCCGAATCCGCGCGCGCGACGCGGGCCCGGACCCGCGCGCCGTGCCCTGGCTGCTGCTCGACACGAGCGCCGAGGGCCCGGCGGGCAGCTTCAGCGGCGTGCGCAGCATCCAGCGCCTGCAGACGATCGGCGGCATCGCCCCGGCCGAACCCTGCAGCGCCGAACGCGCCACGCAGATCGCGCGCGTGCCCTACCGCGCGGTCTACGTGCTGTTCGCCGCCGCGGCGTCGTGACCGCGTGCGGGGCGGTCACGCCCCGCCTGGCGCATCCTGCGCGGCCAGCCAGGCCATCGGGGTCGCGCCGACACGGCGCGCGAACACCCGCGTGAACGCGATCGGGCTCGAGTAGCCGACCGCCGGGGCCACCGCCTTCAGGGCCTGGCCGCGGCGCAGCAGCGACTGGCCCACGCTGATGCGCCAGTCGGTCAGGTAGTCCAGCGGCGGCACGCCGACCGCGGTGCGGAAGTTCACCGCGAAGCGGGCCCGCGACATGCCGGCCCGGGCCGCCAGTTCGTCGAGCGTCCAGGGATGGCCCGGCTGCGCGTGCATCGCCAGCACCGCGCCGGCCAGGCGTTCGTCGGACAGGGCCGCCAGCACGCCGCCGGCCACCAGCCGGTGCTCGACCGCATGGCGCAGCAGCAGCACGACCACGTACTCGACCAGCCGGTCCAGCGCCGCCTCGCGGCCCGCGCGCTGGGAAAAGGCCTCGCCGAACAGCAGCGCGAGCGCCCCCTCGGCCGCCGGCAGCGCCGCGGTCGGCACGACCAGCAGGTCGGGCAGGCCGCGCAGGACCGGGTTGCCGGGCCCCGAGCCGAAGTCGATCACGCCGCAGACGAGGTCGGCCCCGTCGCGCTGGTCGACCTCGAACCGGTGCGCCACCGGATGGCGGCAGAACAGCAGTGCCGGCTCCTCCAGGTCCAGACAGGGCAGGCCCGGCCGGCACACACGCAGGTGCCCGCGCCGCAGCACGTGCAGCAGGCCCACGCCCCGGTCGTTGGCGAACTCCTCGACCCCGCAGTGCAGGCCGGCGTGGAACACCCGGGCGCTGAGCGTGAAGCGGTTGAAGAGCGGAGAGAGGCGGTCCATCGAGATGATCGGTTTGCACAACGAGCCAAACTGTGCTCAAAAGTATCGCACCCGGGGGCACATTCCCACCCGTGCAATCCCGCACGACAGGCCCGGCCCCGGCGGCGGGCCGATTCCGGAGGACCCCGACATGAACCCTCGCTTCCCTCTCCTCGCCCGGGCGCTGGCGGCTGCGGCCGCGGCCTGCGTCCTGCCCTCCGCGGCACTCGCCCAGTCGCCCGGCCCCGCCGGCCCGCAGTGGACGGCCGCGGGCGAACTGGTGCTGCCGAAGAACTTCCACGAGTGGATCTTCCTGGGCTCGCCGCTCACGCCCAACGGCCTGAACGGCGGCAAGGCCGGCTTCCCCGAGTACCACAACGTCTACGTGCACCCGACCCACTGGGCCGCGTACCGCAAGACGGGCGAATGGCCGGAAGGCACGATCCTGCTGAAGGAACTGCAGCTGTCGCGCCCCGGAACCCATCCGGACGGCTCGTCGGTCGAGGCGTCCGGCCGCGGCTACTTTCCCGGCGCGCTGAACGGCATCGACATCTCGGTGCGCGACAGCCAGCGCTTCAAGGACAGCAACGGCTGGGGCTTCTTCAACTTCGGCCACCACGCCCCGCCCTATGCGGCGACGGCCGCGGCGCAGGCGAGCGAGAACTGCGCCGGCTGCCACGCCGCCAATGCGGACCGGATGGTGTTCGCGAAGTTCTATGCGCCGCTGCTCGGCAGCCGCTAGGCTGGCCGCACGATGGACCACGCGCGCCCGGACCGCACCGCTGCCGACGGCCTGCCGGCCCTGCTGGCCGAGGTGCGCGCCTGCACCCGCTGCGCCGCCGTGCTGCCGCTCGGCCCGCGGCCGGTGCTGCAGGCGGACCGGCGCGCGCGCCTCCTGATCGCCGGGCAGGCCCCGGGCCGGCGCGTGCACGCCAGCGGCGTGCCGTTCGACGACGCGAGCGGCGATCGCCTGCGCGCGTGGCTGGGCGTCGATCGGGACACCTTCTACGACCCGTCGCGGGTGGCGATCCTGCCGATGGGCCTGTGTTATCCGGGCCGCGGTTCGTCGGGCGACCTGCCGCCGCGGCCGGAGTGCGCCCCGGCGTGGCGGGCGCCCTTGCTCGCCGCGCTGCCGGCGCTGCGGCTGACGCTGGTGATCGGCGCCTACGCCCAGGCCTGGCACCTGGGCGCCGGTGCGCGGGCCGGCGTGACGGAGACGGTGCGCGCCTGGCGCGACGCCGGCCCCGCCCTGCTTCCGCTGCCCCACCCCAGCCCGCGCAACCAGGCCTGGCTCAAACACCACCCGTGGTTCGAGCGCGAGCTGCTGCCGGACCTGCGCGAACGCGTGCGGGCGGCGCTCGCGCCGGGCTGACGCAGGGCCGGGCCGCGCAGCCGGCGCACCTCAGCGCGGCAGCGTGGTCGGCCCGTCGATCGCGTCCTTGACACCGTCGCCCGCAGCATCGCCGACGGCGCCGAGAACCCGCTCGATCGCCTCGTCGACCACCTTCTCGACCATCGGCTTCGGGATGCCCGGGTGCTTCTTGACGATCTTCGCGACGATCTGCTTCTTCGCTGCCTCGAGCAGCTTCGGGCCGCCCTTCTCGATCGCCTTGCGCGTGATCGTGCCGCCGCTGCCGCCCGCCGAGTCGTTCAGCAGCGACTTGGTCACCACGTAGGTGACGTTGGCCACGTCCGCCACCAGCCCGGTCAGTTCCATCCCGGCGGCCAGCCCCTGCCCGCCCGGCACCATCTTCGCGCCGGTGCCCATCCAGCCGGTGAAGGTGGAGACGTTCTCCATGCCCTCGGTGAGCGTGACGTCGACGAAGTCCTTCTTCATGTACTGGACGAACACCGAGTCCTCGTCGGCGTCGCGCTTGCGCAGGTCCTCGATGTCCTGCAGCGCCTTGTGGCGGCGCTTGCGGCGCTCCTCTTCCTCGTCGGGCTTCGGCGGTTCGGGCGGCGCCGGTTGCGGCTCGGGTATCGGCGGCACGGGCCTCGGCTGCGGTTTCGGGATCGGCGGGACCGGGCGGACCGGCGGCACCGGCCTCGGCGTCGGGACCGGCGGCGCGGGCCGGGGTGGCGGCGGGTCGGCGGCCTCGGGCAGCGGCGCCTGCTCCGGCGCGCCGATGCGGACGGCAAAGCGGCCGCGCGGCATGCCCTCGAGCTCGAAGCGGTCCTTCATGCCCGGGGCCCACGGCAGCTCCACCTCGCGCGACGTGCCGCGCATCGGCTCCTCGATGCGATAGCGAACGGTGCGGGTCGCGGGTGGCACCTCGGGCACGGCCGCCGGCGGAGCGCGCCAGCCGTCGACCAGGATCGCCAGCCGCCGCTGCGCCACGGCGAGCGCCTTGGTCTGGCTGCCTGCATCGCTGAGTGCCAGCGCGCGGCGCCGGTCCTCGTCGAGCGCCTTCAAGGCGGCCACGGCGGCGGCCCGCGCCGCGGGATCGCGCAAGCCCGCGGCGAGCGGGGCCGCCCCGCGGATCTGCCGCTTCAGCCGGTCGTCCGGCGCAGCCACGGCCGCCCTCGGCGGCGGCAGCCCCAGCACGTCGAGCAGTCCCATGGCACAGCTCCCGCGGCGCGACGGCACCGCCCGGCACCGGTTGTACGGAGCGCGGCGTTACGGCCGCGTTAGGCCCCGGGCCGGGCCGTTCAGGCGCAGGTCAGTCCGAGGCCGTCCAGCGCGATGAGGCCTCGGTGGCGGCCCGAAGGCGCGAGATGCACCGTCGGCGCGGCGCTGTTCGGCCCATCGCGGCAGGCCGCACGGGCGCAGCATCGCCGCTGCGATCGTCCGCGTCCGCCGGGCCCGGTGTCGCACGACGAGGATGTTCCGATGGCCGAGATGCTGACCCCGCTGGAATGGGACCTGCCGAAGGCGAACACCGCCGCGGCCGACAAGGTCGGGCGGCCCGAATTCCTCTGGCCGGCGCCGCCGTTCGCCAGCTATCCGCCGCCCGCGCCGCAGACGGACCCGCTGCCCTGCGAAATCACCGGGCTGAACGACCGCTGCATGGCCGGGCGCCTGACCTTCTTCGTGCCCGAGGAGTCCGTCGCGCACGTGCAGCTGCCGCCGGCACGCACCACGCTGCCGCTGCGTTTCGAGCAGTTCCGCGCGCTGACGCTGACGACGCCGCTCGACCCGCTGCTGCTGCCGGCGGCCGACCCGCATTCGGACATCCTGGGCAGCCGTGCCGCGGCCGACTACCGCGTCCGCCTGGTCGGCGGCGGCGAACTGAGCGGCCGCACGATCGGCCATGTCGAGACGGAGCACGGGCTGTTCCTGTTCCCGCCGCACGAGGCCCCCGGCGCCCCGAGCGGCGCGGTGCTGCGCCGCTTCGTGCCGCGCGCCGCCTACGAGAGCTTCGAGATCGGCCCGCGCATCGGCGAGCTGCTGGTCGCACAGAACAGCGCCACGCCGCAGCAGGTCGAGCAGGCGGTGGACCTGCAGAACAACCTGCGCAGCCAGAAGCTCGGCGACATCCTGGTCGGCCGCCAGGTGGTCACGCCGGAGCAGCTGCTGGCGGCGATCCAGGCGCAGGCGAAGATGCCGATGGTGCGCATCGGCGACGCGCTGATCTCGCTGGGCTTGATCAACGAGGCCCAGCTGAAGGAGGCACTCGCGCAGCAGCAGGGCGACCGCAACGTGCCGCTGGGCGAACTGCTGGTGCGCATGGGCGTGGTCTCGCGCCAGGACCTGCAGATCGCGCTGTCGCGCAAGATGGGCTACCCGCTGGTCGATCTGGACGCCTTCCCGTTCGAGGCCGAGGCGCTGCGCAAGCTGCCCTACGCGGTGGCCAAGCGGCTGAAGCTGATGCCGCTGCTGCTGCGCGACGGCCGGCTGGTAGTCGCGCTGGACGACCCCGCGCGCCGCCGTGCCGCCGTCGACGAGGTGGAGTTCATCGCGCAGACGAAGGCCGTGCCCGTGCTCGCGCAGTGCCGCGACATCGACGACCTGCTGGACGAGGCCTACGCGAAGATCGGCAGCGGCGCGAGCACGCGGCCCCGCGACGTGGCGCAGCCGCTGGAGTTCCAGCTGGTCGGCACCGACAAGCTGGCGGAGACGCTGGAGCGCGAGAGCGCGCAGCGCACCGGCGCCGCCGAGGACGAGGCGGCCATCGAGCAGAGCGACAACTCGCTCGTGCGCCTGATCAACAACATGATCGTCGAGGCGCACCAGGACGGCGTCTCCGACATCCACATCGAGAGCTACCCGGGCCGCGAGAAGATCCGGATCCGGTTCCGCAAGGACGGGCTGCTGCGCACCTACCTCGAGCTGCCGTCGGGCTACCGCAACGCGATGATCGCGCGCGTCAAGATCATGTGCGAGCTCGACATCAGCGAGAAGCGCAAGCCGCAGGACGGCAAGATCAACTTCGCCAAGTTCTCGCCGCAGCACCGCATCGAGCTGCGCGTCGCGACGATCCCGACCAACGGCGGCCTCGAGGACGTCGTGATGCGCATCCTCGCATCGGCCAAGCCGATCCCGCTGGACCGGCTCGGCATGTCCGAGCGCAACCTCGTCGAGCTCAAGCGCGTGGTCGAGCGACCCTACGGCATGGTGCTGTGCGTCGGGCCGACCGGCTCGGGCAAGACGACCACGCTGCACTCGGCGCTCAGCCACATCAACGTGCCCGAGCGCAAGATCTGGACCGCGGAGGACCCGGTCGAGATCACGCAGCCCGGGCTGCGCCAGGTGCAGGTCAACCCGAAGATCGAGTGGACCTTCGCGAAGGCGCTGCGCGCGTTCCTGCGCGCCGACCCGGACGTGATCATGGTCGGCGAGATCCGCGACGAGGAGACCGCGCACACCGCGGTCGAGGCCTCGCTGACCGGCCACCTGGTGCTCTCGACGCTGCACACCAACAGCGCGCCGGAGACCGTGACGCGCCTGCTCGACATGGGCATGGACCCGTTCAACTTCGCCGACGCGCTGCTCGCGATCCTGGCCCAGCGCCTGGTGCGCAAGCTGTGCCTGCAGTGCCGCAGCACCCGCCCGGCCACGGACGAGGAGCTCGAGGAGCTGCTCGACGACTGGCTGCACGTCTGCCCCGACGACGACCCGGCCTTCGACCGGGCGCGGCTGCGCACCGACTGGCTGGGCCGCTACGGCCAGGGCGGCCGGCTGATGCTGCACCACTGCAGCGGCTGCGAGGCCTGCGACGGCACCGGCAAGCGCGGCCGCGCCGGCCTGCACGAGCTGCTGGTGGTCTCGCGCGAGTTGCGCCGCCTGATCCAGACCGGCGCGCGCGCGGACGAACTGCAGCGTCGGGCGCTGCGCGACGGCATGCGCACGCTGCGCCAGGATGGCATCGAGAAGGTGCTGCAGGGCGTGACCAGCCTCGACGAAGTGCGCGCCACCAGCAACGCCTGACCCGCCCCCCACGAGCGTTCACATGGCGGGCGGGCTCGCGCCCGCCTCCTGCGGGCACTCGCTGCACCAGGCGTGCAGCGCGTCGTACAGCACCATCCCGTGGCGCAGCATCGTGTGGTCGTCGGCGAAGCAGTGCGACAGGCCGAGCGAGATCGCGAGCAGCCCGGCGGACTGCGGCGCCAGCTCCGGCCGCGCGGTGTCGGCACCGCGCACGATCGTCGCCTTCCGCTGCAGCGCGGGCTCGGCCAGGCCGTATTTCGCAAGGAAGGCGTCGAAGCTGCACCGTTCGCCGACATGGCCCAGCTCGACGCCGGGGATGTCGTAGGGCGTGGCACCGGTTGCCGCCGCCACCTCCAGCACCTGCGCCGGCGGCACGTAGAGGAACTCGGCCTGCGCGTCGATGCGGCGCAGGATCAGCCACGGGCAGGCGATGCGGTCGACCTTCGGCCGCGTGCGCGTGACCCACTTCATGGCGCACTCCGTTCGATCGCCTGCAGCGCGCCGCCGGCCGCGCGCCAGGCCTCGATGCCGCCGGCCAGGTGGCGCGCGTCCACGCCCAGGGCGCACAGCGCCGCCGTCAGGCCCTGGCTGATCTCGTGGCCGTGGGCGCAGTAGACGACCGCCGGCCGGTCGCCGGCGACGCCGTCCTTCCAGTCCAGCCACTGCGCCGGATCGAGCCACTGCCCGCCCGGGATCTCGTCGCCTTCGGCCGCGCGCTTGCCCGCGCGCCGCACGTCCAGCAGCGTATGGTCCATCCCGCCACGCTGCCACAGGGCCAGTTCGGCCACACCGATGGTGTTCATGTCGCGTACTCCTGGAGCTGGCGCAGTAGGAGGCCGGCGCACGCGCTGCCGGCCAGCAACGACAGCACGCCCAGCTTGAGACGAAACAACGCGAAGGTGGCCGCCAGCGCGAGCAGGGCCGCCGGCCACTCGAAGGCACCGTCGAAGCCTTGCGGCCACAGCACGTGCCACGCGAAGAAGAGGGCGAGGTTCAGGATCACCCCGACCACTGCCGCGGTGATCGCCGACAGCGGCGCGGTGAAACCGAGCCGGCCGTGTGTGGCCTCCACCAGCGGCCCGCCGGCGAGGATGAACACGAACGACGGCAGGAAGGTGAAGAAGGTCACCGCGGTGGCCGCCAGCGCGCCCCCGAGGAACGGCGCCTGCGGCCCGGCCACCTGGTGGGTCCAGCCGCCGACGAAGCCGACGAAGGCCACCACCATGATCAGCGGCCCGGGCGTCGACTCGCCCAGCGCGAGCCCATCGATCATCTGCGCGGCGCCGAGCCAGTGGTGTGTTTCCACCGCCCCCTGGTAGACATAGGGCAGCACCGCGTACGCGCCGCCGAAGGTCAGGAGCGCCGCCTTGGTGAAGAACCAGCCCATCTGTGCCAGCGTGCCTTGCAGGCCCTGCGCCGACACGAGCACGGCCATCGCGGCAGCCCACAGCCCGACCCCGGTGCTCAGCACGACGGCCAGCCGGACACGCGAGAAACGCGCGTGGGCCGGCGTGGGCGTGTCGTCGTCGATCAGCGCGGGCCCGTAGCCCCGGGCCGCAACGCCTGCAGGCCCGCCAGGCGCGAACACGCCAGGCCAGCGGCGCGCCCCGACGAGGCCGATCAGCCCGGCCGCCAGCACGATCGCGGGGAACGGCGTGCCGAAGCCGAAGATCGCGACGAATGCGGCCGCGGCGATCGCCCACATCCAGCGGTTCTTCAGCGCGCGCGTGCCGATCCGGTGGGCGGCGTGCAGCACCAGCGCCGTCACCGCCGGCTTGATGCCGTAGAAGAGGCCGGCCACCACCGGCACGTCGCCGAAGCGCAGGTAGACCCAGGACAACGCGATCAGGATGAACAGCGAGGGCAGCACGAACAGCGCGCCGGCGACGAGGCCGCCGACGCTTCGATGCAGCAGCCAGCCGATGTAGGTGGCCAGCTGTTGCGCCTCCGGCCCCGGCAGCACCATGCAGTAGTTCAAGGCATGCAGGAAACGCCGCTCGCTGATCCAGCGGCGCCGCTCGACCAGCTCCGCGTGCATGATCGCGATCTGTCCGGCCGGCCCGCCGAAGCTGATGAAGCCGAGCCTGAGCCAGAAGCGCAGCGCCTCGGCGAAGCCGACCGGATCCGGCCTCGCCGCGCCATCGCCTTCGACGGGGTGCCTCGCCTCGCTCACGGCGGGTCCCCGGCGGCGGCGTAGAGCGCGTCGAACACCGTCGCAGCCGCCTCGGCGAGCGCATCGTCGTCGGCGTGCAGCGCGCGCAGCCCGGCCAGCACCGCCTCCAGGCCGGCGGCCTCCGGCACCGGGATGCCGCCCACGTCGAGAAAGTGCACGAGCCGCGCGATGCGTTCCAGCTTCGGATCGGCCTCCAGGCCGAAGCTGGCCGCGATCACCTCGAAGCTGACACGCGTGCCGACGTGCGTGAAGCGCGCCCCGTCGTAGTCGAAGCCGAGCACGCCGCGCGGCGCACGCACCGGCTCGGCAAGCCAGACGAAGCGCGCGTCGGGGTCGACGAAGCGTCGGATCAGCCAGGCGCAAGCCAACCGGTCCACCCACGGGCGCGCGCGGGTGGCCCAGCGCCGGCCCTGGAACCGGCGCGGCTCGAGCCGGGCGATGCCGTGCGCCGCGCGGGCCCGCGGCTCGCCGGCCGAGAAGCGGTCCTCCAGCGCCTGGCGGAGATCGGCCAGCCGTGCCTGGGCCTGCTCGGCGGCCGTGCCGGGGCAGTAGTCGGTCCGCTGCAGCGCTTCCAGCGCGTCGGCCACGCCGCGCAGGCGGCGGCGGGCATCGGCCTCGTCGAGCCGGGGCAGGCGGCCGGCCAGCGCGTCGGCCTCGCTGCGCCAGCCGGCATAGGCCTCGCTGCGGTCGAACAGGGCCCGCAGCTCGGCGCGCTGGGCGTCGTCGCGCCCGTCCAGATCGAGCACGCTTGCCTGACCGCCGTGGTCCCGCACGTCCTGCGCCAGCGACTCGAACAGCCCGACGTGCTCCCGCGGCAGCAGGTAGGCCCCGTCGCGCAGCGCCGGACAGCCGAGCGCCTTCAGCGCGCGCCAGATGCGCAGCCGCACGGCGTTCGGCCGGGTCGGCAGCGTGAGCGCGAGCAGGGACCACATGGTATTCGATCATATGCTACTTTCTATGTAGCGACTATTACAACCACTGCCTCATCGGTGACACGCAGCAGCCGGCCCGCCGGCGCATGGGCCGCAGCCTGCACAAGGACTGTCAGGAAGGGGTGTGGTGGCGCCGCCCGGCCGGCGCAGAACAACTGCCCGGCCTGTCGCGCCGCGGCGGATCAGCCGCCGCCGCGCTGCGTGTAGAGGTCGAAGTGGCGCATGAAGCGCTGGCGCTCGGCCTCGTCGACGGCCTCGAAAGCAAAGTCGATCGCGAGCCGCGGCATCGCCAGCAGCGCGATGTGGCGTGCCGGCAGCGCATGCCAGCGCAGGTGCAGGCGGCCGGCGCCGATCGCCACCGTCGCGGCGCCGGGCTGCAGCCGTGTCGGACGACCCTGCACCGCGCCGGGGAGCCACCTCAACAGTTCGTCCTCGGTGCAGCCCATCTCGCGCTCGAAGCGCTCGGCGTACCAGGACTGCATGCCTCAGCCTCCAGCGATCGGCGGCCAGATCGCGAGCACGTCCTCGTCCTTCAGCACGTGCGACAGGCGCTGCTCGGGTGGCACGTAGACACCGTTCACGAGCACCAGGTGCACCAGCTTCTGCGGCAGCCCGAAGGGCTCGATCACCTGCGCGACCGAACTGCCCTCGGGCAGCTCGAGCGCGAGGCGGTTGTCGTAGCGCGACTCCGGCGGCAGATACTGGGTCAGGCTGGCGTAGAGCTTGAAGACGATCTTCATCAGTGCGCCGGCACCAGCGCGCGTGCGCTCTGCGCCTGGGCGCTGGCAAGGTAGGCTTCCATCAGCAGCGTGGGATCGGCGAGCAGCCGGTCCTTCCATTCGCCCAGCTTCACGCGCCCCTCGACCAGCCCGCGCATCACGCCGACATGCTCGGTCCAGCCGATGCTGTTGCAGCCGACCAGCACGTCGCCGTCGAACTGCAGGCTCAGGTGCCGGCCGGCGCCGCGGTCGGTCAGCTCGACATGCTGTCCGCCGGGCACGCCCTGCCAGTCGCCGAAGCTCGCCGAGATCAGGCCCAGCGTGTCCAGCACGTTGATCTGCGTGACGCCCTTGAGCACCGCGCGCCGGCCGACCATGTTCAGCGCGGCCACGCGCGCCTGGTCGGCCGCGTTCGGCTGGATCGCGCTGACGATCGTCTTGCCGCTCACGAGATCGAAGGCCTCGGCGCAGTCGCCGGCCGCGTAGACGTCCGGGACGGTGGTCTGCAGGTGTTCGTCGGTCAGTACGCCCTGCAGGCACTTGATCGGCGATTTCTCCAGGAAGCCGATGTTCGGGCGCACGCCGGTCGCGCTGATGACGAGGTCGGCCTCCAGTGTCTCCCCGCCGGACAGGCGCACCTTCATGCCCCCGCCGGCACCGCCGCCGAGCCCGACCGCCGACGCGATCTTGCCCAGCAGCCCGTGCGACGAGGCCCCGGCGGCCGGCTCGATGGCCACGACCTTCGTGCCGGTGTAGACGGTCACGCCCTTGGCCTTGCACCAGTCCTTGATCATGCCGCCGGCGGTGGGGCCCATCATGCGCGGCACCATGCGGTCGCCCATCTCGACGACGGTGAGCTGCACGCCGCGCGCGGCCAGCGCCTCCATGATGATGCAGCCGATGAAGCCGGCGCCCATCTGCAGCACGCGCGCGCCCTTCGTCGCCCCCTGCGCGATCGCCCGCGCGTCGGCCAGCGTCCAGCAGGTGTGCACGCCGGGCGAGTCCATGCCGGGGATCGGCGGGCTGACCGGGCTCGAGCCGGTCGCGATCAGCAGCCGGTCGTAGGCGAGCGCCGTGCCGTCCTCGAGCAGCACCTGGCGCTTGGCCGTGTCGACCGACTTCGCGCGGCCGCTGCGCCGCTCGATGCGCAGCGTCTCGTAGTGCTTCGCGCCGTGGCGCAGGTGGGTGCCCTCCTCCTGGATGTTGCCGATCAGCAGGTAGGGGATCGCCATGCGCGAGTACGGCGGCTCGGGTTCGTCGCCGACCAGAACGATGCGGTCGTCCGGGGCGTGTTTGCGGATCGTCTCCGCGGCGATCACGCCGGCCGGGCCGGCGCCGAGGATCACGTGGTTCATGGTTGGCGTTCCTTGAAAGAAAGAAGGCGGTCTCGCAACCGCCTTCGATCGTCAGCCGCGGGCGGCGTTCAGAGGCCGAGGCGGCTGCGCGTCTCCGGCTTCAGCTGGCCATCGGCATCCCAGCCACGCGCCGCGTAGTACTTCGGCAGCATCTCGGGCAGCTTGTTGACCAGGCCCTTGGCGGGCCCCGTCTTGGCCGGCTCGTTCAGCAGCCGCGGCGGCAGCGTGTCGTCCTTGGCGGTGAAGCCGGCGCGGTTGTTGAAGTCGCGCTCCATGTTCCAGATGCGCTCGCCGATCTTCGACAGGTTCTCGAGCGTGAACTCGGGTCCGCACGCGGCGGCCACCTGCGGCGCCACGTCCGCCAGGCCCCAGGCGAAGCTCGTGAAGATGCAGATGCCGGCCGCGTCGAACGCGGCCGTCGCGTCCTGGAAGGCCATCACCAGCTCGGGCTTGCCCTCGGCGGTCAGCGGGTCGGTCTTGACCGGGATGCCGAGCACCTCGGAGGCCACCGTGTAGCTGCGCAGGTGGCAGGCGCCGCGGTTGCTGGTCGCGTAGGTCAGGCCCATGCCCTGGATGCCACGCGAGTCGTAGGCCGGGAACTCCTGGCCCTTCACGCTCATGCTCAGCTCGGGGTGACCGTACTTCGTGCACAGCCGCTTGCTGCCCTGGCCGATCTCCTTGCCGAAGCCCTCGCCCTTGGCGGTGATCTCGGCGAAGTGCGCGAGCGCCTGCGCGCTGCCGAACTTGGCGTCGATGCCGAGCTGCTCCTTCGTCAGCACGCCCATCTCGTAGAGCTCC
>JAHBZL010000027.1 GCA_019635485.1 Piscinibacter sp. | reverse complement strand
GGATTCGCGCACCTGGCCGTCCACGCGGCTGAGATCCAGGCCCGCGACGGGCGAGGGCAGGGGCAAGGGCGTGCCGTCGGCGGCGATGGCGGCAGGCGCGCCGGGCGCGGCGTCAGCCGTCGCGGCGGCGGGCGCGGGCAGGGCGCCCGCGATGGGTGAAGCATGGGCCAGGGCGGTGGGGCCGCCCGCCGCGGCCGTCTGGGCCGCGAACATGCGGTTGATCAGGGGCTTGGCGACGAACAGGCCGATCAGCAGCGCCGTCAGGCACAGGATGGCGGCCTCGATGATCTTGAACCAGTAACCGGCATCCAGGCCCAGCAGCGGCGCGGCCGCCTCGGTGCCGTCGCCGGTGGGCAGGCGGGCGAACTGCATGTTGGTGACCTCCACATGGTCGCCGCGCGCCTGGTCGAAGCCCATGGCCGATTTCACCAGGGCGGTGATCTGGGCCATCTCGGCGGCGCTGCGCGGCTTGTAGGCTCCATTTCCATTGTTGGCGCCCTCGCCGGTGGTGGTGCCGTCCACCACGACCGCGACCGACAGCTTCTTGATCTCGCCGCCATCCACGGTGGAGGTCTTCACCGTCTTGGAAATCTCGTAATTGACGGTTTCCTCGGTCGAGCCGGAGCTGTTGCGGCTGGATTCGCCGCCGCCCGCCGCCGCCGCGCCCGCCGCGCCCGCCGCGGCTGTCGCCGCGGTCCCGGACGGCGCTCCGGCCGACGATCCGACCGAGCCGCCGCTGCCCGACGCCCCGGCGCCGCGCCCGCTGGCCAGCGCGGAGCGCGGCTGGTGGATCCAGCTCGGCGCGTTCCGCCAGCGCGAGGGAGCAGAGAGCTTCCATCGCCGCGTGATCGCCGAGGTCGACTGGCTCGCGCCGGTGCTCGGCGTGTTCAGCGATGCCGCGCTGTTCCGTCTGCAGGCCGGGCCGTACGCCAGCCGCGAGGAGGCGCGGGCCGGTGCCGAGCGGGTGCGCGAGGCGCTGCAGCTGGTGCCGCTCGTGGTGCAGCGCTGATCCGCGCCGGAGGCCGCTCGGCCGGCTCCGGCGCGCGGCCGGTCACTTCTTCTGCGCGAAGTGCTCGTCGTAGCGGTGCACGAAGTCCTTGCCCGCCAGCGGCAGGTGGCAGGCGCGGCAGGTGTCCAGGTTCTCCGGTCCCTTCGTGCCATCGGCCAGGTAGCTCGCGTAGACCCAGTTGCCGTTGCGCAGCGCCGGTGCCGCGCCCTGGCCCCAGCCGGCGTTCTTGCCCATCACGAACACGCGCAGCAGGTTGCCCTTGACGAGCTTGCCGTCGGCGCCTTCGGTGGCCGCGTAGTTCTCCATCACGAGCAGCGAGCCGTTCGCGAAGCCGCCGGCCGCGGTGGCACCGGCCGCGACCGGGTTCATGTAGATCTCGCGCACCTGCTTGGCATCGGGCCGCTGCACCCCGGACAGGAACTTGGGCCAGCCCTTGTAGTCCGCGGGCACGGCCAGCTCGCCGTCGTTCAGCGGCTTCGGGGCCGTCGCGCAGCCGGTCAGCACGGCGGCGGCGAGGGCGAGGTGGAGGGTCTTGCGCAACATCCGGGACTCCTTGGGGTCAGGCGATCGGCAGGGTGCACGACCGGGGGCGCCAGTCTCGGCTCCGCCCGGCGCGGCCTCCATCCCTATGCCGTCGCGCCGCGGGCGCCGGGACGCCCCCGCGGCTGTCACTCAGGGACCGGCTCGTCCTCGATCCGTCATGCCCGCGCCCGTCGACAAGTTGGGGGGCAAGGCCCCTTCCCCGCGCCGCGACCCGGTCCTAGACTGGCTCCCCGTCGCCAGGAGACCCTCATGACCAAGCGCGCGCTGTGCATCGGCATCAACAACTACCCGGGCACCCACATGGACCTGTCCGGCTGCGTGAACGATGCCAATGCCTGGGAGGCCGAGTTGAAGTCGCGCGGCTTCGAGGTCACGAAGCTGCTCGACGCGCAGGCCACCAAGGCCGGCATGGTCAAGGGCATGCAGGACGTGATCGGCGGCTCCGTCAGCGGCGACCTGGTGGTGATCACCTTCTCCGGCCACGGGACCTACGTGCCCGACGCCAGCGGCGACGAGGTCGACGGTCTCGACGAGGGGCTCTGCCCGTACGACATCCAGACCGGCGGCGGCGCGCTGCTGGACGACGAGATCCACCAGCTGTTCAATGCGCGCAAGGGCGGCGTGCGGCTGGTGCTGATCTCCGACTCCTGCCACTCGGGCACCGTGACGCGGGCCGCCGTGCCCGACCCGGACGCCGACGACGTGCCCAAGCCGCGCTTCCTGCCGATGGGCAACTGGATGCCGGCCGACAAGCTGCCGCGCGGCGCGAGCGGCAAGCCGCTGGCCAGCGTGGCGGCGCCGAGCGGGACCTCGCCGCTGGGCAAGGCGATGTCGCGCCGTTTCGGCGACCTGCTGCTGGCCGGCTGCAAGGAAGGGCCGAACAACTTCAGCTACGACGCGCGCATCGGCGGCAAACCGACCGGCGCCTTCACCTACTACGCGCTGAAGGCGCTCAAGACGCTGCCGCCGAACGCCACCTACGGCCAGTGGCACGCGGCGATCACGCCGGCCTTCCTGCCCTCGGCGAGCTACCCGCAGATCCCGCAGATCGTCGGCAACCAGGACGTGCGCCACCACAAGATCTTCGTCTGAGCGGCTGACGCGCTGCGGCGCAGAACAAGTCCACAGGAGACGCGATGACCATTCCGATCGAGTTGCGCGGGCGCGAGGCGGAAGCGCGGCTGCCGGACCTGTTCGGCGGGGCATCGCGCTCGGCCGATGCCGTCGAGAACCAGTTCCTTCCGAGCGCCTACCTGAAGCCGCGCCGCACCTTCGACGTCGGGCCGGCGGCGCGCAGCGCGACCGAGGGCGACGGCCCGATCGAGCATGTGGCGCAGGACGACGAGGTGCTGGTGCTCGAGCTGGAGGACGGCGAGACGCTGATCACCAGCGCGCAGGGTCTGCGCGAGATGCTGCTGCGGTCCCACCCGGAACTGGTCGGCGCAGACGACCGGCTGCTGCTCGAGAAGCTGCGCGCCGAAGGCGTGGCTTCGCGCAGCGCACTCGGCGAGGCCGTCGGCGGGCTGGTGCGCCGCGTGTTCGGGCTCGACGTCGGCGTCACCAAGGACGAGATCCTGAAGGAGGCCGTCGACGCGGTCGGCGGCGAGGCGATCGTGCGCGGCGTCAGCTGGGCCGGCACCAAGGCGCTGATGTGGGCGATCGAGCGCCGCCTGAAGGACGGGCGCAGCCCGGCCGGCGACCTGTTCGGCTGGAACGGCGCGCAGCTCGACGACAAGCCTCACGTCACCTGGGATCCGAAGCTGCTGGAAACACCGGCCGAGCACCCGATGCTCGTCTTCCTGCACGGCACCGGATCGAGCAGCACCGGCAGCTTCGGCGAGCTGCGCAGCGGCGACGCCGGGCTGTGGACCTCGCTGCAGCGCCAGTTCCCCGGCGGCATCTATGCGCTCGAGCACCCGACGCTGTCGGCCAGCCCGATCGACAACGCGATCGCGCTGCTCGAGGCCCTGCCCACCGGGGCCCACCTGAGCCTGGTCTCGCACTCGCGCGGCGGCCTGGTCGGCGACCTGCTGTGCCTGGGCGACTTCGCCGGGCTGATCGAGAACTTCCGCCACGACCTGCCCGGGGTCGGCCTGGACGACGCGCAGCGCAGCGCGGCGGTCAAGCGCGAACTGGACGACGCGCACGCCGGGCACCGCGACCAGCTGCGCCGGCTGGCCGAGCTGCTGGCGCGCAGGAGGCCGGTCGTGCAGCGCTACGTGCGCGTGGCCGCACCGGCCGCCGGCACGCGGCTGGCGAGCGGCAACTTCGACCTGTTCCTGTCCGGCGTGCTGAGCCTGATCGGCAAGGTGCCGTTCTTCTTCGGCAGCCCGTACTACGCGGCCTTCAAGCGCGTCGTGCTCGAGATCGCGAAGAACCGCACCGATCCGCACCTGGTGCCCGGCATCGAGGCGATGCTGCCCGATTCGCCGCTCGCGCGGCTGCTGCGCGACGCCCCGGTGCGCGACGGCATGAAGATGTCGGTGATCGCCGGCGACATCGAAGGCGGGGGACTGCTCAAGCGGCTGGGCGTGCTGCTGACGGACCACCTGCTGTTCGACAACGTCGACAACGACCTCGTCGTCGACACGCCGGCGATGCTGGCCGGCATCGCCACACGCGCCGCCGCGCGGGTCAAGTTCGACCGCGGCGCCGAGGTCTCCCACTTCCGCTACTTCGTCAACGGCGACACGCGCGCCGCGCTGCGCGACTGGCTGGTGGACGACCGGCCCGAGCAGGTCGAGAGCTTCATCGCGCTGCCCGCGCCCGCCGAGTACGAGGCCGCGCTGCAGGCCGCCGCCGCGGCCAAGCGCGACGTGGCCAGCGCGGACCGGCCGGTGGTCGTGCTGCTGCCGGGGGTGATGGGTTCGCACCTGGCGCTGCGCCGCGAGAAGGCCGGTGGCGCGGCCGACATCGACCGGGTCTGGTTCGACCCGCTGGACATCGCCACCGGCGGCCTGAAGAAGATCGCCTGGAGCGGCGAGCGCAACGAGGTGTTCGCCGAAGAGCTGTTCGGCATGTTCTACGGCAAGCTGGCCGAGCACCTGTCCAAGAGCCATCGTGTCGAACGCTTCGCCTACGACTGGCGCCAGCCGCTGGACGTGCTGGCCGAGCGCCTCGGCCAGCTGCTCGACCGTCTGCTGGCCGAAACCGAGCAGCCGGTGCGCCTGCTCGCGCACAGCATGGGCGGCCTGGTCGTGCGCGCCTGCATCCACCGCCGGCGCGCGGTGATGGACACGCTGATGGCGCGCAAGGGCGCGCGCCTGGTGATGCTGGGCACGCCGAACCAGGGTGCCTACTCGATGGTCGAGAACCTGATCGGCAAGGGCGACACGCTGCGCACGCTGGTGCGGCTGGACCTCGCCGACGACATGCAGCAGGTGCTCGACATCGTCGCCGGCTTCCGCGGCGCGCTGCAGCTGCTGCCCAAGCCCGGCTTCAAGGACATCTTCCAGGGCCAGAGCGACGGCGGGCAGGAGGGCTGGAACTTCCAGGACGCGGCCACCTGGGCCGCGACCTTCCCGCCGCTGGTGAAGGACTTCTGGTTCGGCGACGGCAAGGTCGGACGCCCGACGCAGCAGGCGCTCGATTCGGCCAGCTGGCTCTGGACGCAGGACGGCACGCGGCGCCCGGCGCTGCCCGAGGACTACGCGAAGAACGCCGTCTACGTGTACGGCATCGCGCGCAACACGCCCTGCGGGCTGCGCGAGGAGCGCGGTCGGCTGAAGATGGTCGGCACGACGCGCGGCGACGGCACCGTGACCTGGGAGTCCGGGCGCATCGACAACGTCGGCGCGTACTACTACATGCCCGCCGCGCACGGCGACCTGCCGTCCACGGCCGAGTACTTCGAGGCGCTGGTCGAGCTGCTGGGCACGGGCAGCACCGCGCAGCTGATGAGCTCGCCGCCCCCGGTGCGCGCGATCGAGCAGCCGCAGCCGACCAGCTACGACGCCGGCCCGCCGGTGCTCGAGGATGCCGACGCGGTGCAGCGCCGGCTGCTCGGCGGCTCGCTGCGCAACCGCGTGCCGCCGCGGCCGAAGCGCCGGCTCGAGGTGTCAGTGCACGCGATGGACCTGCGCTTCCTGTCGCAGCCCATCCTGGTCGGCCACTACGAACACGACCCGATCGCCGGCCCGCAGGCGCTGGTGGACCGCGAACTGCTGAACCGCGACCTGAGCGAGCGCCACGCGCTCGGCCTGTACCCGGGGCCGCTGGGCGGGGCGAGCGCGGTGCTGCGCATCCCGAGCGAACTGGAGCGCCTGCGCGGCAGCCTGACCGGCGCGGTGATCACCGGCCTGGGCAGCTACGACAAGCCGCTCACGCTCGAATCGCTGACCGAGGCCGTGCGCGCCGGCGCGCTGCGCTACCTGCTGCAGGTGATCGACCTGTTCGGCAAGGGCGAGCGCGAACTGCCGCTGGCGGCGCTGCTGCTGGGCTACAACTCGTCGGCCAACCTGACCGTCGGCGCCTCGGTCGAGGCGCTGGTGCGCGGCGTGATGGACGCCAACGCGCGCTTCCAGGAAACCACCGGGCTGAAGATCAGCATCGGGCGGCTGCAGATCGTCGAGCTCTACCTCGACACCGCGATCACCGCGGTGTACGCGTTGCGCTACCTGAACGCGCGGCTGGCGGCCGAGGCGCAGCGCCTGGGCACGCAGCTGATCTGCCGGCCGGACCTGGTGCAGGGCGAGGGCGTGCGCCAGCGCCTGCTGGACAGCCACGGCGGCGCCTACTGGCCGCGCCTGCTGGTCACCGACGCCGACCGCGACGATGCCACCTGCCCGCCCGAGTGCTATGCCCCGCGCTGCCCGCCGGAGTGCCGCGAGGATCCGTGCGAATGCCGGGACGCCGAGAACCCGGACGGCACGCCGCCGGTCCCGCGCGGACCGGCCAGCCGTGCGCTGGTGGCCGAACGCCTGCGCTTCCTCTACGTCGGGCAGCGCGCACGTGCCGAATCGGTCGTGCAGCAGCGCCAGCCCGGCCTGATCGAGCAGATCGTGCGGCGCCAGATCCACAGCGCAGTGTGGCAGGAGGACTTCGGCCGCATGCTGTTCCAGCTGATGGTGCCGCACGACTTCAAGGACGCGGCGCGCCAGCTCGACCGCGTCGTGCTGGTGGTCGACAGCTACACCGCCAACCTGCCGTGGGAGCTGCTGCTGGCGGACGACCCGATGCGCCAGGACAGCGACAAGCGGCCGCTCGCGCTGCGCACGGCGGTCGTGCGTCAGCTCGCGTCGACGCAGTTCCGCCGCCAGGTGCGCCAGGCGATCGGGCGCAGTGCGCTGGTGATCGGCAACCCCTCGCTGGACAAGTTCCTGCAGTTCTTCCCCGGCCCACGGCAGCGGCCCAACCAGCAGCCACCCGAGCTGACCGGGGCCGAGGCCGAGGCCGGCGCGGTGGCCGGCGTGCTGCGCCAGACCGGCTACGAGGTCACCGAGGTGATCGGTGCCGACCGCTCCGCCAACGACGTGCTCGCCGCGCTGTATCGCCGCCCGTGGCGCGTGCTGCACATCTCCGCGCACGGCGTGTTCGACCTGCGCCATGTCGACGGCCGCCTGCGCAGCGGCGTGCTGCTGTCCGACGGCGTGCTGCTGACGGCGGCCGAGGTCGACGCGATGGAGGTCGTGCCCGAACTGGTGTTCCTCAACTGCTGCCACCTGGGCAAGGTCGACAGCGTGCACGTGCGCGACGGCAACAAGCTCGCCGCCAGCACCGCGCGCGAGCTGATCGAGATCGGCGTGCGCTGTGTCGTCGTCGCCGGCTGGGCCGTCACCGACACGCATGCCCGGCTGTTCGGCGAGACCTTCTACCAGCACCTGCTGCTGCACGGCCGCGCCTTCGGCGACGCGGTGTTCGAGGCGCGCAAGGTGGTCTGGGAGCAGGACGGCAGCGACATCACCTGGGGGGCCTTCCAGGCCTACGGCGACCCCGGCTGGCTGGCCGAGCCGCGCGCCGAGCGCGACGGCGGCGCCGGCGGCGACCCGCACTTCGTCTCGCCCGAGGAACTGCTGGACCGGCTGGCGCGGCTGCGTGCCGACCTGCGCCGGCGCGGCGACCGGCAGACCGAGAGCGAGCGCCGGGCGCAAGTCAAGGCGCTCGAGGACCTGCTGCGCAAGCGCTGCCCGCCGGCCTGGCTGACGCGGCCGGAACTGCAGTCGGCGCTGGGTGCCACCTGGCGCGACCTGGGCGAGTTCGAGGCGGCGCGCACGGCGCTGCAGGCGGCGCTGATGGCGATCGACCGCACCGGCGGCGTGCCGGTGCGCGACATCGAGCAGCTGGCCAACGTCGAGGCGCGCCTCGGCGAGCGCCAGGGCGACGTGGCACGGGTCGAGGCGGCGCTGCAGCGGCTGGACCGGCTCGACGAGCTGGTCGGTGCCAGCAATCCCGAGCGCGGCGCGCTGCGCGGCAGCGCGCTGAAGCGCCTGGCCAGCCTGCACGCCCGCACGCTGTTGCCGCCGGATCCGGCCAGCGGCAGCGCGCGCAGCGCGGCGCTGGACGGTCTGCGCCGGGCGCTGGCGGACTGCGCACGCGCGTACCGCGCGGCGGAGGGCCGGCCGGACCGCGACTTCGACCCGTATCCGGCGCTGAACCGCCTCGCGCTCGAGGCCCTGCTCGGCAGCGCCGACCCGGACGCGGCGGCGCTGGCGAAACACTGCGGGCGGGTCGCCGCGCAGAACTTCGCGCGCCTGCCGGATCCCTGGGCCGCGGCGATGCAGCCCGAGGCGCTGCTGGTCGAGCGGCTGCTGGACGGCAGCTTCGGCGCCGCCGGCGAGCCCGGCGCGGGCGCCTTCGAGGCGGTCGCGCAGGCCTATGCGGAAACGCTGGCCGGCATCAGCTTCAAGCCGGTCGAGCTGCAGTCGGTGTTCGGGCATCTCGAGCTGCTGTCGCGCCTCGCCGACGCGCTGTCCACCGGCGGCGGGGCCGGGGCCGCGGCGTTGCGCCGCAGCGCCGACCGGCTGCTGCAGCTGCTGCGCCGGCTCCAGCCGGGACGCCGGCTGCGCGACGACCGGCCGGCAGCCGCGGTCGAAGCCGAGGCCCCGCCCGCGCCGCGCGCCGCGGCCAAGGCCCCCCGCAAGGCGGCGCGCAAGACTCGACGCGGCACCTGACCCGAAGGAGAACGTCCATGCCCAAGCCCCATATCGTCCGCAAGGGCGACACCCTGGCGAAGATCGCGGAGGCCGCGTTCGGCGACCGCAAGCTGGCTGCCGCACTGGCCGCCTACAACGGCCTGGCCGACACCAAGGACATCCGCATCGGCCAGGCGGTCCAGCTGCCCGGCAAGGCCGAGCTGAAACCGCCCAAGGCGCGCCCGGCCGGCGCCCGCGCCGGGGTCGCGCCCTGGCCGCCGGCGCCGCACGGCATGGACGCGATCGTCGCGACCTTCGGCGACATCCGCGGCTTCGCCCGCGACGACGGCACGCCCGACCCGAAGTGGGAGACGCAGTTCATGGCGCGCGCCGCGCTGCCGTTCCCGATCCCGCTCGACTGGGACCGCAGCAAGAGCGCCAGCGGCATCCGCTGCCACAAGCTGATCGCGCCGCTGCTCGAGGCGGTGTTCACCGACATCGTCGGCAAGGGCCTGCAGGGCGCGGTGCAGACCTACGGCGGCGGCTACAACTGGCGCATGAAGCGCGGCCAGGCCAAGCCGTCGACACACAGCTGGGGCATCGCGATCGACCTGAACGCGCGCACCAACGCGATGGGCACGGCGGGCGACATGGATCCGCGCCTGGTCGAGCTGTTCGAGGGCTACGGCTTCGTCTGGGGCGGGCGCTGGTCCGGCTCGAACAAGGATCCGATGCACTTCCAGTACTGCAGCGGCTACTGACGGCGCGCGGCCGCCGGCCGCGCCGGCGCGGCTTCAGCGCCCGCCGGTGACGTCGACGATCGCGCCGGTGGTGTAGCTGCTTTCGTCCGAGAGCAGCCAGACGATCGCCCGCGCCACTTCCTCGGCGCTGCCGGCGCGCTGCATCGGCACCAGCGGCGCCATCTGCTGCGCCCGGTCGGGGATGCCGCCGGAAGCGTGGATGTCGGTCTCGATGATGCCCGGGCGCACGGCGTTGACGCGGATGCCCTCGGTGGCCACCTCCTTGGCCAGGCCGACCGTGAAGGTGTCGATCGCGCCCTTGGCGGCGGCGTAGTCGACGTACTGGCCCGGCGCGCCCAGGCGCGCCGCCGCCGAGCTGAGGTTGACGATCGCGCCGCCGCGGCCGCCGTAGCGGGTCGACATGCGCCGCACCGCCTCGCGGGCGCAGTGGAAGCTGCCGAACACGTTGATCGCGAACATGCGCTGCAGCCGGGCGGCGTCCATCTGGTCGACCCGGGCCGGCTGGTCGACGACGCCGGCGTTGTTCACCAGCCCCGCCAGCGGCGGCAGCTCGCGGTCGATGCGCTCGAACAGCGCGGTGACCTGTTCGGGCTCCGCGACGTCGACCTGGATCGGCAGCGCCCGCCCGCCGGCGGCCCGGATGCGCTGCACCAGCGCCTCGGCGGCACGCGCATCGCGTGTGTAGTTCACCGCCACGGCCCAGCCGTGCTGCGCCGCCAGCAGCGCCGCCGCGGCGCCGATGCCGCGGCTGCCGCCGGTCACCAGCACGGTGGCGTCGCGCCGCTCAGTCTTCGTCGTCGCCGGCGTCGCCATGGGGCTTCTCCTTCGCTTTCCGGTCCAGCAGCGGCTGCAGCGAGGCCAGGCCGTCGACGAACTGCTCGCTGCTCACCGGCCGCGCCAGCCGCAGCGCGGGCGGGAACAGGTGGCTCATGTACAGCTCGGCACCGAGGCGGTCGCTGCGCTGCTGGTTGAACCACAGCGACAGGCTCACGCCGACCGCGAGCGACAGCACGGCCACGCCGCGCAGCAGGCGCGGGCGCGCCGGCTCGACCGCCAGCAGATGGAAATACAGCGCCGCGGCGCCGACCGCGTAGGTGGCGATCCAGCCGAAATCGGCGATCCAGGTCCAGGACAGGGAGAACGCGAGCAGCTCCGGCACCACGCCGACCACGAGCCACGCGCAGCTGGCGACCAGGAACACCTTCAGGTGCCAGCCGAAATGCAGCTGCCGCGTGAAGGTCTTGGACAGCAGCGACCACAGGCCGCACCAGACGGCCGTGCCCACCACCGAGGTCAGCAGCATCGCGCCGAGCGCACGGCCGAAGGTGTCGGGGTCGCTTTCCAGCCAGGTGTTGAACGAGAGCCCGAGCAGCAGCACGAAGGCGGCGATCAGCGTCGGGCCGAAGCGCCGCCGGCCCGACGCCTCGCGCTCCAGCGGGCGCTCCGGCGCCAGTGCATGCCCGGGCAGGCGCAGCCGCAGCCGCGTGCGCCCCAGCACCAGCTCGGGCGGCTCGCCGGTCTCGCGCAGCGTTTCGCTCTCGCCGCGGCGCAGCCGCCGCGCGCCGAGCTGCACGCCGTTGTCGCTGTCGCGCACCTGCAGCACCAGGCCAGCCTCGCCGGGCGCGATCTCGAGGTGGTGCGGCGCGACGTGCGGATCGGCCAGCGGCAGTTCGTTGTCCAGCGCGCGGCCGATGCGCAGCGGCCAGTCGTGCACGACGTGCAGCAGGCGCGGTGCGCCATCGCGCTCGAGCAGCTCGACGACGGCCTTCACTTCACCCATTCGTAGGAGTCGATGTAGTGGCGCGCGAGCCGCTGCGCGTTCGCGAAGCTGACACCCTGGGCGTCGAAGCGGCCCTGCACGCCGGCCTGCGGCTGGTCCAGCGTGGCCACCAGCACCGACACGTCGTACAGCTGCGGCAGCTTCTTGTAGGCGCGCAGGCAGACTACCGCACGCAGCACCAGGCCCTTGCGGTCGACGTAGTCCTCGTGGCACTGCGGCTGCGTCTGCAGCTCGGCGCGCAGCCGCGTGAAGCTCTCGTTGCGGAAGCTCGCCGCGTGGCGCGCCGCGAAGCGCAGCGTGCCGAGCTTGCTGCCGTCGTAGCTCTCGTGCCGCACCGAGATCGCGCCGGTGTTGAACTCGCCGGCGAAGATGTGCGTATCCATCACGCAGTCGGAGCGCTCCAGGTCCAGCCCGCCGGTGCGCGAGACCTCGCTGCTGCCCCAGCAGCGCATGAACTCGTCGGCCGGCACCGGGACGCGGTAGCGCGGGTGGGTCGCGCTCTTCCAGCCCTGGCGGATGAAGCGCTCGGTCAGCTCGGCCTGGTGCTCGGTCAGCTGCGCGGCCACGGTCGGGTAGGCCGGCACGGCCAGCGGCGGCGCCTCGCGGCCGCGCATCAGCAGCGCGGCGGCGAACGCGGCCGGCACGAGGAAGCTGACCTGCTCGCCATCCACCCGGCGCGCGACGTTCACGCCGATCACGCGGCCTTCCTGGTCCAGCGCCGGGCCGCCGCTCATGCCGGCGCTGAGCGCGCCGCCGAAGAAGATCTGCGGGTAGAAGCTGCGCCGGACGAGGCCGTTGTAGTTGCCTTCCATCACCGCGAAGCCGACGTCCAGCGGATTGCCGAGCGAGTAGATGCGTTCGCCCTGCGCGAGCGCGCGTGTCTCCGGGCGGAACGGCAGCGCGTCGAAACGGCGCGGCTCGGCGTCGCCGGCCTTCAGCAGCGCGAGGTCGTGCAGCACGTCGATCTGCAGGATCGTCACCGGCGCCTCGCGGCCGTCGGCGGTGACGTAGACCAGGTCGTGCCGCTCCGGCTTCAGCGCCGCCTGGCTGACGACGTGGAAGTTGGTCACGATGTGACCCTCTGCCGTGACGAAGAAGCCGGAGCCGACCGAGGTCTGGCTGGCCCGACCCTTCAGCACGGTGCGGATCTGCACCAGCTGCGAACGCGCCTGCTCGTAGACCTTGCGCGCCGACAGCGAAGGCGGCGCGACGATCTCGGCATCCCCGGCCGGCTGCGCCTGCAGCGGCGAGCCGGCCAGCAACGCGGCGGCGAGCGCGCCCAGCAGGCCCCGCGCGACGCGGACCGGCAGGCGGCCGCAGGGACGCACGGGGTTCATCGAATTCATTCTAAGGCGCCGCCATGGTTCAATCGGCACCCCGTCCCAGACTGCGTTTCCCGCCATGCAACGCCGCACCCTCCTCCTCGCCGCCCCCGGCCTGCTCGCCGCTCCCGCCCTCGTCCGCGCCCAGGCGCTCGAGAAACCCAAGCTGACGATCGCCGTCGGCGGCAAGAACCTGCTGTACTACCTGCCGCTGACCATCGCCGAGAGCCTCGGCTACTTCAAGGCCGAAGGGCTCGAGGTCACGATCGCCGACTTCGCCGGCGGCTCGCAGGCGCTGCGCGCGGTCGTCGGCGGCAGCGCCGACGTGGTTTCCGGTGCCTTCGAGCACACGCTGAACATGCAGTCCAAGGGCCAGCCGCTGCGTGCCTTCGTGCTGCAAGGGCGCGCGCCGCAGATCGTGCTGGGCGTGAACCCGAAGACCCTGCCCGGCTTCAAGAGCGTGGCCGACCTGAAGGGCAAGAAGATCGGCGTCACCGCGCCGGGCTCGTCGACCAACGTGATGGCGAACTTCGTGCTCGCCAAGGCCGGCCTGAAGCCGAGCGACGTGTCGATCATCGGCGTCGGTGCCGGCAACGGTGCGGTCGCCGCGATGCGCTCCGGCCAGATCGACGCGATCAGCAACCTCGACCCGGTGATCACGCTGCTGCAGCGTTCGGGCGACCTGAAGGTGGTGTCCGACACGCGGGTCGTCGCCGAGGCCGACAAGGTGTTCGGCGGGCCGATGCCGGCCGGCTGCCTGTACGCCCCGGTGCCGTTCATCGAGAAGAACCCGGCCACCGTGCAGGCGCTCGCCAACGCGATGGTGCGGGCCGACAAGTGGATCCAGGCGGCCGGCCCGGGCGACATCATCAAGGCCGTGCCCGAGAGCTACCTGCTGGGCGACCGCGCCGTCTACATCGACGCGTTCCTGGCCGGCAAGGGCGCCTTGTCGCCGGATGGCCTGTTCCCCGACGCCGGCGCGGCGACCGCGGTGCGCGCGCTGAAGAGCGTCGACGCGGCGATCCAGGACTTCAAGTTCGACCTGGGCGCGGCGTTCACGAACGAGTTCGCGAAGAAGGCGAACGCGAAGTATCCGAAGGGGTGATGAAGGGCGCGGGCCGGCTGGGCCGGCCCGCGCCCGGGCCGCTCAGTCCTGGCCGCCGATGAAGTCGTGCGAGTCCTGGGCCAGCGGCAGGCTGCTCGACGGCAACCCGGCGCAGGCGGTCAGCACGGCCAGAAAGGCGGCGGCGGAAGCGCCGACGACGATGCGAACGATGGATCGAAACATGGAAACCTCCGTGGGTCGGTGGCCCCAGGCGGAACTGTCTGGCGGCTCACGAGCCGATGGTGGGCAACGGGGCCGCGCGCGGCGACAGCAAGGCGATGGATGGCGCTCGGCTGTTCATTCCTTCGATGGAGGCGCGCCGTTCGGGCCGACGGCCGCGCGCGGGGCGCGCGCATGAGTGCCGTTGCCCCCGACGCGGCGGCCCTGCAGCTCGACGCCGTCACCTGCACCTTCGTCAGCCGCGACGCTCCCGGCCAGCGCTACACCGCGGTGCGCGACGTCACGCTGGCGGTGGCGCCCGGCGAGTTCGTCTCGGTGGTCGCGCCGACGGGCTGCGGCAAGAGCACGCTGCTGAACGTCGGCGCCGGCCTGCTCGCGCCGAGCAGCGGTGGCGTGCAGGTGTTCGGCGCGCCGCTCGCCGGCATCAACCGGCGCGCCGGGTACATGTTCCAGGCCGAGAGCCTGATGCCCTGGCGCACCGCGCTCGACAACGTGCTGGCGGGCCTGGAGTTCCGCGGTGTGACCGACGCGCCGGCGCTGGCGCAGGACTGGCTGCGCCGGGTCGGCCTCGGCGTGTTCGGCGACCGCTACCCGCACCAGCTGTCGGGCGGCATGCGCAAACGGGTCAGCCTGGCGCAGACGCTGGTGCTCGACCCGGACATCATCCTGATGGACGAGCCCTTCTCGGCGCTCGACATCCAGACTCGGCAGCTGATGGAAAACGAGCTGCTCGCGCTCTGGGCTGCCAAGCGCAAGGCGGTGCTGTTCATCACGCACGACCTGGACGAGGCGATCGCGTTGAGCGACCGCGTCGTGGTGCTGTCGGCCGGGCCGGCGTCGCACCCGATCGGCGAGTTCCGCATCGACCTCGAGCGCCCGCGCGACGTGGCGGAGGTGCGCACGACGCCGCGCTTCATCGAACTGCACGAAGCCATCTGGTCGGTGCTGCGCGAGGAAGTCCTGAAGGGCTACCGGCAGCAGCTGGCCGCCTGACCCGGTGCGAGCGATGCCCATGTGGAAGTTCATCAAACCCAACGAGCGCAACCTGCGCGTCTGGCAGGTGGCCGTGCTGGTCGCGGTGTTCGGCCTCTGGCACGTGCTGACCAAGCCGGGCCTGGTGCCGCCCTTCGTGTTCGAGAACGAGCGCCAGGCGGCGTTCTTCTTCGGTGAGCCGCTGGTGATCTTCGCGCGCATCTGGGCCTGGTTCTTCGGCAACGCGGACATCTACGAACACCTGTGGGTGACGCTGGTCGAGACCGTGCTCGCGTTCGGCATCGGCACGCTGCTCGGGCTGGGCTGCGGCCTGTGGCTGGCGCTCAGCCCGATGGCCGCCGCGATCGCCGACCCGTACATCAAGGCGCTGAACAGCATGCCGCGCGTGATCCTCGCGCCGATCTTCGCGGTCTGGTTCGGGCTCGGCATCGCGAGCAAGGTGGCGCTCGGCGTGACGCTGGTGTTCTTCATCGTCTTCTTCAACGTCTACCAGGGCGTGAAGGAAGTCAGCCCGGTAGTGCTGGCCAACGCGCGCATGCTGGGCGCGAGCTCGAAGCAGCTGCTGCGCCATGTCTACCTGCCGAGCGCCACGAGCTGGGTGTTCAGCTCGCTGCACACCAGCGTCGGCCTGGCCTTCGTCGGTGCGGTGGTCGGCGAATACCTCGGTTCGTCGCGCGGCGTCGGCTACCTGATCCTGCAGGCCGAGGGGGCGTTCGACATCAACACGGTGATGGCGGGCATCCTGGTGCTGACCGCGTTCGCGCTGGTGCTGGACGCGGCGGTCGGGCGCATCGAGCGCCGGCTGATGAAGTGGCAGCCCCGCAGCGGCGAGACCGAGAAGCTCTGACAACGAGGAGGGCGGCATGGCCAAGGACTTCGATGCGATGGAGGACAGCAACCGCTCCGGCAACCCGAGCATCCACGAGGTGTCCGACCCGGCGCGGCGCATCTGGGTGCAGGGCGGGCTCGCCGCGCTGGCGGGCAGCGTGCTGGCGCCCTGGCTGGCGGGTTGCGCGGGCGTTCCCGGCAGCGGGCCGCTGCTGGGCTTCAAGGGCATCCCGCCGACGAAGGAGGACGGCCTGGTGGTGCCGGAGGGCTACGTCGCCGAGGTGCTGGCCCCGTGGGGCGAGCCGGTCGGCGTGCCCGGGCGCATGCCGGCCTGGCGCGAGGACGCGGGCAATTCGGCCGCGGACCAGGCGCTGCAGATGGGCATGCACCATGACGGCATCCACTACTACCCGCTGGAGGGCAGCAGCGGCCGCGGCCTGCTGGTGATGAACCACGAGTACACCGACGATGGCCTGCTGCACACCGACGGCATGAAGACCTGGAGCGCCGAGAAGGTGCGCAAGGCGCAGGCGGCGCACGGCGTCGCGGTGATCGAGGTCGTGCTGCAGGACGGGCGCTGGCAGATGGTGCGGCCCTCGCGCTATGCGCGGCGCTTCACCGCCTTCGCGCCGTTCGCGGTGCAGGGGCCGGCGGCCGGGCACGCGCTGATGAAGACCGCCGCGGACCCGGACGGCCGCACCGTGCTCGGCACGCTGAACAACTGCGCGAGCGGCATGACGCCCTGGGGCACCTACCTCTCGGGCGAGGAGAACTGGGCCTTCTACTTCGACAGCGGTGACCGCATCGACGCCGACCAGAAGCGCTGGGGTCTGCCCAAGGCAAGCGGCTACCGCTGGGCCGCGCACGACGAGCGTTTCGACGCGCGCCGCCATCCGAACGAGTTCCACCGCTTCGGCTGGGTGGTCGAGATCGACCCGTACGACCCGACCAGCCTGCCCGTCAAGCGCACCGCGCTCGGCCGCGCCGCGCACGAAGGTGCCTGGGTCGGTGTCACGCGCGACGGCCGCGCGGTCGTCTACTCCGGCGAGGACGCGCGCTTCGAGTACATCTACAAGTTCGTCAGCCGCGACCGCATCGCGCCGGGCGGCGGGGCGGCCAATCGCGAACTGCTCGACCACGGCACGCTGTACGTGGCACGCTTCGAGTCCGACGGCAGCGGCCGCTGGATCCCGCTGGTGCACGGCCAGGGGCCGCTGACCGCGGCCAACGGTTTCGCCGACCAGGGCGAGGTGCTGATCAAGAGCCGCCAGGCGAGCGACCGGCTGGGTGCCACGAAGATGGACCGCCCGGAATGGCTGGCCATCGACCAGGCCGCGCGCGAGATCTATTGCACGCTGACCAACAACAGCGCACGCGGCGCGGCGGGCATGCCGGGGGTCGATGCCGCCAACCCGCGCGCGAACAACGTGATGGGCCAGATCATCCGCTGGAAGGAGGACGGCGACTTCGACGCCCTGGCGTTCCGCTGGAACCACCTGGTGCTCGCCGGCGACCCGGCCAATGCACGGCCGGAGGCGCGCGGCAACATCAAGGGCGACATCTTCGCCTGCCCCGACGGGCTGATGCTGGACGCCCGCGGCGTGCTGTGGATCCAGACCGACGCGCACGCGACGCAGATGTACAAGGGCGAGCTGGAGCGCATCGGCAGCAACCAGATGCTGGCGTGCGACCGCACGAGCGGCGAGATCCGCCGCTTCCTGACCGGCCCTGTGAACTGCGAGATCACCGGTGCGACGCTGACGCCGGACCTGCGCACGCTGTTCATCAACGTGCAGCATCCGGGCGAGACGCCCAGCGACCGCAGCGATCCGGACGAGCCGGACAAGTATTCGCGCTGGCCCGGCGGCCGCCCGGGCAACCGGCCGCGTTCGGCGACGGTCGTGATCCGCCGCCGCGATGGCGGCGTGATCGGAACCTGAGCCTCAGGTCAGGCGGTACAGGTCCAGCAGCACGAGCCGCGCTTCGCGCTGGCCGCAGGCGATCGCCATCGTGCGCGCCAGGTGGGCCCAGGCCGGCGCACCGGTGTCGAAGCGCACCAGCGTACGGAAGAAGTAGGCTTCGCGCGGCACCGTCTCGCCGCGCGCGAGGCGGGCCATCACGTCCGGCGGGCCGTGGCGCAGGCCTTCGCTGCGCACCTCGATCAGCGCGCCGTCGTCGGCGCGGATCACGTAGTGCGCCGCGATCTCGAGCGTTCCGTCGCCGCGCAGCACCTGCCAGTCGACGCCGCCGGCGACGATCTCGCCGTTGAGTTCCGGGCCACGCACGCTGCCGCCGCCCAGCGGTACGTAACGGCGTTCGCCGTGGCTGGCCGGGCCGAGCGTGACGAGCTCGCCGACCTCGCAGCGGATCTGCGTCATCGGCACCAGGGACGGCGGGGTCGGGAAGGGCGGCATCGGTGTGCTCCGGCGTGGGATCGGGACGCCATCATCGCAGCCGCGTGCCGCCGACGGAGGATCAGGCGCGCGCGCCTTCCTCGAGGCGGAACACCCGCACCGCTTCGGCCAGCTGCGCGGCCTGCTGCTTGAGGCTGTCGGCCGCGGCGGCCGACTCCTCGACGAGCGCGGCGTTCTGCTGCGTGACCTGGTCGAGCTGCGTGACCGCATCGCTGACCTGGCCGATGCCGCTGGTCTGCTCCAGCGTGGCCGAACTGATTTCGCCGATCAGGTCGGCCACGCGCTGCACCTGGGTGACGATGTCGCTCATCGTCGTGCCGGCATCGCCCACCAGCCGCGAGCCGGCTTCGACCTTCTCGACGCTGGCGCCGATCAGCGCCTTGATCTCCTTGGCGGCCTCGGCGCTGCGTTGCGCCAGCGAGCGCACCTCGCCCGCGACGACTGCGAAGCCGCGACCCTGTTCGCCGGCCCGCGCGGCCTCGACGGCGGCATTGAGCGCCAGGATGTTGGTCTGGAACGCGATCCCATCGATGGTGCCGATGATGTCGGCGATGCGGCGCGAGCTGGCGCTGATGTCACCCATGGTGGCGACGACGCGGTCGACCACCTGGCCGCCGCGCTGCGCGGCTTCGCTGGCCGAGCCGGCGAGCTGGGTCGCCTGACGCGCCGTGTCGGCGTTGTTGCGGACGGTGGAGTTGATCTGCTCCATCGAGGCGGCGGTCTGCTGCAGGTTGGACGCCTGCTCTTCGGTGCGCTGGGAGAGGTCGGCGTTGCCGGTGGCGATCTGGGCCGAGCCGGTGGCGATCGAGTCGGAGGCATTGCGCACCTGGCCGACGACGCGCGCCAGGTCCTGCTGCATGCGGCCCAACGAGGCCATCACGCTGCCCGCCGGCGCGCGTTCGGCGCCGCGCACCGGGTTCAGATCGCCGCGTGCCACCCGCTGCGCCGCGTCACCGAGCTCGGCCGGCTCGGCGCCGAGGGCCCGGGTGATGCCGCGCGTGATGCCCAGCGCCAGCACGGTGGCGGCCAGCAGCGCGAGGGCGCTGGCGGCGAGCATCAGATTGCGGTCGAACACATAGGTCGATTCGGCCTCGGCGACGACCTGGCCGCTGCGCTCGACCGCGAACGCGATGTAGTCGTTCGACGCCTTCAGCAGCTCCGCCAGCAAGGGCCGGCAGTCGGCGTTCATGTGCTGGATGGCCTCCTCGCGCTTGCCTTCGATCACGAGGCGCACGATGTCCAGTGCCACGGCGCCGTAGCGGGCCTCGACCTGTTCGATCGCGGCGGCCAACTCGTGCTCGCGCGCACTGGTGTCCGGTGCCTTGGCGAGCATCTCCTTCAGCCGGGCGATGCTGCGGCCGACCTTCTCGTGCGCCGCGACGGTGGCGGCACGTTCGGACTCGCGGTCTGCCGGCGATGTCACCAGCGCCAGGTTGCGTGCACCGATCGCGCGGGCGTTGGTGGCGTCGAGCACGTCGTTGGCGAGCGTGATGCGCACCGCGCTGTCGCCGACGTAGTGCGCAAAATCGGCGTGTCCGACGGCCAGCGACCGGATCGACACGGCCGACACGACCACGACGAACGCGGCGAGCGTTCCGAATCCGGCCAGCAACTTGCCCCGGACGCTGAGTTGGGCGACCTTCATCCAATTGCCTTTCTGTGGACCGCGCAGCGGTACGGGAGGTAGTTCCCGCGGGTGGGTTTTCGTCAGGCAGAAATGGTCGTTGAGAAGATTTATGAGCGAACGCAAAGAAGAAGCCCAAAACGGTGCGCAAATTCACGAGTTGTGCGCGGGGTCGCTTGTGCTTGAATCTGCGCTTTGCACGGAAATCGTGTCGACGGTTCACGCCATGTTGCCCGCCCGCCTCGCGCTCATCGACGACGACAAGGAGTACACCGAGTTCCTGGCGCAGTTCCTGCGCGCGCGTGGCATCCAGGTGGATGTCTTCGACGACAGCAACGACCTGCTGGCGCATGCCGAGCCGTACGACTACGACTTCTACGTCGTCGACCTGATGCTGCCCGGCATCGACGGGCTGGACCTGATCAAGGTGCTGCGCCGGCGCAGCAACGCCGGCCTGCTGGTGGTCTCCGGCCGCCTGTCGCCCGACGTGTTCAAGGAGGTCGTGCATGCCGGAGCGGACATGTACCTCGCCAAGCCGCTGCAGTTCGAGCAGGTGGCCATCGCGATCGAGGCGGTCCAGCGCCGAGCGGCGAATGCCGGGCAGGCGAATGCCGCCTGGAAGCTCGACCGCCGCGCAGGGCAGTTGATCGCGCCCGACGGGGCTCGGGTCGACCTGAGCGAGACCGACCTCGCGGTGCTCGAGTGTTTCGTCGAGGCGGACGGCGAGGTGGTGAGCCGCGAACACCTGCGCATGAAGCTGGGCCGCGAGAACGATCGCGACGCGGCGGACGGGCTGAACGCGACGATCTATCGCCTGCGTCGACGCATCGAGCGCGCGACGCCGGCGATCGTGCCGCTGCAGTCGCGCTCGCGCGTCGGCTACATCTTCAAGTCCAAGCTGCAGGTCGTCTGAGGCGGCTCACTCGGCCGGCGCCTGCACGACCACCAGGCGCAGCGTGACGCGCCCCGGCTGGTTGGCCGCGATCTCGACGCGGCTTTCGTGCAGCTCCATCACGCGGCGCACGATGTAGAGGCCCAGCCCATGCCCGTTCGGCGCACCGCGGGCACCGCGCTCGAACAGGCGCGGCACCAGGTCGGCGGGGATGCCAGGGCCGGCGTCGGTGACATCGATCACGAGGGCGAGCGGATGGTCCGAGTCGGACAGCCGCACCTTCACCGGCGTGCCCGGCGGGCCGTACTTCAGCGCGTTGGACAGCAGGTTGCGCAGCGCCAGGCGCATCAGGCTCATGTCCATCGACACCGTGCGGGTCGAGGTGGCGCGCTCGACGTGCACGCGGCCGCGCTGCTCGGCGGGCATGTCGGCCACCGCGACGGCGACCAGCGCATCGACGTCGGCATCGCCGCGTTCGATCGGGTCGGGTCGGGCCAGCAGGCTGGCCACGGCCAGCGTGTTGTCCAGCCGCCCGAGCACCTGGTGCATCACCGACTGCGCACGCGACAGCCGCAGCGACGCGGCCGGTTCGTGCACCTCCGCCAGCACGGTGGCCGCGCTCTGCAGCGCGGCCGATGCGTTGTTCAGCGGTTGCCGGACCTCGTGGGCCAGCACGTCGAGCATCTCGCCGCGTTCGCCGACCATCGCGTCCAGTTCGCGCGCGTGATGCTCGACCTGCGCACGGAGCGCCTGCTCGCGTTCGAGCTCCTGCTTGCGCGCGTGCTGCTCGGTGATGTCCTGCACCGCCCCGATCACCCGCACCGGCTTTCCGCGCTCGGACTCCACCTCGGCCACGGCCCGGACCCAGAGGGCGCGTCCCGCCGCGGTCACGAGCGGCAGCTCCAGCATCCACGACGTGCCGTGGGCGATGCTGTTCTGCAGGTGCTCGCCGACTTGCGCGCGCGCCTCCGGCGCGACGAATCCGAGCCCTTCGTCCAGGCTCGGACGAGACCCGATCGGGACGTCCAGCAGCCGGCAGGTCTGGGCTGACCACGTGAGCGTGTGGCTTGCGATGTCGAGCTCCCAGCCGCCCACCGCGGCGATGCGTCCCGTGCGGTCCAGGAAGGCCTCGTTGTCCTGCAGCGCCGTGCGGCTCGCCAGCTCGCGGCGCCGCGCGCGCAGCACCAGCCAGGTCGACGCGAACAGGATCGCGGCCGTCAGCCCGCACAGGGCGACGACGACGACGAGTTCGCCGTACCAGGGGGTCAGGAAGTCCTTGGTCCCGAGGCCCACCAGGATCAGCAACGGGTAGTTTTCCAGTCGGCGATAGGCATTGGCGCGTTCGATCTGGTCGAGTGCCGTCTTCGCCAGGTAGCTGCCCGATTCGGGCTGCGTCGCCAGCGTCTGTCGCAGTTCCTCGGACACGCGGCTGGTGCCGACGCCGGAGGCATCCGGGCCCTGCGAAGTCTGACGCGCCACCAGCTTCAGGTCCGGCAGCATGCGCAGGCTGATCGCGCCTTCGCGCCCGAGGTTGACGGCCCCGAACAGCGCGAGGAACCGTTCGACCGTGACATTGGCGTAGACGATGCCGTCGAAGGAGCCGTCCGGCTTGTTGAGCCGTCGCGCCAGCATGATTGCCCACTTCTTGCTGACGCGGGTCTGATTCGGCCCGATGATGAGCAGCCTCGGCGTCGGATCGTCGCGTGCCTGGATGAAGTTGCTGCGATCGCTGACGTCGATCGGCGCGAGGCCCGCGGTGTCGCGGCCGCCACGCACGATGCCGGTGCTGTCGGTGGCGCGCAGCGTGTCGAGCCGGCCGATCAGCGCGAACTGGTCTTCCAGGATGTCCGGCAGCCGGCGCGGGTCGGCTCCGCTGCGTGTGTGTTCGACCACGACGGCCCGCAGCACCATGTCGACCCGGTCGAGCTCGGCTTCGATGGCCTGGCTGAGGCTGCGGGCCAGGTTCTCGGTCGCGTCCTGCGCCCTCCGCTCGAACGAGCGCAACCCGGTCTGCAGCGCAACGCCAGAGAGCAGCACGACGAGCGCCATCACCGCCACGTTGCCGAGGATCAGCCAGTGCGGCCAGCCGGGTTGATGCGCGCGTGCGCGCAGTGCCTGTTCGCTCAATCGCCCTCCTGCCGGAAAGGAGGCCGATTGTCCGCGACGCGCGCTGGCGGTGCAGGCAAAAAAAGAGCCCACCTGCGTGAGCAGGTGGGCTGTGTCAAGTCCTCAAGAAAGGACGTCGTTGGGAGCAGTGTCGGTCTCTCGCCCTGTCATGTGGCCTTGGGGCCGAGCGGGCGTTCCGGACCTTTGAGCGCGTGATCGATGAAGATCCCGTGTGACAGCAATGCGTCGAACTCTATGGTTGGGGGTGGGGCCTTGCCATCCCCAATACGAGGGAGCATCTGCTTGGTGCACCGATGACGCGACAATGCCGCACATGCGCAGAAATCACCTCCCCGCGCGTCCGATTCGCGCCGCGCAGCAAGCGCTCACCGAAGCGGAACTGGGCGAACTGCAGGAACGGCTGGACCGCGTCCCCGCGTCGCTCGAACCGCTGGACGTGGACATGCTCGACGGGTACCTCTGCGGCGTCGTGCTGCAGCCGCGACCGGTGCCGCGCGAGCGTTGGCTGCCACATGTCGTCGACGTGGATGCGCGGGAAGTGCCGGCCGGGTTCGACACGGCCCGCCTGCATTCGCTCGTGCTGCGGCGCCACGCCGAACTCGAGCGCGCCATCACGGCCCGGCATTGGTTCGACCCCTGGGTGTTCGAACTCGAGGACGATGGCGATCCGTCGGCGGCGGTCTACGGCTGGGTGGCTGGCTTCGCGACCGCGATGTCGCTGTTCCCCGCATTGCAGCAGCTCGACGCGCAGAGGATCACGGAGCCGCTGGCACTGATCTACCGGCACCTCGACCCCGACGATCTCGAGGACGCCGACGACCTGCTCGAGGAGATCGAATCGATCGAGCCCGCGGCAACGCTCGCCGAGGCCGTCGAGGACCTGGTGCGCGCGACGCTGCTGCTCGCCGACGCCGCGCGGCCGGCGCCTGTGCCGCGGCGGCGCTGATTCAGATCGTCAGATCGCGAGCGGGTCGACGTCGATGGCCCAGCGCAGCACCTTCGGCGCGCCGGCATCGCGGCGCAGCGCCTGCAGTGAGTCGAGCCAGCGGGCGAGGAAGCGCTGCAGCGCCGGCCGCGACGCCGATTCCACCAGCATCTGCATGCGTTCGACGTCGGCGACGCGTGCCACCGCCAGCGGCACCGGCGCGTAGATCGTGACGGCGGCGGCCTCGGGCAAGGCCTGCGCGACATCCGACGCCAGCTGCAGGAAATCCCGCGCCGCCTCGGCGCTCCTGGCATCGGCGCGCAGCATTGCCAGGTGGCTGTAGGGCGGCAGCCCGGCGGCCTCGCGTTCGCGCAGCTGCCCCGCTGCGAAGGCGTCGAAGTCGTGCCTCCGCAGCGCGTCGTAGAGCGGGTGGGTCGGGTGCCAGGTCTGCACCCACATCTCGCTGCGCGCGGCCTGCGCGGCGTCCCGCCCGGCGCGGCCGGCGGCCTGCATCAGCAGCGCGAACAGGCGCTCCGCGGCGCGGAAGTCGCTGCTGAACAGTGCGCTGTCGGGCGCCACGGCCGCGACCAGCGAGATGCGCCGGAAGTCGTGGCCCTTGGTGACCATCTGCGTTCCCACCAGCACGTCCACGTCACCCGCGTGCACGGATCCCAGCTGGCTTTCCAGCGCCCCTTTTGCGCGCGTGCTGTCGGCGTCGATGCGGGCGATGCGCGGCGCGCCACCGTCGCGACCGGTGAGGACCGATGCCAGTTGCTCCTCCAGGCGCTCGGTGCCGCGGCCGACCGGCGCGATGTCGAGGTTGCCGCAGTCGGGGCACGCGCGCGGCACGCGTTCGGTCCAGCCGCAGTGGTGGCAGCGCAGCGTGCGGTCCAGCTTGTGGAAGACACGCCAGGCGCTGCAATGCGGGCAGCCGCTCTTCCATCCGCAGTCGGTGCAGTGCAGGACCGGCGCGTAGCCGCGCCGGTTCAGGAACACCAGGCTCTGCTCGCCCTGGTCGATGCGCTGCTGCAGTGCCGCCACCAGCGGCGGCGACAGGGCCGAGCCGGTGGTGCCCGGCTTGGGCTGCTGGTTCATGTCGACGATGCGCACCGTCGGCAACGCGGCGCCGCCGATGCGCGTGGGCAGTTCGAGCTTCAGGTAGCGGCCTTCGGCGGCGCGCTGCCAGGATTCGAGCGAGGGGGTGGCCGAGCCGAGCAGCACGGTCGCCCCTTCCAGGCGGCCGCGGTAGACGGCCAGGTCGCGCGCCGAGTAGCGTGCGCCTTCCTGCTGCTTGTACGACGGGTCGTGCTCCTCGTCGACAACGATCAGGCCCAGCCGCGGCAGCGCGGCGAACACGGCCAGCCGGGTGCCGAGCACGAGGTCGGCCGCGCCGAGCTGCGCGGTCAGCCAGTGGCGCAGGCGCTGCACCGGCGTCAGGCCGCTGTGCAGCGCGACGATGCGGCGCCCGGCGAAGCGTTGCGCGAAGCGCTCCTCGAGCTGCGGCGTCAGGTTGATCTCCGGCACCAGCACGAGTGCCTGCCGGCCCGCCGCCAGGGCGTCCGCCGCCGCGCGCAGGTAGACCTCGGTCTTGCCGCTGCCGGTGACCCCGTGCAGCAGCACGGTGCTGCCGGCCGGCGCGTCGGCCAGCCGGGCCAGCAGCGCGGCCTGTTCGCCCGTCGGCGAGGGGCGCGTGGCCTCGTCGGACTGCGGAGGCAGCGTTGCCGAAAGCCGCTTGAGCAGCTTCGCCAGGCGGTTCTCGAACTGCGCGCGGTCGAGCTTGTGCAGCTCCGGCGGCAGCACCGACAGGGCCAGCTCGCCGATGCTGCGTTGGTAGTAACCGGATGCAAACGACACCAGCTCGCACCACGCTGGTGGCAGCGGCGGCAGCGCGTCCCAGACTTCGGCGACCGGCTTCAGGTCCTGCTCCGGGTGCTCGCCGGGCGCCGCGGGCCACACGATCCCAGGGACGACGCGCTTGCCCAGCGGAACCCGCACCAACGTCCCCGGCGCGAGCGGGCGCTCGCTCAGATAGTCGAGCGTGGTGGCCACGCCGCTGTGGCGTGGCGCATCCACCGCCACGGCGACCCGGATCGCGTCAGGCATGGCCCTTCCGGCATCGAGTTAGCTGAAGAACTTCGACAAGACCTTCAACTTGAGCGGCAAGTGCCTGATTCATCGGGCCTTTCTGGAGTTTCCACGGGCGTTGTGGATAACTTTGTGGGCAACCTGCCCAAATGACGCCTAAATGGTTGATCCGCTTAACGTCGAGGTCTGATGCCCATGTTTTTGGCATCTGCCGGAAGTCAATGAATTCAATGACTTAGAGCGGATGCTCGAAATCCCCATGCTGCAATGCAGCATGTTTGCCGAGCAAAAGGCACGGGGCGCGTTTTGGGGATAAGTCAAGCCCCACGGGGCCACTCGGAGGCGGCTGCGGAATTAATTCTGCCTATCGTGACGGCACCGCGTCAGCCGCGCCGGCGCAATCGGCGAGAGTGACCATGCACATGCTCGACCAGCGTCGCCACCGCATCGGGCGGCGTGTGCTGGCTGATGCCGTGTCCGAGGTTGAACACGTGCCCGCCGTGGCGGCCGTCCGCGCGCTCGGACGGGCCGAAGCTCTCCAGCGCCCGCTCGACCTCGGCGCGGATCGCGGCCGCCGGGGCGAACAGCACGGCCGGGTCGAGGTTGCCCTGCAGCGCGACGCCGTCGTCGACGCGCCGCCGTGCCGCGCCGAGGTTGACCGTCCAGTCGAGGCCGACGACATCGGGCCCGACCCCGTCGACCGGCGCGGCGATCTCCTCCAGCCACGGCCCCCCGCCCTTCGTGAACACGATGTGCGGCACGCGTCGGCCGGCGTGCTCGCGCCGCAGCTGGCGCAGCACGCGCCGCGTGTAGGCGAGGCTGAAGGTCTGGAACGCGCCGTCCGCGAGCACCCCGCCCCAGCTGTCGAACACCATCACCGCCTGCGCGCCGGCTTCGATCTGCAGGTTCAGGTACAGCGCCACCGCGTCCGCGTTGATCGCGAGGATGCGGTGCATCAGGTCCGGCCGGCCGTACAGCATCGACTTGACGAGCCGGTAGTCGTCCGACCCCGATCCTTCGACCATGTAGCAGGCCAGTGTCCACGGGCTGCCGGAGAAGCCGATCAGCGGCACGCGCGCGACGCGCCGGCCGTCGGCCTCGGTCGTCTCGAGCGCGCGGCGAATCGACGCGACCGCGTCGAACACGTAGCGCAGCTTGTCCATGTCCGGCACCGCGAGGCGGGCCACGTCGGCCTCGTCGCGCACCGGCTGCGCGAAGCGCGGCCCCTCGCCGAGCGCGAAGCTCAGCCCCAGGCCCATCGCGTCGGGCACCGTCAGGATGTCGCTGAACAGGATCGCCGCGTCCAGCGGGTAGCGCTCCAGCGGCTGCAGCGTGACCTCGGTCGCGAACGCGGGATTCGTCGCCAGCCCCATGAAGCTGCCGGCCTTCGCGCGCGTCTCGCGGTATTCCGCGAGGTAGCGCCCGGCCTGCCGCATCAGCCAGACCGGCGTGTAATCGGTGGGCTGGCGCAGGCAGGCGCGCACGAAGGTGTCATTGCGAAGCGGCACGTCCATGCGGCGATTATCACGCCCATAATTCGGCCCTTTCCCGAGGAGACCTGCATGCGCGCCGACAACATCCTGCAGACCATCGGCAACACGCCGCACATCCGCGTCAACCGCCTGTTCGGCGGCGCCTCGGTGTGGATCAAGAGCGAGCGCGCGAACCCGGGCGGGTCGATCAAGGACCGCATCGCGCTGTCGATGATCGAGGCGGCCGAGGCCTCCGGCGCGCTCAAGCCGGGCGCGACGATCATCGAGCCGACCTCGGGCAACACCGGCGTGGGCCTGGCGATGGTCGCCGCAGTGAAGGGCTACCAGCTGGTCCTCGTGATGCCGGACAGCATGAGCATCGAGCGCCGCCGGCTGATGCTCGCCTACGGCGCGCGCTTCGAGCTGACGCCGCGCGAGAAGGGCATGAACGGCTCGATCGCCCGCGCCAAGGAACTGCTCGAGCAGACGCCGAACGCGTGGATGCCGCAGCAGTTCGAGAACCCGGCCAACATCGACGTGCACGTGCGCACCACCGCGGCCGAGATCGCCGCCGACTTCCCCGAAGGCCTGGACGTGCTGATCACCGGCGTCGGCACCGGCGGCCACATCACCGGCTGCGCGACCGCGCTGAAGGCGAAGTGGCCCGCGCTGAAGGTGTTCGCGGTCGAACCCGCCGCGTCGCCGGTGATCAGCGGCGGCAAGCCCAGCCCGCACCCGATCCAGGGCATCGGCGCCGGCTTCATCCCGGCCAACCTGCACACCAAGCTGCTGGACGGCGTGATCCAGGTCGAGGCCGAGGCGGCGCGCGAGATGGCGCGCCGCGCCGCGCGCGAGGAGGGCATGCTGGTGGGCATCTCGTCCGGCGCGACGCTCGCCGCGATCGCGCAGAAGCTGCCCGAGCTGCCGGCCGGCAGCCGCGTGCTGGGCTTCAACTACGACACCGGCGAGCGCTACCTGTCGATCGAAGGTTTCCTGCCCGCCGAGTGAGCAAGCCCCGCGTCCTGATCGTCGAGGACGAGCCCGGCATCGCCGACACCCTGCAGTACGCGCTGCGCACCGACGGCTTCGAGCCGGACTGGGTCGCCACCGGCGAGGCCGCGCTGCAGCGCCAGCGCGAGGCGCCGGCGGACCTGGTGATCCTGGACGTGGGCCTGCCGGACCTGAACGGCTTCGAGGTGTTCCGCCGCCTGCGCGAGACGGGCGACGTGCCGGTGCTGTTCCTGACCGCGCGGGCGGACGAGATCGACCGCGTGGTCGGTCTCGAGCTCGGCGCCGACGACTACGTCGCCAAACCCTTCTCGCCGCGCGAACTGGTCGCGCGGCTGCGCGTCATCCTGCGCCGCAGCACCCGTGCGCCGGCCGCGCCGCCCGCGCTGCCGTTCCAGATCGACGAAGGGCGGCGCCAGATCCGCTACTACGGCCAGCTGCTGGAGCTCTCGCGCTACGAATACGGCCTGCTGAAGACGCTGGTCGAGCGGCCCGGCCATGTCTACAGCCGCGACGTGCTGCTCGACAAGGTGTGGGACGAGCGCAGCGAGAGCCTGGACCGCACCGTCGACGCGCACGTGAAGACGCTGCGTGCCAAGCTGAAGGCGGTGGCGCCGCAGCTCGAGCCGATCCGCACGCACCGCGGCAGCGGCTACGCGCTCGCGGAGGACCTGCCGGCGGCGCCGTAAGGCCGCCGGCGCTTCGCCCATGAGCCGGCGCAGTGCGCTTTTCCTGCTCGTGCTGCTGGCCTACGCCGCCGGCGTCGGGCTGCTGATGTACCGCCTGCTGGCCGACATCGACCCGCGCTACCGGGAATCGGCCGAGGAGTCTCAGGTCGAGACCGCCCACCTGCTGGCGGCGCTGGTCGAGCAGCACACCGTCGACGGACTGATCGACGCCGAGGTGCTGCGGCCGATCTTCCGCGACACCTACGCGCGCGGCTTCTCGGCGCGCATCTTCGACTTCGAGAAGACCGGCGTCGAACTGCAGGCGCTGGTGGTCGACCGCCGCGGGCATGTCGTGTTCGATTCGCTCGGCCGGCGCGAGGGCGAGGACTGGTCGGGCTGGCGCGACATCGGCGCCGCGCTGCGCGGCGAGTACCGCGCCCGCACCACGCCGCGCATCCCGGGCGACGACCTGAGCTCGGTGATGTACGTCTCCGCGCCGGTGCGCAGCCAGGGCGAGATCGTCGGCGCGGTCAGCGTCGGCAAGCCGGTGCAGAGCCTGAACCAGTTCGTCGCGGCGGCGCGCCGCAAGACGCTGCTGGTCGGCGCCACCTCGGTGGCGGCGGTGCTGGTGCTGGTGCTGATCCTGATGCTCTGGGTGGTGCGCCCGTTCGGCCTGCTGGCCGACTACGTGCGCTACGTGCGTGCGCAGCGTTCGTTCAGCCTGCCGCGGCTGGGACGGCGTGCGCTGGGCACGCTCGGCGCCGCCTACGACGAGATGCGCGATGCGCTGGCCGGCCGCAACTACGTGTCCGACTATGTGCAGACGCTGACCCACGAGCTGAAGAGCCCGCTGTCGGCGATCCGCGGCGCCGCCGAACTGCTGCACGAGCCGGGCATGCCGCCCGGGGACCGCGAGCGCTTCATCGGCAACATCGAGCGCGAGACGCAGCGCATCCAGGAACTGGTGGACCGCATGATGGAGCTGGCCGCGCTCGAGTCGCGCCGGCGCCTGCCGCGCGTCGAGCCCGTGGCGCTGGTGCCGCTGCTCGAGGACTGCGTGACCAGCGCGCGTGCCGCCGGCCTGTCGCGCGGGCTGCAGGTCGATCTGGCGGTCGTCGAGCCGGCCTGGGTCGAGGGCGAGGCCTTCCTGCTGCGCCGCGCCGTCGGCAACCTGCTGGCCAACGCGCTGGACTTCTCGCCCGAGGGGGGGCGCATCACGGTGGCGCTGCTGCCGCGCGGGCGCAGCGTCGACGTGACCGTGCGCGACCAGGGTCCGGGCATCCCCGACTACGCCGGCAGCAAGGTGTTCGAGAAGTTCTTCTCGCTGGCGCGCCCGCAGGGCGGCAAGCGCAGCACGGGCCTCGGCCTGCCCTTCGTCAAGGAGATCGCCGAGCTGCACCACGGCCGCGTGGCGCTGCGCAACGCCGAGGGCGGCGGCGCGCTGGCCACGCTGTCGCTGCCGCGCATCGAGCCGCCGGCACCACGCTGACCCGCGGGCCGGCCCCGCGCCCGTCGCGGCACGGCAAGCCGAGCCCGGTATGCTCGCGTCTTTCACCGCCGGCGCGGGGACCCCTGGACGTGGACGACGGCAAGACGATCGCCTGGGTGCTGCCCCACGAGGGCTACGACGACGCGGCGCTGCTGGCGCCGCTGCGCGCCCACGGTTTTCGCGTCACCGTCTGCCTGCCCGGGGCGAGCGGCGAGGTGACCGCTGGGCTGCGGGTGCTGCAGGCCGAGCTGTTCGCCGATGCCCGCCGGCTGCGGCGCGAGTACGTGATGGACCCCCGGCCGACGCTGATCGTCGTCGGATCGGCCGAGCAGGAGGTCGACACGCTGGAGTTCATCAAGGCGCGCGACGACGTCGTGCGCGGCACCCAGCCGATCGAGCTGCTGGTGATGCGGCTGCTGCGCCTCGCGCGCGAGCCCGGCGGCGAGGCGTTGTTGCCGCTGCGCGAGATCACCGACGAGCTGACCGGCCTGCCGAACCGGCGCCGCTGGGCCGCGCAGGTCGAGCAGGCGCTCGCGCAGGACCTGCCGGGCGAGTGCCGCGCGGTCGTGCTGTTCGACCTGGACGCCTTCAAGCACGTCAACGACCGCCACGGCCACGGGGCCGGCGACGAGGTGCTGCGCAGCGTCGCCGCCACGCTGCTGGCCGAGGCCGCCCCGGGCGACCGCATCGCCCGACTCGGCGGCGACGAATTTGCCGGGCTCTACACGCGCTACGACCGGGCCACCGTCGTGGCCGACGTGCAGCGTGTGCTGGAGCGGCTGTCGCAGCGACGTGTGGCGGTGCACAGCGACGGGGCGGACGCGGCCAGCGGCGGCGGCGCCTGGGGGCCGACCGCGCCCGCGCCGCTGGAGGGCGCGCCCGGCGAGCAGATCACCGTCACCGCCAGCGCCGGGCTGGCCTTCGTGACCGGCAAGACGGGTGTGGCCGAGCTGATGAACCAGGCCGACGTCGCGATGTACGAGGCCAAGGGCCGCGGCCGCAACCGCCTCGTGCTGTACGAGTCGCTGCAGGAGGGGCCGGGCGGCGAGGAACGCGACCTCTACGTGCGCCACTTCGAGAACGTCACCCGCGTGATGACCGAGCGCATGACGACGCTGGTCACCAACATGGGCCGCAGCCTGGTCGAGGCAGCGCGCCGCGAGGCCAACCAGGACGCGCTGACGCAGCTGCACAACCGGCGCTACTTCGACGCGCGCCTGGTGCGCGAGATCGAGCTGTCGCGCCGGCACGGGCGTGCCCTGACCGTCGCGCTGATCGACCTGGACCACTTCCACGACGTGAACGCCGGCTTCGGCTACCCGACCGGCGATCTCGTGCTGCGCCGCTTCGCCGAGATCGCGCGCGGCAGCGTGCGGCTGACCGACTGGATCGCGCGCTACGGCGGCGAGGAGTTCTGCCTCGTCATGCCGGACACCGACCTCGCGACCGGCGCGATGGTCGCCGAGCGCGTGCGCCGCAACGTCGCCGCGGCGCGCATCACGAGCCTGGACCAGCGCCCGGTGCCGCTGTCCGCCAGCGTCGGCGTGGCGGCGCTGACGGCCGAGACCGATGGCCCTGTCGCCCTGGTGCAGCGCGCCAGCGACGCGGTCCACGCGGCCAAGGCGGCCGGGCGCAACCGGCTCGTCAGCGCCGTCTGAGGCCCGTACGGGCCGCGCGGCGGGCCCCTCCGCCGGCCTGATTTCGGCGCATCGGCAACTTTTTGCTGCATCGCAGCATTTTCCGCTTGCCTTTTTGGATGCGGCCACTACACTGGAGTCATGCTGCAGTGCAGCAATCGAGTTTCCTCCCGATCCAACCACACCCTGGAGTCCACCATGCTGACGAACGAACAACTGCTGGCCGCCCACAAGGCCAATGTCGACACCCTGCTGAGCCTGTCGGCCACCAGCCTCGACGCCGTCGAGAAGCTCGCCGCCCTGAACCTCGAAGTCACCAAGGCCGCGCTCGGCGAAGCCTCGGCCAAGGCGCAGGCCGCGCTGTCGGTGAAGGACGTCCAGGAGCTGTTCGCGATGCAGGGCGACGTGCTGCAGCCGACCGCCGAGAAGTCGGCCGCCTACGCCCGCAAGGTGTACGACATCGCTGCCGGCGTGCAGGCCGAGCTGGCCAAGGCCGCCGAAGCCGGTTTCGCCGACGTGCAGTCCAAGGTCACCGCGCTGGTCGACACCGCCGTCAAGAACGCGCCGGCCGGCAGCGAGAACGCCGTCACGCTGATGAAGGCCGCCGTCGCCGCCGCGAACGACACCTTCGAGAACGTGCAGAAGGCCGCCAAGCAGGCCGTCGGCGCCGCCGAGGCGAACTTCGCGACGATCAGCAGCAGCGTCGTCGCCGCGAAGCCGGCCGGCCGCGCCAAGCGCGCCGCCTGATTCGGCACCGGACCCGGCGTCACGGCGCCGGGTCGACCTTCACCTCTGCCGGCCGCTGGCCATGACCCTGCAAGCGCACTCATCGCGCGGCGCCGCCGGTGTCCGACCGCTGGCGCTCGACCCCGGCGAGGAGCCGTCCCCCGACGGCTGGCTGGGCACCCACGACGAGCCGGGCTACCGCGCCGGCCAGGTCGTGGTCAAGCTGGCCGACCTGCCGGTCGTCGACGACCGGCATCTGTACCTGGACCTGCTCCTGCTCGATCCGGACGGCCGCATTGCCGACAGCCACTCCGGCCCCTGCCCGGCGATGGACCGGGCGCGGTCGGCGGAGGATCGCGCGCGCTTCGTGCGTGTCGTCGCCGAACTGCTGCGCCATGCGCCGGACGACGACCGCGGTCTGGCGGGCCTGAACGGTGCGCTGACGCATCTGCGCGAGCAGGGCATCGACGATGGCCGGCTGGCGCTGGTCACGCAGCAGCTGGACGGCGCCTGCAGCGATGCCGCGCTGGTGGCCGCCCTGGCGCATGTGCTCGAACTGAGCTTCGGCGCGGACGAGGCCCGCGTGGCGTTGCGCGACGTGCTCGCCAACCTGGCCCGCAGTGCGCCGCGCGGTGAGATCGACCCGCGCGAGATCGATGCGCCGCTGACCGAGCAGGTGCGCTGCGTCGTGCGGGTGCTCGGACGCGCGCGCGCCCGGCGCTACCTGCGCGAGGCGACCGACTTCGACCTGCTGCCGACGGCCGAGCTGCTGGGGCTCTGAGCCTCGCGCCGGCCGCGTGTCAGCGCGGCACCAGCCGCGCGCCGGTGATCTGTTCCTGCGCCTCCACCAGCGAGGGCACGAACTTGTGCCCATGGCCGAGCGCGCTGGCCAGCGCCAGCGACTGGTGCACCGCCTCGCCGACCACCGTCGGCACGTTCAGCGATTCGGCCAGGTGCGTGTAGTAGCGGATGTCCTTGCGCGCGTAGTCGAGCTCGAACTTCAGCGCCGCGAGGTCGCCGTCCAGCGTCTTCGCCATGGTCTGGAAGATGCCGGAGTTCACCAGCCCGGCCGAGACCAGCTCGACCAGCTTGCGCGGCTCGCAGCCGGCCCGCTGCACGACCGCGAAGGCCTCCGCCGTCGCCGTGCAGATGGCCTGCGCGATGAAGTTGTTGACCAGCTTGATGACGTGGCCGCTGCCCGGGCCGCCGACATGGATCACGTTCTCGGCGAAGCACTTCAGCACCGGCAGCAGCTCGGCGAAGGTGGCGTCGTCCGCGCCGACCATCACGTTCAGCCGTCCGGCCTCGGCCTCCACCGGCGTGCGCGCCAGCGGGGCATCGACGAAGCGCACGCCCTGCGTCGCGCAGCGCTCGCGCAGCCGGTTCGTCGACTCGGGCTCGCTGGTCGAGCAGTCGACGATCACCAGGCCCTCGGCGGCGCCGGCCAGCAGACCCAGCTCGCCGAGGGTCGAGGCCTCGACCTGCGGCGACCCGGTCACGCACAGGAACACGATGTCCGCGCCGCGCGCCAGCTCGGCCGGCGTCGCGGCCTGCGTCGCGCCGGCGGCCAGCAGGTCGGCCACGCGCTCGCGGTTGCGGTGCACCGTCAGCGCGAGGCGATGCCCCTTGGCGAGCAGGTTCCTGGCCATGCCATGCCCCATGAGGCCGCTGGCGCCGATGAAGCCGATCTTCTGCATGGTGGAAACCCCCGACGTGTGCACAGGCCCGCATCCTAGGCCAGTGGCGCGGGGGCGCCCTCAGTGCGTGCCGAAGTGGGTCTCGAAGCGGATGCCGACCTTCTGCAGCAGCGGCGTGGGCAGTTCGCCGCCGGCGCAGACGATCACCGCATCGTTGCCCAGCACACGCGGCGCGCCGGCGATCTCGACGACCACGTCGCGTTCGCCGATGCGGCGCACCTGCGAGGCCAGCAGCACCTCGACACGTCCCGCGAGGCGTTGCGCCTCCAGGCGTTCGCGGTTCTTCGCCTTGACGCGGGCGAAGGCGGCGCTGCGGTACGAGAGCGCCACGCGGGTGTCCGGCTGCTCCGCCAGGGCGATGGCGGCCTCCAGCGCGCTGTCGCCGCCGCCCACCACCAGCACGTGCTGGCCGCGGTACTGCTCCGGGTCGACCAGCCGGTACACGACCTTGGAGGCCTCCTCGCCGGGCACGCCGAGCTTGCGCGGCGTGCCACGCCGGCCCATCGCGAGCAGCACGGTGCGCGCGAGGATCTCGCCGCGGTCGGTGCGCACCGCGAAATGGCCGTCGCGCGGCTCGACGCCGACCAGGCGCTCGCGGTAGCTCACCTGCAGGCCGGTCTGGCGGACGACGCCGGCCCAGAACTCGAGCAGCCGCTCCTTGCTGACCTCGCCGAACTTCACCTTGCCGACCAGCGCCAGCGTCACCGGCGCGGTCATCGTGATCTTGTGGCGCGGGTAGTGGTAGACCGCGCCGCCGAGCGAGTCCTCCTGCTCGATGACGCGGTAGCGCAGCCGGTGCGCGAGCGCCTCCAGGCCGGCGGACAGCCCGGCCGGCCCGCAGCCGACGATCAGCACGTCCAGCACGTCCAGCACGTCCGGACCCGCCGGCCCCGCGGCGGCCAGCCGGCGCCGGATCGCCTGCATCGCCTGGCGGCCCTGCTCGGCCGCCTTGCGCACCAGGCCCATGCCGCCCAGTTCGCCGGCGATGTAGATGCCCGGCACGTTGGTCTCGAACTCGGCGCTCAGGTGCGGGATGTCGATGCCGCGCTGGTCGGTGCCGAACACGAGGCGGATGCCGTCCACCGGGCAGGCCGCGAGGCAGGCGCCGTGGCCGATGCAGGCGGAGGCGTTCTTCAGCACCGCCTTGCCGTTCACGACGCCGAGCGCCTCTTCCGGGCAGGCCTGCACGCAGGAGCCCGAGCCGATGCAGCGGCTCGGGTCGATCACCGGGTGCAGCGAGGGCGGCTCGGCCAGCCCGGCCTCGAGCGACTGGCGCAGCGCCTGCGCATGCGCATCGTGCGCACGGCGGTGGCGCCACAGGTAGAAGCCGAGCGCGCCGGCCAGCAGCACGCCGTAGAGCAGGAGGAGGTTCATCGTGTGGCGGGCCTCGGGCCTCAGAAGTCGTAGCGCCCGCCGAGGTAGTAGAAGACCCGGTCCGAGGTCTCGTTGCGGCTCGGCCCGCTGCTCTTGCTGAACTCCGCGCTCAGCTCGGACTCGAGCGCGAGCTGCTGCAGCACGCGGTAGCTCACGCGCAGGCCGGGTGTCCAGCGCACGATGCGCACGCCGGCGTTGTCGGTCTGCCGGTACCAGCGCAGCGAGGGTTCGACCAGCAGCAGCGCGGTGACCTGCGAGGAATTGTTGTAGCTGACGAGCTGCGCGTCGTAGCGCGACTGCGTCACCGGATCGGTCAGGCTGTAGTTCGAGCCGCGCATCAGCGAGAGACCCAGCACGTGCGTGTCGCGCGCCGAGTACAGGTTGCTGCCGATCAGCTGCGCGCCGAGCGCGGCGTTGCGGCTGCGCCCCTGGCCCGAAGGCAGGATGTCGGCCACCGGCAGGATCTCGCCGACGTCGGTCAGGCGGACGTCGGCGCCGACCTGCCAGGTCTTGTTCAGCGGCACCGTCGCACCGAGCAGGCCCTGGGTGGTGTTGGAGGTGGTGGCGCGCACGCGGTCGCGCAGGCTGTCCAGCGTCGCGCCGGCCGCCAGCAGATCGCGCAGGCGCGTGACCAGCGGCAGGTTCGGATCCTGGAAGAACAGCGTGTTGCCCAGCATCAGCAGCGGGGTCTTGCGCCGGTCGTAGAGGAAGTTGATGACCGAGTTGTCCTCGAACTGCCAGGTGCCCTGCAGCGAGGCGATGTTCAGGCCGCGCAGCGCCTGGTCCCAGTCGAGGATGCCGGTCGCCGAGACGCCGCCGTTGAAGTAGCGCATCTCGGTGCCGACGGCGTTGCGGTCGACCTCCCCGTCGATCACCTGGCGGATCGCGTAGAGGTTGCCGCTGACGTGCGGCACCAGCGCGTCCGCTTCCAGCGCGCCGCCGACGAAGTGCCGGCGGCTGTCCAGCAGCTTGTCCGCCGGCACGCCGGCGACGGCGCTCACGCGCCACTTCGGCACGAAGGTGTAGCTCGCCTGCGCGCCGTCGAAGCGGCCGAGCACACCCATCCCGGTCGGCGACTGCCGGCCCAGCTTGATGCTCGTGCCTCCCTTCAGCGAGCGGTGCTCGAAGTAGAGCGCCGACAGGCGGTTCCGGCTCTTCGCGCTGTTGATCTGGTCCAGCGTGTAGGCATCGCGGAACACGAAGCGCATGTCCGTGTCGACGTCGCGATAGCGCCAGTTCAGGTCGACGCTGGTCTGCCACTGCTTCTGGTCGACGTCGGAGAGCGTGTCGTCGCTGACGAGTTCGGGCAGGCCGCTGATCGGCGAATCCTGGAACTCCTGGGTGCGGAGCTTCGAGGCGCCGCCGTAGTAGAACTCCGACAGCGATCCGCTGACGGTCGAGGTGGCGGGCACGGTCGGCCGGGCGGGGGCGGCGGTCGTGGCGGGCGCCGCAGCGGCCGCCGTCGCCTTCAGCCGCGCCAGCGCCGCGCGCACGCGGTCCGCGTCCGGCCCGCTGGGGTAGAGCTGCAGGAAGGTCTCGTACTCGGCGCGTGCGCGCAGCGGGTCGCCGGCGCGCTCGCGCACCAGGCCGGCCAGCGCCTGGCCCTCGCGCGTCGAGCCGTTGGCCGGCAGGTTGAGCAACTGATTGAGCTTCTCGAGCGCGCCGGCGTGGTCCTGCCGCTCCTCGGCGGCTTTCGCGGCGGCCAGCAGTTCGACGGCCTGCCGTTCGACCTCCGCCGGGGCGGATGCCGCCGCCATCGGCACCGGCGCGGAGGGGGCGGGCGTGGGGGGCGTGTCCGGTGCCACCGGCGCGGGCGCGGCGGCCGCTGGCGCCGGCGGTGCCAGTGCGACGATGCTGGCCTGCGGAAAGCGCCTGAGCAGTTGCGCCCGTGCCGCCTCGGCCTCGGCCAGCGTCTCGAAGAGCCCCAGGCTGACCTCGTAGACGGTGCGGCCGTCCACCGTCCGCTGCCCGGTGAAGACCTGGTAGCGCTGCAGCGCGGCCGGGATCGGCGTGTCGAGCTGCAGGTTGGGGCCGTCGGAGCGTTGCAGCACGATCTGGAAGCCGCGCTCCGGCAGGTTCGCGGCGACCGCCGGCGCGGGAATCGCGGTCCCCAGCCCGGGCAGCACCAGCTCGATCTGCCGCTCGCCGCGGCCGGCGCGCACACGCAGCGGCACGGCGCTGGACAAGCGCACCAGCAGGCGCCTGTCGCGCGTGCGCCGCGGCGTGGCCTCGTCGAGCACGAAGATGTCGGGCATCGCCCCGCCGCCCGCGACGCGACGCTCCGAGGGCACGTCCTTCAGGCCTTCCGCTGGGTTCAGCAGGTCGTAGTAGATCTGCACGGTGTCGCCCGCGCGCGGGACGTTGGCACGCCGGTACAGCACCGGGGTCGCGAAGCGGATCTGCAGCACCGCGTCGGCCCCCTCGCGGCGGAAGTCGACCTCGTCGACCAGTTGCGCCTGCGCGGCCGCAGCCGCCAGCAGGACGAGGAGCGCCCCGAGGCGCGCGATCGTCGGCATCACGTTCAGTCCCATTTGGAGTACGCCGCCCCCTTGTTGCCCAGCGGGCGGTGGCAGCCGGATTCGGAGCAGTCGATCGCGGGCGGCGACTTCTTCTGGTGGGTCAACGCCTTGCGCTCCATGCTGCCGGCGTAGGCGGTGCCGCTCTGGTGGCAGCCCTTGCACCAGCCGGCGCCGCCGCCCAGGCTTGCGTTGTGGTTCATCGCCAGCGAGGTCCAGCTGGTGCTGCTGCGGTGGCAGGCGTTGCAGTCCATCGCGGCGCCGTTGAGCAGCTGCGTCGCCTCGGGGATGTGGTTGGCCGGCTTGGCCAGCGCGCCGGTCGCGCCCTGCGAGACGTAGCTGCCGCTGTGGCAGGACTTGCAGCTGCTCGCCGTGACGACGCTGTGGTTCATCGTCGTCGCGCTGCTCCAGCTCGACTGCGACTTGTGGCACGAGTCGCATTTGGTCGGCCCGGTCGTGACCGGGATGTGGGCGGCCGGCTTGCCGGTGGCCGTGCTGCCGTTGTGGCAGGTGTCGCAGCTGCCGGTGCCCACCGCGTTGGCCGCGCTGTGCGCGAAGCTGACGGCGCTCCAGCTCGACGCCGACTTGTGGCAGCTCTCGCACACCGTCACGCCGGCATGGGTGCTGGTGTTGGGCTTGCCCACTGCCGGTGGGTAGCTGCCGTTGTGGCAGCTCGCGCACTGCGTGCTGATCGACACCGCGCTGTGGAACCGGGCCGGCGTCCAGCTCGCGTAGCCGGCCTTGTGGCAGCTGTCGCAGTTGGTGATCGCGACACCGGCCAGCGTCTGGTACGGGATGTGCGCGGCATTGCGGCCGTCCGCGGGTGGGTAGGCGCCGCTGTGGCAGCTCGCGCACTGGTTCGCGACGATGCCTTGCGTGTGGTTGTAGGTCGAGGGCTTCCAGGTGCTGACGCGGTGGCAGTTGCTGCAGTTGGAGGCACCGACCGGCACGTGCGTCGGGTTCTTGCCGGTGGCGGTGCTGCCGTTGTGGCAGCTGGCGCAGTTGGTCGCGGCGGTGAAGGTGGCGTGGTCGACCTTGGCCGACGACCAGTTGCTGGTCGACTGGTGGCAGCTTTCGCACGCCGTCGCGCCGCTGTGGATCGGCGTCGCGGGCCGGCCGACGGCGCCGTTGTAGCTGCCGTTGTGGCAGCTCGCGCAGTTCGTCGTCACGACGACGGCGGCGTGGAACCTCGCCGGCGCCCAGTGGCCGGTCGGCCGGTGGCAGGCGTCGCAGCTCTGCGATCCCACCGGCACGTGCTGCGCGTTCTTGCCGGTCGCGCGGCTGCCGTTGTGGCAGGTGGCGCAGGTGCCGGGCAGCACCGACGCATGGTCGAAGCCCGTGGCCGGCGACCAGGCGCTGCTGCGGTGGCAGCTGTCGCACGACGCGCTCGTGACCAGGTGCCCGGCGGACTTGCCCGAGGCGATCGCGCCGTTGTGGCAGCCCAGGCAACTGCCGGGCGCGAGGCCGACGTGGCTGAAGCGCGCCCCCACGTAGCTCTGCGTGGTGTGGCACGCGTCGCAGGCCTGGGTGGTCGGCAGGTGGTTCTGCGTCTTGACGGTGTTGCCCCGCGCCCAGCGCGCGCCGGCGGTGTGGCAGCTCGCGCAGTCGCGCGGCGTGCCCTTGAAGATGCCGTCGACGTGGCACGACTCGCAGCGCTGGTTGGTGTGCTGGCCCGTCAGCGGGTAGCCGGTGCGCGCATGGTCGAAGTCGCGCAGCGCCCCCTGCGCGGCGGTGCCGCCGGCGGCCAGCGCGAGCAGCGCGGCGGCCAGGCCGCGAAGGACCGTTCCGAGCGTCATGGTGTTCCTCCGCTGCGCAGCATCCGGTTCGTGACCTTCTTCCAGCGCTCCGTGACGTGGCACTGCTCGCAGCGCGCGCCGAGAGCCCCGTCGTGCACGTCGTCCTTGCGGTGACAGGCGGCGCAGGTGTCGGGCAGCGGTGCGACGGCCCGGCCGGCGGGCGCGGGCTTGACGTGGCAGGCCGCGCAGGCCACGTGGCGGTGCCCGCCGTCGAGCCTGAAGCGGCTGCGCCGGTCGTGGTCGAAGTCCCACAGCGACCAGGCGCGGGCGTTGTGGCAGCCGGTGCACTGCTCGCCCAGCGACTGCCGGTGCTTGTCGTCCTGGCGGTGGCAGCCGATGCAGTCGCGCGGCGCGTCCTGGTAGCGGGCCGTCTTGTGGCAGTCCTTGCAGCCGACCAGGCCGTGCCGGCCGAGCAGCGGGAAGCGCGTGCGCGTGTGGTCGAAGCGGGCCGCCTTCCAGGAGCTGTCGTCGTGGCAGGACTCGCACTGCGCGCCGAGCTGCCCCTCGTGCCGGTCGTCCTTGCGGTGGCAGGCGACGCACTCGAGCGGCGTCGGGCGGAAGCTCTTCGCGTCGCGGTGGCAGGCCGCGCACTTCACCGCCGGTGCGGCGTGCGCATGGCGCAGCGGGAAGCGGGTGCGCTGGTGGTCGAAGCGGCCGCGGGTGGCCTTCCAGTCGCGCTCGGCGTGGCAGGCGCCGCAGTCGGTCCCGAGCGTGCCGGCGTGCCGGTCGTCCTGGCGGTGGCAGGCGACACAGGTCTTGGGCGCCTCGTTGAAGACCTTCGACTTATGGCACGCGTCGCACTTCGTCTCGGCGTGCCGGCCGAGCAGCGGGAAGTCGGTGCGGTCGTGGTCGAACTTCGCCTTCTCCTTCCAGTCGCGCTCGGTGTGGCAGCTGCCGCAGTCGCGGCCCAGCGATTCCCTGTGCTTGTCGTCCTTCTGGTGGCAGCTCCAGCAGTCGCTCGCGAGCTTCGCCTTGTAGATCGGCGCGGTGTGGCAGTCGCCGCAACGCGCGCTGCGGTGCCTGCCGCGCAGCGCGTACTTCGTGTCCGTGTCGTGGTTGAAGGTGGCCGGCTTCCACGCCTTGTCGGTGTGGCAGCTCTCGCACTTCTCGCCGAAACGGCCCTGGTGGCCGCGCGTGCCGCTGTCGTCCTGGCGGTGGCAGGCGATGCACGTACGCGGCGTGTCCTTGAAGCTCGCTGCCTTGTGGCAGGCGTCGCACTTCGTGTCGGCGTGCCTGCCGGTCAGCGCGAAGCGTGTCGTGGCGTGGTCGAACCGGGTTTCCTTCCAGCGGTTCTCGGTGTGGCAGTCGGCGCACTTCGTGCCGAGCGACCCCTTGTGCGCGTCGTCCTTGCGATGGCAGGCGTTGCAGTCGGAGGGCGCGGCCCGGTACTTGCGGGCCGGCTCGTGGCACTTCGTGCACTCGGCCTGGCGGTGTTTGCCGCGCAATGCGAAGTCGGTCTGCGCATGGTCGAACCGGCCCGTGTCGAAGGCGGCGATGCGCGCCTCGCGGCCTTTGTGGTCGGTATGGCACTGGCGGCAGGCCTGCGGGGGCTGCCGTCCGTGGAATCCGCTGCGCGCGCGCATGTCCTGGCCGATGTCCTTATGGCAGTCCGTGCACAACCGGTCCTGCGCGGCGCGGTCGAACGGCACGTGGCAGCTGCGGCACTCGTCGTCCCATTTCGCGTGGGCCTGGACGAGCTTGCCGGGGGCCAGCACCGACTCGAGCGACTGCGCGGCCGCGGCCGCCGGCATCACGACGGCGGCCAGCAGGACGAAGGCGCGCAGCCATCGCTTCACGTCAGTAGGCGTGCACCGCGACCACGTGCACCACGGCGCTGACCACCATCAGGTACACGAAGGGCACGTGGGCGACGTGCCAGAGCGCGAACAGACGCACCCAGGCACTGAACTGCGCGACACGCACCACGCTGCCGAGGTAGCGGCGCACCAGCTTGCGGGCCAGGCGCTGCCGGCGCCTCAGTTCGTCGCCGCGCCAGCCGCGCCGCGCGCCGATCGCGTGCAGCGTGCGCCGCAGCTCGAGGCTGCAGCGCCAGTAGGTCCACGCCATGCGAATCGGAAGGATCAGCACCTGGCGCAATGCGCTCAGGTGGCCCGGGGCGTCGGCCAGCGAGCCGTCGGCGAACTCCTGCAGGCGGTCCTCGACGGCCGGCGCGAAGTGCAGCCGCGAGCGTGCCTCGGCGCGATCGAATCCGGCGCGCGCACGCAGCGCGTCGAAACTGGCCTTCTCGCCGTCCAGCCCGCGGTGCACGCGCAGGTAGATGAAGCGGCCGACCACGCCGCTGGCCGCGACCACCAGCATGCTGGTCAGCGCCACCGCCGCGTTCAGCGAGCCGACGCGGAAGGTCGAATGCAGCAGGATCAGCAGCGGCCCGGCGACGCCCAGCACCATGTGGGCGATGAACCACCACTTGACCGCGCCCAGCCGGTGCAGCACGCGCACGTACTTGCGCAGCGGATAGCTGAACAGCAGCAGCATCGCCGTGCCGCCGGCCACGCCGAGCGCGTAGCCGACGTCGTCACCGGCCTGGAACAGGCCGAGCCGGCTGAAGGCCCAGGCCCCGGCCAGCAGCGTGGCCAGCAGGAGATAGATCCACCACTCGCTGCCGGCGCGCGGCGTCGGCGCCGGCCGCGCGGCGCGGGCGGCCAGCGCGCTGTCCACGGTATTGCTGTTCATCGGATCCCCAACGTCGATGTCGTCCCGGTCCGGCCCGCCGGTTTGACAGGCGGGCCCCGTTGCGTGGATAGTATGGGAAAATATCCCATGTCTTTGAAACGATTGGTACGCGACCGCGCCGGATCGGATCCGTGCGGCGCGCGTATCGTCGGCCGATGAACCGCAAGACCCTGCCCCCCGCCGCCGCGCCGGCGCTCTCCACCCGCCCGAGTGCGGAGCACGCCGCGCTGGCCCTGCGCGAGCTCCCGGTGCTGATGGCGCCGGTGGCGCGCTGGCTGCTGCGCAACGGCGTCGCCTGGGGCGCGTTTGCCGACACCATGAAGCAGGTGTTCGTCGATGCCGCACGCGCAGAGCTGGCCGGCGGCGGCGCGGCGCCGACGCTCTCCGCGCTCAGCGTGCTGTCGGGCGTGCATCGCAAGGACGTGCGCGCCTTCGCGGAAGGGCCGCGCGCCGCCGCGGCCGACGCCGAACCGCGCGGCGTGCCGCTGGCCTCGCAGGTGTTCACACGCTGGCTGGCCGACCGGCGTTTCCGCGGCCGCGACGGCCAGCCCAAACCTCTGCCGCGCAGCGGCGACGGCCCTAGCTTCGAGACCCTGGCGCGCGAGATCTCGCAGGACGTGCACCCGCGCACCGTGCTCGACGAGCTGGTGCGCCTGGGCCTCGTGCGCGTCGAAGGCGAACGGTTGATCCCGGTCATCGCGGCCTTCGTGCCGAGCCGCACACTCGACGAGCTGAGTGCCCTGTTCGCGGCGAACGCCGCGGACCATCTGGCCGCGGCGGTGCACAACCTCACCGTCGACGCGCCTCGTTACCTGGAGCAGAGCGTGTTCGCCGATGGTCTGAGTCGCGCGTCGGTCGAGCGTCTGCACGAAGTGGCGCGTGCCGCCTGGGCCCAGGCCTTCGCGACCATGGTCGAGGAGGCGAGCCGAGCGGTCGAGGCGGATGCGGCGGTCGAGCCGGAGGCGCAGCAGCGCATGCGCTTCGGTGTGTATTTCTACGGCAAGCCGGCGGTCGACGCGCCGGCGGCCGGATCGGGCGCGGCGCACGCGCCACGCCAGCGGCCGCGGGCCGGGAGAACGAAATGAGCGCGAAAGTGTCCTGGGCGGCCCTGGCCGCCGCCACCTTGCTGGCCGCGTTGACGGCGGCCGGCTGCGGCGGCGGCGTGGGCTCGGGCGGCACCGGCGCCAGCGTCGAGATCGCGCAAGGCACGGTCAGCGGGTTCGGCAGCGTGATCGTCGACGGCCAGCATGTCGACGACCGCGTCCCCGCGCGGCGCGAGGACGAGCCGGGCGTCGATCGCCTGTCCGACGTGCACCTGGGCGACCAGGTCGAGATCGAGCTGGACGAGGGCGGTGCCGCCACGCACCTGAGGGTGCAGGCGACACTGGCCGGCAGCGTCGACACGCTGCTCGCGCCCGGCCGCTTCGTCGTGCTGGGCCAGGAGGTCCAGGTCAACGCCGACGCCGCGCTCGGGCCGGTGACGCAGTTCGACGGCGACTGGACCGGGCCGGCGGACGTTCTGGCCGGCGCGGCCGTGGAGGTCCACGGCGTGCTCGTGCCTCAAGGGGGCACGAGCGTCGTGCGCGCGACGCGCATCGAGCGCCTCGCGGCGCTGCCGGCCTACCTGAAGGTCAGCGGGATCGTGGCCGGGCTGTCCGCCGCCGGCTTCGACCTCGGCGCGCTGCACGTGCAGACGGCGACGGCCGCCGTCGTGCCGGCTGGCCGTGCACTCGCGAACGGCCAGCTGGTCACGGTGCTCGCCGCTCCGACCGGCCGCTCGGGATCGGCCGCCGCGCCGGTGATCGTCGCGGCGCAGGTGCGCATCCGCGATCTCGCGGCCGGTGCGCTGGTCAGCGTGGGCGGCAACGTCGCAGCGCTGGATGCCGCCGCCCGGCGCTTCCGCCTCGGCGCGCTGGAGGTCGACTACGCGGGCGCGGCGCTCTCGCCGCCGCTGCTGGCGCTGGCCGAGGGCCAGTACGTGCGCGTGCGCGGGCGACTGCAGCCGGACGGCACGCTGCGGGCCGACGCGGTGACCCTGCGCGACGGCCGCAACGAGGCCGAGGCCGAACTCACCGGCACGGTGGTGGACCTGGACGTCGCGACCCAGCGCTTCACGGTGCGAGGCGTCCCCGTCGACGCGCGCAACGCCGAGCTCGAAGGCTGTCCGAACGGCGTCCTCGCCGAAGGCCAGTTCGTCCAGATCGAAGGCGCGCTGGGCGCCACCGGCGTGCTGGCCCGAGAGGTGCACTGCGAGGACGAGCCCGAAGGCGGCACGGTCGGCCGCAAGGGCGTCGCCGGCGCGGTGGACGTGGCGGGCAGCCGCTTCGTGCTGACGCCCGCCAGCGGCGCACCGGTCACGGTGGCCTGGACCAGCGGCACGATCTTCGAAAAGGTCACGCCGCAGAGCCTGGACGGCGCGCGCGTCGAGGTCGAGGGCGTGCTGGCCGGCGGGGTCATGACCGCCAGGAAGATCGAGCGCGCCGACTGAGCGGCGCGGCGCTCACTCCGCCGGCGGCACTGCGACGATGTCGATGTCGATCTGGCTGAGCGTCTGCGCGCTGAAACCCTCGGTGTTGCGCGAGAAGAGCACGCCCTTGACCTTCTGGCTGCTGTTGGTCAGCGACAGCTTGACCGACACCTTCATCGACGGCACGACGTAGCGTGTGCCGCCGGGGCGGTTCGCCGTCACGCTGTCGATGAAGCTCGCGGTGCGGATGCAGGCCGAGCTGAGCGTGTTCAGCAGCTCGTCGACGTCGACCAGGTTCTCGGCAATGTCGTTGGCCATGGCGGTTCAGCGCTTCTTCGCGGGTGGAGGGGCGCTGCGCTTGACGGCGAACTGCAGCACGTTGGAGACCAGCCGGTGCGGCTCGCCGCCGGCGCCGGCAAGTTCGGCGCTGGCGTAGACGAAGAACTCGTCGTCGCGCGCCGCGAGGTCGAGCTTGCCGAGCGCCGCCTGGCGGCCGAGGCTCGCGATGCGGTTCGCCTGCGCGTCGATCTCCACGTCCACCTGCCCGACCTGGTTGGTGGTGAGCGCGAAGGTCTCGCCCTCGCCATCGGCACCGACGAGGAACAGCACCACCGGGCGGTGCGGCAGCGGCACCCAGGCGCCGCCGGGGCGCGCGGCGGCGCGCACGGCGCCGCGTGCCGCCGGGGCATCGAGCGCGCGGCTGGCACTGGCTGCGGCGCGTTCGATCTCGGCCGACGAGCGCACCGCCGGCTGGTCCTCGCTCGCCAGTCCGATCAGCGTCAGGCGCAGCGCGTGGCGCGGCCGCTGCAGGCCGAGCGGATCGAGGTCGGCCAGCACCAGCTGCTCGCCGTCGATCGCGTCGATCGGCCGCGCCTGGACGCGGAACTCCAGCCGCGAGGCCCGCTCCGGATCGGCCTCGCCGAGGTCCAGCGTGATGGCCTGCACCTGCCCGCCCGCGTCGCGCCCGGCACTGACGCCGGCCGCCAGGTTGATGCCGATGCCGTCGATCACGTACAGGGACCGCTGGCCGAGCCCGACCTCGTAGTCCGCACGGGCCGTCTCGAAGCTGGCCCGCGTCGCGCGGGCGAGGCTCTTCTGGAAGCCGACCAGCAGTTCCTCCAGCGTCACGCTGCCGCTGCTGGGCAGCAGCGCGCGTGCCGCCGGCATTGACTTGGCGCGCTCGCGCGCCGCACCAAGCCGGCGCGCGCCGCTGCCGCCCGGAGGCTGGCGTCGAGTCGCCACCCGGCGCCTCAGGCGGCCGGTGCCGCCGGCACCACGGCCAGCTTGATCGAGATGCGGCTCGAGGCTTCTTCCTTGAACCCGAAGCTGCGCGAATAGCTGGCGTTGACGCTGAAGGCCTTCAGGCCGAGCTCGAGTTCACCGCCGGTCTTGGTGGTCGCGTCGACCGAGATCGCGACGTTCAGGTCGATCGTCGCCTCCTGCACCGTCATGACCGTGCCGTTCGGCCCCTTGACCTTGGACATCTCCTCGTTCGCCTTCGCGACCGCCAGGCCGAGCTGGCCGAGCATCTGCGGCAGGGGCATCGCGACGAGGGCTTCGGAGGCGGAACGCAGGTCCATGGCAACGATCTCCCGCAGGGGCGCCAGCCGCAGCGCGACGCGCGCGCGCAGGCGCAAGGCGGCGCCGACGATGCGCTCGATCGCGCGGCGCGTCAAGGCGTCCAGGGGCATGGCGCGATCTTCGCCGAAAATCGGCGCTCCGCGTGCCTGTCCGAGTCCGCCCGTCTTCGTCGTCACCATGCCGCTGCGTCGCCGCCATCTGATCGCCGCCCTGCCCTGGCTGCCGCTCGGCCTCGCGCAGGCCCAGCCGGAAGCGCCCGGGCGCAGCGTCTCGCCGCGCGGCACGCTGGGCGCCGACGAGCTGAACAACATCGCGGTGTTCAAGGCCGCCTCGCCGTCGGTCGTCAACATCACCGCGCTCGGCTTCGAGCGCGAGCTGTTCTCGCTGAACGTGCAGCAGGTGCCGCGCGGCACCGGTACCGGTTTCGTGTGGGACGAGCGCGGCCACATCGTCACCAACTTCCACGTCATCCAGGAGGCCAACGCGGCGACGGTCACGCTGTCGGACCAGACCACCTTCCGCGCCGAGCTGGTCGGCGCGTTCGCCGACCGCGACCTCGCCGTGCTGCGTGTGCCGGCGCCGCGCGGCCGCCTGCAGCCGCTGCCGCTGGGCACCAGCCGCGACCTGCAGGTCGGGCAGAAGGTCTACGCGATCGGCAACCCGTTCGGCCTGGACCAGACGCTGACCACGGGCATCGTCAGCGCACTGAATCGCGAGATCGATTCGGTCACGCGGCGCACGATCCGCGGCGTGATCCAGACCGACGCGGCGATCAACCCCGGCAACTCCGGCGGGCCGCTGCTCGATTCCGCCGGCCGCGTGATCGGCGTGAACACGGCCATCTACAGCCCGTCGGGCGCGAGCGCCGGCATTGGCTTCGCGATCCCGATCGACGAGGTGAACCGCATCGTGCCGCGCCTGATCCGCGACGGGCGGCTGGTGCGCCCGGCGCTGGGCGTCACGGCTGGTGCCGGCGCACTGAACCGTGCGCTGAACCTGCCCAAGGGCGTGCCGCTGGTGGCGGTGCAGCCCGGCGGGCCGGCGGCGCGTGCCGGGCTGCAGCCGTTCGCGCGCAGCCGCGGCGGCGACATCGTGGCCGGCGACGTGATCCTCGCGATCGACGACGAACCGGTCGCCGATCTCGACGACATGCTGACCGCGCTGGAGCGGCACCGCCCCGGCGAACGCGTCACTCTGACGCTGTGGCGCGCCGGGCAGACGCGGCGCCAGGCGGTGACGCTGGCGGAATCGGGCGACTGAGCGCCGTGTGAACCAGGCTCAGGGCTTGGCCGTGTGCCAGACGTTGTTGAAGTTGTCGCCGGTGCGGTCGCCCGGCTTGGCGTCCTTGACCCAGTAGTACAGCGGCTTGCCCTTGTAGGCGAACTGCTTCTTGCCGTCGTCGCGCGTGACGACGCTCCAGTCGCCGCTCGCGCCGGCGCCGTCCTCGGCGTACAGCGGCGGCCAGTTCGTCGCGCAGGGCCCGTTGCAGACGCTCTTGCCGGCGCCGGCCGGGTCGCGGTCGAAGGTGTAGAGCGTCATGCCGTTCTTGCCGGTCAGCACGCCGTCGGTGACGGTGGCGGGGGCGCTCGAGCCCCCCATCGAGGCGCAGGCGGAAAGCAGCGCGGCCAGGGTCAGCGAGGCGAAGGCGGGGCGGAGGTTCATGGCAGGCAGGTCCTGTCGGGAGTGGTGATGCGCGGTCTACGCACGGCAGGGGCGATTTCTTCCCGGCAGAATGCGCCGGCCGCGGCGGGCGGATCCGATGGAGGACACGGTGATGAACGAGCTGAGCGACTTCGGCCTGATCGGCCTGGCGGTGATGGGCCAGAACCTGGTGCTGAACATCGAGAGCAGGGGCTTTCGCGTCAGCGTCTACAACCGCACGCCGGCGGTCACCGACGAGTTCATCGCGGCGCACCCGGGCAAGCGGCTGGTCGGCGCGCACGACCTGGCCGGGTTCGTCGCCAGCCTGGCGCGGCCGCGCAAGATCCAGATCATGGTCAAGGCCGGGGCGCCGGTCGACGCGGTGATCGAGCAGCTCGTGCCGCTGCTGGACGAAGGCGACATCGTCATCGACGGCGGCAACAGCCTGTACACCGACACCGAGCGGCGCGATGCGGCGCTGGCCGCCCGCGGGCTGCGCTTCGTCGGGGCCGGCGTCTCCGGCGGCGAGGAGGGCGCGCGCAAGGGCCCGGCGATCATGCCGGGCGGGCCGGCCTCCACCTGGGCTGCGCTGCGGCCGATCTTCGAGAGCATCGCCGCGAAGGTGGACGGCCAGCCCTGCGTGATCCACATCGGCCCGGGCGGGGCCGGCCACTACGTGAAGATGGTGCACAACGGCATCGAGTACGGCGACATGCAGCTGATCTGCGAGGCCTACGCAATCCTGGGCGCCGCCGGCTTCACGGCCGACGAGATGGCCGCCGTGTTCGACGAGTGGAACGCCGGCGAGCTGCAGAGCTACCTGATCCAGATCACCGCCCGCGCGCTGGCGCAGAAGGACGAGGCGAGCGGCCGGCCGCTGGTCGAGCTGATCCTCGACAAGGCCGGGCAGAAGGGCACCGGCCAGTGGACGCTGATCAACGCGGCCGAGAACGCCGTCGTGGTCAGCACCATCAACGCCGCCGTCGAGGCACGCGTGCTGTCCTCGCAGAAGGCGCAGCGCGTGGCGGCGAGCCGCGTGCTGCACGGACCGACGGCGCCGCTGCGCGCTGACCGCGCCGCCCTGGTCGCGCAGGTGCACGACGCGCTGTACGCGTCCAAGGTCATCAGCTACGCACAGGGGCTGGACCTGATGCGCACGATGAGCGCCCGCAAGGACTGGGGGCTGGACCTGGGCGGCATCGCCTCGATCTGGCGCGGCGGCTGCATCATCCGTGCGCGTTTCCTGAACCGCATCACCGAAGCCTGGCGGGCCGACCCGGCGCTGCCGCACCTGACCGCGGCGCCGTTCTTCCAGGACCTGCTGAACCGCACCCAGCCGGCCTGGCGCGCGGTGGTCGCGCTGGCCGTCACGCACGGCATCCCGGTGCCGGCGTTCAGCGCCTCGCTGGCCTACTACGACAGCCTGCGCAGCGCGCGCCTGAGCGCCAACCTGCTGCAGGCGCAGCGCGACTTCTTCGGCGCGCACGGCTACGAACGCATCGACCGGCCCGAGGGCGAGGTGTTCCACACGCGCTGGCCGGAGGTGATCGAATGATCCAGAATGCGTCAATCGCCGACCGTCCCGAGGAGCCTGCCATGAAGCGCATCGTCGTTAGCCTGCTCGCGCTGGCCACGGCCGCGCTCGCCGTGCTGCCGGAATCGGCCGACGCGCACGGCCGCCGCGGCCGCTGGTGGGGCGGCGTGTCGATCGGCATCGGCGTGCCGCTGGTCCAGGGTTATGCCTACCCGGGCTACTACGCCTATCCGTACGCGTACCCGTACGCCTACCCGGGCGTGGTCGTGGCGCAGCCCCCGCAGGTGGTCTATGAGCCGGTGCCGGCGGCGCCGGCCGTCCCGGCGGCGCCCGACCCGATCTTCTATCCGCGCAAGGGTCAGGGTGCCGCGCAGACCGAGGCCGATCGCCAGGCCTGCAACCGCTGGGCGACCACGCAGCGCGACGCGATGGCCGACGCCAGCGTGTTCCACCGCGCGGTGCTGGCCTGCATGGACGGCCGCGGCTACAGCGCGCGCTGAGGCGGTGCGCCGCGGCTTCCGGCCGCTTCGAGCCGGGCCCGTTCAGGCCGCGAGCGTCTCGCGGGCCAGCCAGTCGTCCAGCGTGATGCGGCCGAGGCGCGCCTGCGCGCCGGCGACCAGGGCGTTGCCATCGAGCCGGGCGCCGAAATAGGTGGCCTGCGGGTCGGTGACCACCGGGCGGCGGTCGCCGCGCGCCTGCAGCACGTGGCGCAGCAGCGCATCCAGCGGCTGCGCCTGCGGGCCGCCCACCTCGCAGAGGCCGTCCAGCGGCACGGCGACCGCGACGTCGGCCAGCGCCGCAGCGACGTCGTCGGCCGCCACCGGCTGCAGCGGGGCGGACGGCGCGCGCAGCAGCGGGCCGTCGGCCAGCGAGTCGGCGATCGCACCGAGGAACTCGAAGAACTGGGTCGCCCGCACGATCGTGTACGGCACGCCGCCGGCCGCGATCAGCGCCTCCTGCGCGACCTTGGCGCGCAGGTAGCCGCTGTCGGGCAGGCGCTCGGCGCCGACCACCGACAGCGCGACCAGATGCCGCACGCCGGCACGCCGCGCCGCCGCCAGCAGGTGGCCGGTGGAGGCCTGGAAGAAGGCGAGCACGTCGGCCGGTGCGAACGAGGGGGCGTTCGTCACGTCGACCACCACCTGCGCGCCGGCCAGCACGTCGTCCAGTCCGGTGCCGCGCACGCTGTCGACGCCGGTGGAGGGCGAGGCCGGGGTGACGCGGTGGCCGGCCTGGCGCAGCAGCGCGGCGAGGCGGGTGCCGATCAGGCCGGTGCCGCCGAGGATCACGATGTTCATGAGGAAGCTCCTGGGTCAGGAAGCGGCCGCACCGTGCGGCCGCCCTGCCCTCAAGACGTTCCGGCCCCGGCGTTTGTGACGGCGCGCTGCGCGATCACATGCGCCAGCTTGTCCGGGTTGCGCTGCGCATGGATGCGCAGGATGCGGTGTCCGTCGGTCTCGACCGCCAGCACCGACTCGAGCACGCCGTCGATGAAGCGCAGCAGGCCCCACTGGCCGTTCACGCGCGTCAGCTCGAGATGCACGGCGCCGCGGTGGCGCAGGCAGGCCGCGAGGAACAGCTGCGCGATGCGCGTGCCGCCGTGCAGCGGCACACCGAAGCTCGGCACCTTGCCGCCGCCGTCGCCGACCAGCTGCGCCTCCTCGGCGAGCAGCGCCTTCAGCGCCGCGAAGTCGCCCTGCGACGCCGCCTGCGCGAAGCTGCGCAGCAGCCGCTGCTGGGCCGCCGGCGGCACGCGGTGGCGCGGCCGCGCGTCGCGCAGCTGCGCCTTGGCGCGATGCACGATCTGCCGGCACGCCGCCTCGCTGCGGCCGAGCGCCTGCGCGACCTCGGCGTAGTCCGCCTCGAACACCTCGCGCAGCAGCCAGGCGGCGCGCGCCTCCGGCGTCAGCCGTTCCAGCACCGCGAGGAAGGCGTAGGACACCGCGTCGGCGCGCTCGACCAGATCGTGCGGCGTCGGCGGCGAGTCCTCCACCAGCGGCTCGGGCAGCCAGATGCCGATGTAGTGCTCGCGCTCGACACGCGCGCGCCGCAGCCGGTCGATCGCCAGTCGGGTCGCCACGGACACCAGCCAGGCCTCGGCGCTGTCGAGCTGCGCCGGATCGGCCTCGCGCCAGCGCAGCCAGGTGTCCTGCACCACCTCCTCGGCCTCGGCCCGCGCGCCGAGCATGCGGTAGGCGATGCCCTGCAGCCGCGGCCGCAGGCGTTCGAAAGTGCCGGTATCGGGGTCCATGGCCGCAAGACGTTCGGCGGGGGGCCAGTGTGACAGCCGGCGCGCGTGCCGTTGCAACAAAGGAAACACACGCGCCCGTCCGCCGACGCGGGCACGCAACCGCCGCCCGGCACAGTGGGCGCGGTCGTCACTGCCGCCGAGGTTCCGCGATGTCCTGGTCCGCGCCCTTGCCCCTGGCCGAGCCGCCCGCGCGCTTCCCGGCGCTGACGCGCGTCGGCCTCGCCGCCGCCGGCTACACGCTGGCGACCGGGAGCGCCGTGGCCGCCTGGCACCACGTGGTCGGCACGGCGCCGTTCGGCCTGGCGCTGGCCGTGTGCCTGGCGCCGGCGCTGCTGGCGATCGCCCTCGCGCTCACCGCGCAGGCGGATCGGCGCCAGTACGTCGTGCGCCTGGTCGCCGTGGCGCTGATGGGTCCGATCGGCGTGCTGTTCTGGTCGCTCGACGGGCCGACCCGGCCCGGCCTCGGCATGGCCCTGGCGATCGGCTTCGCGCTGCTGCACGTGCTGGCCTTCGTGCTCGCGGTGCGCTGGCTCGGCGCCTTCACGACGCGGATCGACCCCGACGCTGGCACGCTGGCCGTCGGCCGCGCCATGCTCGTGCGGCGCCTGGCCTCCCTGCAGTCGCTCGGGCTGCCGCTGGAGATCCGGCCGGACGGTGCGTCCTCCGCCGGTCTGCGGATCACCTGGCACCCGAGCGCCGAGCCCGAGCGCCGGCACGTGGTGCAGCTGGTGCCGGACGAGGCGAACCGCGAGGTGACCGTGCGCGAGTGGCTGCAGGCCGACGGCGCGGCGCCGGCCGATGCCGACGAGGCCTCGCTGCGCGGCCCGGGCGAGCCGGCCTTCGACCCGGCCCGGCCGGACGCGCAGCGGGTCTGGCTGCGCACCGTGCAGACCACGCTGCTCGATGCGCAGCGCCTGCAGGCGCTGCCGCTGGCGCTGCACGGTGACCGGGTCGCCTGGAGCGGCGGCACACCGGCCCTGCCCGACACCGACACGCTGATGGCCCTGCTGGCCCGCATCGTCACCCGCTCGGGCTGGGCCTGGTGCCCGCGCCTGGGTTGACCCCACACTGATTCCCCCACCCGTCACCGCAGGAGACCCCGATGGCCGTGCAAGCCAGCTTCAAGATCAACTGGACGAAGAAGGGCAAGTCGAGCGAGACGGTGCCCGGCAAGACCTACGAGGACATGTTCAAGTTCTTCCAGAAGAAGAACGCGGCCAAGCAGGAGTGGGGCAAGTTCTCCACCGAGCGGCCGAACATCTCGTTCAAGCCCGCCAAGGGCGAGCCGCTGACGGAGGTGGTGCTGTCGATCGGCTACTCGATCACGCTGCCGAGCTGGGCCGGCGCCTCCTCGGCCACCAAGGCCGGCAAGGACGCCTGGGACAAGATGTTCAAGGCGCTCGAGAAGCACGAGGACAACCACCGCCTGATCCTGCTCGAGCAGTGCGCGATCTTCGGCGAGAAGATCGGCAACGAGAAGGACCTGACGGTCAAGAAGCTCGCCGAGCTGTTCGCCAAGTTCCCGAAGGACGTCAAGGCGGCGCAGGACAAGTACGACGACGCCACCACGCACGGCGAGAAGGAAGGCGTGTTCCTGCCGGCGCCGGACAAGGTCAAGTAGCGCCGTCCCCCGACGCGGCGGCTCAGCGGGTGCACCCGGCGCGCGCGGACTCGATCTCCGCCAGCGTCGCGCTGCGCTCGCCCAGCGCTGCCGTGCGCAGCCGCAGCGCGGCGTCGAGCACCTTGCACCCGTCGTCGCGCCGGCCCTCGCGCTGCAGCGCGACGCCGAGCGGCCGCAGCGCTTCCGCCTCGAGCACCCCGAACCGCTCGCGCTCCGGGACCTGGGCCAGCCGGTCCAGCACCTGCTGCGCGGCCGCGCGCGCAGCGCCGGTCTCGCCCTGTTCCAGCAGCACCTCGGCCCGCAGCGCCTGCGCGCGCAGCAGCTCGGGCTGCAGCGCGTCCGGCGGCAGGCCGGGGCGCGACTCGACCCGGTCCAGCGCCTGCAGCGCCGCGGCCGGCTGGCGGCGCTGCAGCGCGAGCCGCGCCGCGACGACGTGCACCGGGTTGGCGACCGGGCCGCGCTGCCCGGCTTCCAGGACGGGCAGCAGTGCCTGTGCCTCGGCGGCTGCCGCCTCGGCGTCGGCCAGGCGCCCGGCGCCGAGGCGCTGTTCGGCCTGCAGGCGCAGGCAGGCCACCAGCAGCGGGTTGCGCCCGCCGGCCACGCCGCGGTACTGCTCCACCGCCCAGTCCACCAGCGGCCCGGCCTCCGCGTGGCGGCCCTCGGCCAGCAGCATCTGGATCAGGTGGGTGCGCACCGAGCGGGTCGGGTGCGGCGTGTACTGGCCGGCCGCGAGCGTCGCGCTGGCCGCGTCCATCAGCTGCCAGGCCTCCGCGCGCCGGCCGGAGCGGTGCAGCAGCCACGCGAAGCGCACCTGCGTGTGCAGCGTGTCGACATGGGTCGCGCCGTTGCGCTCGAGCGTCAACGCGAGCGCGCGGCGGTAGGTTGCCTCGGAGGCGGCGAGCCGGGTCTGCAGCCACTGGATGTGGGCCAGCGTCAGCAGCGCCGTCAGGCGCGCGCTGACGCTGGCGGTGCCCTGCCGGTCGAGCCGGTCGATCGATTCGGCGAGCACCGGCTCGGCCTCGGCCACGCGGTCGCTCTGCCAGAGCAGGATGCCCAGCCGGTTCAGCGCGTGCGGGAAGTTCGGATCGTCGGCATGCCGGTCGCGGTAGAGCTGTACTGCGGCCCCCGCCAGCGCGATTGCGCGGGGCGCATCGTGCAGCTGGGCCAGCCCCTGGGCGTCGAGCAGCGCCGCGCGCGCGGCCGAGGTGCGGTCGCCGAGCGCGTCGAGGATGGCCTCGGCGTCGCCGAGCAGGCGGCGCTGCTCGTCGTCGCGGTCGAGCTGGTCGAGCTGGCGCGCCTGCTCGACCAGCGCCCGCGCGACCCGTGCGTCGCGGGGCCCGAACGCCTCCCGCAGCGCGGCGACGCGCCGGCCGTGGAAGGCGGCCGATTGCTCGTCCAGGCCCAGGTCGTAGTACATGTCGCCGAGCAGGCCCAGCACCTCGGCGCGGCCCTCGGGGTCGGCGCGCAGGTGCTGCTCGATGCGCTGCGCGCCGATGTCCAGCAACTCGCGTGCGCTGGTCTGGCGCGCCTTCTCCGGGTCGGGCTGGGCGTCGGTGTTGGCGCGGAAGATGTCCGTCACGAAGGCCCGCACCGCCTGGGCGCGCTGCGCCTCGCGCTGCGCGGCGCGCGCCTGCCAGAGCGACACCACGCTGGCGGCCACGAGCGTCAGCGCCACCGCCGTCGATGCCCCGACCGCCAGCCGGTGGCGCCGCACGAACTTGCCGGCCCGCAGCAGGCGGCTCGCCGGCCGCGCCTGCACCGGCTCGCCGCGCAGGTGGCGGCGCCAATCCTCGGCGAGCGCCGTCACGGTCGGGTAGCGCTGCGCGGGAAGCTTGGCGAGCGCCTTCTCGAGGATCGCGTCGAGGTCGCCGCGCAGCGCGCGCCGCAGTGCCGGAGTCGCCGCGACGCTGCTGGCGCGCGGCGGGTCGACGGCGGCGATCGCCTCCTCCAGTTCGGCCGCGCTGCCGCGCCGCAGCCGGTACGGGCGCGCGCCGGCGAGCAGCTCGTAGGCGACGACACCGAGGCTGTAGACGTCGCTGGCGGTGGTCAGCGCCGCGCCGGCGATCTGCTCCGGGCTGGCGTAGTCCGGCGTCAGCGCGGCGCCCACCAGCGCCGTCAGCGCGGTCGGTTCCGGACCTTCGGCGGTCTCGGGCTGCAGCAGCTTGGCGATGCCGAAGTCGAGCAGCCGCACCTCGCCCGCCGCGGTGACGAGGATGTTGCCGGGCTTCAGGTCGCGATGCACGACCAGCCGCGCATGCGCATGCGCGACCGCCTCGCACACCTGCAGCAGCAGCGCGAGTCGGGTGGCGAGGTCCGCGCCGTGCGCGGCACACCAGGCGTCGATCGGCTGGCCGTCGACCCATTCCATCGCGAAGTACGGCCGGCCGGCGGTGTCGACGCCGGCGTCGTACAGGCGGGCGATGTGCGGATGTTCGAGCGAGGCGAGGATGTCGCGTTCGCGCGCCAGGCGCTGCGCCAGCCCGGCGCCCCACGCCAGGCGCGGCAGCTTGAGCGCGACGCGGCGCTTGAGCTGCCCGTCGGCGCGCTCGGCGAGCCAGACCGACCCCATGCCGCCATGGCCGAGTTCGCTGACCAGCTCGTACGGCCCGACGCGCAGCCCGGCCGCCGGCTCGTCGATGGTGGATGGCGGCGCAGCCTCCAGCCGCGGCAGCGTCTGCAGGAAGTCGCCGGTCTCGATGCCGGCCTGCGCGGCGAGCAGCTCGCGCAGCGTGTCGCGCAGCCCGGCGCCGGTTTCGGGCAGCGCGGCCAGCCAGGCGTCGCGCTGCGCGGCCGGCAGGGCCAGGGCCTCGTCGAGCAGGGCACTCAGCTCGGCCCAGCGCGGCGCGAGATCGTCCAGGCGGTTCACGGCGGCGCGGGGCGCATGACGGCGGGACGTCGGCGGGCCGTTCGGGCCGTCACTCGCGTAGCGCGTGCGCGAGCAGCAGGCGCGCCTTCTCCCAGTCGCGCCGTACGGTGCGGTCGGTGAGGCCGAGCGCAGCGGCGATCTCGGTGTCCTTCATGCCGCCGAAGTAGCGCATCTCGACCACCCGCGCAAGACGTTCGTCCAGCTGCGCCAGCTCGTCCAGCGCCGCGCTGACGTCGAGGATCTGCTCCTCCGGCGCCGCCACGGCCTCGCCGACGTTCGTGTCCAGCGGCAGGTGCTCGGCCGCGCCGCCGCGCCGCTCCGCCAGGCCGGCGCGCGCCGCGTCGACGACGATCGAGCGCATCACGCTGGCCGCGTAGGCGAGGAAGTGGGCGCGGTCCTCCGGCCGCAGGCGCTGCGCCTGCAGCAGCTTGAGATAACACTCGTGCACCAGCGCCGTGGTGCTCATCAGCGTGTCGCGCACGTTGCGCGCCAGGCGGCCGTGCGCGATGCGTCGCAGCTCGGGATAGAGCTTCTGGAACAGGCTGTCGAAGGCCGAGCGGTCGCCGCTGCGGGCCTGCGCGATGAGCTGGGTGATGTCTCCCATGAGCTTGCGGCCATGGTAGACGCAAGCCCCGGAGCGCGCGAGGTCCCGGCGTCCCCAGAATGGCGGTCGACAAGGCCGCGCACGCACGAGGGCGCGGGCGTGCTTGCGGGTCGCGCGCCGTCACGGCCCCGCCGCAGCGTGCGCGGCCAGCGCGAACAGCGCCACCAGGCAGCTGCGGCCTGCGATACCGCCCAGGTAGCCGCGCAGGAACAGCGTGGCGGCGCGGCTGCCGCCGTCGCGGTGCAGGCGCACGGCGAGCACCGCCGCCAGCAGCGGGGCGGAGGCGCACAGCCCGGACCAGAAGGCCCCCAGCCCGGCCGCCCCCCAGGACACGGCGCCGCTGACCAGCCCGGCGGTCAGCGCCGTCAGCAGCAGTCCATCGCCTGCCGCGCCGGGGCGTGCCGCGGTGGCGGCCGGCACGCGCAGCACGAAGTGACCGCCGGCGCAGGCCAGCAGCGAGGAGGCCAGGGCCAGCGGCAGCGACACGGACGCCTGGCTCCACCACGGCAGCGGCAGCGCGGCGGCCAGCGCGCCGGCGGCCAGTGCGATGACGGGGGCACGCTGCCGGCAGGCGCGCGCGTAGCCGAGGCCGAACAGCGCACAGCCGGCGCCGGCCGCCACGCAGCCGGCCGCGGCCGTGGCGGCGAAGGCCGCCCCGCGCTCCAGTGCGAGCCAGCCCAGGGCCGGCAGCGTCACGATCGGCAGCCCGGCGAGCCAGCCCGCCACCGCCTGGCCGCAGCGGCGCGCCAGCGCGAGCAGCACGGCGACGCACCAGGCCGTGACGACGGCCTTGGCCAGCGGGTCCATGGGGAGGCTTGCCGCGGCGGTTCAGATGACCATGAACACCGCGCCGAAGCCGGCGGCCATGAGCCGGTCGGTCGCCTCGCCCGCGTCGTCCGTGCGGCGCGCACGCACGTAGAACGCCAGGCCTTCGGTGCCGCGCCACCAGCGCACCTGCTCGGCCAGCGCCACCGCGGCACGCACCGAGCCGACCGCGTCGACGTCGATCACCACCGTGCACGGCGCCGCGACCAGCTCCTCCCAGGCGAGCTGATCGGTCGTCATGTATTGCCGGGCGTGCAGCGGCAGCGCAGCGGCGGGGTCCGGTGCGCCGGGCAGCGGCGGGTCGCCCCCGCCGCAGGCCGCGAGGGCGGCGGCGAGCGTCAGCAGCGCGGCCGGCGCGTGCCAGGGGTGGTGCTTCGATCGTTCGGGCAGATGCATGGCGGGCTCCTCGGAGAGCGTCGCGACGACGCTCCTGCCCTTCAGTACGAGCCGTCCGCCCGGAACCGGACAGCGCCGAGCCGTCTTGCGACGCCGCCCGAACGCGACTACGCTCGTTCGCCGCCGCGGAGGGACGGACCGATGAAATTCGGCAAGCACCTGTTCATCAGCTACGCGCACCTGGACAACCAGCCGGTGGCCGAGAACGACGTCGGCTGGGTGAGCCGGTTCCATCGTTCGCTGGAGGCCATCCTCAGCATGCGCCTGGGCCGCAAGGCCGAGATCTGGCGCGACGAGCGGCTGCAGGGCAACGACGCGTTCGCGCAGGAGATCCTGGCGCAGTTCCCGGACACCGCGGCGCTGGTCGCGGTGGTCAGCCCGCGCTACCTGAAATCGGAGTGGTGCCTGCGCGAGGCGCACCGCTTCTGCGAGGCGGCGCAGCAGGCGGGTGGGCTGTGGGTCGAGAACAAGGCGCGCATCTTCAAGGTGGTGACCCTGCCGGTCGAGAACCAGGAGGCCCTGCCCGAGCCGATGCGCGAGACGCTGGGGTTCGACTTCTTCGTGCGGGACCCCGACGGCATCGAGAAGGAACTCAATCCGGCCTACGACCCGACGCTCGGCCCGAAGCTAGCCAACGAGTGCGTGCGCCTGGCGCAGAACATCGCCGCGCTGGTGAACAAGCTCGAGGCGCTGCCGGCGGCGGACGCTGCGGCACTGCCCGCCGAGCGGTCGGCCGCGCCCGACAAGCCGGTGGTCTACCTCGCCGAGTGCAGCAAGGACCGGCGCGACGACCGCACCGCGCTGCGCACCGAGCTGCAGATGCGCGGGTACCACGTCGTGCCCGAGGCCCAGTTGCCGATCGACGAGGATCAGTACAGTGCCGAGGTCACCCGGCTGCTGGCCGGGTCCGCGTTGTCGGTGCACCTGGTCGGCACCCTGTACGGTGCCGTCTGCGACGGCGAGAGCCAGCAGTCGGTCGTGGAGCTGCAGAACGAGCTGGCCGTGCAGCGCGCGCGCGCGGCGGGCCTGAAGCGGATCGTCTCGCTGCCCGAGGGGCTGGCGCCCACCGATCCGCGCCAGCAGGACTTCGTCAAGCGCCTGCACGGCAATGCCGAGGTGCAGTTCGGCGCCGACGTGATTGCCGCCGACCTCGAGCATGTGAAGAGCGCGGTACAGGCGGTGCTGACACGCCTCGAGAACCCGCCGGCACCGGCGCTGGCGGCACCCGCCGACGCGGGCGGGGCGATGGTCTACCTGGTGTGCGACGAGCGCGACCGCAAGGCCACCGTGCCGCTGCGCCGCTGCCTGAAGGAGGCCGGGCTGGACGTGCAGATGCCGGTCTTCGAGGGGGATGCGGCCGGCGTGCGCCAGGCCAACCAGGAGCGCCTGGCCGCCTGCGACGCGGTGCTGGTGTTCTACGGCGTCGGCACGGAGGCCTGGAAGGCGAGCGTCGACAGCGACCTGCGCAAGGCCGCGGCGCTGCGCCCGGGGCGGCCGGCCCCGCAGGTGTTCACCTGGCTGGCCGAGCCGCCCAGTGCAGCCAAGGCCGACTGCCTCGACATGGGCGAGGCGAACCTGATCGACGCGCTGCAGGGCTTCAGCGAGGAGCGGGCCGCGCCGCTCGCCGCCGCGCTGCGCGGAGCTGCGCGTGGCTGAGCCGGCCCACCGCAACCCGTTTCCCGGCCTGCGGCCATTCCGGCCGGACGAGGAGCACCTGTTCTTCGGTCGCGAGCACCAGGTCGACCGGATGGTGGACAAGCTCGCGAAGCAGCGCTTCCTGGCGGTGGTGGGCACCTCGGGCAGCGGCAAGTCCTCGCTGGTGAACTGCGGGCTGCGACCGGCGCTGCACCGCGGCTACATGGCCGGGGCCGGCGCCGCCTGGCGCATCGCGCAGCTGCGCCCCGGCTCGCAGCCGATCGCCGCGCTGGCGCAGGCGCTGGCAGCGCCCGGTGTGCTGTTCGACGCCGATGCCGCCCCGGCGGCGGAGGGGCTGTCGCTCGCGCAGCTGGTCGAGGGCACGCTGCGCCTGGGCAGTCTGGGGCTGGTGGACCTCGTCGAACAGGCACGTCTGGCGCCTGGGGAGAACCTGCTCGTGGTGGCCGACCAGTTCGAGGAGCTGTTCCGCTTCCACGCGCTGATGCAGCCCGCCGGCGGCGCGGCCTACGGGCCCTCGGAAGACGCGATCGCCTTCGTGCGCCTGCTGCTCGAAGCGGCGGCGCAGCGCGCGCTGCCGATCTACGTGGTGCTGACGATGCGCTCCGACTTCCTCGGCGAGTGCGCCCAGTTCCACGGCCTGCCCGAGGCGATCAACGAGGGCCAGTACCTGGTGCCGCGCCTGACGCGCGACGAGATCCGCGCCGCGATCGCCGGCCCGGTGCACGTGGCGCGCGCGCAGATCAGCCCGCTGCTGCTGACCCGCCTGCTCAACGACGTGGGCGACAACCCGGACCAGCTCTCGATCCTGCAGCACGCACTGAACCGCACCTGGGCCCGCTGGGAAGGCACGGGCGGCGGCCAGGGCGCGATCGAGCTCACGCACTACGAGGCGATCGGCGCCATGGCCAGCGCGCTCGACCAGCATGCCGAGAAGGCCTTCGGCGAATTGACCGGGCCGCGCCAGCAGCGCATCTGCGAACGGCTCTTCAAGGCGCTCACCGACAAGGGCACCGACCCGCGCGGCATCCGCCGGCCGACCCGGCTCGCGGCGCTGGGCGCGATGTGCGAGGTGGACACGGCCGAGGTGGCGGCCGTGATCGAACATTTCCGCAAGCCGAGCCGCTCGTTCCTGATGCCGCCCGTGGGCGAGGCCCTGACGCCCGAGACGGTGATCGACATCTCGCACGAGAGCCTGATGCGCGTGTGGCGCCGGCTGGTGCGCTGGGCCGACGAGGAGGCGCTCTCGGCGCTGGCCTACCGCCGTCTGGTCGAGACCGCGGCGCTGCACGACGCCGGGCAGGCCAGCCCCTGGCGCGACCCCGATCTGCGCCGCGCGCTCGACTGGCGGCGCGTGAACGAGCCGAACGCCGCCTGGGCCGCGATGTATCCCGGCGACTTCGCGGCCGCGATGCGTTTCCTCGACCACAGCCGCGAGCTGCAGGTCGCCGAGAAGCTCGACGCCGAGATCGAGCGCCGCTGGCGCAGCGGCTGGAACCTGCTGCCGGTGGTGCTGGTGGCGGCCGCGTACTTCGTCGCGCAGAGCATCGAGCCGCTGCGGGAGCTCGTGTCCAGCGTGATGATCGGCGTCCTGAGCGTGCAGGACTGGACCGACCGCTGGGAGTCGTGGCGCCAGGTCGAGCAGCTGGCGCTGCAGCTGCTGACCGGCGTTCCGGCGGTGCTCGGCTACGTGGCGCTCGCGCCGTATGCGAAGAAGCTGTTCCGCGACCTGCTGCTGAAGTCCTATGCACGGCGCGAGGGGGCCGCCCGCGCGCTGGTCGAACGCCTCGAGCAGGCGGCCGAGGCGCCGGCCGTCGATGCCGCCGAGCGGCACGCCACCAGCCCCGCGGGCTTCTGGCGCCGCCTGTTCGCCCATCTGCTCGACTGGCTGGTGCTGGCCCTGCCGCTGTGCGTGCTGTCCGTCGCGATCATCGTGGGCTTCGAGGGCGAGGACAAGGAGCCCGCGCCGGTGCTGGCGGTGCTCGGGCCCTGGGTGATCGCCTTCTGGCTCTACCGGGCGCTGCTGCTGTCCCGGCGCGGGCAGGCCACGCTGGGCATGAAGGCCGCCGGCATTTTCCTGACCGACCTGCGGGGCGAGCCGGTGAGCTTCGCGCGGGCCAGCGGACGCCATCTGATGAGCGCGGTCTCGTACTACGCCGCCGGGCTGGGTTTCCTGATGCAGCCCTTCAACCGGCGGCGCCAGACCCTGCACGACCGCGTGGCGGGCACCGTGGTGCTGCGCCGCCGGCCCCCCGCTCCGGCGCCCTGACAAGACGCCGCCTTCACACGGACTTCACACAGCCGCGCCGCGCTTCGCACCCCGTTCGCGCACGACCCCGATCCTGATGCCCGTGCCGCCGCCGAATGCGGCACGTCTTCAGGAGCCTCTGTCATGCGCCGCACCCGTGGTCCGCTGTTCCCCCTCTTCCGCCACCCCGTCGCCCCGCTGACGCGCACCGGGCGCGTCGTCGTGCTCGTGCTGCTGGCCGTCTGGGCGTTCTGCCTGACGGTCGCGTGGTCGCCCGCGTTCGCCGACGACGCGCAGGCGCTGCCGGCCGAGGGCCCGTACTTCCAGGTCGCCAGCAGCGACCCGTCGGCCGACCGGCTGCCGCTGAAGTCGACCCGCGTCGACGTGCGCATCGCCGGCGTGATCGCCGACGTGACCGTCACGCAGCAGTACCGCAACGAGGGGCAGCGCCCGATCGAGGCGCGCTACGTGTTCCCCGGCTCGACGCGCGCCGCGGTGCACGCGATGCAGGTGCGGCTGGGCGGGCGCACGATCGTCGCGCAGATCGACGAGAAGCAGCGCGCCCGCATCCGCCACGAGACCGCGAAACGCGAGGGCAAGACCAGCGCGCTGCTCGAGCAGCACCGGCCGAACGTGTTCCAGATGAACGTGGCCAACATCCTGCCCGGCGACGAGGTCGCGGTCGAGCTGCGCTACACCGAACTGATCGCGCCGACCGAAGGACGCTACGCGTTCGTGTTCCCGACCGTCGTCGGCCCGCGCTACCACGTGCCGGCCGCGCAGGGCGGCGCCAGCCACTTCCCGGCCACACCGGTGCTGCCCGAGGGCGAGGCGAGCCCCAGCGCGTTCGACCTTGCGGTGCACTTCGCCTCGCCGCTGCCGGTCAGCGAGCTGCGTTCGTCCACGCACGGCATCGAGGTGCAGGGCGAGGGCACGCCGGTCGCCGAGGTCGCGCTGAACGACGGCGGGCCGCGCAACGACCGCGACTTCGTCCTCGAGTACCGCCTCGCCGGCGAGCGCACCGCGACCGGGCTGATGCTCTTCAAGGGCGAGGGCGACGACGGTGCGCCGGGAGAGAACTTCTTCCTCGCGCTGGTCGAGCCGCCGAAGGCGATCGCCAGCGCGCAGATCAACCCGCGCGAGTACGTGTTCGTGGTCGACATCTCGGGCTCGATGCACGGCCACCCGCTCAACACCGCGAAGGTGCTGCTGCGCAATCTGATCGGCGGCCTGCGCCCCAGCGACACCTTCAACGTGATGCTGTTCTCCGGCAGCAACCAGATGCTCAATGCCACGCCGGTACCGGCCACGCGGGCCAATATCGAGCGCGCGATCGCGACCATCGACCAGGCGCGCGGCGGCGGCAGCACCGAGATCGTGCCGGCGCTCAGGCGCATCGCCGCGCTGCCGAAGAACGCCGACGTCTCGCGCAGCGTGATCGTCGTCACCGACGGCTACGTGACGGTCGAGAACCAGGTCTTCGAGCTGGTGCGGCGCAACCTCGGCAACAGCAACGTGTTCGCGTTCGGCATCGGCAGCTCGGTGAACCGGCACCTGATCGAGGGCATCGCGCGCGCCGGCCAGGGCGAGCCGTTCATCGTCACCAGGCCCGAACTGGCCGCCGCGCAGGCCGAGCGGCTGCGCCGGATGATCGACGCGCCGGTGCTGACCGCGCTGCACGCCCGCTTCGACGGGCTGGACGTGTACGACCTCGAGCCCGCCGCGCTCGACGCGCTGCCCGACGTGCTGGGCGGCCGCCCGGTGCTGATCCAGGGCAAGTGGCGCGGCGAGCCGCAGGGCCAGCTCGTGCTGGAAGGGCAGGCCGCGAACGGCTCGTACAGCGAGGTCGTCCCCGTGAGCCTGCCGGACGCCGACGCCGGTGCGCTGCGCCAGCTGTGGGCCCGCAGCCGCATCCAGCAGCTCTCCGACCAGGAGGCGCTGGAGGGCGGCAGCGGGCAACGCGAGGCGATCACCGCGCTCGGCCTGCGCTACAGCCTGCTGACCCAGTACACCAGCTTCATCGCGGTCGACCACGTGGTGCGCACCAGCGAGCCGGCGGTCCCGGTCGACCAGCCGCTGCCGCTGCCGCAGGGCGTCAGCGCCAACGCGGTTGGCGCGGCGGTGCCGAGCACGCCGGAGCCGGGGGCCTGGCTCTCGCTGCTGGTGGTGTTCGGCCTGGTCGGCGCGGCGCTCTTTCGCCGCGGGAATTGGTAACCGCCCCGATCCACGGCGCCTGCCGGATGAAGCTGGAGCAGCACATGACCATGAGATTCGCCTTGGCCTCCCCCTGCTGGCCGCCCGCCGTGGCGTGCCGGCCCTCGTATCTCTCGCCGCTGGGCTGGCTGGCGCTGCAGCTGCTGGCGCTGTGGCCGCATGGCGTGTGGCTGCTGCGCCGCGTGCAGGACGGTTCGGACGACCCGCTCGGGCTCGCCGCGATCGCGCTGCTGGTGCTGCTGCTGGTGCCGCTCGCGCCGCGCCTGCGCGTCGCGCCGCGCACCGGCTGGCTGGCCGCCGCGATGGGGCTGACGGCGCTGTCCAGCCTCGGCCTGTTCGTCGCGCCGCCGCTGGCCTGCGCGCTGCTCGCGGCGCTGGCGCTGGCGGCCGGGCTCGCGGCCTGGCTGCCGGAGACCGCACCGCGCGCGCCGCTGGCCGGCCTGCTGGTGCTCGCGCTGCCGCTGGTCGCATCGCTGCAGTACTACGCCGGCTACCCGCTGCGCGTGCTGACCGCGCAGGCGAGTGCCTGGCTGCTGCAGGCCGCGGGCCTGGCCGCCGAACGCGCCGGCACGACGATGTTCGTGCAGGGCCGGCAGGTGATCGTCGATGCGCCGTGTTCGGGCGTGCAGCTGGCGTGGATGGCCTATTTCTGCGCCTGCGCGGCATCGGCGCTGACCGGCCGGGGCGACGCCTCGTTCCTGCGCCGGCTGCCGCTGGTCGGCGCGCTGGTGCTGGCCGGCAACGTGCTGCGCAACGCCGTGCTGGTGGCGCTGGAAGCCCGGCCGCAGGGGCTGGATCCCGCGCTGCACGAGGCGATCGGCCTCGCGGCGCTGGCCGGCGTCGCGGCGGCCGTGCTGGCCGTGATGCGCCAGCGCGGCGGCCGTGTGATGGAGGTGAACCATGTGGTCTAGGCACTGGCCGGCGCTGGCCGCCTTCGTGCTGGCGCTCAGCGCGGGCGCGCCGCTGCTGCTGCCGGCGGCCCCCGCGGCCGCCGCGCACGGCGTGTCGCAGGGCGGCGTCGAGTGGCCGCGCGAATGGGATGGCCGCGTGCTGCGCCCGCTCGCCAGCAGCGCGGTCGAGCAGCGCTTCGCGGCGCGCTTCCCGGGCGCGATCGGCCGCTTCACCGACGGCGAACGTGTGCTGGTGCTGCGCCGCGTCGATGCGCCGACGCGGCTGCTGCATCCGGCGGCCGACTGCTTCCGCGGTCTCGGCCACCGCATCGCGGCGACCCGGCTCGAGCACGACGCCCGCGGCCGCCTCTGGCGCTGCTTCGAGAGCACCGCGCCCGACGGCGAGCGCCTGCGGGTCTGCGAACGCATCGAAGGCGACGACGGCAGCGCGTTCATCGACCCGTCGTCCTGGTTCTGGTCGGCCACGCTCGGGCAGTCGTCCGGGCCCTGGCTGGCCGTCACCGTGGTGGAGGCCCTGTGAAGACCCCGATCCGATCCCTGACCCGTGCACTGGCCGCGCTGGCGCTGGCCACCCTGCTCTGCGCCGCCGGGTTGCTGCTGGTCGCGTTCGCCGCGCTGACGCCTCGGCCGGGCGAGTGGAGCGTCGAGCTGGCGCTCGGACGCTGGCAGCGCCCGGCGAGCGTGCCGACGGCGCTGCGCTGGGCCACCCACCCGCTGCTGCGGCCGCACCTGGACGGCCGGCGTATCGGCGCGTGGACGCTGCGCGCGCGGCGCGACGGCGGCATCGACGCGCAGTGCGCGCCGTGCCGCTTCCGGCTCGACGCACTGGGCCCGGCGCCGGTGACGGTGACGCAGGCGCTGCTGACGCTGCAGCCGCACGGCGCCGACCGCTTCGACGGCAGCCTGCGCCTCGGCGCCGGAGCCCGCGCCGTCGAACTGCCGTGGCGCGGCGAGCTGAAGAGCGAAGGCCTGCAGCTGCACGCCGAGCTGGCGCCGACGGCGCTGGCCGACATCGTCGCGCTGTTCGGCGACGCGGTGCCGGAGGCGCGCGACGCGCGCATCGACGGCCGCCTCGCGCTGCAGCTCGACGCGACGCTGGGACCGGACGGCCTGCAGCTGCGCCGCCTGCGGCCGACGCTGGCCGGCGTGGCGGTCGACGGTCTCGGCACCGAGGCGCTGCGCGATGTCGACGTGGCGCAGCGCTGCCGGCCGCAGCCGGCGTCCGGCCGCGTCGAGGGCTGGATCCAGAACGCGGTGATCGCCGCGGAGGACGCGCGCTTCTTCGAACATCCCGGCTACGAGCTGGACAGCTGGGTCAGCGTCGGCAAGAGCAACCAGGTGCGGCCCGACACGCTGCAGGGCGCGAGCACGATCACGCAGCAGCTGGCCAAGCTGCTCTACACCGGCGACGAGCGCGACCCGATGCGCAAGCTGCGCGAGTGGCTGTACGCCGTCGAGATGGAGCGCACGCTCGGCAAGGGGCGCATCCTGCAGCTCTACCTGGCCGTGCTGCCCTGGGGAGACGGCATCTGCGGCGCCGAGGCCGCGGCGCGCCACCACCTCGGCAAGCCGGCGAACCTGCTCAAGCCGCGCGAGGCCGCCTGGCTGGCCAGCCTGCTCGTGAACCCGGACCAGCAGCTGCGCCGCTGGACCCACGACGAGGCCGCCGTGCGTGAGCGTGTCGCCGCGGTGCTGAAGGGCATCAAGCGGCTGCCGCGCGAGCGGCGCGAGGCGGAGCTGGAGGCGCTGGCGAGCTGGCAGCCACCGGTGGCGCGGCCGCTGCTCGTTGCGCCGCCGCCCCGCGGCGCGACCGTCACAGCCGCGGCACCTTGAGCGCGGCGTCCGGCAGCGCCTCGCCGCGCAGCCAGGCGCCGGCGAAGGCGAGGGTGTCCTCCCCCTGCGCGGCCTGCCAGACCAGCTCCGGTGCGAGCACCCGCGTGCCGGCGGGCGCATCGGGCAGCAGGCGCGCCAGCGCGGCCGCCAGTTGCGCGACCTTGCGTGCGCGTACCGGCTGCCAGGGCTGCGGTGTCATCAGGCGCAGCTGCGCGAGCACCAGGTCGGCGAGGCGCTGCAGGCCGCGGCTGGTCGCGCCGGCCGGCGGCTGGGCCGAGCGCATGAACACGACCCGCTCGAAGCCGAGCGCCGCGACGGCCTGCTCGTCCAGGTTCGCCAGGCCGGCCCGCAGCGCCTGCGGCAGGCGCGCCGCGTCGTGCGGCAGCACCACCAGCAGGTCGCGCACGCCAGCGCGCTGCAGCGCGGTCGCGAGCGGCAGCAGCTGATCCGGCTGCGGGCGCAGGAAGGCCGCGTCGCGCCCGTTCGCGTGGCGTTCGCGGTCGAACACGACCACGCCCAGCGTGCCGAGCCCGGCGGGCAGGGCCAGCGCCGTGCCGGCGAGCACCGGCCGCAGGCCCGCCGGCGTGGCGTGGAAGTCCTGTGTCACGAGCACGTGCAGCGGCTGGAATGCCGCGGTCGCGAGCAGCGCCTCGAGCAGCGCCGCGCCGAGCGCGCCGCCGCCGCCGGCCGGCGTCGAGCGCCGCCACGTCGACTTCGACGGTATCGACGAGCCGGCGCGCGA
>JAHBZL010000026.1 GCA_019635485.1 Piscinibacter sp. | reverse complement strand
ACCTCACCATGCCCACCATCCGCGTCGAACTCTTCGAAGGCCGCACGCACGAACAGAAGCAGGCCCTGGCCCGGGAGATCACGGCCGCCTGCGTCAAGGTGCTGGGCGGCAGCGCGGACGGCATCGACGTGCTGTTCTACGACATCGCACGCCAGGACTGGGCCACCGGCGGCGTGCTCTGGTCGGACAAGGGTGGCCAGCCGCCGTCGAGTTCCTGACCGGCCGCCTTCAGCCCAGCGCCGGCCAGACGGCCGCGCAGACGTGGCAGCCGCTGCCGGCCAGCACGAACAGGTGCCAGACGAAATGGCCGAAGCGCAGCGAGGCGTCGAACACGAAGAACGCGGTGCCCAGCAGGTAGGCGGCGCCCCCGCCCAGCAGCCACCACAGGGCGGTGGGGTCGAGGCCGCGCAGCCCCGGCCACGCGGCCAGCAGCGCCAGCCAGCCGAGCAGGATGTACAGGCCGGTCGACAGGCGCCGGTTCGTCAGGCGGCGGCGCAGCTTCAGCGAGGCGCCCCACAGCGCGAGTGACCAGACCAGTGCGCAGGTCGCCACGCCGGCCGCGCCCTGCAGGATGCCGAGCGTGAACGGCGAACTGCTGCCGGCGATGAAGAGGTAGATCGCCGCATGGTCGACGGTCCGTGCCCACTGCTTGGCACGGCCGTGCGGCAGCGCGTGATAGACCGTCGAGGCCAGGTACTGCAGCAGCATCGAGGCGCTGAACAGCGCGACGCCGACGACGCCCGGCGTGCCCGACTGGCGCTGCGCCGCGTCGGCCAGCCAGGGCCAGGCCAGCAGCGCGAGCGCGATGCCCAGGCCGTGGCTCAGCGTGTTGGCCCACTCCTCGGCGCGCGACTGCGCCCGGTCGGCGAGGGCCGGGCGGAGCGCGGGCGTGCAACGGAGGTCCATGTGCCCATGGAACGCCGATGGGCCCGGCGCGGCACTCCCGCAAACGTGTGAGACCCCGCGCTCGCGGGGCCCGGGCAGGGTGCGTCGTTCCTGCGTACGATGCGCGCCCGGACTGAAGGAGCATGGCGATGGGTTCTTCCGGCGCGATGGCGCAGCTCGTGGCGTGGGTGGGGCAGGCGGCGATCCTGTGGCGCCGCCTGCAGGGGACGGTGGCGCAGCAGGCCGTCGGCAGCGCGCCGACCATCCCGCCGGCGCGGCCGCAGGGCGCGATCCCGACGCTGAAGATGCCGACGGCGCAGGGTTGGTCGGCCGGCCAGACGCCCGTCGCCGCGCCGGGCCTCGCGGTCAACGCCTTCGCGACCGGGCTGAAGCATCCGCGCTGGCTGCACGTGCTGCCCAACGGCGACGTGACGGTGGCCGAGGCGCTGTTCGAGCCGGCGCCGGCGCGCTCGCTGTTCGACCACGCGATGCACAGCACGTTGCGGCGCGCGGCGGCGATCGGACCGAGCCCGAACCGCATCACGCTGCTGCGCGATGCGGACGGCGACGGCGTCGCCGAGGTCCGCAGTGCGTTGCTCGAGGGGCTGCGCCAGCCGTTCGGCATGGCCCTCGTGGGCGACACCTTCTACGTCGGCAACACCGACGGCGTGGCGGCCTTCCCGTACACGCCCGGCGCGACCCGCATCGACGCCCCCGGCCGGCCGCTGTGCAGCTTCAAGCCCGGCGGGCACTGGACACGCAGCCTGCTCGCCAGCCCGGACGGACGCCGGCTCTACGCCGGTGTCGGCTCGCTGAGCAACATCGGCGAGAGCGGCCTCGCCGAGGAGGAGGGCCGCGCCTGCATCTACGAGCTCGACCTGGCCGGCGGCACGAGCCGGATCTTCGCCGGCGGCCTGCGCAACCCGGTGGGCCTGGCCTGGGAGCCGCGCCGCGGCACGCTGTGGACGGTGGTCAACGAACGCGACGGGCTGGGCGACGAGACGCCGCCGGACTACCTGAGCTCGGTGCGCGACGGCGGCTTCTACGGCTGGCCGTACAGCTACTGGGGCGGGACGGTGGACGACCGCGTGCCGCAGGACCCCGCGGCCGTCGCACGCGCCATCGCGCCGGACTATGCGCTCGGCGGCCACACCGCCTCGCTCGGCCTGTGTTGGCTGCCGGCCGGCACGCTGCCCGGCTTTCCGGAAGAGGGCATGGTGATCGGCCAGCACGGCTCGTGGAACCGCAGCACGCTGAGCGGCTACCGCGTCGTGTTCGTGCCCTTCGCCGACGGCCGGCCCGCGGGGCCGCCGCGCGACATCCTGAGCGGCTTTCTCGCGCCGGACGAGAAGGTGTCCTACGGCCGGCCGGTCGGTGTGGCGCTCGCCGCGGACGGTGCGCTGCTGGTGGCCGACGACGTTGGCGACGTCGTGTGGCGGGTCAGCGCGGCGCCGCACTAGCGTCGGCAGGCTGCTCCCGAAGCCGGGTCGGCCCGCTGCCACCGGTTGCGGCTGAAACCGGCGGCCCGGCGTGCGCAACGGGCGTGCAGCACGCCGAAGCTGAAATGCTCCCGTGACGAACCAACCCGGGAGCCGCTGGTGGACCTGTGCATCGAATCCCCGCTTGAACTGCAGGCGCTGCGCGCGCAGTTGCAGGCACTGACCGACCGCGAGGCGATCCGCACCGTCCTGCACGAGTACTGTCGTGCGGTCGACCGCGGCGACGCGACGCTGATGAAGGCCTGCTACCACCCGGACGGGACCGACGACCACGGTTTCTTCGTCGGGCGCGGCTGGGACTTCGCCGACTACGTGCTGCCCCGCCTGGCCGAACTCGACCGCAGCATCCACTCGCTCAGCAACCCGCTGATCACGCTGGACGGCGACCGCGCCCATGTGGAGACCCAGTGGTCGGTGATTCACCGGCTCGAACGCGCGACGAAACTGACCGACTGCTGGCACCAGGGGCGCTACCTCGACGAGTTCGAGCGCCGCGACGGCCGCTGGCGCATCCTGCGGCGCGTCACCGTGCTGGATGCGGAGCGCTGGATCCACACCGCCGATCTGCAGCGGCTCGTGCCGCATGACCATCCGCAGCGCGTGTACCGCGGCGAACGCGGCGCGGGCGACCCGGTGCATCGACTCGGCCGCCTCGGCACGCTGGCGCGCCCGGCGTTCCGGCTCGAGCGCCTGTGGCAGCCGTTGCGCCAGGCGTTGCGGCTGCCGACCGGCCTGCTGCATCTGCTCGGCCGTGCCATGCAGTCGCGCGCACGCCGGGGCCGCGGTGCATAGCGCCCGCGTCGCCGCCGCGCTGGGTGCGGCCCTGCTGGCCGGTTGTGCCGCGGCTCCGGCCGTGCCGCCGGGCGCTGCCTTCCTGAGCGACGAAACCCGGCTGGTCATGGCAATGGACGGGCGGTCGGCCCGCGCCCGGCCGCGGCAGGGGATCGATCCGGCCCGGGTGACGCTCGTGGTCGTCGAGTGGCGGGCCGGCCCGCACCCGGACATCGCGCCGGGCGAGCAGGCGGCGCTGCTGGCAATGCTGCAGGCGCAGTTGCAGGAGGGGTTGCGCGATCTGCCCGCGCAGCCGGCGGGCCGGCCAGTGCGCCTGCGCGCGGCGATCACGCAGCTCGACACCGTCTCGCCGCTGCTGAACACCACCTCCGCGCTGCTGCTGTTCGTACCGCTGGACAGCGGTGGCGCCAGCGTCGAGGTGGAGGCGCTGGATGCGTCGAGCGGGCAGCAGCTCGCGGCGCTGCGTTTCGCGCACACGCCGTCGCTGTCCGAGTTCGGCGCCCGCTTCCACCGGCTCGGCCCGGCGGAGATCGCGCTGCGCCGGGCCGGCGCGGCCTTCGCTGCGCTGTTGCGGGAGGGGGAAGACGGTTCCTGACACGCCTTGTCGGCATGCTCCGACATCCGGTCGGGTCGCCGGCGGACAGGGGCGTCCCACGCCACACGCCACGATGCAGCATCGCCACCGCCTGGGGCCCGACGATGCGCTTCCTGATCCTCGCCGGCCTGGTGCTGGCCGCCCAGCTGTCCGGCTGCGCCTCGGCGCTGCGCCCCGAGCGGGCGGCGCAGGTGGCTAGTGCGGCGTCGGCGCCCCCGGCGACTGCGCCGGTCGGGTTGACGGCGTCCAACGCGCAAGGCCCCGTCAGCGCGCGGCGCGTCGTCGCCCAGGTGGCCGCCGAGGGGCGGCCCGGACTGGCGCGCCGCCACCTCGAACGCATCGCAGCGCAGCGCGGCGCGCACCTGTATTCGGACAACGCGGCCCGGCTGCTGATCGACGGCCCGCAGACCTTCGCCGCGATGCGCGCGGCGCTGCACGCGGCGCGTTCGCGCGTGCTGCTGGAGAGCTACATCTTCGACGACGAGGGCGTGGCGGCCGAGATGGGCTCGCTGCTGGTCGAGCGCGCCCGGGCCGGCGTGGGCGTCGCGGTGCTGTACGACAGCCTGGGCTCGCGTGCCTCCTCCGACTCGTTCTTCGACGGCCTGCGCGCCGGGGGTGTCGCGGTCTGCGCCTTCAACCCGGTGAACCCGCTGCGCCGGCCCGGCTACTGGGGCATCAGCCAGCGTGACCACCGCAAGTTCCTGATCGTCGACGACCAGGTCGGTTTCACCGGCGGCATCAACATCAGCCAGGTCTATGCGGCCGGGTCCTCGGGCCCGGCCCGGCGGCGCGCCGTGTCCCCGCAGGCCGCGCCGGAAGGCGGCTGGCGCGACACCCATGTCGAGCTGCGCGGCCCGGTGGTGCCGGCGCTGGCGGCCGCGTACGAGGCCCAGTGGCACACGCAGGGCTGCCGCGACGCGCTGCCCGCGGCGCCGTCCGGCGCACCCCGCGCCGCCGGAGCGACGACCGTGCAACTGCTGCTGTCCGACCCGGAGGACGAGCACAACCCGATCTACGAGGCGCTGCTCGGCGCGATCGAATCGGCACAGCGCAGCGTGCACCTGACGATGGCCTACTTCGCGCCCGGCAAGCGCATGGCCGAGGCGCTGGCCGGCGCGGCCCGGCGTGGCGTGGAGGTGGTGCTGATCCTGCCGTCGCGCAGCGACTTCGACCTCGTCCTGTACGCCGGGCGCGCCTACTACGGCGAGCTGCTCGCCGCCGGCGTGCGCATCCACGAGCTGCAGTCGGCGCTGCTGCACGCCAAGACGGCGGTGATCGACGGCGTCTGGTCGACCGTCGGATCGAGCAACATGGACTGGCGCAGCTGGGTCGACAACAGCGAGGCGAACGCCGTCGTGCTGGGCGACGACTTCGGCCGGGCGCTGGAAGCCCAGTTCGCGCTCGACCTGGCCGACGCGCGCCCGGTGCAACCGCAGGACTGGGCGCGGCGCGGCCCCGCCGAGCGGGTGATGGAGCTGATCGGCCGGCTGGCCGAACGGCAGTTCTGACCGCGGGTTATCCCTGAGAGCAGAGAGCGGATATTTGCCTACATTGCTTGTATGCAAGCTTGTGAGCAACACAGGCCGGCACCAACCCGCTGGAGACCCCCATGCCCTCTTTCCTGCGCTCCCTGTTCGGTCAGGTCGTGCTCGCGCTCGTCGTCGGCGTCGCGATCGGCCTGGCCGTGCCCGAGTTCGCCGTCAAGCTCAAGCCGCTCGGCGACGCGTTCATCAGGCTGATCAAGATGATCATCCCGGTGCTGGTCTTCTGCGTCGTCGTGCACGGCATCGCCGGCGCGGGCGACCTGAAACGTGTCGGCCGCGTCGGGGTCAAGGCGCTGGTCTATTTCGAGGTCGTCACGACCGTCGCGCTGGCGCTCGGGCTGCTGCTCGCGTTCGTGTTCCAGCCGGGTGTCGGCATGAACGTGGACCCGGCCGCGCTCGACGCGAAGGCGATGAGCGCCTACGCGGACAACGCCAGCAAGCTGACCGGCGGCGGCACGGTCGACTTCCTGATGAAGCTGATCCCGACCACCGTGGTGCAGGCGTTCGCCACCGGCGACGTGCTGCAGGTGCTGCTGTTCGCGATCCTGTTCGGCTGCGCGCTGGCGCTGCTCGGCGAGCGCGGCGCGCCGGTGGCCGGCTTCATCGACACGCTGTCGCACGTGCTGTTCAAGACCATGGGCATCATCATCAAGCTGGCGCCGTTCGGCGTGCTCGGCGCGATCGCCTTCACGGTCGGCAAGTACGGCATCGGCTCGCTGAAGCAACTCGGCCTGCTGGTGGTGCTGTTCTACGCGGCGGTGGTCATCTTCGTCGTCGTCGTGCTGGGCACGATCATGCGGCTGGCCGGCTTCTCGATCTTCAAGCTGCTGAAGTACCTGCGCGAGGAGCTGGCGGTCGTGTTCGCGACGACCTCGAGCGACAGCGTGCTGCCGCAGATCATGTCCAAGCTCAAGCGCATGGGCATCCGCGACAGCACGGTGGGCCTGGTGATCCCGACCGGCTACTCGTTCAATCTCGATGCGTTCTCGATCTACATCACGCTGGCGGCCGTGTTCATCGCGCAGGCGACCAACACGCCGATCTCGATGACCGACCTGCTGACCATCCTGGCGATCTCGCTGGTCACCAGCAAGGGCGCGCACGGCGTGCCGGGTTCCGCGATCGTCGTGCTGGCGGCGACGCTGCAGGCCATCCCGGCGATCCCGGCGATCGGGCTGGTGCTGGTGCTGTCGGTCGACTGGTTCATGGGCATCGCCCGCGCGCTCGGCAACCTGATCGGCAACTGCGTCGCGACCGTCGCGGTGGCGGCCTGGGAGGGCGACATCGACCGCGAGCGCGCGCACGCGGTGCTGGACGGCCGCCCCGTGCCTCCCACCGAGGACGACGCCGACGTGGCCGACGTGGCCGCCGCGCCCGCCGCGCTGCCGGCGCGCGCCTGAGGAGCCGCTACAGTCGCGCCCGACATGGCCACGCAGACCGAGATCGCCCAGCGCGTCGTCGAATCCATCCTGGCGCAGAAGCTCGCGCCGGGCGAGCGGCTCGGCGAGCAGGAGCTGGCCGACCTGTTCGGCGTCAGCCGCACGCTGGTGCGCGAGGCTTTGATGCAGCTGCAGGCGCGTGGCTTCGTCGAAGTCCGCACGCGCAAGGGCTGGTACGTGGTCGAACCCTCGGTCGAGGAGGCGCGCGACGCGTTCGCGGCCCGCCGCGCCGTCGAGTCGGGCCTGCTGCGCCAGGCCGGCGGCGAACGCGAGGGCGCGCCGCTGCAGCAGGTGGTGCGGCGCCTGCGCGAGCACATCCGGGAGGAGCAGGCGGCCATCGAAGGCGCGGATCCGGCCACGCGGGCCTTCCTGCTGGCCGACTTCCACGTCTGCCTGGCCGAATGCCTCGGCCACCGGCTGCTGTCGGACATGCTGCGCGACCTGACCGCGCGCACCACGCTGGTCGCGACGCTGTACCAGTCGACCCACGACGCGCGCGCGTCCTGCGCGGACCACGCGCGCATCGTCGAGGCGGTCGAACGCGGCGAACTGGAGAAGGCCGCCTCGCTGATGCTCGACCACATCGGCAACGTGGAGGACGCGCTCGGCCACTCGGCCGCCGAATCGGCCGACGCGCGCGAGCGCCTGCGGGCCACGCTGGCGCCGCTGCGCCGGGGCTGATCCGACACCCCAGTTCCCTCGGGCGCTCGCGAGCCCTTGCTCAGTCCGTCGCGGCCGCGCCGCGCAGCCGCGCGACCTGCAGCGGCGACACCGGCCCGGCGCCGTTGCGTTCGCGCAGCCAGGTGGCGAGCGCGGCGATCTGCGCGTCGTCCAGGCGCAGACCGAACGGCGGCATGCCGAACGGCCGCGGGTTGCCCGCCGTCGCCGGCAGGTAGCCGCCGTGCACGATCACGCGCACCAGGTTGGCGGGCGGCTCCATCGTCACGACCCGGTTGCCGTCCAGCGCGGGGTAGAGCAGGCGCCCGGCGGCGCTGCGTCGCCCTTCGCGCGCCGCGCCGTGGCAGTCGGCGCACTGGTCCGCGTACAGCCGCTCGCCGGCCTCGAGCACCTGCGGGTCCGCCGGCCGGGCATCCGGCTGGGACGGCGCGCGCTGCGGCAGCGCCTTCAGGAACGCCGCGATGGCCCGCAGGTCGTCCTCGCGCAGGTGCTGCGTGCTGCCCAGCACCACCTCGGCCATCGGGCCGAGCACGCCGCCGCGCGGAGCGACCCCGTCGCGCAGCAACGCGACCACCTCGCCCTCGGGCCAGTCCGCGACGCCGGCCTGATCCGGCGCATCGAGCGCGGGGGCGTACCACTGCCGCATCGGGATGACACCGCCGGACAGCGACAGACCGCCCTCCGGCGTCGCACCCAGGAAGTTGCGCCCGCCGTGGCAGGCGGCGCAGTGGCCCAGGCCGCGCACCAGGTAGGCACCGCGGTTCCAGGCCGGCGACCGGTCCGGTTCCGCTTCGAAGCTGCCGGGCCGGAAGAACAGCGCGCGCCAGACCGCGAGCGCCGCCTGCGTCGAATACGGGAACTCGAGCGCGTGCGGGCGGTTCGGCTGGCGGACTGCCGGCAGCGAGCGCAGGAACGCGTACAACGCGTCGCTGTCGTCGCGCGTGACGCGCGTGAAGTCCGGGTAGGGGAAGGCGGGATAGAGCAGGCGCCCGTCTGCCGAGCGGCCGTGGTGCAGGGCGCGCCAGAACTGGTCCGCGCTCCAGCGGCCGAGGCCGGTCTCGGCATCCGGCGTCAGGTTGCCGGCGTAGACCGTGCCGAACGGCGTCGCGATGCCCCGCCCGCCCGCGTACGGCGCGCCGCCGCGGGCGGTGTGGCAGGCGGCGCAGTTGCCGGCCCGCGCCAGGTAGGCGCCCTGCGCGATCTGGGACGGCGTGCCGTCCTGCGGACGGGCATCCGGCGCGATGGGCGCCTCGCCGCGCAGGTTCAGGGCGGCGATGCCGGCCGCCAGCAGCGCCGTCAGCGCGAGCAGCAGGACGATCAGGCGGGTCAGCATCGGAGCTCGTCCACGCGCTCAGGGCGGCATGCCGCCGCACTCGAGCGGCGCGCGGCGTTCGGGACGGGCGGCGGGGTGCGCCCCGGCGGGCACCGGCTGGCCGGCCAGCCAGGCAGCCAGCGCAGCGACGTCCTGTGGCGTGAGCCGTTCGGCGATCGTGGCCATGCAGTCCGGTGCCAGCGCGCGCCGCTGGCCGTTGACCCAGGCGCCGAGCTGGGCGCGCAGGTAGTCCGGCGGCAGCCCGAGCAACCCCGGCACCGCGGGCGCCACGCCGAGCAGCTGCGTGCCGTGGCAGTCGGCGCAGGCCGGCAGCCGGCGGGCGGGGTCGCCCTCGCGCGCCAGCTGCTCGCCGCGGGCCAGCACGGCCGGTTCGGCCGCCGGCGGCCGCGGCGGCGGATACGGGAGATCGAGGCCCGCGAAGTAGGCCGCGATCTCGGCCAGGTAGGCGTCGTCCAGCGGGTCGACCAGGTAGACCATCGGGCCGTAGCGCCGCCGGCCTTCGCGGAAGTTGCGCAGCTGCTGGTGCAGGTAGCCGGCTGGCTTGCCGGCGATGCGCGGGTAGTAGCCGTCCGGCGCGGCGCGGCCTTCCTGGCCGTGGCAGGCCGTGCACGGCGCCACGCGTTCGGCGATCGAGTCCTGCAGCGGCGCGGCCGCAGCCGCCGCGGCGCTGATCAGCATGGCCAGCCCAGCGCCGAGGCGCGACACGGTTCGGGCGACGACTCTCACAGCGGACGCATCCACCATTCGCCATCGAGCTGCTGCTGCAGGAACTCGATGAAGCGGCGCACCTTGTGCGGGACCAGCTTGGGCGACGGGAACACCGCGTGCAGTTCCTGCGCCGGCAGCACATGCTCGGCCAGCACCGGGACGATGCTGCCGTCGGCCACCGATTCGCGCGCCACGTACCAGGGCAGCACGGCCAGGCCGAGGCCGGCGCGGCAGGCGGCCAGCACGGCCGACAGGTTGTTCGAGCGCAGCGGGCCGCGCACCGGCGCCGCAACCTCCTCGCCGCCAGGGGACGCGAAGTTCCAGCGGTCGTCGCCCTGCACGCTGCTGTAGACCAGGCAGTCGTGCCCGGCCAGGTCGGCCGGCGCCTGCGGCGTGCCGCGCCGCGCGAGGTAGTCGGGCGCCGCCGCCGTGAGCCAGGGGTTCACGCCGAGGTAACGCGCGCCGAGCGCGGAATCCGCCAGCCGGCCCATGCGCAGCGCCACGTCCACGCCCTGCTCGACGAGGTTGACGTAGCGGTCGTCGAAGCTCAGGTCGATCGTCACCTCCGGGTGCTCGCGCATGAAGCGCAGCGCCAGCGGCGTGGCCACGCGGCGGCCGAAGGCGACCGAGGTGCTGATGCGCAGCTGCCCGCCGACCTTGCTCTGCAGCAGCGCGGCGAGGCTGTCGGCCTCCTCCAGTTCGCGCTGGATGGTCTTGCACTTCTCGTAGTAGAGCTGGCCGATCTCGGTGGCGCTGACGCCGCGCGTGTTGCGGTTCAGCAGCCGTGCGCCGAGGTGCGCCTCGAGCGCGGCCACGTGCTTGGTCGCGGTCGGCTGCGTGATGCCGAGGTCGGCCGAGGCCTTGCTGAAACTGCCCGTCTCGACGATGCGGACGAACAGCTGAACGCCGGTGATGCGGTCCATGGGCGCGCATCATGCACGCTGCGCGGCGGGCGTACATTGGCGCCGTCATGGATGGCCCGAATCCGCGCCGTGTGCTGCTGGCCGCTGCCGCCGCCTGGTGGGCGGCGCCCGTCGCGGCCGACGAGGACCATCCGCGCGCCGGCGACCGGCTGGTGCGCGACGATGCCGCAGTGCCGCTGTCCGCCTCGGATCTGGTCGCCGGCGCGGGGCCGCTGCTGGCGTGGGCCCGCGATCCGGACTCCGGCCGCGTGCGCCAGGGGCCGCGCCAGCGGCTGCTGCTGATCCGGCTCGACCCGGCGGCGATGGACGAGGCCACGCGATCCCGCGCCGCGGCGGGCGTGCTGGCCTACTCGGCGGCCTGCACGCACGGCGACTGTGTCGTGCGCGACTGGCGGCCGCGCCTGCAGCAGCTGCACTGCCCCTGCCACTTTTCCCACTTCGATCCGCTGCGCGGCGGTGCAGTGGTCTCCGGGCCCGCGCCGCGCGCGCTGCCGAACCTGCCGCTGCGCGAGGAAGGCGGCCTGCTGGTGCTGGCCGGCGGTTTCAGCGAGCGCCCCGGCGCCTGAGCCCGCCGACGGCCAGCCAGCCCGGGACCGGCGCCGGGGTCAGGGCCGCAGCAGCCCGAGCAGCTCGCGCCACAGGCCGTGCCCGCCGCGCCCCTCGCGCGCGGCCTCGTGCACGGCCAGGCCCGGCTCGGCGCACACGACGTGGCAGTGGTCCACGTAGACGTTCTTCTTGCTCTTGCCGGATTCGACGCGAAACAGCGAGCCGACCTGCCAGCCCACCACGCGGGCCTGCGACACCGAGGTGCGCTGCGCGCTGGCGCGTGTGTAGGCGTGCTGCACCAGCAGGCCCGGCCCGCGTGCCGTGGCCACGGTCACGTGCCCCAGCACCAGCGTGCCGAGCTTGAGGCTGAACACGCGCCGCAGACGCACCGACCCCGACATGCCGGCGAAGCGGTCCCAGCGGAACGCCACCTCGGCATCGGCCGGAATGTGCCAGCAGAAGAAGTTGGTGCCCGGAGTGGACTTCAGCGTCAGCGTGCGCGGTTCGTCGTCGGCCTCGATCTCCTTGAGCCAGTAGCAGCCATGGCGCAGCCGCGACAGCGCCGCCTTCAGCGGCTGCGGCGGCAGCCACAGGGTGTTGGGCGCGGCGCCGTCCACGTCGAAGGCCTGCTTCATCAGCAGCCGGCCGCGGTGCAGCTGCATGTGCAGCTCGTCGCCGTCGGGCACGTCGACCCGCACCGGCTCGGCGAGTTCGTCCAGCGGCCGTTCGCGCGGCGTGATGGTCATGAAGGCCTGCTTGTTCTGCGCGAACAGCAGCCGTGCGAGCACGAGCAGGAAGGCCCGCGCCGCCACGAACAGCAGCGCCGCGTTGCCGAACGCCGCCGCGCCGGCCAGTGCCACCAGCACTGCGTCGGCCTGCTCGCGTGTCATGCGCGTGGCGGCGGCGGACTGGCCGCGCACGGCCGACTCGAGTGTCAGTGCCGACGCGCCGGTGGTGCGCTGGGCCGACGCCATGGTGTCGCGCAGGCGCTCGTCCAGGGCCTGGGCGAGGCGCTCGCGCTGGCGCCGGTAGGCCGAGTCGACGGCGTCCACCGCGATGTTCCTGAAGCAGCCCATCAGCTGGAACAGGCCGCACTCGGCGCGCCCAGGGACGCCGGGGTACTCGTAGATGCTGCGCTTGACCGCCTCGTCGTAGGCCTTGCCGACCCCGGTGCGCAAGGCCTGCCCGAGGTCCTTGACGGTCGCCATGGCGCCCCGGGCCTCCCGGATCGCGGCCGCCTCGAATGCCGCGCTGAGCCGTGCGACGGCCACATGCAGGTCTTCGCGCAGGGTGTCGCGCGCCGGGTCGCTGTCGTGCACCAGGGCGTCCTTCGGATCGACGCAGCTTTCCAGGTCGAGAGACTGGCAATACACATGGGCTTCGGCGAACCTCGATACTGCGGCGCCGGCCCAGAAGTTGGCGGCCAGCACGAGCGCGAACGGGCTCCACAGCACCAGCGACCACAGAAGGGCGCGGCGCAGCGCGGGGCCCGGCGTACTGCGCCAGATCTCCCGGTTGTCGAGCCAGCCGCGCAACAGCACGCGCAGCACGAGAAGAGCCAGGGTCCCGACACACACCGGCTGCAGGCCCGTCAGCGCCGGCAACCATCCTTCTCCCGTGACACGGTGGGCCGTCGCGACCACCGAGGTCAGCAGGGCCAGGCCCAGGAACGCCAGCGTCACGCGATGGCCGACGCCGAGCGCGAAGACGATGGCCAGCAGCAGCAGCGAACTCGCCAGCACGTAGGGCGCTTCCACCCAGCGCGCTCGCTTGTCCGCGTGCCACAGTTCGTGCAGTCCCAGGCTCAGACGCAGTTCCCACAGCGGCGCGGCCGGAGGGGCCGACTGCCGTGCCCAGGAGTGGAGGAACTTCTGCGTCTCTTCGTCCGCCGGGTCGGACGTGGTTTCGCGGCCGCGGCTCGCGAGTTCGTGATGGCGCCGCCCGATCCGCTCGACGACGGCGTCGCGATAGGCGCGCGCGGCCAGTGCCTGATCGTTCAGGGGCTTCCACTGCGCCTGCAGGCCGGACAGCTCGGGCAGCGCCGGCGGCAGGTGTGCCAGTGCACGGTCGATCGGACCGGCCGGCGCGGCGAGCCGGTCGATCACCGCGCGCTCCGCGTCGAGCACCGGATCCTCGGGGACGTGGATCGCCTCGACCCAGTGCAGCGGGCTCTCGGCGCCGCCGATGCGCTGGGCCGGCGTCAGCACCAGCACGAGCAGCGGAACGGCGGCGAGCCACAACCAGCGCGGCCGCAGCGACCGGCCGACGGCGCAGGCGGCCACGAGGATCGCCACGAACACCCACCGCATGCCGCCCAGGTCGATCCACGCCCAGCGAAAGCCCTCCACCCCGGGCAGCCACGTGGTGGTCGGCAGGCCGTTGGTGACGAACGCCGGGATGACGCCGACCAGGCACAGCAGCAGGAACAGATCGCGCCGCCGCGGGCGGATCAGGCCAAGCCCCGCCAGAACGTCACCTCCCTTTCGTTCACGGGCCGCCGCCGGAACCGGCGGCGTCGCGCGCAGCATGCACGAAGCCCGCGGCCGGGTCCACCCGGCCTGTCCCGGGCGGGCGCGTGCACCCATTCCGCTCCGGAATAGCACTGATGCCCTCGCTTGGCTTCACGCCGTGCGCGTCAACGTCGACCATGCCTGCCAATCGGATCCACGTTCAAAGGAGACTTCCATGGCGAAGATGAAGGCCGCGATGGCGGCGGTGCTGGTGATGGAGAAGGAGGGCATCAGCCAGGCCTTCGGCGTGCCCGGCGCGGCGATCAACCCGCTGTACGCGGCGCTGCGCGAACGCGCCTCGATCGCCCACGTGCTGGCGCGCCACGTCGAGGGCGCCTCGCACATGGCCGAGGGCTACACGCGCGCCAAGGCCGGCAACATCGGCGTGTGCATCGGCACCTCCGGCCCGGCCGGCACGGACATGATCACCGGGCTGTACTCGGCCGGCGCCGACTCGATCCCGATCCTGTGCATCACCGGCCAGGCGCCGCGCGCGCGGCTCTACAAGGAAGACTTCCAGGCCGTCGACATCGAGTCGATCGCCAAGCCCGTCACCAAGTGGGCCGTCACCGTGCGCGAGCCGGCGCAGGTGCCGCGGGCCTTCCAGCAGGCCTTCCACCTGATGCGCTCGGGGCGTCCCGGCCCGGTCCTGATCGATCTGCCGTTCGACGTGCAGATGGCCGAGATCGAGTTCGACATCGACACCTACGAGCCGCTGCCGGTCTACAAGCCCGCGGCGACGCGCAAGCAGGTCGACAAGGCGATCGACATGCTGCTGGCGGCCGAGAAGCCGCTGATCGTCGCCGGCGGCGGCATCATCAACGCCGATGCGTCGAAGCTGCTGGTCGAGTTCGCCGAGACGCTCGGCGTGCCGGTGATCCCGACGCTGATGGGCTGGGGCAGCATCCCCGACGACCATCCGCTGATGGCCGGCATGTGCGGGCTGCAGACCAGCCACCGCTACGGCAACGCGACCATGTTGGCGAGCGACTTCGTGCTCGGCATCGGCAACCGCTGGGCGAACCGCCACACCGGCTCGACCGAGGTCTACTGCAAGGGCCGCACCTTCGTGCACGTCGACATCGAGCCGACGCAGATCGGGCGTGTCTTCATGCCCGACCTCGGCATCGTCAGCGACGCCAAGGCAGCGCTGGAGCTGTTCGTGCAGGTCGCCAAGGAGCGCCGCGCCGCCGGCACGCTGAAGGACTTCGCCGACTGGCGCTCCCGCTGCGCCGAACGCAAGCGCCTGATGCACCGCAAGTCGCATTTCACCGAGACGCCGATCAAGCCGATGCGCGTCTACGAGGAGATGAACAAGGCGTTCGGGCGCGACACGATCTACGTCACGACGATCGGCCTGTCGCAGATCGCCGGCGCGCAGTTCCTGCATGTCTACGGCGCGCGCCAGTGGATCAACTGCGGCCAGGCCGGCCCGCTGGGCTGGACGATTCCCGCCGCGCTGGGCGTGGTCGCCGCGGACCCGACGCGCACCGTCGTCGGCCTGTCGGGCGACTACGACTTCCAGTTCCTGATCGAGGAGTTGGCGGTCGGCGCGCAGTTCCGCCTGCCCTACGTGCAGGTGCTGGTCAACAACAGCTACCTCGGCCTGATCCGCCAGAGCCAGCGCGGCTTCGACATGGACTACTGCGTGCAACTCGCGTTCGAGAACCAGAACGTCGAGGACGCGTCGCTGAAGGGCTACGGCGTCGACCACCAGGCCGTCGTGCAGGGCCTGGGCTGCAAGAGCCTGCGCGTCACCGACCCGGAGAAGATCGAAGGCGCGCTGAAGGAGGCGCAGGCGCTGGCGCGCCAGCACAGCGTGCCGGTGGTCGTCGAGGTGATCCTCGAGAAGGTGACCAACATCGCGATGGGCACCGAGATCGACAAGGTCATGGAGTTCGAGTCGATCGACTGCCGCCACCCGGAAGGCACCAAGGGCCTGGAACTGGCGGGGCTGCTCGACTGACGCCCACCGCCGGCCACGCGCCGGCGCCGATCGATTGAATGGAGACAACCATGCCCCGCTTCGCCGCCAACCTGTCGATGCTGTTCACCGAGGTGCCGTTCCTGGAGCGCTTCGAACGCGCCGCGCGCGCCGGCTTCGGCAGCGTCGAGTTCCTCTTCCCCTATGCCCACACACCCGGCGAAGTCGCCGCCCGGGTCAAGGGCAACCGACTGAAGGTCGTGCTGCACAACCTGCCCGCCGGCGACTGGGACGCCGGCGAGCGCGGCATCGCCTGCCTGCCGGACCGCGTCGACGAGTTCCGTGCCGGCGTCGGCCAGGCGATCGAGTACGCGACGGCGCTGGGTGCGCCGCAGCTCAACTGCCTGGCCGGCAAGGTGCCGCTGGGCGCGAGCGACGCGACCCTGCGCGAGACCTTCGTCGCCAACCTGAAGTACGCCGCCGCCGAGCTGAAGCGGGCCGGGCTGAAGCTGCTGATCGAGCCGATCAACACCTACGACATCCCGGGCTTCTACCTGAACCACACGGCGCAGGCGATCTCGATCATCGACGCGGTCGGCGCCGACAACCTGTTCCTGCAGTACGACATCTACCACGCGCAGCGCACCGAAGGCGAGCTGGCCGCGACGATCGAGAAGCACTTGGCGCGCATCGCGCACATCCAGGTCGCCGACAACCCGGGCCGCCACGAGCCCGGCAGCGGCGAGATCAACTACGGCTTCCTCTTCAAGCGCCTCGAGCAGCTCGGCTACGCCGGCGCGGTCGGCTGCGAGTACAAGCCCGCCTCCACCACCGAAGCCGGCCTCGGCTGGCTCGAGCAGGCGCGCCGCCAGCTGCGGCCGCAATCCTGATCCCTTTCGACGACAGAGCCTTCCAATGACCTCGACACCTCTCAAGCTCGGCTTCATCGGCCTGGGCATCATGGGCGCCCCGATGGCGCTGCACCTCATCAAAGCCGGCCACCAGCTGTTCGTGTTCACGCACGGCAAGCTGCACCCGGAAATCGCCGCGAGCAGCGCGACGCAGTGCACCAGCGCGCGCGGCGTCGCCGAGCGTGCCGACATCGTCTTCACGATGGTGCCCGACACGCCGGACGTCGAGAACGTGCTGTTCGCCGAGACCGGCGTGGCCTCGGGCCTGAGCAAGGGCAAGATCGTCGTCGACATGAGCTCGATCTCCCCGATCGAGACCAAGGCCTTCGCGAAGCGCATCAACGCCCTCGGCTGCGACTACCTCGACGCGCCGGTCTCCGGCGGCGAGGTCGGCGCCAAGGCGGCTTCGCTCACGATCATGGTCGGCGGGCCGCAGGCGGCGTTCGACAAGGTCCGGCCGCTGTTCGAACTGATGGGCAAGAACATCACGCTCGTCGGCGGCAACGGCGACGGCCAGACCACCAAGGTCGCGAACCAGATCATCGTGGCGCTGAACATTGCGGCCGTCGGCGAAGCGCTGGTGTTCGCGAGCAAGGCCGGTGCGGATCCGGCCAAGGTGCGCCAGGCGCTGATGGGCGGCTTCGCCGCCAGCCGGATCCTGGAGGTGCACGGCGAGCGGATGGTCAAGCGCACGTTCAACCCGGGCTTCCGGATCGGCCTGCACCAGAAGGACCTGAACCTGGCGCTGCAGGGCGCGAAGTCGCTCGGCGTGGCCTTGCCGAACACGGCCCAGGCCGCGCAGCTGATGCAGGCCTGCGTGGCGCACGGGCTGCAGGACCAGGACCATTCCGCGCTGGTGCGGGCGCTGGAGATCATGGCCAACCACGAGGTGGCGGCCGGATAATCGCTGCCCATGGCCATCCCCTCGCCCCACGACGATCCGCGCGGCTTCCTGCGCGCGCTGTACGACGCAGCGGTCGCGCGTGCGCTGCCGGCCGAGAACACCGCGGCGCACCTGCCGCCGCCGCCCCGAGGGCGCACGGTGGTGCTCGGCGCCGGCAAGGCCGGCGGCGCGATGGCGGCGGCGGTGGATGCGCTGTGGCCGAAGGACGCACCGCTGTCCGGGCTGGTGGTGACGCGTTATGACCACGTGCCGCCGGCCTACCGGGCCGCGCCCGGGCGCATCGAGGTCGTCGAGGCGGCCCATCCGGTGCCGGACGAGGCGGGCCAGCGCGCCGCGCAGCGCATCCTGCAGATGGCGCAGGGGCTGAGCGCGGACGATCTGGTGCTGTGCCTGATCTCCGGCGGCGGCTCGGCGCTGCTGTCGCTGCCGGCGCCGGGGCTCACGCTGGAACAGAAGCAGGGGATCAACAAGGCGTTGCTGAAGAGCGGCGCGGCGATCGACGAGATGAACTGCGTGCGCAAGCACCTCTCGGCGATCAAGGGCGGGCGCCTCGCGGCGCTGTGCGCGCCGGCGCGCGTGGTCACGCTGCTGATCAGCGACGTGCCCGGCGACGCGCCGGAGGTCATCGCCAGCGGCCCGACGGTGCCGGACTCCACCACCTGCGCCGACGCGCTGGCCATCCTCGCCCGCTACGGCATCCCGCTGCCGGCGCCGGCCCGCGTCGGCCTCGAGTCGGGCAGCTACGAGACGCCCAAGCCCGGCGACCCCCGCTTCGCCGGCCATGCCGTGCACATGATCGCCACGCCGCAGCAAAGCCTGGAAGCCGCCGCCGCGCTGGCACGGCGTGCCGGCGTCGCGGCGCACATCCTGTCCGACGAGATCGAGGGCGAGTCGCGCGAGGTCGGCAAGGTGCACGCCGCGCTGGCCCGTGCCGTGGCGCGGCGCGGCGAACCGTTCGTCCGGCCCTGCGTGATCCTGTCCGGCGGCGAGACCACGGTGACCGTCAAGGCCAAGGGCGGCCGCGGCGGGCGCGCCACCGAGTTCCTGCTCGGCTGCGCGATCGCGCTGCAGGGCGAACCCGGCGTGCACGTGCTGGCGGCCGACACCGACGGCATCGACGGCGTGGAAGACAACGCCGGCGCCATCGTCACGCCCGACACGCTGGCACGCGCCGCGGCACAGGGGCTGAAGGCGCAGGACCTGCTGGACCGCAACGACGCCTACAACTTCTTCACCCCGCTGGGCGACCTGGTCGTGCCGGGTCCCACGTTCACCAACGTCAACGACTTCCGCGCCTTGCTGGTGCGCTGAGAAGCTGTGAACGAACCCGCCACGCCCGCTCGTCCCGCCAGAACGCGGCCACTCGTCGTTGCAAATGCTCGCCATAGCGCGAGCTATGGCTGTGCTTTGCGCCTGGATTGGCCGCGTTCTGTCGGCCCGCTCGGGCGCGCCGGGTTCATTCACAGCTTCTGAGCGGCCCCTTCTGTCCCTGCATTCGGGGGGTGGAAGGGTTTCACGCGCGGCGTAGATTCCTCGTCGAGCGTGAGCCGGGGAGATCGTGATGTTGACTGCCGTAGCACTGATCGTCGGGGCCATCGTGGCCTGGCTGGCGGTCGACCACCTGCTGCTCGCGCGCAAGGAGCGGTTCGATCGCGGCGGCGGCGCCTGGCACGGCCGCGGCCCGGGCACGACCTTCCACTCCACCGGTTTCGAGGACACGCTCCCGCCGCACGAGGCCGCTGCCGAACGGCGCGCGGCGCGACCGGCGGCTCGCTGGTAGCGCACCGGGACGGCGCTGCGGCGGGCGGATAATCGCGCGCCGCACCGAACCGTTGCCGTCGTGACCAGCCCGAAGCTGAACAACCAGGAAATCTACGAGCGCATCTACGCGGCGATCAGCGAACGCCGCCTGCTGCCCGGGACCAAGCTCAGCGAGGAGCGGCTCGCGCAGGCCTTCCATGCCAGCCGCACGCGCATCCGCGAGGTGCTGATGCGCCTGAGCCAGGAGCTGATCGTCGAGCTGCACCTGAACCGCGGCGCCTTCGTCGCGCGGCCCAGCGAGCGCGACATGCAGCAGGTGTTCGAGGTGCGGCGCGCGCTCGAGCGCGCGATCGCCGCGACGCTGGCGGCGCGCTACGGCGGTCAGGCCCTGGCACCGATGCGCGGCCACCTGGACGCCGAGGCGCGTGCGCGTGCCGCCGGCGACCGGACCGAACTGGCCCGGCTGACCGGCGAGTTCCACGTGCGCCTGGCCGAGATCACCGAAAACCGGCTGTTCTCGGACAACCTGCGGCGCCTGGTGGCGCTGACCAGCCTCGTGATCGCGCAGTACGACGCGCAGGCGCACAGCGCCTGCCCGGAACACGAGCACGCGGACATCGTCGAGGCGATCGAGGCCGGCGACGCGCGTCGCGCCGAGAAGCTGATGCTTGCGCACCTCGACCACGTCGAGGCCGGCATCCAGCCGCCCAAGCCGCCGTCGCGCAGCCTGGACTTCGAGCAGATCTTCGGTACCGCGGCGCCGGACAAGCCGGCGCGGCAGGGCTAGCCAGCCCGGACCGCGCGCACCGCGGTGCAAGCGCCCGGGCCGTCGGTGGTTCACCCGCCGACGCGGTCGCCCTGGCTCAGGCGGTTGCCGTCGGCCAGCACCTGGCGCAGTTCCGCGCGCACCTCGGCGCGGCTGCGCGCCGAGCCGACGTCCGCGGGCTTGAAGCTGCCGTACACGGCGCTGGCGTTGCGCACGTCGAGCTGACGGGCCTCGCGGGCGGCGGCGAGTTCGGCCTTCACTTCGGCGCGGCTGCGCGTCGACAGCACCTGGTTGGCGAAGTCCTGGGTGGCTTCCTGGGCGGAGGCGACGCCGGCGGCGAGCGTCGACGACAGGGCGATGGCAATGGCGATGGAGCGGTTCATGATGATTCCTTGAAGGCAGTGTTGGTGGGTATCGGCGCCACAACCCGGTGGCTGCCTGCGTCGATGGATGTCATCTGTGTGCAGTCGGCATGCACAGAAGGCATCGGTTTTCCAAAGCTGCGTTGCACGCGCCGCAACAGTCCCGGGGTTAAGCTCCAAGCCCACAAGAACGACGAGGAGACGCGATGACGCCCGCCCCCGACACCCTGCGGCAGGAGCGCGCCGGCGCCGTGCTCGCCCTGCTCGACCAGGCCGCACAGAAGATCGACCCGTCCCGGCGTGCCGGCCTCGAGGCCTTCGCCCAGGCGCACCTGCGCCAGACCGACGCGGACGATCTGGCCGAGCGCTCGCCCGAGGACCTGGTCGGCGCGCTGCTCGCGCACTGGCAGTTCGGCGCCACGCGCACGCCCGGCGAGCCCAAGGTCCGCCTGCTGAACCCGACGATCGAGGAGCACGGCTGGACCTCGCGCCATTCGGTGCTGCAGATCGTCAACGAGGACATGCCGTTCCTGGTCGATTCGACCACCGCGGAGGTGGCGCGGCACGGGCTGATGCTGCACCTGATCCTGCACCCGATCTTCGCGGTCGAACGCGACGCGTCCGGCGCACTCTCCGCGCTGCGGCCGCGCGGCGAGTCGGGCGAGGAACGGCGCGAGTCGTGGATGCTCATCGAGGTCGACCGGCTGGTCGATCCACAGCAGCGCGCCGAGCTGGTCGCCGGCGTCGAGCGTGTGCTGGCCGACGTGCGCGCCGCGGTGGAGGACTGGAAGCCGATGCTGGCGCGCCTGGACGAGGCGACCCGGGAACTGGCCGCCCCTCCCGAGGCGCTGCCGGCCGACGCGGCGGCCGAGTGCCGCGCGTTCCTCGCATGGCTCGCGGACGACCACTTCACGCTGCTCGGCTACCGGCAGCACGACCTGGTCGTCGACGCGCAAGGCGAGGACAGCCTGCGGCTGGTGCCCGGCAGCGGCTTGGGCGTGCTGCGCGAGACGGTCGCCGAGCGGGCCTCGACCAGTTTCGCCGCACTGCCCCGCAACGCACGCAGCCTGGCGCATGCACCGATGCCGCCGCTGGTGGTCACCAAGGCCAACACGCGTTCGACCGTGCACCGCCCGGGCTACACGGACTACATCGGCGTCAAGCGCTACGACGCGCAGGGCGGCGTGATCGGCGAGCACCGCTTCCTGGGCCTGTTCACCTCCACGGCGTACTCGGCACGCGTGTCCGAGACGCCGCTGCTGCGCGGCAAGGTCGATGCGATCGCGCAGCGCGCCGGGCTGCCGCCGGGGGGCCACCTGGCCAAGGCGCTGGACCACATCCTGGAGACCTTCCCGCGCGACGAGCTGTTCCAGATCGCCGACGACGACCTGTACGAGACCGCGCTGGGCATCCTCGCGCTCGGCGAGCGGCAGCGGTTGCGGCTGTTCGTGCGGCGCGACCCGTTCGACCGCTACGTCAGCTGCCTGCTGTACGTGCCGCGCGAAGCCTACTCGACCGAGCTGCGCGTGAAGTGCCAGCGCATTCTCGGCGAGGCCTTCGGCGGCTCCAGCGCCGATTTCGAGGTGCTGATGGGCGACACCGCGCTGGCGCGCATCCGCTTCACGATCCGCACGACGCCGGGCGAGGTGCCCGAGGTCGACCGGCGGGCGCTCGAGGTGCGTCTCGAGCAGGCCGCGCGTCGCTGGCCGGACCAGCTGCGCGACGCGCTGGTCGAGGCCGAGGGCGAGGCGCGCGGCCTGGAGCTGTTCAAGCGCTGGGCAGTCGCATTCCCGGCCGCCTACCGCGAGCGGGTTTCGCCGCGGGCGGCGGTGGCCGACGTGCGCAAGGTGGCCGGCCTGTCGGCGGAGGAGCCGCTCGCGCTGGCGCTGTACCGCCCGCTCGGCGCGGCGCCCGGCCGGCTGGGCTTCAAGGTGTACCGGCTCGGCGAGCCGGTGGTGCTTTCCGACAGCCTGCCGATGCTCGAGCACATGGGTGTGCGCGTGCTGGCCGAACACAGCGCGCGGCTGGAAGGCCCCGACGCCGGCATCGGCCTGTACGACTTCGAGCTCGCCGCGCCCGGCAGCGAGGCGCTGGAGGCCGACACGCTCGCGCGGCTGTTCGAGGACGCGTTCGCGCGCGTGTTCCGCGGCGAGGTCGAGAACGACGACTTCAACCGCCTGGTGCTGCGCGCCGGCATCGGTGCCGACGAGATCGTCGTGCTGCGCGCCTACGCGAAGTACCTGAAGCAGACCGGCTTCGCGCTGTCGCAGGCCACCATCGAGTCGACGCTGGCGGCGCACCCGCGCATCGCGCGCATGCTGGTGCACCTGTTCCGCCTGCGCTTCGACCCGGCGGCGCGCGACGAGGGCGGCGAGCGCGCGCAGGCGAACGCGATCGAGCAGGCGCTGGAGAAGGTCAGCAACCTCTCCGAGGACCGCGTGCTGCGCCAGCTGCTCGCGCTGGTGCGCGCCACGCTGCGCACGAACTTCTGGCGCACCGGCGTCGGGCACTCGGGAGCGGCCGGTCCGCGCCGGTCGTTCGTCTCGTTCAAGCTCGACTCGGCGGCGATCCCCGGCCTGCCGGACCCGCGCCCGATGGTCGAGATCTTCGTCTACTCGCCACGCTTCGAGGGCATCCACCTGCGCGGCGGCAAGGTGGCGCGCGGCGGGCTGCGCTGGAGCGACCGGCCGGAGGACTTCCGCACCGAGGTGCTCGGCCTCGTGAAGGCGCAGATGGTGAAGAACACCGTCATCGTGCCGGTCGGCAGCAAGGGCGGGTTCGTGCTGAAGAAGGCGCCGCCCGCGACCGACCGGGAGGCCTTCATGAAGGAAGGCGTCGCCTGCTACCAGGACTACCTGCGCGGCCTGCTCGACCTGACCGACAACCGCGCCGGCACCGGGATCGTCGCGCCGCCGCAGGTGGTGCGGCACGACGGCGACGATCCCTATCTCGTCGTCGCCGCCGACAAGGGCACCGCGACCTTCTCGGACTTCGCCAACGCCGTCAGCGCGGAGTACGGCCACTGGCTCGGCGATGCCTTCGCCTCCGGCGGCAGCGCCGGCTACGACCACAAGGGCATGGGCATCACCGCGCGCGGCGCGTGGGAGAGCGTCAAGCGCCACTTCCGCGAGCTCGGCCACGACACGCAGACGCAGCCGTTCAGCGTGGTCGGCGTCGGCGACATGAGCGGGGACGTGTTCGGCAACGGCATGCTGCTGTCGCGCCAGATCCGGCTCGTCGCCGCGTTCGACCACCGCCACGTGTTCATCGACCCGGATCCCGACCCGGCGGTCTCGTTCGCCGAGCGCGAGCGGCTGTTCCAGCTGCCGCGTTCGAGCTGGGCCGACTACGACCTGCAGAAGATCTCCGCCGGCGGCGGTGTCTGGGCGCGCAGCGAGAAGTCGATTCCCATCTCGCCGCAGGCGAGGGCGGTGCTCGGCATCTCGGCCGAGCGCCTGGCGCCGTCCGAGTTGCTGTGCGCGATCCTCGCCGCGCCGGTGGACCTGCTCTACAACGGCGGCATCGGCACCTACGTGAAGGCCGCAAGCGAATCGCACGCCGAGGTCGGCGACCGGGCCAACGACGCGATCCGCATCGACGGCCGGGCGCTGCGCTGCAAGGTGGTCGGCGAAGGCGGCAACCTCGGTCTCACGCAGCGTGGCCGCATCGAGGCGGCCATGGCCGGCGTGCGCGTGAACACCGACGCGATCGACAACTCGGCCGGGGTCGACACCTCCGACCACGAGGTCAACATCAAGATCCTGCTCGGCCTCGCGGTGGCCGACGGCGAGCTGACGCTGAAGCAGCGCAACGCGCTGCTGGCGCAGATGACCGACGACGTGGCGGCACTGGTGCTGCGCGACAACACCTTCCAGACGCAGTGCCTGTCGGTGCTGGGACGGCTCGGGCCGCGGCTGCTCGATGCCGAACTGCGCTTCATGCGCTTCCTGGAGCGGCAGGGGCGGCTGAACCGGGCGGTCGAGTTCCTGCCGCCGGACGACGAGCTTGCCGAGCGCCAGGCGCACGGACAGGGCCTGACGACGCCGGAACGCGCCGTGCTGCTGGCCTACTGCAAGATGTGGCTGTTCGACGAGATCCTGGCCAGCGAGTTGCCCGAGGATCCCTGGGTCGGCACGGCGCTGGCGCGCTACTTCCCGGCGCTGCTGCGCGAGCGCTTCGGCCCCTACATCCCGCGCCACCCGCTGAAGCGCGAGATCGTCGCCACGCACGTGCTCAACAGCATGGTCAACCGCGTCGGCATCACCTTCACGCACCGGCTCGTCGAGGCGACCGGCGCCCGGCCGGCCCAGGTGGTGCGTGCCTATCTCGCGGCGCGCGAGGTGTTCGGGCATGTCGCGCTGTGGCAGCAGGTCGAGGCGCTGGACAACCGGGTCGCCGATGCCGTGCAGGCCGAGCTGCTGGTCGAGGAGGGCTGGCTCACTGCGCGCGCGACGACCTGGTTCCTGCGCAGCCGGCGCCTGGCCGATCCGATGGAGCAGACGGTGGCGCGCTTCACGCCCGCGGTGGCGGCGCTGCGCGAGCGCCTCGAACCGGCCGAGATGGAGCAGTCGCAGGCGCAGGCCTGGATCGCCGCCGGTGTGCCGGAGCCGCTGGCCCTGCGCGTGGCCTGCGCGGACGGCCTCTACGCGGCGCTCGACGTCGCCGAGATCGCCGAGACCGTGCAGCGCGGCCTGGCCGATGTCGCCGAGGTGTTTGCCGGCATCGGCGCGCGGCTGGGGCTGGCGCGACTGCGCGGGCAGATCGACGCGTTGCCGTCCGGCAGTCACTGGCAGGGCCTCGCGAAGGGCGCGCTGGGCGACGACCTGGCCGGGCTGCAACGCGCGATCACGCTGGATGCGATGAGCCCCCCCGCCGGCAGTGCCGCCGATCTGCTCGCGGCCTGGGAGGCGCGCAACGCCGCCGCGCTGGAACGTGCCGGCCGGCTGCTCGCCGAGCTGGCCGAGACCAAGAGCCCGGACCTCGCGATGCTGTCGGTGGCGCTGCGCGAACTGCGCCACCTGGGCTGAGCGGCCCGGGCGCTCAGGCGGCGGCGACCTCGAACGTCGCCGCCACCTCGACCGCCACGTTGCCGGGCAGCGAGCCGGCGCCGACGGCGAAGCGGGCGTGCCGGCCGGCCTCGCCGAACAGCGCGACCAGCAGGTCGGAGGCGCCGTTCGCGACCGCCGGGTGATCGGTGAACTCGGGCACCGCGTTGACGAAGCACTGGACCATGCAGACGCGGCGCACCCGGTCCAGCGTGCCGAGGTGCTGGCGCACCAGCGCCAGCACGGCCAGCGCGCACTGGCGCGCCGCCGCCTGCGCCTGCTCGGTCGACACTTCGCGGCCGACCTTGCCGACATGGGCGAAGCGCCCGTCCTCGCGCGGCACCTGGCCGGAGACGTACAGCGTCGAGCCGCTCTGCACGCAGGGCACGAAGTTGGCGATCGGCGCACTCGGCGCGGGCAGCGCGAGGCCGAGCTCGGCCAAGCGGGATTCGGGGGTCGCGGTCATGGGTTGTCCTCGTGGCTATCAGCGAACTGCACGGCGTCCGTGTTGGCGCCGCACAGCAGGATGCCGATGCGCTGGCCGGGGCGGACCGGCCAGGCACCGCTGGTGACGGCGGCAAACGCCGCGGCGCCGCCGGGTTCGACGGCCAGGCGCAGCACGCGCCACAGCTGGCGCTGCGCGGCGAGGATCGCCGCGTCGTCCACCAGCACGGTCGTCTCGACGTGCTGCCGGGCGATTGGGAACATCAGCGCGCCGACCTGGCGCGGTGCGAGCGAGTCGGCCGCCACGCCGCCGGCCGGCGCGTCGACCGGATGCCCGGCCGCGAGCGCGCGCGTGAGCGTCGGCGCCGCCTGCGGCTCGACGCCGATCAGCCGCGTCGCGCCGCGGTACCAGGCCGCCATGCCGCCGATCAGCCCGCCGCCACCCACCGCGACGAGCACTGCATCCAGGTCCGGTGCCTGCTGTTCGAACTCCAGCGCCACGGTGGCCTGGCCGAGCAACGTCTCCGGCTGGTCGAACGCGTGCAGCGCGAGCGCGCCGCTCTCGCGCTGGTACGCCTCGCAGGCGGCCAGTGCGTCGGCGTAGCGCTCGCCCACGATGCGCAGCGTTGCACCGCAGGCGGCGATCTGCTCGCGCTTGACCGCGGCACTGACGCCGGGCACGAAGATGGTCGCCGGCGTGCCGGTGCGCTGCGCCGCGAAGGCCACCGCCGCGCCGTGGTTGCCGCCGGAGGCGGCCGCCACGCCGGCGGCCGGCAGCGGCCGCGTCAGCAGGTGCGTGAACGCGCCGCGCACCTTGAACGAGCCGCTGTGCTGCAGGCATTCCAGCTTGAACACGAAGTGCACGCCGGGCCGGCCGATGTCCGCGCCGTCGACCTCCAGGATCGGCGTGCGACGCACATGCGGACGCAGCCGCTCGGCGGCGTGGCGGATCGCATCCTGAGTGAGGAGGAGTGAGGTCGTCATATAATTAGCCTGTATGCTAATTAGCAAAGTGACTAATTGTCAAGGCCGGCGGGCCGGCCGCCCGGCGTGAGGGGTGGCATGGCGGACGATCCGGTGAGTGCCGACGTGTTCCGTGCACTGGCCAACGAGAACCGCCTGCGGGTGCTCGAATGGCTGAAGGACCCGCGCGCCCACTTTCCGCCCCAGGTCGACGGCGACCTCGTCGAGGACGGCGTGTGCGGCCTGTTCCTGGCACAGAAGCTCGGCGTGAGCCAGCCGACCGCCAGCGTGCACCTCAAGGTGCTGACCGATGCCGGGCTGCTGACCGCGACGCGCATCAAGCAGTGGACCTTCTACCGGCGCGACGAGCGTGCCATCCGGGCCGTGAAGACGGCCATCGGCCGGAGCCTGTGACGATCCTCTGGCCGTTCGCTGACGCTGGGGTCGATCCGTGCGCCGGTCAGGTCACCGGCGCCGGATTGAACAGCACCAGCGCGTTGTGCAGCCGGTGCTGCTCGGCCCAGGTGCGCTGTCCGCTGGCCACGTCCAGCAGCAGGCGGAACAGCTCCCAGCCGGTGTCCTCGATGGAGGCCGCGCCGTCGGCGATCCGGCCGGCGTTCAGGTCCATCAGGTCGTGCCAGCGGCGCGCCAGGTCGCTGCGCGTCGCGACCTTGACCACCGGGCAGGCGGCCAGGCCGTAGGGCGTGCCGCGCCCGGTCGTGAACACGTGCAGGTTCATGCCGGCGGCCAGTTGCAGCGTGCCGCAGATGAAGTCCGACGCGGGTGTCGCGGCGAACACCAGGCCGCGCTGGTCGGGTGTCAGCTTCTCGCCGGGCGGGAGCACATGTGCGATCGGCATGCGGCCGCTCTTGACGATCGAGCCCATCGCCTTCTCGACGATGTTCGACAGGCCGCCGGCCTTGTTGCCGGGCGTGGTGTTGGCGCTGCGGTCGACCCGGCCGCGCTCGAGGTAGCGGTCGTACCAGCCGAGCTCGCGCGTGATGGCCTCGGCGACCTCGGGCGTCGCGGCGCGGCTGGTCAGCTGCTCGACGGCGTCGCGGACCTCGGTGTTCTCGCTGAACATGATGGTCGCGCCGGCCCGCACCAGCAGGTCGGCGGCGAAGCCGACCGCCGGATTCGCGGTGACGCCGGAGAACGCGTCGCTGCCGCCGCACTGCACGCCGACCACCAGCTCGCTGGCCGGCACGGTCTCGCGCCGGCGCCGGTTCAGCCGCTCCAGGTGCACCCGCGCCTGGCGCAGGATGGAGTCGATCATCGAACCGAAGCCGACATGGGCCTCGTCCTGCAGGCGCAACACGTCCAGCCCGGCGTCGGGCGCATCCTCCTCGATCGCGATGGTGCCGGGCGGCAGCATGCGCTCGGGCTGCAGCTTCTCGCAGCCGAGGCTCACGACCATCAGTTCGCCGCCGAAGTTCGGGTTCAGGCTGATGTGGCGCAGCGTGCGAATCGGGATCACCGCGTCGGGCGCATCGATCGCGACGCCGCAGCCGTAGCTGTGCTCGAGCGCGAGTACGCCGTCGACGTTCGGGTACTGCGGCAGCAGTTCGTCGCGGATGCGCTGCACCGCGTGCGCCACCACGCCGGCCACGCACTGCACGGTGGTCGTGATCGCCAGCAGGTTGCGCGTGCCGACCGAACCGTCCGGGTTGCGGTAGCCCTCGAAGGTGTAGCCCGCGAGCGGCGGCTGCGGGGCCGGCCGGACGGTGGCCATCGGCAGGCCCTCGAGCGCGCGCGCCGCCGGCATGTCCAGCAGCTTCTCGTGCACCCAGCGGCCGGCCGCGAGGTCCTGCTTCGCGTAGCCGATCGGCACGCCGTAGCGCCGCACCGGCGCGCCGGCGGGGATGTCGACCAGCGCGACCTTGTGGCCCTGCGGCACCTTGTCGATCAGCACGGGCCCGTCCGGCAGCGCCGTGCCGGCGGGCAGCCCGCCGTCGTTCGCGACGATCGCGACGTTGTCCTCCGCGCTCATGCGGATCGCCAGCGGCGCGCCCATCAGGCCCCCTGCACGTTGACGAACAGCGCGTACAGGCTGTGGCTGGCCGCCATGAACAGGCGGTTGCGGTGCGTGCCGCCGAAGCAGAGGTTGGCGCAGCGCTCGGGCAGGTGCACGTGTCCGATCGGCCGGCCGTCCAGGCCGAACACGCGCACGCCGTCGAGCTCTTCCGACGACGCGCCGGCGCGCCCGTCGCTGCCGAAGCCGCACCACACATTGCCCTGCGCGTCGACCGCGATGCCGTCCAGCGCGCCGGCGCCGTCGGCGTCGATGTGCAGGCGCTTGTTGGACAGGCGGCCATCCGTGCCGAGGTCATAGGCCCAGATGCGCCGGCTCGGCTGCGCGCGGCTCTCGACGACATACAGCACCGTCTCGTCCGGCGCGAAGGCGAGCCCGTTCGGGCCGGCCAGGTCGTCCAGCACCTGCTCGACGCGGCCGTCCCGCGGATCGATGCGGTAGACACCCTGGGCTACTTCGGGGACCGCCGGTTCGCCCTCCCACCAGCCGCCGATGCCGAACGGAGGATCGGTGAACCAGACCGTGCCGTCGCGCTGGCAGACGATGTCGTTCGGCGAGTTCAGCCGATGGCCCTCGAAACGATCCGCCAGCACGGTGATCGTGCCGTCGTACTCGGTGCGCGTCACGCGCCGGCCGAGGTGCTCGCAGGCGAGCAGCCGGCCCTGGGCATCGCGCGCCAGCCCGTTGGCCTGGCCGGATGGCTGGCGGAACACGCTGGTCACGCCGCTGGTCTCGTCCCAGCGCAGGATGCGGTGGTTCGGGATGTCGGAGACCAGCAGGTAGCGGCCATCGCCGAACCAGACCGGCCCCTCGGCCCAGCGCAACCCGGTGGCGAGCTGCTCGACCGTGGCGCTGTACAGGCGCAGCGCGGCGAAGGCCGGGTCGAGCACCTCGACGGCCGGGTCGGGGTAGCGCGCCGAGGCGGTGAACGGCACACAGGCTTCGCTGCCCAGCGGCAGCGGCGGGAGCGGAGTCGCACTCATCGGATCGATCGCCTCATTGGAGCACCAGACGCGGCAGCCAGAGCGACAACCACGGCACGTACGTGACCATCCCGAGCACCAGCAGCAGCGCGACGAAGAAGGGGGTGAGCGCCTTGACGACGCGCTCGATCGGCAGCTTGGCGACCGCGCTGCCGACGAACAGCACCCCGCCCACCGGCGGCGTGATCAGCCCCATGCCGAGGTTGACCATCATGATCATGCCGAAGTGCACCGGGTCGACGCCGATGCTCTTGACCACCGGCATCAGGATCGGCGTCATGATCAGGATCAGCGGCGCCATGTCCATCAGCGTGCCCAGGATCAGCAGCAGCACGTTGATCAGCAGCAGCACCACGACCGGGTTCGACGACAGTTGCGTGATCGCCATCGTGATCTTCTGCGGGATCATCATCAGCGTCATCACATAGCCGAAGGCCGCCGCGAAGCCGATCAGGATCATCACGATCGTCAGCGTCTTGACCGTGCGGTGCACCAGCTTCGGCAGGTCGCGCCACTTGTAGTCGCGGTAGATGAACATCGTGACGAAGAAGGCCCACAGCACCGCGATCGAGGCCGATTCGGTGGCCGTGAACACCCCCGACAGGATGCCGCCGAGGATGATGAACATCGTCATCAGGCCCCACAGCGCGTCGAGGCTGATCTTCAGGGCCTCGCGCAGCGGAATGCGCTGCCCGGCCGGGAAGTTGCGCTTGCGTGCAATGAACAGGCAGAGCACCGCCAGCGTCAGCCCGAGCAGCAGGCCGGGCAGCACGCCGGCCAGGAACAGCGCCGCGATCGACACCGAGCCGCCAGCGGCCAGCGAGTAGATCACCGCGTTGTGGCTGGGCGGGATCAGGATCGCCTGCACCGAGCCGCTGACGGTGACGGCGGCGGCGAAGTCGCGCGGGTAGCCCTTCTTCTCCATCTCGGGGATCAGCACCGAGCCGATCGAGGCCGTGTCCGCCATCGACGAGCCGGAGATCGCGCCGAAGAAGGTGGAGGCGAGGATGTTCACCAGCGACAGGCCGCCGCGGATGAAGCCGACCAGCACGGCGGCGAAGGCGACCAGGCGACGCGACATGCCGCCCTCGGCCATGATCGCGCCGGCGAGCACGAAGAACGGGATCGCCAGCAGCGAGAACTTGTTGACCCCGGCGGCAATCTGGATCATCACCGCGTCCAGCGGGATGTCGATCCACCACGCGCCGAGCAGCGCCGCCGCGCCCATCGCGTAGGCGACCGGCATGCCGATCAGGATCAGCACGAAGAAGGAGCCGAGCAGAACGAAGGATTCCATGGCCTAGAGCGCCTCCGGCTCGGCCTGCGCATGGTCGAAGGTGACGATGGCGCGGGCATGCTGGCTGCCGCACAGCACGTGCTCGATCACGAACAGCAGCGTGATCAGGCCGCCGAGCGGCACCGGCGTGTAGGTCAGACCGACCGGGATGGCCGGGATCTCGCTGATGCTCTGCCCCCAGGTCTCCAGGCACAGCCGCGTGCCGTAGAAGATCATGAACGCGGCCACGCCGAACATCAGCAGGTGCACGATGCCGGCCAGCACCCGGCGCGGCACGGCGCCGAGGCGGTCGGTCAGCATCGCCACCGCGATGTGTGCGCCAGCCCGGTAGCTGACCGCCGCGCCGAGGAAGGTGAACACCACCATCAGCAGGATCGCGACCGGCTCCGGCCACTGCGAGCCGGTGCCGAGCACGTAGCGGGTGAAGATGCCCCACGGGATCACGGCGGTCATCACCACGATGGCGATGCCGGCGACCCACAGGCAGGCGACGTACAGCGCGTCGTTGAAGGCGAGGAAGCGTTCTTTCATGGGAGTCCCGGGCACTGGGCGGCCGGCCTCGCGCAACGCGTGGCCGGCCGCGGAAGGGCGCGCCGCGCAGCGTCAGTGCACCGCGTCGATCTTCTTCAGCAGGTCCGCGTAGTCGGCACCGTACTTGGCGCGCACCGGCGCCGTGGCGTCGAAGAAGGGCTTGTTGTCGATGTTGATGAACTCGACGCCGGCCGCCTTGAGCTTGGCGGAATACTCCTCGACGCTCTTGTCCCACAGCACGCGCTGGTCCATCTGCGCCTCGCGGCCGAGCTTCCTGACCAGCGCCTGGTCGTCCTTGGACAGCTTGTCGAAGGTGACCTTGGACATCACCAGGATCTCCGGGATGATCAGGTGGTTCGTCTGGGTGTAGTACTTCGCGCCGGCCGTGTAGTGGTTGCTGGTGAACATCGACGGCGGGTTGTTCTCCGCGCCGTCGATCACGCCGGTCTGCAGCGCGCTGAACACTTCGCCGTAGGCCATGCTGATGCCGTTGCCACCCATCGCGTTCATCGTGTCGACGAACAGCGGGTTGCCCATCATGCGGATCTTCTGGCCCTTCAGGTCCTCGGGCTTGCGCACCGGCTTCTTGGTGTAGAGGCTGCGCGAGCCGCCGTCCATCCAGCCGAGCGCGACCAGCTTGGCCGGGCTGGCGCTCACCTTGGCGAGCAGTTCGTCGCCCACCGGGCCGTCGATGACCTTGCGCATGTGCGCGATGTCGCGGAACACGAACGGCATGTTGAACACGTTGACCTCGGGCACCACCGGGCCGATCACGCCCAGCGAGATGCGCGCGATCTGGATCGCGCCGAGCTGCGTCTGCTCGACCGCTTCCTTCTCCTGGCCGAGCACCGCGCCGGGGAACATCTGCAGCTTGATGCGGCCGTTGGTGGCGGTCTCGAGCTTCTTGCCGAACATCTCGACGGCAACCACCGTCGGGTAGCCGGCCGGGTGGGTGTCCGAGGCCTTCAGCACCATCTGGGCGTGGGCCGCGAGCGGGGCGAAGGCGCTGGCCGCCAGCACGGCGGCGGCGGCGAGCAGGGAACGTCGGATGGTCATGCGGCAGTCTCCTTGTGTGAAATGACGAGGTGTCCGGGGATCAGTCTTCGAACGGGCCCTTGGTGACGAAGGCGCCGCCCTGGTGCACGGCGGCCGGATCGCGGCCGTCGATCACCGGCTGGCGTGCTTCCAGCGCAGCGCGGAAGCGCTCCGAGCTGTCCTGCGGGCGGTAGCCGATGTGGCGGGCGCCGGTGTTGTCCCACCAGACCGTCGTGTTGTCCGAGCAGCCGTAGATCACCGTGTGGCCGACCTGCGGCGCGGTCAGCGCCGACACCACCAGGCGTTCCAGGTCGTCGTAGCTCAGCCAGGTCGCCAGCATGCGGCGGTCCTTCGGCTCCGGGAACGAGGAGCCGATGCGCACGCTGACGGTTTCGATGCCGTAGCGGTCCCAGTAGAACTGGGCCAGGTTCTCGCCGAACGCCTTGGACAGCCCGTAGTAGCCATCCGGCCGCACCGGGACGCGGGTGTCGATCACCTCGTCCTGCCGGTAGAAGCCGATCACGTGGTTCGAGCTGGCGAACACGATGCGCTTCACGCCGTGCCGGCGCGCTGCCTCGTAGACGTTGTACAGGCCGACGATGTTGGCCTGCAGGATCACGTCGAAGGGCTGCTCGGTGGAGACGCCGCCCAGGTGCGCCACGGCGTCCACGCCGGCCAGCAGCGCGTGCACCGCCGCACGGTCCTGCAGCGCGGCCGGCTGGACCTCCTCGCCGGGCCCGGCGGTGCCGAGTTCGGCGATGTCCGACAGGCGCAGGGTTTCGCAGTAGGCCTTCAGGCGCGGGCGCAGCTGGACGCCGAGGCCGCCGGCCGCGCCGGTCAGCAGCAGGCGGCCGAAGCGCACGCCGGTGGGGTGTTTCGCAGTCATCGCGGGGTCGGGGGCGGGCGGATCGCTCTGCTAGAGTGCGGGTCGATCCGCTTGAGGTAGGACATCAGTTGTCGTATAACTTCATTGTTCAGCGACGCCCGAGCGACTGTCAAGGCAGGCGGGTCGGGGTTTCTACCGAGGCGACATGAATCCAGACGTCCTGGCCGGCCGGCGCCCGCGCACCCTTGCCCTCGGGCTCGTCGAGGCGCTCGGCGAGCGCATCCGCGACGGCCGCCTCGCGCCGGGCGACAAGCTGCCGACCGAGGCGGCGGTGATGGCCGAGTTCGGCGTCAGCCGCACCGTGGTGCGCGAGGCGATCTCGAAGCTGCAGGCCTCCGGCCTGGTCGAGACGCGCCACGGCGTCGGCACCTTCGTCGTCGGCGTGGGCGACGGCTCGGCATTCCGCATCGAACCGGCCCAGCTCGGCACGCTGCGCGACGTGATCGCGGTGCTCGAGTTGCGCATCGGCGTCGAGAGCGAGGCGGCGGCCCTGGCGGCGCGCCGCCGCACGGGCGCCAACCTGGCCGCGATGCGCGCCGCGCTGGACGCCTTCGCGGCCGCGGTGGAGGCCGGGCGCGACGCGGTGGCGGCCGACTTCCAGTTCCACACCGAGATCGCCCGCGCGACCCAGAACGAGCACTTCAGCAGCCTGATGGCGACACTCGGCGCGCAGATCATCCCGCGGGCCCGGCTGGACGGGCTGCAGGCCGAGCCCGCGCCGGTGGTCGATCCGGCGCGCCAGGTCTACCTGCGCCGCGTCAACGCCGAGCACGAGAGCATCTTCGACGCGATCGACGCGCAGGATGCCGACGCGGCGCGCGCCGCGATGCGCACGCACCTCGCCAACAGCCGCGAGCGGCGCCGCCGGGCGTTCGCCGAGTCGGGGGCGGGTACGCAATAGTCCTTATCCGCTTCCGGTTGACTTGATGGTGTTTAGTTGTACGATGACATACAACTTCAGCCAACAGCACTCGCCACGGAGCGCCACGTGAACCCCATCCAGCTGAAGCAGGCCATGTCCTCGGGCCTGCTGTCCTTCCCGCTCACCGACTTCGACGCCGAGCTGCGTTTTGCGCCGCGCCCGTACGCCGAGCGCCTCGAGTGGCTGATGCCGTACGGCGCCACCGTGCTGTTCGCCGCCGGCGGCACCGGCGAGTTCTTCTCGCTCGAGCCGGCCGAGTACGCCGAGGTGGTGAAGGCGGCCGTCGACACCTGCCGCGGCCGCGTGCCCATCGTGGCGGGGGCGGGCGGCGGCACCACGCTGGCGATCCGCTACGCGCAGGAGGCCGAACGGCTCGGCGCGCAGGGCCTGCTGCTGCTGCCGCACTACCTGACCGAGGCGACGCAGGAGGGCCTGGTCGCGCACGTGGAGGCCGTCTGCCGCAGCGTGAAGTTCGGCGTGATCGTCTACAACCGCGGCGCCTGCCGGCTGACGCCGACCTCGCTCGAGAAACTGGCCGAGCGCTGCCCGAACCTGGTCGGCTTCAAGGACGGCGTGGGCGACATCGAGGCCTTCGTCGCGATCCGCCAGCGCCTGGGCGACCGCTTCGCCTACCTTGGCGGGCTGCCGACGGCGGAGGTGTTCGCCGGCGCCTACAAGGCGATGGGCTGCCCGGTCTACTCCTCGGCCGTCTTCAACTTCATCCCGCGCACGGCGATGGAGTTCTACGAGGCCAGCGCGCGCGGCGACAGCGTCACCACCGGCCGCCTGCTGGACGAGTTCTTCCTGCCCTACATCGCGCTGCGCAACCGCGGGCAGGGCTACGCGGTCAGCATCGTCAAGGCCGGCGCGCGCCTCGTGGGGCACGACGCGGGCCCGGTGCGTCCGCCGCTGACGGACCTGCAGCCGCCCGAAGTCCAGACCCTGCGCGAGCTGATCGCGCGCCTCGGCCCGCAGTGAGGCCGGGTCCATTCCAATTCCCATTCCCGACAGGAGACATGTCATGTTCCCGAAGCTGCTGAAGCTGATCGGCGCCGCCGCGCTGGCCGGCGCCCTGGCCACCCCGGCGCAGGCCTGGCCCGACAAGACCATCACGCTGCTGGTGCCGTTCCCGCCCGGCGGCTCCAGCGACCAGATCGGCCGCTACCTGCAGCCCAAGCTGCAGGAGAAGCTCGGCCAGCCGGTGATCATCGACAACAAGGCCGGGGCGACCGGCACCATCGGCGCCGCGCTGGTCAAGCGCAGCCCGGCGGACGGCTACACGCTGCTGGTGTCCTCGCTCGGGCCGTTCGTGATCGCGCCGCACCTGCTGAAGAACGTGCCGTACGACGCCACCAAGGACTTCGACCTGCTGACCGTCGCGGTGCAGGCGCCCAACGTGCTGGTGGTGCCGAGCGCGTCGCCGCTCAAGTCGGTGGCCGACCTGATCGCCCAGCTGAAGAAGACGCCGGACCGCGTGACCTTCGCGTCCTCGGGCAACGGTTCGTCCGATCACCTGACCGCGGAACTGTTCTGGCTGCAGACCGGTACCTCGGGTACGCACGTGCCCTACAAGGGCGGCGGCCCGGCGATGAGCGATCTGCTCGGCGCGCAGGTCGACGCCTCGTTCCAGAACATCAACTCGGTGGTGCAGCACGTCGCCGCCGGCAAGCTGCGCCCGCTCGCCGTCACCGGCACCAAGCGTTCGCCGCTGCTGCCGGACGTGCCAACCCTCGCCGAGGCCGGCGTGAAGGACGTGGTGGTCTATTCCTGGCAGGCCGTCGCGGCGCCGAAGGGGCTGCCCGCCGACGTCAAGGCCAAGCTGCACGCCGCACTGGTGGCGGCGCTGAACGACCCGGCGGTCAAGCCCAAGCTGCTCGAGGTCGGCTTCGAGATCGTCGCCAACACGCCGGAGCAGTTCACCGCCTACCAGCTGGCCGAGTACAACCGCTGGAAACAGCTGATCGAATCCCGCAAGATCAGCGCCGACTGAGTTCCCGCGTCGACCCGCCATGACCTCGACCCCCACCATCACGGCGCTGCGTGCGATTCCGGTTGCCGGGCGCGACAGCATGCTGCTGAACCTGAGCGGCGCGCACGGGCCGTTCTTCACGCGCAACCTGCTGATCCTGACCGACAGCGCCGGACGCACCGGCGTCGGCGAGGTGCCCGGCGGCGAGAAGATCCGCCAGACGCTGGAGGATGCGCGCGAGCTGGTCGTCGGCCAGGCCGTCGGCAACGTGCAGGCGGTGCTGCAGCAGATGCAGCGCCGCTTCGCCGACCGCGATGCCGGCGGCCGCGGACTGCAGACCTTCGACCTGCGCACGACGATCCACGCGGTCACGGCGGTCGAGTCGGCCCTGCTGGACCTGCTGGGGCAGCAGCTCGGCGTGCCGGTCGCAGCGCTGCTCGGCGAAGGCCAGCAGCGCGATGCGGTCGAGATGCTCGGCTACCTGTTCTACGTCGGCGACCGGCGCAAGACCGACCTGGCGTACGCGAGCGACGCGGACAACCCGGACGACTGGTGTCGCCTGCGCCACGAGGAGGCGCTGACGCCCGAGGCGATCGTGCGCCTCGCCGAGGCGGCGCGCGAACGCTACGGCTTCAACGACTTCAAGCTCAAGGGCGGCGTGCTCGCCGGCGACGCGGAGGTCGACGCGGTGACGGCGTTGCACGAACGTTTCCCGCAGGCGCGCGTGACGCTGGACCCGAACGGCGGCTGGCTGCTGAAGGACGCGATCCGCCTCGGCCAGCGCATGCGCGGCGTGGTCGCCTACGCGGAGGATCCGTGCGGCGCCGAAGGCGGCTTCAGCGGGCGCGAGGTGATGGCCGAGTTCCGCCGCGCGACCGGCCTGCCGACCGCGACCAACATGGTGGCCACCGACTGGCGCCAGATGGCGCACGCGCTGGCGCTGCAGTCGGTGGACATCCCGCTCGCGGACCCGCATTTCTGGACCATGGCCGGCTCGGTGCGGGTGGCGCAGACCTGCCGCGACTGGGGCCTCACCTGGGGCTCGCACTCGAACAACCACTTCGACGTGTCGCTGGCGATGTTCACCCATGTCGGCGCCGCGGCACCGGGCAAGGTGACCGCGATCGACACGCACTGGATCTGGCAGGACGGCCAGCGCCTGACGAAGGAGCCGCTGCGCATCGTGGACGGCCACGTGCAGGTGCCGAAGAAGCCGGGGCTGGGCGTCGAGCTCGACATGGCGGAGGTCGAGAAGGCGCACCAGCTCTACCGTGAGCACGGGCTGGGCGCGCGCGACGACGCGGTGGCGATGCAGTACCTGCTCCCGAACTGGACCTTCGACCCCAAGCGGCCGTGCATGGTGCGGTGACATGATCGCCCCTGTTGCGCGATCCTGCGCTGCACCCATGACTGCACCTGAAGGAGAGTGACATGCACAAGAACCTCATCAACGGCGAATGGGTCGACGGCGCGCGCGCCAGCCGCAACGTCAACCCGTCCGACACGCGCGACCTGGTCGGCGAGTACGCGCAGGCCGATGCCGCGCAGGCGAAGGCGGCGATCGCCGCGGCGCGCGCCGCCTTCGGCAGCTGGTCGCAGTCGACGCCGCAGCAGCGCTTCGACCTGCTCGACGCGGCCGGCAGCGAGATCCTCGCCCGCAAGGCCGAGCTCGGCGACCTGCTGGCTCGCGAGGAGGGCAAGACGCTGCCGGAGGCCATCGGCGAGGTGGCCCGTGCCGGCAATATCTTCAAGTTCTTCGCCGGCGAGGCACTGCGCGTCGGCGGTGATTCGATCGCCTCGGTGCGGCCCGGCGTCGGTGTCGAGGTCACGCGCGAGCCGCTCGGCGTCGTCGGCCTGATCACGCCGTGGAACTTCCCCGTAGCGATCCCCGCCTGGAAGCTCGCGCCCGCGCTGGCGTTCGGCAACTGCGTCGTGATGAAGCCGGCCGACCTGGTGCCCGGCTCGGCCTGGGCGCTGGCGGACATCCTGCAGCGCGCCGGCCTGCCGAAGGGCGTGTTCAACCTGGTGATGGGGCGCGGTTCGGAAGTCGGCGCGGTGCTGCTGGAGGACCGCGGCGTCGACGCGATCAGCTTCACCGGCTCGGTGGCGACCGGCCAGCGCGTCGCGGCGGCCTGCGTCGCACGCATGGCCAAGTTCCAGCTCGAGATGGGCGGCAAGAACCCGTTCGTCGTGCTCGACGACGCGGATCTCGGCGTCGCCGTCAACTGCGCCGTGCAGAGCGGCTTCTTCTCGACCGGCCAGCGCTGCACCGCATCCTCGCGCGTGATCGTCACCGAGGGCATCCACGACCGCTTCGTCGCGGCGGTGGCCGAGAAGATGAAGGCGCTGAAGGTCGACGACGCACGCAAGGCCGGCACCGACATCGGCCCGGTGGTCGACGAGAAGCAGCTCGCGCAGGACCTCGAGTACATCGAGATCGGCCGCCAGGAGGGCGCACGTCTCGCCGCCGGCGGCGAGGCGGTGGAACGCAATGCCGATGGCGCGCCGGGCTACTACCTGCGCCCGGCGCTCTTCACCGAAACCACGCCGGCGATGCGCATCAACCGCGAGGAGATCTTCGGCCCGGTGATCAGCGTGATCCGCGCGAAGGACTACGACGAGGCGCTCGCGCTCGCCAACGACACGCCGTTCGGCCTGTCCAGCGGCATCGCGACCACGTCACTGAAGCACGCGACGCACTTCAAGCGCCACGCGCAGGCCGGCATGGTGATGGTCAACCTGCCGACCGCGGGTGTCGACTACCACGTGCCCTTCGGTGGCCGCAAGGGCAGCAGCTACGGGCCGCGCGAGCAGGGCCGCTACGCCGCCGAGTTCTACACCACCGTGAAGACGGCCTACACGCAAGCCTGAACGCAGGCCTGGCGGCAACCACGCAGGAGACTCCGACCTTGACCCATCGAACCCGATTCGCCCGCGCACTGGCCGTCGCCGCGCTGTTCGCCGCCGGCACGGCGGCCGCGCAGCAGTGGCCGAACAAGCCGCTGCGCATCGTCGTGCCCTATCCGCCCGGCGGGTCGTCGGACATCATCGCGCGCGCGATCTCGCAGCCGCTCGGCGAGGCGCTCAAGCAGACCGTGATCGTCGAGAACAAGCCGGGTGCGAACGGCAACACCGGCACCGACGCGGTCGCCAAGGCCAACGACGGCCACACGCTGCTGCTGTGCGACGTCGGCGCGCTGGCGATCACGGCCTCCGTCTACAAGCAGCTGCCCTTCGAGCCGAGCAAGGACCTGCGCGGCGTCACGATGCTGGCCTACTCGCCGCACCTGCTGGTGGTGCATCCGTCGGTGCCGGCGAACAGCCTGCAGGAACTGGTCGCGCTCTCGCACAAGGACAAGCTGAACTTCGCGGTCACCGCGATCGGCAGCGCGCCGCACCTGGCGGGTGTCGCGGTCGAGAAGGCGACGAAGGCGGAGTGGACCTACATCCCCTACAAGGGCGGCGCCCAGGCGATCGGCGACACCGTGGCCGGCCAGACGCAGGTGCTGATGAACGGCATGCTGGCGACGCTGCCGCACGTGCAGTCCGGCAAGCTGAAGGTGCTGGGCGTCTCGAAAGCGACCCGCGTGCCGCTGCTGGCCAACGTGCCGACGATCGCCGAGCAGGGCGTCAAGGGCTTCGAATCCGGCACCTGGCAGGGCGTGCTGATGCCGGCGTCGACGCCCCCGGCGGTCGTGAGCCGGCTGGCCGCCGAGCTGACCCGCATCATCCGCTCGCCCGAGGTGCGCGAGCGGCTGGTCTCGCAGGGCGCCGAGGTCTACACGATGACGCCGGCCGAGTTCGGCGGCTTCTTCGAGCGCGAGCGGAAGAACTGGGCGGCCGTGGTCGCGCAGGGTGGCGTGAAGATCGACTGACATGAAACATCGCATCCTGCAGGCCGGCCGGTTGCTGCCTTCACTGGAGCGGCGCCTGGCCGAGGAGTTCGACCTGCACCTGCTCGCCAACGAGGCCGACCCGCCGGCGTTTCTCGCCGCGCGCGGCCACGAGTTCGTCGGCTTCGTCAGTTCGGCCGGCATCGGTGCCTCGGCGGCGCTGATGGACGCGCTGCCGAACCTGCGTGTGATCTCGAGCTTCGGGGTCGGCCTGGACAAGCTCGACCTGGCGGCGGCGAAGCAGCGCGGCATCGCGGTCGGCTACACGCCGGACGTGCTGAACGACTGCGTGGCCGACCTGGCGATGGTGCTGATGCTCGACGTCGCGCGCCGCGCCAGCGAGGCGGACCGCTTCGTGCGGCGCGGCGACTGGACGAAACCGGGGCTCGCCGCGTTCCCGCTCGGGCGCAAGGTCAGCGGCGCGAAGCTCGGCATCGTGGGCCTCGGCCGCATCGGGCGCACGATCGCGCAGCGCGCGGCCGGCTTCGAGATGGAGATCCGCTACCACAGTCGCCGGCCGGTCGAGGGCGTGCCCTGGGCGCACGAGCCCTCGCTGACCGGGCTGGCGCAGTGGTGCGACTTCCTGGTGGTGATCACCGCCGGCGGCGCCGGCACGCGCCACCTGGTGGACGCGGCCGTGCTGGACGCTCTCGGCCCGCGCGGCTTCATCGTCAACGTCGCGCGCGGCTCGGTGATCGACGAGGCGGCGCTGGTGCGCGCGCTGGTCGAGCGCCGCATCGCCGGCGCCGGGCTGGACGTGTTCGAGGACGAGCCGCGTGTTCCGCCCGAGCTGTTCGGGCTCGACAACGTCGTGCTGCTGCCGCACATCGCCAGCGCCACCGAGGAGACGCGCCAGGCGATGGCCGACCGGGTGTTCGACAACCTGCAGGGCTTCTTCCGCGAGGGCCGCATGGTCTCGCCGGCCCCGCTGCCCTGAGGAGGACGAGGATGCGAGAGAACCGCCTGCGCACACTGTGGAAGAACGACCAGGCCGCGGTGAACGGCTGGCTCGCGATCCCGAACAGCTTCGCGACCGAGACCATGGCCCACCAGGGCTGGGACACGCTGACCATCGACCTGCAGCACGGCGTGGTCGACTACCAGGCGATGGTCACGATGCTGCAGGCGATCTCGACCACCGCGACGGTGCCCGTGGTGCGCGTGCCCTGGCTCGAGCCGGGCATCATCATGAAGTCGCTGGACGCCGGCGCCTACGGCGTGATCTGCCCGATGGTCAGCACGCGCGAGGACGCGCAGCGCCTCGTCGCCTACACGCACTACGCGCCGCGTGGCACGCGCAGCTTCGGCCCGGTGCGCGCCCTGCTGTACGGCGGCGCCGACTACCCGACGCAGGCCAACGACACGATCGTCGCGTTCGCGATGATCGAGACCGCCCAGGCCCTCGACAACCTGGACGCGATCCTCTCCGTCGAGGGGCTGGACGCGGTCTACGTCGGCCCGTCGGACCTGTCGCTCGCGCTCGGTTGCAAGCCGAGCTTCGACGACGTCGAACCGAAGGTCGCACAGGCGATCGACCACATCGTCGAGCGCGCGAAGGCGCACGGTGTCGTCGCCGGCATCCACAACGGGCGTCCCGACGTGGCCCGCGCGCGCATCGCCAAGGGCTACCGCTTCGTCACCGTCAGCTCGGACGCCCGCATCCTCGCCGCCGGCTCGCAGGAGCTGCTGCGCGCGATGCGGCAGGCCTGACGGCGGCGTTCCCGATCACACATACCGAGGAGAGAGCAATGAAGCTGGGATTCATCGGGCTGGGCATCATGGGCGCGCCGATGGCGGGCCACCTGCGTGCCGCGGGGCACGAGCTGTTCGTCACGACGCGCAGCAAGGTGCCGGCGGCGCTCACCGAGGCCGGTGCCGTCGCCTGCGCGAATGCCGCCGAGGTGGCGCGCCAGGCCGAGGTGGTCTTCACGATGGTGCCGGACACGCCGGACGTGCAGAAGGTGCTGTTCGGCGAGAACGGCGTCGCCGCGGGCCTGACCAAGGGCAAGACCGTCGTCGACATGAGCAGCATCTCGCCGATCGAGACCCAGGCCTTCGCGAAGCAGATCGAGGCGCTGGGCTGCGACTGGCTGGACGCGCCGGTCTCCGGCGGCGAGGTCGGTGCGAAGGCGGCGTCGCTGACCATCATGGTCGGCGGCAAGACCGAGGTGTTCGAGCGCATCCAGCCGCTCTTCGCGCTGATGGGCAAGAACATCACCCATGTCGGCGCGGCGGGGGCCGGGCAGATCACCAAGGTGGCGAACCAGATCATCGTGGCGCTGAACATCGCGGCGGTGGGCGAGGCGCTGGTGTTCGCGAGCAAGGCGGGGGCGGACCCAGCGAAGGTGAGGCAGGCGCTGATGGGTGGGTTTGCCGCGAGCCGGATCCTGGAGGTGCATGGCGAGCGGATGATCAAGCGCACGTTCAACCCGGGCTTCCGGATCGGGCTGCACCAGAAGGACCTGAACCTCGCGCTGCAGGGGGCCAAGTCGCTCGGCGTGGCACTGCCGAACACCGCCAATACCGCGCAGCTGATGCAGGCCTGCGCCGCCCAGGGCTGGGACCAGCTCGACCACTCGGCGCTGGTCAAGGCGCTGGAGCTGCTCGCGAAACATCCGGTCACGCCTGAGTGAGCCCAAGGCTCTGATCCGGCCTCAAGGGTGGAGCCGGGTCGCCGATAGTGGCCGCATGGGCAAGAAACGCCGCTCCTCCCGCCCCGACCTGGTCCGACTGCGCCCCTGGGTGCTCGGCTCGGGCAGTTTCGCGTTGGCCTTTGCGGCGCTGCAGCTGTTCGGTGCCCGCGCGCGGCTACCTAGCGCGGAGCAGGTGGCCGTGTTGGTGCTCATGCTGCTGGCCGCCGTGCTGGCCTGGCGCGCGCTGCGGCGCGGCCGGGCCCCGGCGGCGCGCGGCGCGGTCGCACGCAACCGGCGCGAATTCGAGGCCCGGCTCGCCGACGCGTTCCAGGCGCAGGGTTACCAGATCGTCCCGACCGGCGCCGGTGGTCCGGTGGACCTGGTGCTGCGGCGCGACCGCGGCAACTTCCTGGTCCACAGCCGGGGCTGGCAGGCCGACAAGATCGGCGTCGAGGTGCTGCGCGACCTGCAGGCGGCGGTCGTGACCCGTGGGGCCTCCGGCGGCTTCGTCGTTTGCCAGGGCCGCTTCAGCCGCGAGGCGCAGCGTTTCGCCGCCGGCAGCACGCTGCGGCTGATCGACGCCGCCGCGCTGCGCCTGCTGCTGCAGGACGGTCCCGCCCGCCCGGCCTGATCCCCGGTTCGGGCGCGGCCCGATTTGACATGCCGCAATGCCGGCGCCGCGACCCTGGGCCACAGTCCGCCCATCGGACCTTCCAGGCGGGGACTGCAGTGGACACCAACATCGCCAGCAACGGGGTCGCCCATGGAGTCCCCCTGCGCCGGGCCATGCGGCCGCGTTCGCCGGGCCGGACGGCGGGCCTGCGGGTGCCCGCCTCGCGCAGCGTCTGGTCCGCCCTGCTGGGCGACCCCGCGCCGGCGGTGATCGACGACCTGGAAGGCATCGCCGCCGCCCGCCCGCTACCGGCCGGCAGCCTGCTGCTGTCGCGTCACGAACCCGCGCGCGAACTGCTCGCGCTCGCCGCCGGCGATGCCGCGCTCGGCGTGGCGCACGGGGACCTGCCGTTCCAGCCCGAACGCACGCTGCAGGGCCCGCAGTGGCTGGATGCGGCGAGTGCCTGGCTCGGTGGCATGCCGGCGCAGGACGCGGTGGCGTTGAGCGACGTGCAATTGCTCGTGCTGCCGCGCGCGGCGCTGCAGCCGCTGCTGGCCCGGCACCCGGAGCTGGCGCGCCAGTTGCTGCTGGTGCTGGCCCGGCAGGTGCACCAGCTCACCACGGTCGCGCACGACCTGATGCACAAGGACGCCGAGGCCCGCTTCGCGGACTGGCTGATGCAGCACAGCGTGGCGCTGGCCGACGCACCGAAGCGGGCGCTGGTCACGCTGCACGAGCGCAAGCGCGACATCGCGGCGCAGCTCGGCATCACGCCCGAGACGCTGTCGCGACTGCTGCGCCAGCTCAGCCGCAAGGGCCTGATCGAGGTGAAGGGCTACGCGGTCACCGTGCTGGACCTGCCTGCCCTGCGCGCGATCGCCGGCGCCTGATCCGCCGCCGGGCTGGAGGCCTGCAGCAGCTGCGCGACCACGGCGGCCGCGATCACCTCGGGCTCCTTGCCCTCGATGCCCGGCACCCCGATCGGGCAGGTCATCCGCGCGATCGCCGCGGGCGGCAGACCGCGCTGCTCGAAGCGGTGCAGGAAGCGCTGGCGCTTGGTCTTCGAGCCGATCAGCCCGAAGAACGCGAAGTCGTTGCGGGCCAGGATGGCCTCGCTGATGCGCAGGTCCAGGTCGTGCCGGTGCGTCAGCACGAGGTAGAACGCGTCGCGCGGCGCCTCGGCGACTTCGGCCTCGATCGTGTCGACGCACACCTTGCGGACATGGCCGGGCAGGTCCGCGTCCGGCGGGAATTCCTCGTCGCGCTCGTCGATCCAGTCGACGCTCACGTTCAGCGGCGCCAGCGACTGCACGATCGCGCGGCCGACGTGGCCGGCGCCGTACAGCTGCAGGTGCAGGCGCGGCGCGGGCTTCGGCCAGGCCGCGAGCACGTGCGCGTCGAGCCGCGTGAAGCCCAGCGTCACCGCCCCGCCACAGCACTGGCCGAGCGCCGGGCCGAGCGGGTAGTGGGCCGATTGCGGTCCGGGCTCGTCCGTCGCGAGCAGCTGCCGGGCGCGCTCGATCGCCTTCAGCTCCAGGTGACCGCCGCCGACCGTGCCGGCGCAGTGCGCCGCAGACACCAGCATGCGCGTGCCGGCCTCGCGCGGGGCCGAGCCGAGCGCCTCGGTGACCTGCACCAGCACCGCCGCCTCGCCGGCGGCGAGCCAGGCGGCCGCGGTGTCGCGCAGTGTGGTCACGACCACCCCTCGTCGAACGAGTACGTTCGACGATCCCCCGGGGGGATGCGGGCCGGCTTGGGAGCGGCCCGGCGCTCGGCCCGCAGCAGCCTGGTTGACACGGGGTGTCTCATGCCGCAGTCGCCTTCTTCACCGCGGTCACGGCGCGCAGGATGGATTCGCTGGTCGCCGGTGCCGACAGCGGCGGATCGACACGGTGCCCGCCCGCGGCCGAAACGGCATCGCGGATCGCGAAGAACACCGAGAACGGCAGCAGCAGCGGCGGCTCGCCGACCGCCTTCGAGCGGTGGATGCTGTCTTCGACGTTGCCGTTGTCGAACAGCTTCACGTTGAACGTCGCGGGGCAGTCGTTCGCGGTCGGGATCTTGTAGGTGCTCGGCGCGTGCGTCGTGAGCAGGCCGGTCTGCGGATGCCAGACCAGCTCCTCCATCGTCAGCCAGCCCATGCCCTGGATGAACGCACCCTCGACCTGGCCGATGTCCACCGCCGGGTTGAGCGAGCGGCCGACGTCGTGCAGCACGTCCGCACGCAGCAGCTTCCATTCGCCGGTCAGCGTGTCCACCACCACCTCGCTGACCGCCGCGCCGTAGGCGAAGTAGTAGAACGGCCGGCCCTTCAGCGTCTCGCGGTCCCAGCTCAGGCCCGGCGTGGCGTAGAAACCGTCCGACCAGAGCTGCACGCGATCGAGATAGCCTTGCGCGACCACCGCCGAGAACGGCAGCCGCTTGCCGGCCACCTCGACGAAGTCGTTCGCGAAGCGCACCGCCGAGGCGTCGCCGCCGTGGTGCGCGGCCATGCAGGCGGCCAGCCGCTCGCGGATCTGGCGTGCCGCGTCCTGCGCCGCCTTGCCGTTCAGGTCGCTGCCGGTCGAAGCCGCGGTCGCCGAGGTATTGGCGACCTTCTGCGTGTCGGTCGCGGTGACTCGCACGCGCTCGAAGTTCACGCCCAGCTCGTGCGCGACCACCTGTGCGACCTTGGTGTTCAGGCCCTGGCCCATCTCGGTGCCGCCGTGGTTCACGAGGATGGAGCCGTCGTTGTAGACATGCACCAGCGCGCCGGCCTGGTTGAAGTGCTTGACGTTGAACGAGATGCCGAACTTCACCGGCGTCAGCGCCAGGCCGCGCTTGAGCACCGGGCTGCCGGCGTTGTAGGCGGCGGCGGCGGCGCGCCGCGCGCGGTACTGGCTGCTCGTCTCGAGTTCGTCGACCAGCGCGTGGATCACGTTGTCGACCACCGGCTGCTCGTACGGGGTGCGCTGGCCCTCGCCGTAGAAATTGGCGCGCCGCACGTCCAGCGCATCCTTGCCGAGCGCACGGGCGATCGAGTCGACGATGTTCTCGATCGCGATCGCGCCCTGCGGGCCGCCGAAGCCGCGGAACGCGGTGTTGCTCTGCGTGTTGGTCTTGCCCGAGAAGCCGTGCATCGCGACGTCGGGCAGCCAGTAGGCGTTGTCGAAGTGGCACAGCGCCCGTGTCATCACCGGGCCGGACAGGTCGGCCGAGTGGCCGGCGCGCGAGACCATCGTGACCTCGGCGCCGAGGATGCGCCCGGCATCGTCGTAGCCGACCTCGTATTCGTACCAGAAGCAGTGGCGCCGGCCGGTGATCAGGAAGTCGTCGTCGCGGTCCAGGCGCAGCTTGACCGGCCGCTTCAGCCGGCGCGCCGCGACCGCGGCCACGCAGGCGAACAGCGCCGACTGCGATTCCTTGCCGCCGAAGCCGCCGCCCATGCGCCGGCACTCGACCTGCACGTGGTGGGCCGACGCGCCCAGCGCGTGCGCGACGAGGTGCTGCATCTCGCTCGGGTGCTGCGTCGAGCAGTGCACCAGCATGCCGCCGTCCTCCTTCGGGATCGCGTAGCTGATCTGCCCTTCGAGGTAGAACTGCTCCTGGCCGCCGACGTCGAAGCTGCCTTCGAGCCGATGCGGCGCGGCGCCGATCGCGGCTCGCGCGCCGCCATGGGTCTCGCGTGCCAGGTGCATCGGCGGCACGACGTACTGCTGCTTCGCGTGCGCGTCGCGCGGCGTCAGCACCGGCGGCAGCGTTTCGACCTCGAGCACCTCTCTGGCCTTCGCGGCGGCGCGACGGGCGGCCTCGCGCGTGGTGGCGATCACCGCGAACACCGGCTGGCCGAGGTAGCGCAGTTCGCCATCGGAAAGGATCGGGTCGTCGTGGACGATCGAGCCGCAGTCGTTGGTCCCAGGGATGTCGGCCGCGCTCAGCACCGCGACGACGCCGGGCAGCGCCCGGATCCTGTCGAGTGCCATCGACTTCAGGCGGCCGTGCGCCACCGGCGAGAGGCCGAGCGCGGCGTGCAGCGTGCCGGCCAGCTCGGGCAGGTCGTCGATGTACGCGGCCTCGCCGGCCACGTGCAGGTGGGCCGACTCGTGCGGCCGGCTGATGCCGACGCGCGCGCCGGCGCGCTGGGCGGCCTGCTCGGCGGGCTGCAGCAGCGGCTCGAGCAGGGCGGCGGGAAGAGGCTTGTTCATCGCGGGCTCCGGGGATCAGGCGATGGCGAACACGCTGGTCTGCGCGATCGGCAGCGGCGCGTCGTGCCGCGTCTCGAGCCAGAAGCGCTGCAGCAGATTCTGCGCCACCTGCATGCGGTAGGCGGCGCTGGCGCGCATGTCGGTCAGCGGCTTGAAGTCCTGCTCGAGCGCCTGCGCCGCGGTGGCCGCGGCGGCTTCGGTCCACGGCCGGCCGACCAGCGCCGCCTCGGCGGTGGTCGCGCGCTTGACGATCGCGGCCATGCCGCCGTAGGCGAGGCGCACGCTGCGCACCGTGTCGCCATCCAGTTCGATCGAGGCGGCGAGCAGCAGCGCCGAGATGTCGCAGTCGAAGCGCTTGCTGATCTTGTAGGCGCGCACCTGGCGGGTGGCCGGCAGCGCGGGCAGGCGCAGCGCCTGCACGAACTCGCCGGCCTCGAGCCGGTTCTTCATGTAGTCGACGTAGAACTCGGTCAGGTCCATCGTGCGGACGCGCTCGCCGCGGCGCAGCTCGATCTGCGCGTCCAGCGCCATCAGCACCGGCGCCGAATCGCCGATCGGTGATCCGTTGGCGACGTTGCCGCCCATCGTGCCGGCGCGCCGGATCGGCGGCGACGCGAAGCGCAGCCAGGTCTCGGTGAGCGCCGGGTGGCGCTGCGCGAGCGCCTGCCATGCGTCCTCCAGCGACGCGGCGGCGCCGATCCACAGCCCGCCGTCCTCGCGCGGCTCGATGCGGCGCAGTTCCTCGACGGCACCGACGTAGATCAGCGTGCCGACATCGCGGAACTGCTTGTTGACCCACAGGCCGATGTCGGTCGAACCGGCCAGCAGGCGCGCCTGCGGCAGCCGCTCGCGCAGGGCCGCCAGCTCGTCCAGCGTGCGCGGCGCGTGGAAGCCCGCGCCGCGGCCGTAGCCGAAGCTCATCGGCGGCCGCAGCGACTGCAGCGCCTCGACCACCGGCGCCGCCTCGAAGGGCACGGCCGGCAGCTCGAACATGCGCTCGCCGGCGTCCAGGATCGGCCGGTAGCCGGTGCAGCGGCACAGGTTGCCGGACAGCTCGTCGGCCAGCTCGCGGCGCGTCGGCCGCGGCGCGCCGGCCGGGCGGCCCTGGTGGTGCTGGTAGAGCGACCACATCGACATCACGAATCCCGGGGTGCAGAAGCCGCACTGCGAGCCGTGGCACTCGACCATCGCCTGCTGCACCGGGTGCAGTGCGCCCTCGGGCGACTTCAGGTCCTCGACGGTGAACAGCGCCTTGCCGTCCAGCGTCGGCAGGAACTGGATGCAGGCGTTGGTGGTGGCGAGCTGCAGCTGCCCGCCGGCATCGAGTTCGCCGACCACCACGGTGCAGGCGCCGCAGTCGCCCTCGTTGCAGCCTTCCTTGGTGCCGGTGCAGTGCGCGTCCTCGCGCAGCCAGTCGAGCACGCTGCGCGTCGGCGCGGCGTCGTCCACCTCGACGATCTGTCCACGGTGGAAGAAGCGGATCGGTCTGGTGCTCATGGTGCTGTCAGGGCTGCGGTGCAGATGCGCAAGGTACGCCGATCCGGCGGAAGTGGTATACGGTCATGTTCATGAAGGATATGGGGATTGGCGTATGGCACAGGACCAGGCATTCGACAAGATCGAGCTCCATCTCATCCGGGTGTTGCAGACCTTGATCACCGAACGCAGCGTTTCGCGGGCCGCCATGAAGCTGCACAGCACGCAGCCGGCCGTCAGCGCGCAGCTCCGGCGGCTCCGCGAGCTGACGGGGGACCCGCTGCTGGTGCGCGCCGGCAACGGCATGGTGCCCACCGAAGCGGCCCAGCAACTCCTGGACCCGGCCAGCCGCGTGCTGCAGGACGTGCAGCGCCTGTTCGGGCAGCGCGCGCCGCAGCGCGGCTTCGACGCGGCAACCAGCGCGCTGACCTTCCGCATCGCCGCGAGCGACTACCTCGATCCGCTGTTCCTGCCCGAGCTGGTGGCGCACCTGAAGAAGGCGGCGCCGCAGGTGCGGCTCGAGCTGCTGCCGCTGTCGGGCGAGTTCGACTACCGGCGCGGCCTCGCGCAGGGCGCGGTGGACCTGGTGATCGGCAACTGGCTGGAGCCGCCGGGCGAACTGCACCTCGGCCGGCTGCTGTCCGACGAGATCGTGTGCCTGGTCGGTGAGCACCATCCGGCGCTGCGCCTGTCCGCGCGCGGCTGGAGCGTCGAGCGCTACCTGGCCAGCGAGCATGTGGCGCCGACGCCGCTGCACGCGCGCCCGGGCGGCGACGCCCCGGGCGTGATCGACGAGCACCTCGCCTCGCTCGGCCTGCAGCGCGACCTGGTCGTGCGCAGCGCGCACTTCAGCCTGATCCCGCTGATGGTGGCACAGAGCCTGCTGGTGCTGACCACCGGGCGGCTGTTCTGCAGCCGCTATGTCGACACGCTGCCGGTGCGCATCGTGCGCTGCCCCGTCGCCTTCCCGCCGCTCACCTACTACCAGCTCTGGCACGACGTGACCCACGCGTCGGCGGCCAACCGCTGGCTGCGCGAGCAGGTGCGCGACGTGGCGCGCAACCTCGGCACGCACGGCATGCTGCGCCGGGTCCGCACGGAGGCACCGTCATGACGGCCTCGCGCATCGCGCTGCGTGGCGACCTGCTCGATTTCGCGGCCGATCCGGCCTGGGGCGAGACCGAGTCCCCTGCCGTGCGCTTCCGCCCGGGGCAGTGGCTGCTCGTCGAGGATGGCCGCATCGTCGCGGTGCAGGCCGATGCACCGGGCGAGGGCTGGCTGTGCGAGGACCACGGCGGCCGGCTGATCCTGCCCGGCTTCATCGACACCCACGTGCACAGCCCGCAGCTGGACGTGATCGGCAGCTACGGCACCGAACTGCTCGACTGGCTCGAGACCTACACCTTTCCCGCCGAACGCCGCTACGCCGATGCCGAGGTGGCCGAGCAGGGCGCCGCGGTGTTCCTCGACGCGCTGCTGGCGCGCGGCACCACCGCCGCAGTCGTGTTCCCGACGGTGCACAAGGTCTCTGCCGACCGGCTGTTCGCTGCGGCGCAGGCGCGCGGCATGCGCGTGATCGCCGGCAAGGTGCTGATGGACCGGCACGCGCCGGACGGACTGCGCGACGACGTGGCGCAGGCCGAACGCGACTGCCTCGACCTGATCGGCCGCTGGCACGGCCGCGACCGGCTCGCCTACGCGGTGACCGTGCGTTTCGCGCCGACCAGCACGCCGGCGCAGCTGGCGATGGCCGGCGCGCTGTGCCGGGCCGACCCGACGCTGTACATGCAGACCCATGTGGCCGAGAACCGCGCCGAGGTGCAGTGGGTGCGCGAGCTGTTTCCGCAGGCGCGCAGCTACCTCGACGTGTATGCCCGCGCCGGGCTGCTGCACGCGCGCAGCGTGCTGGCGCACGGCATCTGGCTCGATGCCGACGACCGCGCCGCGCTGCGCGAAGCCGGGGCGCAGATCGCGCACAGCCCGTCGTCCAACCTGTTCCTCGGCAGCGGCCTGTTCGACTGGCGTGCGGCCGAGGCGGCCGGTGCCGCCGTCAGCGTGGCCAGCGACGTGGGCGGCGGCACCAGCCTGTCGATGCCGGCCACGCTGCTGGACGCCTACAAGGTGCAGGCGCTCGCCGGCCAGCGCCTGACCGCCTGGAAGTCGCTGCACGCCGCGACGCGCGGTGCGGCGGCGGCACTCGGCCTGGAACACGAGATCGGCTCGTTCGAGCCCGGGCGGCTGGCCGACCTGGCTGTCTGGGACTGGGCCAGCGAACCGGTCGGCGCGCGCCGCATGGCGGTCGCGCGCGGCCTGCACGAGAAGGTGTTCGCCTGGCTCACGCTGGCCGACCGCAGCCACCTGGTCTCGACCCGCGTGGCCGGGATCGAGCGCTACCGCCGGGCGCATTCCGGCGTGCCCTGAACGCACCCGCGCCTCCCACCCGACGCCGCGCAGACGGCGCTTCCCGTTCCCCACGCACCAGGAGACAAGCGTGACCACTCTCCACGACCACGTCCGCCCCGACGCCGGGCCGAACCCGACCTCCCACGCCGTGCCGCTGTTCGAGCGGCTGTTCAAGCTGAAGGAGCACGGCACCACCGTGCGCACCGAGCTGGTGGCCGGCCTGACGACCTTCCTGACGATGGCCTACATCGTCTTCGTCAACCCGTCCATCCTCGGCGATGCCGGCATGCCGCGCGACGCGGTGTTCGTCGCCACCTGCCTGATCGCCGCGCTCGGCTCGCTGATCATGGGCCTGTACGCGAACTACCCGATCGCGCTGGCACCGGGCATGGGCCTGAACGCCTACTTCGCCTACGTGGTCGTGAAGGGCATGGGCTTCTCGTGGCAGGTCGCGCTCGGCGCGGTCTTCATCTCCGGCTGCCTGTTCCTCGCGGTGACGCTGTTCCGGCTGCGCGAGCTGATCATCCGCGGCATCCCGGCCACGCTGCGCAGCGCGATCACCGTGGGCATCGGGCTGTTCCTGGCCATCATCTCGCTGAAGAGCGCCGGCATCGTCGCGCCGTCGGCGGCCACCTACGTGACGCTCGGCGACCTGCACTCGCCGACGGTGGTGCTGTCGGTGCTCGGCTTCTTCCTGATCGTCGTGCTGGACCGCCTGAAGGTGCCCGGCGCGATCCTGATCGGCATCCTGGCGGTCACGCTGCTGTCCTTCTTCTTCGGCGGCAACCAGTTCGGCGGCATCGTCGCGGCACCGCCGTCGATCGCACCGACCTTCCTGGAGCTGGACATCTCGGGCGCGCTCTCGGTGGGCATCCTGAACGTGGTGCTGGTGTTCTTCCTCGTGGAGCTGTTCGATGCCACCGGCACGCTGATGGGCGTGGCCAAGCGCGCCGGGCTGCTCCGCGAAGGCAAGATGGACCGGCTGAACAAGGCGCTGCTGGCCGACAGCGGCGCCATCTTCGCCGGCTCGCTGCTCGGCACCTCCAGCACCACGGCCTACATCGAGAGCGCGGCCGGCGTGCAGGCCGGCGGCCGCACCGGGCTGACCGCGGTCACGGTGGCCATGCTGTTCCTGGCCTGCCTGCTGATCTCGCCGCTGGCCGGATCCGTGCCGGGGTATGCGACCGCGCCGGCGCTGTTCTTCGTCTCCTGCCTGATGCTGCGCGAGCTGACCGAGCTCGACTGGGACGAGAGCACCGAGGTGGTCCCCGCGGCCGTCACCGCGCTGTCGATGCCGTTCACCTACTCGATCGCCAACGGCCTGGCGTTCGGCTTCATCACCTACGCGGTGCTGAAGGCGTGCACCGGGCGCGCGCGCGAGGTGCACCCGATGGTGTGGCTGATCGCCGCGGTGTTCCTGTTCAAGTTCATCGTCGTCGGCGGGCACTGAGGCGGGCGGCGGCGGAGCACCGTGCGTGGAGTTGCAAGCAATGGTGACGGCGGCATGGAACTTGCGGCCGGCCCGGGCCGGCATTCGCCATCCCGCCCACCCATCCAAGGCCCACTCCAATGAACACGCTCTCCCGCATCCCGCTCGTCGCCGCGTTCGCGGCGCTCTGCGCCGGCGCCCAGGCCGCCGACTGGAGCGACACGTACATCGGCTACCGCACCGGCAGCAAGTTCCACGAGCCGTTCAATCCGAACGACATCGGCAAGGACATCATCAACCTCAGCCACGTCAGCGGCTACAAGTACGGCACGAACTTCTTCAACGTCGACTTCCTGAAGTCCGACGAGAAGGACCCGGCCGGCGCGGGCTCGACCAACGGCGCGCACGAGGTCTACATCGTCTACCGCCACACGCTGGACATCGAGAAGGCCTTCGGCACGCCGGTCAGGTTCGGCCCGATCCGCGGCGCCGGCCTGACCGCCGGCTTCGACGTGAACGCCAAGACCGACGCGGGCTACAACTCCAAGAAGCGCATGTTCGTGTTCGGCCCGACGGTGTTCGTCGACGTGCCGGGCTTCCTGAACGTCAGCCTGCTGGTGCTGAAGGAGAGCAACGCGCCGTACAACACCTTCACCAACACGAGCACGCCGCGCTACAGCTACAAGACCCACCCGATGCTGACCGCCGCCTGGGGCATCCCGATCGGCAGCACCGGGCTCTCGTTCGAGGGCTTCATGAACTGGATCGCCTCGAAGGGCAGCAACGAGTTCGGCGGCGGCACCAAGCCGGAGACGAACATCGACATGCAGCTGATGTACGACGTCAGCACGCTGTGGGGCAGCAAGGGCAAGTTCAAGCTCGGCCTCGAATACCAGTACTGGAAGAACAAGTTCGGCAACAACCACGAAGGCGCGGCCGGCGACGGTGCGTTCGCCAAGACCCCGATGATCCGCGCCCAATACCACTTCTGAGGCACAGTGTCGGTCGGGCGGGCCGGTCGGGGCCGGCCGCCGCCCGGCGCGCATAGGAGGAGACATGCTGCGACTGGAGCTCGTCGACATCAGCAAGCAGTACCCGGCGGTCAAGGCCAACGACCGGGTCAACCTGCGCGTCAAGCCCGGCGAGATCCACGCCGTGCTGGGCGAGAACGGCGCCGGCAAGTCGACCATGATGAAGATGATCTACGGCGCGGTGCGGCCGGACGAGGGCGAGATCCGCTGGAACGGCCAGGCCGTCGAGATCGCCTCGCCGGCGCAGGCGCGTGCGCTGGGCATCAGCATGGTCTACCAGCACTTCAGCTTGTTCGACACGCTGACGGCGGCCGAGAACGTGTGGCTCGGCCTCGACAAGAGCCTCACGCTCGCCGAGGTGACGCAGCGCATCGGGCAGGTGGCGAAGAACTACGGGCTGGACGTCGACGCGCTGCGCCCGGTGCACACGCTGTCGGTCGGCGAGCGCCAGCGCGTCGAGATCGTGCGCGCGCTGCTGACGAGCCCGAAGCTGCTGATCCTGGACGAGCCGACCTCGGTGCTGACGCCGCAGGCGGTCGAGCGGCTGTTCGTCACGCTGCGCCAGCTCGCCGACGAGGGCTGCTCGATCCTCTACATCAGCCACAAGCTCGACGAGATCCGCGCGCTGTGCCACCACTGCACCGTGCTGCGCGGCGGCAAGGTCACCGGCGAGGTCGACCCGACGCAGGAGACCAACGCCAGCCTGTCGCGCCTGATGATCGGCGCCGAGCCGCCTTCGCTGCAGCACATCCAGGCCAGGCTCGGCGGCACAGTGCTGGAGGTCAAGGGCCTCGCGGTGCCGAAGGCGGACCCGTTCGCGACGGCGCTCGCGGACGTCTCCTTCGAGGTGCGCGCCGGCGAGATCGTCGGCATCGCCGGCGTCTCGGGCAACGGCCAGCAGGAACTGATGGCGGCGCTGTCCGGCGAGGACCTGCGCGCCCCGGCGGGCTCGATCAGGCTGTTCGGCCGGGACATCGCCCACGACTCGCCGCGCCGGCGCCGCAAGGAGGGCCTGCACTTCGTGCCCGAGGAGCGGCTCGGCCGCGGCGCGGTGCCGACGCTCTCGCTGGCGCAGAACACGCTGCTGACCCGGACCGCCACCGTGCACCGCAGCGGCTGGGTGCGCACCGGCGAGGTCACGCGGCTCGCCGAGGAGCTGATCCGCCGCTTCAACGTCAAGGCGGGCGGCCCGGGCGCGGCGGCCAAGAGCCTGTCGGGCGGCAACCTGCAGAAGTTCATCGTCGGGCGCGAGATCGACGCGAAGCCGAAGCTGCTGATCGTCTCGCAGCCGACCTGGGGCGTGGACGTCGGGGCGGCGGCGCAGATTCGCGGCGAACTGCTGAAGCTGCGCGACGAGGGCTGCGCGGTGCTGGTGGTCAGCGAGGAGCTGGACGAGCTGTTCGAGATCTGCGACCGGCTGGTCGTGATCGCGCAGGGCAAGGTGTCGCCGAGCATCGCGACCTCGAAGGCGACGATCGAGATGATCGGCGAATGGATGTCCGGGCTCTGGCACAAGGAGGCGGACCATGCTGAAGCTTGAAGCCCGCCCGGAAGCCTCGAGGGTCATGTCGATCGCCTCGCCGCTGCTGGCGCTGGCGATCACCGTCGTGATCGGCACGCTGCTGTTCCTCGCGCTGGGCAAGGACCCGCTGCGCGGCCTCTACGTGTTCTTCGTCGAGCCGGTCAAGAGCCTGTACGCGCTGTCGGAGCTGGCGATGAAAGCCACGCCGCTGCTGCTGATCGCGCTCGGCCTCTCGGTCTGCTTCCGCTCCAACGTCTGGAACATCGGCGCGGAGGGCCAGTTCATTCTCGGCGCCATCTTCGCCAGCGGCGTCGCGATGCAGGCCGGTCCCGAGACCGGCCGCTGGATCGTGCTGCCGGTGCTGCTGGCCGGCGTGCTCGGCGGCATGGTCTGGGCCGGCATCGTGGCGCTGCTGCGCGACCGCTTCAACGCCAGCGAGATCCTGGTCAGCCTGATGCTCGTGTACGTCGCGGACATGGTGCTCGGCTACCTGGTCTACGGCCCCTGGAAGGACCCGGCCGGCTACAACTTCCCGCAGACCATCACCTTCCTGAAGTCCACGCAGGTGCCGCGCCTGGTCGATGGCTTCCGCGTCAACCTCGGGCTGCCGCTCGCGCTGCTGCTGGTCGGCGCGTTCTGGGTGCTGCTGTTCCGCACCTACGCCGGCTTCCAGCTGCAGGTGGGCGGGCTGGCGCCGGCGGCCGCGCGCTACGCCGGCTTCTCGTCGCGCAAGGCGCTGTGGACGGCGCTGCTGCTGTCCGGCGGCATGGCCGGCCTGGCCGGCGCGCTGGAGGCGGCCGGGCCGCTCGGCCAGCTGACGCCGCACGTGCCGGCGGGCTACGGCTTCGCGGCCATCATCGTCGCCTTTGTCGGGCGCCTGCACCCGGGCGGCATCGTCTTCTCGGCCGTGCTGATGAGCATGTTCTACATCGGCGGCGAGCTGGCGCAGTCGCGCCTCGGGCTGCCCAAGTCGCTGACCGGCGTGTTCCAGGGCCTGCTGCTGTTCACGCTGCTGGCCTGTGACACGCTGATCCACTACCGCGTGCGCTGGAAGCCGGCGCATGTGCATCCGCCCAAGACGCCGGCTGCGGCGGCGGTCTCCACCACCACCACCAAGGAGGCCTAGCGATGGATGCCCTCGCGCTGCTTCTGGCCGCCACCTTCAACGCCGGCACCGTGCTCGCGATCGCCGCGCTCGGCCTGCTGATCAACGAACGCGCCGGCATCGTCAACCTCGGTGCCGAAGGCATGATGCTGGTGGCCGCGATCGCCGGCTTCGCGACCGCGGTGCACACCGGCAACGACTGGCTGGCCTTCGCGGCCGGCGCCGCGGCCGGCGCGCTGATGGCGGCGGCCTTCGGCGTGCTGGTGATCTGGCTGAACACCAACCAGTACGCCACCGGGCTGGCGCTGAGCCTGTTCGGTGCCGGCTTCTCGGCCTTCGCCGGCATCTCGTACACGCAGGAGAAGCTCACCGAGCGGGCGCACTTCGAGATCCCGGGCCTGGCGGACCTGCCGTTCGTCGGCCCGGCGATGTTCAGGCAGCACCCGATGGTGTACTTCGCGGTCGCACTGACCATCGGGCTGGCCTGGTTCCTGTACCGCTCGCGCGCCGGGCTGGTGCTGCGCGCGGTCGGCGAATCGCCCGAATCGGCGCACGCGCTGGGCTATCCGGTGCGCCGCATCCGCCTCGCCGCGGTGATGGTCGGCGGCGCGCTTTGCGGCGTCTCGGGGGCCTACATCTCGGTCATCTACACGCCGCTGTGGGTCGAGGGCATGATCGCCGGCAAGGGGTGGATCGCGCTCGCGCTCACCACCTTCGCGACCTGGCGACCGGCACGTGTCTTGCTGGGTGCCTACCTGTTCGGCGGCGTCACGATGCTGCAGTTCCACCTGCAGGGCGAAGGCGTGCAGGTGCCGAGCCAGTTCCTCACGATGCTGCCGTACGTGGCGACCATCGTCGTGCTGGTGCTGATCTCGCGCAACGCCACCTTCATCAAGGTCAACATGCCCGCCTCGATCGGCAAGCCGTTCTTCCCCGGGTCGTGACGCCGGGCCCGCGATCGCCTTGAAACATAATTCTTCGTTTCCCTCACTGGAGCAGACATGAGCTTCGAATCCAAGCGCTCTCTCATCAGGCTGGCCGGCTGGAGCACGCTGGCCGCGGCCGCGGCCCTGGTCGGCTGCGGCAAGAAGGAGGAGGCCGCACCGCCGGCGCCGGCCCCGGCCGCCGACGGCTGCCGCCGAGCCGCCCAAGCCCGAGCCGCTGAAGATCGCCTTCGCCTACGTCGGCCCCGTGGGCGACGGCGGCTGGACCTTCGCGCACGACAACGGCCGCAAGGCGGTCGAGAAGGAGTTCGGCGACAAGGTGGTCACCAGCTTCGTCGAGAAGGTGCCCGAGGCGGCCGACGCCGAGCGCGTGTTCCGCGACATGGCCAGCCAGGGCAACAAGCTGATCTTCGGCACGACCTTCGGCTACATGGAGCCGATGCTCAAGGTCGCCGCCGACCTGAAGGACGTGAAGTTCGAGCATGCCACCGGCTACAAGCAGGCCGAGAACATGCGCACCTACGACAGCCGCACTTACGAGGGCGCCTACATGGCCGGCGTGATCGCCGGCGGCATGACCAAGAGCAACACGCTCGGCGTGGTCGGCTCGATCCCCATCCCCGAGGTGATCCGCAACATCAACAGCTTCACGCTGGGGGCGCAGTCGGTCAACCCGAAGGTCAAGACCAAGGTCGTCTGGGTCAACGAGTGGTTCAACCCGCCCAAGGAAACCGAGGCCGCGCAGTCGCTGATCAACGGCGGCGCCGACGTGCTGTTCCAGAACACCGACTCGTCCGCCGTGCTGCAGACGGCCGGCAAGGCGAAGAAGTACGCCTTCGGCTGGGACAGCGACATGAGCGCCTATTCGCCGGAGGCGCACCTCGCCTCGTCGGTCATCAACTGGGGCCCGTACTACATCAAGGCCACCAAGGACGCGCTGGACGGCACCTGGAAGGGCAACGAGGCGTCGTGGTGGGGCGTCAAGGAGGGGGCGATCGACATCGTCTCGATCTCCGACAAGGTGCCCGCCGAGATCAAGACCAAGGTCGAGACCGTCAAGGCCGGCCTGAAGGACGGCAGCTTCGCGATCTGGAAGGGTCCGATCCTCGGCCAGGACGGCAAGGAAGTCCTGAAGAAGGACGAGGTCGCCGACGACAAGTGGCTCGGGGGTATCAAGTTCTACGTCAAGGGCGTCGAAGGCAAGGTGCCCGGCGAGAAGTGAAGCCCGCGGCCGCCGCGGCCCGGCCGTGAGACCCGAAGCGCGCCATGCCCACCCGGTGGTCGCCGCGCCGGACCTCGGCGCGGCGCCGCTCGCGGTGCGGCTGCTGGGCGAGGACTGGGTGCTCTGGCGCGACGCGGCCGGCGCGCCGCGCGCCGCGCCGGACCGCTGCCCGCACCGCGGCACGCGGCTCTCGCTCGGGCGTGTCTGCGACGGGCAGCTCGAATGCCCGTACCACGGCTGGCGCTTCGACGCGGCGGGCCGCTGTGTCGCGATCCCGGCGCTGCCCGGTTTCCAGCCGCCCGCGTCGCACGCCCTCGCGGTGCAGCCGCTGCACGAGGCGCACGGCCTGCTCTGGCTGCAGCCCGACGGCGGTGCGCCGCGCCTGCCGCCGTTTGCCGGTGGCATGCTGGACCATCTGCGCCAGCTGACCGTCGGCCCGTACGACGTGGCCACCAGCGCGCCGCGCATCGTCGAGAACTTCCTGGACCTCGCGCACTTCGGCTTCGTGCACGAAGGCTGGCTGGGCGATCGCGCGCATGCAGCGCTGGCCGACTACCGCGTCGAGGGCTCGGCCGACGGCTTCGTCGCGACCGGCTGCACGGCGTGGCAGCCGCAGAGCAACCGGCTCTCGACCGAGGGCAGCTGGGTGCGCTACCGCTACGAGCTGGTCGCGCCCTACGCGGCCGTGCTCGTCAAGCTGCCCGAGCAGCAGGATGGCTACCGCGACGAGATCGCGCTGTTCGTCTGCCCCGCCGACGAGGAGGCGAGCCGGGTCTGGTTCCGCATGGCCGTGACCGACCACAACTCCAGCGACGCCGAACTGCGCGCCTTCCAGCACACCATCTTCACGCAGGACCAGCCGGTGCTCGAATCGCAGCGGCCGCGGCGCCTGCCGCTGACCGGCGAAGTCCACTGCGCGGCCGACCGCAGCTCGGCCGCGTACCGGCGCTACCTGCGCGAGAACGCCATCACCTTCGGAGTGCAACCATGACCCCCACGCTCACTTCGTCCGCTGCCCCCCGTGGGGGCGCAGGCCTCCCGGCGGGAGCCCTGTCATGACCTTCACTGCGTTCGACAAGATTCCGCGCGAGCGGCTGCCCGCGCTGCTGCGGGCGATGCCCAAGGCCGAGCTGCACATCCACATCGAAGGATCGCTGGAACCGGAGCTGATCTTCCGGCTCGCGCAGCGCAACGGTGTGACGCTGCCCTATCCGAGCGTCGAGGCGCTGCGCGCGGCCTATGCCTTCACCGACCTGCAGAGCTTTCTCGACATCTACTACGCCGGCGCCAGCGTGTTGCTGAAGGAGGAGGACTTCTTCGACATGGCCTGGGCCTACCTGCAGCGGGCCGCGGCCGACAACGTGCAGCACGCCGAGATCTTCTTCGACCCGCAGACCCACACCGCGCGCGGCGTGCCGTTCGAGACGGTGATCAAGGGCCTGGACCACGCCTGCCATCGCGCGCACCAGGAACTGCGCATCAGCGCGAAGCTGATCCTGTGTTTCCTGCGCCACCTGAGCGAGGAGGAGGCGCTCGCCACGCTCGAGGAGGCGCTGCCGTACAAGCACCACTTCATCGGCGTGGGCCTGGACAGCAGCGAGCGCGGTCACCCGCCGGAGAAGTTTGCGCGTGTCTTCGACCGCGCCCGGGCCGCCGGGCTGCACGTCGTCGCGCACGCCGGCGAGGAAGGGCCGCCGGAGTACATCCGCAGCGCGCTCGACATCCTGGAGGTCGAGCGCATCGACCACGGCGTGCGCAGCGTCGAGGATCCGGCACTCGTGCAGCGCCTGGCGCGCGAGGGCATCGCGCTGACGGTCTGCCCGCTGTCCAACGTCAAGCTGTGTGTCTACCGGACGATGGCCGATCACCAGCTGCCCGCGCTGCTGGCGGCCGGGATCCGGGCGACGGTGAATTCCGACGACCCGGCCTACTTCGGCGGCTACATCAACCAGAACTTCGTCGAAACCTTCGCCGCGCTGCCGCAGCTCGGCGCGCGCGAGGCCTACGCGCTGGCGCGCAACAGCTTCGAGGCGAGCTTCGTCGACGACGCGGCGAAGGCAAGCTGGCTGGCGCAGCTCGATGCCAGCTTCGCTGACGCAGCGGCTCGCTGAACCTTCCTCGCGAAGCCTGGCTCACTGCAGCCGGCTCGGCGCGGCGCAGGCGGCGACCGGCGGCGCGTCGCAGGCCGGTTCGGCCTGGCACGTGCAGTGGCTCATCAGCCGCCAGCGGGCCAGCAGGCCCAACGCGATGCGCTGGAAGCCGTCGCTTAGTGCCGGGTGATCGGCCAGCAACTCGAGGTTGCGGCCGATCTTGGCGCCCATCAGCACCCGCTGCTGCGGATGCAGGTCGGCCTGCAGGGCCTGGCTGTAGCCGGTCATCAGCGCCAGCGTGGCGGCGAGCACCGCCTCGCTGGCCGGCAGTTCGTGTTCGTCGCCCAGGGCGGGGGTCGCACGGTGCATTCGCTTCTCCGTCGGTTCGGGACGGAGCCGATTCTGCTGCAAATGAGAATCATTCGCAAATACTGCAGACGCCGGCGGGGACACGCGCTCAGTAGCCGACCGTGAATCGGCGCCGCGAATGGGCGGGGCGCTCCAGCTCGTCCAGCATCGCGACCGCGTAGTCGGCGACCGAGATGTGGCTCTTGCCGTCGGCGTCGACGAGCAACTGGTCGCCACCGAGGCGGAAGCGACCGGTGCGCGGTCCCGGCTCGAGGTGCGCCGACGGGCTCAGCATGGTCCAGTCCAGCGTCGGCTCGTCGCGCAGCATCAGCAGCGCGTCGCGTGCGCCGGCGGCGGTGCCGTGCCACTGCGCCGGGAATTCCGGCGTGTCGAGCAGGATCCGGCCGGGTGCGACCTCGAGGCTGGCCGCGCCGCCGACGACCAGCAGGCGCGGCACGGCCGCCTGCTTGGCGGCGGCGACGATCGAGCGCATGCCGGCGACGTAGTAGCCGCGCACGTCCGACTGCGCGTGGCCGCTGAAGGCACTCAACACCGCGTCGCGACCACGCAGCAGTGCGGCCAGTGCCGCGGTGTCGTTCACGTCGATCCGCTCGACGCTCAGGCCCGGGCGGTCCTCGAGCCGCGCGGGGTTGATGACGAGCGCGGTGACCTGGTGGCCGCGTTGCAGTGCTTCGTTCAGCAGCGCCGAGCCGATGAAGCCGCTGGCGCCGATCAGGGCGATGTTCATGGAATGCCTCGAGTGGAAGTGATTCGACGGGCAGGATGTTCGGCCGATCGATTGAACCGATCAACGAGCCGAATGGAAAATGACTGTCGTCGAATCGATGACAATCCACGCATGGCAGGCCGTTCCACCATCGACCTGAACGCCTTGCGCAGCGTCGCGGCCGTGGCCGAGGCCGGCGGCTTCACCGCGGCGGCCGAGCGCCTGGGCGTCAGCAAGGCGCGGGTCAGCCTCGACGTTGCGCGTCTGGAGGCGCAGTTGGGCGCCGGGCTGTTCGTCCGCACCACTCGCCGCACGACGTTGACCGAGGCCGGCGCCGCGCTGCTGCAGGATGGCCTGGAACCGCTGCGTCGCGTCGAGGCCGCCCTGGCCTCGTTCGGCCGCCCGCGCGGCGCCGCGCTGAGCGGCAGCCTGCGGGTTGCGACGACCGCCGACCATGCCGCCCACGGCCTGGCCCGCGCCCTGGCCGCGTTCGGTACCCGCCACCCGGCGCTGCAGATCGAACTGCGCAGCAGCGACCGTGTCGTCGACCTCGTCGCCGAAGGCGTCGACGTGGCGATCCGCCTCGGCTGGCTGCGCGATTCGTCGCTGCGCGCGACGCGGCTGGCCGACTTCGAGCAGCAGCTCGTCGCGAGCCCGGCCTACCTGAAGCGCGCCGGCACGCCGCGCCACCCCGAGGAACTGGCGCAGCACGACTGGGTCGCCCTGAGCCTGCTGCGCCGCCCGCTGACCTGGACCTTCGTCTCCGCCCGCGGTGAACGCTGCGAGGTGCGCATGACGAGCCGGCTGCGAACCGATGCCGCCGCGCCGCTGCGCGCACTGGTCGAGGCCGGCGCGGGAGTCAGCGTCATGGACCAGTTCAATGCCGAGGCCGGCGTGCGTGCCCGCACGCTGGTGCGCCTGCTGCCGGACTGGGCGTTGCCGGCGGGCGGCGTGCACGCGGTCTGGCCGCCCGGTCGCCACGTGCCGGCCAAGGTGCGCGCCTTCGTCGACTTCTACGCCGACTGGCTGGCCGGCGCGCCGCCGCCGCGCTGAGACAATCGCCCGCGCGTCGGCCGTGCTCCCGGCCGGCGCGTCGTCCCCCAACGGAGCCATGTAGAGGAACACCATGCTGCAAAACCTCGTCCGCGCCAGCGCGCTCGCGCTGGCCGCGATCCTCGCCCCCCCGGCGCCCGCCGCCCCCGCACCGCTGAAGGTCGGCTTCGTCTACGTCAGCCCGGTCGGCGAAGCCGGCTGGAGCTTCCAGCACGACCAGGGTCGGCGCGCGCTCGAACGCGCGCTCGGTCCGCGGGTGCAGACCATTGCCGTCGAATCGGTGCCGGAGGGCCCGGACGCCGAGCGCGTGATGCGCGACCTGGCCCGCCAGGGCTGCGGGCTGATCTTCGCGACCAGCTTCGGCTACCTCGAGCCGGCGCTTCGCGTGGCGGCCGATTTCCCACAGGTGAAGTTCGAACACGCCGGCGGCTACAAGACCGCCGCCAACCTGAGCACCTACAACGCGCGCTACTACGAGGCCCGCTACCTGGCCGGCTGGCTCGCCGGCCAGGCGAGCCGCAGCGGCGTCGCCGGCTACGTGGCCGGCTTCCCGGTGCCGGAGGTGGTGCAGGGCATCAACGCCTTTGCGCTCGGCATGCGGGCGGCGAACCCGAAGGCCGAAGTGCGCGTGCTGTGGCTGAACACCTGGTTCGACCCGGCGCGCGAGCGCGAGGCCGCGCAGGCGCTGATCAACCAGGGGGCCGACGTGCTGACCAATCACAGCGGGTCGCCCGCGGTGCCGCAGGCCGCGCAGGCGGCCTTCAAGGACAAGGGCGTGCGCGTGATCGCCTACCAGAGCGACATGCGCCGCTATGCGCCGGAGGCGCAGCTGGCGGCGGTGACGCACCACTGGGGCGGGTTCTACACGCAGGTCGCGCAGGCCGTGCTGGACGGTCGCTGGAGCGCACAGCCCGTGTGGGGCAGCATGCAGGAGGGCTTCGTGCGGCTGGAGGGCATCGATCCGTCCCTGTCCCCTGCGCTGAGGGCAGAGCTCGGACGCCGGCGCGCCGAGGTCGTCGCCGGGCGGCTGCAGCCCTTCGCCGCGCCGCTGACCGACCAGCAGGGCCGCGTGCGCCTGGCGCAGGGGCGTCTCGACGACACGGCGCTGGCCACGATGAACTGGTTCGTTCTGGGGGTGGTCGGCCAGTTGCCCTAGCGGCGGCCCGCAGCGGAGAATGCCCCACGCAGGGAGAGGACGTGGAAAGCAGTCAGCCGCCGTCCGACATCGATGTGGAGTTCACCCTCGACGCCGAGCGCCTCGCCCAGCGCAAGGCGGCGAGTGCGCGGCGTGTGCACACGCTGCAGATCCCGACGATTCGCGCCGGCGGGTTCGTCGTCCTGAGCCTGATGGCGGCCGTGCAGGCGCAGCGCCTGCACGACGTGCAGCCGCAGCCCCCGCTGGGCCTGCTGGTGGCGCTGAACCTGTCCTATGCCGCCGCCGCCTGGGCCGTCTCCTGGTGGGCGCATGGCCGCCAGCGGCGCCTGGACACGAGCCTGCTGCTGTTCCATCTCGACCTGCTGCTCTGGCTGGTCAACCTGCATCACTTCGAGGCCGGCGGCCTGTATTTCGGGTACTTCCTGCTCGTGCGCGTGGCCGACCAGGCCAACGTCGGATTGCGCCGCGCGCTCTGGTTCAACCAGGTGGTGCTGCTGGCCTACCTCGGCTACGGCGCCTGGCTCAGCGCCTTCTCGCCCGCCGGCGCGCAATGGGCCGAACGCGGCGTGATTGCGGTGACGATGTACCTGCTGGGCACCTACCTCGCGTTCACCGGCCTGGTGGCCGAGCGGCTGCGCAACCGCACGCGGCGCGCGGTCGGCACGGCGCGCGCGCTGGTGGCCAGCCTGGAGCAGAAGACCCGCGCGCTCGAGGCCCAGGCGCACGAGCTGGAGCAGGCGCGCCGCGCGGCCGAGCAGGCCAGCCTCGCGAAGTCGCAGTTCCTGGCCATGATCAGCCACGAGATCCGCACGCCGATGAACGGCATCCTGGGCACGACCGCGCTGCTGCTGGACACGCCGCTGTCGTCGCAGCAGCGCAAGTACGCGCGCACGGCGCAGCACTCGGGCACGGCGCTGCTGGCGCTGATCGACGACGTGCTGGACCTGTCGCGCATCGAGGCCGGCAAGCTGGTGCTGCATCCGGCGCCGGTGGACCTGCGTGCGCTGGTTGCGGAAGCGGTCGACCTGATGGCGGCGATCGGGCGCGACAAGCCGCTGACGCTGAGCTGCCGCATCGACGACAGCCTGCCGCTGCGCGTGCAGGCCGACCCGCTGCGCCTGCGCCAGCTGCTGATGAACCTGCTGCACAACGCGGTCAAGTTCACCGAGCGCGGCAACGTCGCGGTCGAGCTCGACTGCGTCGCGCTGCGCAGCGACGGGCTGCGCGTGCGCCTCGCGGTGCGCGACACCGGCATCGGCATCGCCGAGGACAAGATCGATTCGGTGTTCGACGCCTTCATGCAGGCCGACAACTCGAGCACGCGGCGCCACGGCGGCAGCGGCCTGGGCCTGGCGATCGTGCGCGAGATCGCGACGCTGATGGACGGCGAAGTCGGCGTGCGCAGCCGATTGGGCGAAGGCTCGGAGTTCTGGGCCGAGGTCGAACTCGCCCGATGCGGCGACGATGACCCGCCGACGACCTCGGCGCTCGGCGAGCTCGCGACACTGCATGCCTGCGTGCTGCTGGCCGAGGACGACCTCGTCAACCGCATGGTGGTCGAGGAGATGCTGCGCGGGCTCGGCTGCCAGGTGGTGGTGGTCGGCAACGGGGAAGAGGCCTGCGTGGCCACCGAGCGCGTGCGCTACGACCTGGTGTTCATGGACTGCCACATGCCCGGCGTGGACGGTTTCGAGGCGACGCGCCGCATCCGGGTGCGCGAGCAGGCCTCCGGTGCGCACACGCCGATCGTCGCGCTGACGGCGGACGCGCTCGCGGGCGACCGCGAGCGCTGCCTCGCGGCCGGCATGGACGACTACCTGACCAAGCCGGTCGGCAAGGGTCAGCTGGCGGCGGCCGTCAGGCGCTGGGCCAGCGCACCGGCCTCGGCGCCGAACGCATAGGCGTCCATGCCGAGGCAGCCGTAGGTGACGCTGTCGTGCAGGCGCTGCGGCACGGCCTCGGCCCCGCCGGCGCCGGCGGCCACGTACCAGGGCAGCAGGTGCTCGTCGGTCGGATGCATGTCCACCGCATGCGGCGCGCGTCGCCGGTAGTCGAGCAGCGCCTCCCAGTCGCGGGCCTGCGAGCGGTCCAGCATCCAGCCGCGGAATGCCGCGCTCTCGGGGATCTCGGGCTTGTCGACCGGGCCGCGCAGGCCGTCGGCGAACACGCGCCGCAGGTTGTGCGTGATGCTGCCGCTGCCGAGCACCAGCACGCCCTCGGCGCGCAGCGGCGCGAGCGCGGCGCCGAGCGCGAACTGCTGGGCCGGGGTCCAGTTCGGCACGTAGGCCAGCGGCAGCACCGGCAGGTCCGCGTCGGGATAGAGGTAGCGCAACGGCGTCCAGATGCCGTGGTCGAGGCCGCCTTCGGCCAGTGTGTGCACCGGCAGACCGGCCTCGTTCAGCAGGCCGGCCACGCGCTGCGCCAGCGCGGGGGCGCCGGGCGCGTCGTAGCGCAGCGTGTTCAGGCGCGGGTCGAAGCCGCCGAAGTCGTACACCGCCTCGTGGCGCGGCGCGGCCAGCAGCACCGGGGCGCGCATCGCGGTGTGCGCGGAGATGACCACGATGGCCTTCGGCCGGCCGAACTCGGCGTCCAGCGCCGGGCCCAGGTCGCTCATGAAGGCGCCGGCCGCGCCGGGCTCGAGCGCGGTCATCGGCGAGCCGTGGGAGAGGAAGATCGAAGGCAGAAGGCGGTCCATGCGTCATTGGAGCACCCGGCCGCCGCTGCGTTGCTCACCGGCCTTGCACGCAGCATTCAGGCCGTCTGTGCGGCGATCCGGCGCCCCCGGGCGACGACCCGGGCGCCGACCCGGGCGCCGCGGGGTCTTTGCCGGCCGTGGCACAGTCGCTCCCTTCCGGACCCGGGCCCGAGCCGATGCCGACCGAACGTTCCACTGCCTCGCTGCTGCGCCAGTCGGCCACGCAGGCCCTGCGCGACCTGCGTGCCGGCGAGCTGAACCTGCTGATCGCCGCGGTGATGCTCGCGGTGGCCGCGCTGACGGCGGTCGGCTTCTTCGCCGACCGCATCAACACCGGCCTGTCGCGCGATGCCCGCCAGCTGCTCGGCGGGGATGCGGTGGTCGCGAGCGATCACCCGGCGCCGGCCGCGTTCGCCGCCAAGGCGGCCGAACTCGGGCTGGCCACCGCGACGACGACCACCTTCCCGAGCATGGGCCGGGCCAGCGATGAGCGCGGCGGCGCCACGCGCCTGGTCACCGCCAAGGCGGTCAGCGCGGCCTACCCGCTGCGCGGCCGGCTGCGCCTGGCGGGTGCGCCGGGCACGCCGGACGTTGATCTGGCCGGTGCGCCCGAGCCGGGCACGGCCTGGGTCGACCCGGCGCTGCTCGCGGCGCTGAAGCTCGAGCTGGGCGACACGCTGCTGCTCGGCGACACCGGGCTGAAGATCACCCGCACGATCGTGATCGAGCCCGACCGCGGGGCCGGCTTCCTCGGCTTCGCGCCGCGCGTGCTCTTCAACGAAGCCGACCTGGCCGCCACCGGGCTGATCCAGCCGGCCAGCCGCGTGACCTACCGCCTCGCGGTGGCCTCGCGAGACAACGGCGACGCGCCGGTGCGTCAGTTCACCGCCTGGGCCGAGGCGGAGCTGAAGGCGCGCGACCTGCGCGGCCTGCGCGTCGAGTCGCTGGCCGGCGGCCGGCCGGAGATGCGCCAGACGCTGGACCGGGCGGAGAAGTTCCTGAACCTCGTCGCGCTGCTGGCGGCGCTGCTCGCGGCGGTCGCGGTCGGCATCGCGGCGCGCGACTTCGCCGACCGGCATCTGGACGACTGCGCGATGCTGCGTGTGCTGGGCCAGTCGCAGCGCCGCATCGCCTGGCAGTTTTTCCTCGAGTTCGGCGGCGTCGGGCTGCTGGCCAGCCTGGCCGGCGTGGGGCTCGGCTTCGCGGTGCACCATGTGTTCGTCTGGCTGCTGGCCGGGCTGGTTGACGGCGCGCTGCCGCCGGCCGGCGCCTGGCCGGCGCTGTTCGGTCTCGGGGTGGGCATGACGCTGCTGCTGGCCTTCGGCCTGCCGCCAGTGCTGCAACTGGCGCAGGTGCCGCCGCTGCGCGTGATCCGGCGTGACGTCGGTGCGCTCAAGCCCGCGTCGCTCTCCGTGCTGGCCGCGGGCACGGCGGGTTTCGTCGCGCTGCTGCTGGCGGTGGCGAGCGACCTCAAGCTGGGGCTGATCGCGGTGGGCGGCTTCGCGGCCGCGGTGGCCCTGTTCGCACTGCTGTCCTACCTCGCGGTGCGGCTGCTGCGGCGCGCCGTGCCGGAATCGCGGGCGCCGCGCTGGCTGGTGCTGGCCACGCGCCAGATCGCCGCGCGCCCGGCCTTCGCGGTGCTGCAGGTCTCCGCGCTGTCGGTCGGCCTGCTGGCACTGGTGCTGCTGGTGTTGCTGCGCACCGACCTGATCGCCAGCTGGCGCGCGGCGACGCCGCCGGACGCGCCGAACCGCTTCGTCATCAACGTGCAGCCGGAGCAGGGCGAGGCGTTTCGCGCGCGCCTGCAGGCCGCCGGCGTCGGGCGCTACGACTGGTACCCGATGATCCGTGGCCGGCTGGTCGCGATCAACGGCCGCGCGGTGCGGCCCGAGGACATGAGCGAGGAACGCGCGAAGCGCCTCGTCGACCGCGAGTTCAACCTCAGCCACGCGAGCACGCTGCCGCCGCACAACGAACTGGCCGGCGGGCGCTGGGTGGCCGACGAGCCCGACGCGCTGAGCGTCGAGGAAGGGCTCGCGCAGACGCTGGGCGTCGGGCTGGGCGACCGGCTGCGCTTCGACATCGCCGGCAGCGAGGTCGAGGGCCGCATCACCAGCCTGCGCAAGGTCGACTGGAGCTCGATGCGGGTCAACTTCTTCGTGATGTTCCCGACCGCGACGCTGGCGGACCTGCCGGCCACCTACATCGCGGCGTTCCGCGCGCCGGGCGAGAACGGCAGCAGCGCGGCGTTCGACAACGCGCTGGCGCGCGACTTCCCGAACATCACCGCGATCGACGTGTCGACCCAGATCGCGCAGGTGCAGCGGGTGCTGGACCAGGTGATCCGCGCGGTCGAGTTCCTGTTCGGCTTCACGCTCGCCGCCGGGCTGGTGGTGCTGTTCGCGGCCGTCACGGCCACGCGCGAGGCGCGCGCGCGCGAGTTCGCGGTGATGCGCGCGATGGGCGCCGGCAGCCGGCTGCTCGCGCAGGTGCAGCGCGTCGAACTGCTGGGCGTGGGGGCGCTGGCCGGGTTGCTGGCCTCGTTCGCGGCCATCGCGGTCGGCTGGTCGCTGGCTCGCTTCGCGTTCGAGTTCGCCTGGAACCCGTCGCCCTGGGTGCCGCTGGCCGGCGGAGTGGCCGGTGCGCTGCTGGCGCTCGGCGCCGGCTGGTGGGGGCTGCGCGAGGTGCTGCGCCGGCCGGTCGTCGAGACGCTGCGGCGCGCGGCCGAATGAAGCGGCGGCGCCCGCAGGCGCCGCCGACCGTTCAGCCGGGCCGGCTTCGGCTCAGAAGGTTTCCCACTCGTCGTCGGCCGGCGCGCCGGACTTGACGAGCGCCGGCGCCGGTTCGGCCGCGGGCGCCTTGGGCGGCGTCACCGCAGCGACCGAGCTCGTCGGCGCAGGGGGGCGCTTTTCGGCGGGCTTGCCGGCCGGCTTCTCGGACGCCTTCTCGGCGGGCGTGATCGGCGCCTTGCGGGCGACGACGGGCTTGGCCGGTGCGGCCGCCGCCTTCGGCAGCACCGCCGGGGCGGTGTGCAGCGGCGGCGTGTCGCCGAGGCGGAAGCCTTCGATCGCGCGCGCCAGCGAGGT
>JAHBZL010000025.1 GCA_019635485.1 Piscinibacter sp. | reverse complement strand
CGCCGCCGCGGCGCCGGTCGCCTCGAGCGACAGGATCACCGAGCCCTCGCTGACCTTGTCGCCGAGCTTGACCTTGAGCTCCTTGACGACACCGGCCGCGGAGGACGGGATCTCCATCGAGGCCTTGTCGCTCTCGACGGTGATCAGGCTCTGCTCGGCCTTGACGGTGTCGCCGGGCTTGATGAAGACCTCGATCACCGCCACCTCGGCGAAGTCGCCGATGTCGGGCACCAGCACGTCGACCAGCGCGCCGCCGGCGGCGGCCGGTGCGGGGGCGGCCGGCACCGCCGGGGCCGCGGCCGGTGCCGACGGCGCCGCCGGCGCGGCAGCGGCCGGCGCGGCAGACGCACCCTCAGCGGCTTCCAGCAGCAGCACCAGCGACCCCTCGCTGACCTTGTCGCCGACGGCGATCTTCATTTCCTTGACCACGCCCGCGTGCGAGGACGGGATCTCCATCGAGGCCTTGTCGCTTTCCACCGTGATCAGCGACTGCTCGGCCTTGACCGTGTCGCCCGGCTTGACCAGCACCTCGATGACGGCCACCTCCTTGAAGTCCCCGATGTCGGGGACCTTCACTTCCACCACTGCCATGGGATGTCTCCGTTCTTGTTCAGGCGTAGAGCGGGTTGATCTTGTCCACGTTGAGACCGTACTTCTTGATCGCCTCGGCCACCTTCGCGGCCGGCAGCGCGCCTTCGTCGGCGAGCGCCTTCAGCGCCGCGACCACGACGTAGTGGCGGTTCACCTCGAAGTGCTCGCGCAGCTTGCTGCGGAAATCGCTGCGGCCGAAGCCGTCGGTGCCCAGCACCCGGTAGGCGCGGCCCTTCGGGACGAAGGCGCGGATCTGCTCGGCGTAGTTCTTCATGTAGTCGGTCGAGGCGACCACCGGGCCGGCATGCCCGTCGAGCTGCTGGGTGACGAACGGCACGCGCGGCGTCTCGGTCGGGTGCAGCAGGTTCCAGCGCTCGGCGTCCTGGCCGTCGCGCGCCAGCTCGTTGAAGCTCGGGCAGCTCCAGATGTTGGCGGCCACGCCCCAGTCCTTCTCGAGCAGTTCCTTCGCGGCGATCGATTCGCGCAGGATGGTGCCGCTCCCCAGCAGGTTGACCACCGGCTGCTTGGCCTTCTTCTTCCCTTCCTCGAGCAGGTACATGCCCTTGATGATCTGCTCCTCGGTGCCGGCCTTCAGGCCCGGCATCGGGTAGTTCTCGTTGAGCAGCGTCAGGTAGTAGAAGACGTTGTCCTGCTTCTCCACCATGCGCTTCAGGCCGTGGTGGATGATCACGCCGACCTCGTGCGCGAAGGTCGGGTCGTAGCAGACGCAGTTCGGGATCGTGCCGGCCAGGATGTGGCTGTGGCCGTCCTCGTGCTGCAGGCCCTCGCCGTTCAGCGTCGTGCGGCCGCTGGTGCCGCCGAGGAGGAAGCCGCGCGCCTGCATGTCGCCGGCCGCCCAGGCCATGTCGCCGATGCGCTGGAAGCCGAACATCGAGTAGTACACGTAGAACGGCACCATGATGCGGTTGTTCGTCGAGTACGACGTCGCCGCCGCGATCCACGAGCCCATGCCGCCGGCCTCGTTGATGCCCTCCTGCAGGATCTGGCCGGCCTTGTCCTCCTTGTAGTACATGACCTGGTCCTTGTCGACCGGGGTGTACTGCTGGCCCGCCGGGTTGTAGATGCCGATCTGGCGGAACAGCCCTTCCATGCCGAAGGTGCGCGCCTCGTCGACCAGGATCGGCACGACACGCGGCCCCAGCGCCTGATCGCGCAGCAGCTGCGTCAGGAAGCGCACGTAGGCCTGCGTGGTGCTGATCTCGCGCCCTTCGGCGGTCGGCTCGATCACCGACTTGAAGGTGTCCAGCGACGGCACCGTGAAGCTCTCGTCGGCCTTGGTGCGGCGATGGGGCAGGTAGCCGCCCAGCGCCTTGCGGCGCTCGTGCAGGTACTTCATCTCCGGCGTGTCGTCGGCCGGCTTGTAGAACGGGATGTCGCCGATCTTGTCGTCCGGGATCGGCATGTTGAAGCGGTCGCGGAACGTGCGCAGGTCCTCGTCGAGCAGCTTCTTGGTCTGGTGCGCGGTGTTCTTGCCCTCGCCGCTCTTGCCCATGCCGAAGCCCTTGACCGTCTTGATCAGCAGCACGGTCGGCTGGCCCTTGTGGCTGTTGGCGCGGTGGAAGGCCGCATAGACCTTCTGCGGGTCATGGCCGCCGCGCTGCAGGCGCCAGATGTCCTCGTCGCTCATCTTCGAGACCATCTCGAGCAGCTTCGGATGGCGGCCGAAGAAGTTCTTGCGCACGAAGGCGCCGTCGTTGGCCTTCATCGCCTGGTAGTCGCCGTCGACGACGTCCATCATCACCTTGCGCAGGATGCCTTCCTTGTCGCGCGCGAGCAGCGGATCCCAGTAGCTGCCCCAGAGCAGCTTGATGACGTTCCAGCCCGAGCCGCGGAACTCGCTCTCCAGCTCCTGGATGATCTTGCCGTTGCCGCGCACCGGGCCGTCCAGACGCTGCAGGTTGCAGTTGATGACGAAGATCAGGTTGTCGAGCTTCTCGCGCGCCGCCAGGCCGATGGCGCCCAGGCTCTCCGGCTCGTCCATCTCGCCGTCGCCGCAGAACACCCAGACCTTGCGGTTCGCGGTGTCGGCGATGCCGCGCGCGTGCAGGTACGTCAGGAAGCGCGCCTGGTAGATCGCCATCAGCGGGCCCAGGCCCATCGAGACGGTCGGGAACTGCCAGAACTCCGGCATCAGCTTCGGGTGCGGGTAGCTGGAGATGCCCTTGCCGTCGACTTCCTGGCGGAAGTTCAGCAACTGCTCCTCGGTCAGCCGGCCTTCCATGAAGGCACGCGCGTAGACACCCGGCGCGCTGTGGCCCTGGATGTAGAGCAGGTCGCCGCCGTGGCCCGGGCTCTCGGCATGCCAGAAGTGGTTGAAGCCGGTGCCGAACATCGTCGCCAGCGAGGCGAAGCTGGAGATGTGGCCGCCCAGGTCGCCGCCGTCGGCAGGGTGCAGGCGGTTCGCCTTCACGACCATCGCCATCGCGTTCCAGCGCATGTAGGTGCGCAGCCGTTCCTCGATCTCGATGTTGCCCGGGGAGCGCTCCTCCTGGTCGGCCGGGATGGTGTTGACGTACGCCGTGTTGGCGGAGAACGGCACGTCGATCCCGGCCTGCCGCGCATGGTCGATCAGCAGTTCGAGCAGGTAGTGGGCCCGGTCGCCGCCCTCGGTGCCGATGACGGCCGAAAGCGCATCCAGCCATTCGCGGGTCTCTTGGGCGTCGGCATCGTTGGCCGCCGCGCCGCCGAACGAATCAGGCAGAGCTGACATGTTGGGTTGTCTCCAGGTGGGGTTGTTCGGAATGGGCGCGAGTGTGGCACAAGCCGCGCCAGTTTTCAAATAGTGCGATCACATCTCACTATATGAAACTCAATCATCTCCGGGCCCTCAACAACGGGGCCTGTCCGGCGCCCGGGCACGGCGCCCCGACGCCGACATCGATAATGTCCGCATGCAGCCTTCCCCCGTGCCGAACCCGCCGGCGCGTCCCCCGCGCACCTGGGTGCAGCGCCTGTTCGGACGCTGGTGGCGCCGCCAGTCGCCGGCCCGCCAGGACCGCTTCGCCACGCTCGGCCCGCTGGTCTCCGTGCTGCTGTTTCTCGCCGCGATCATCTCGACGTTCTGGTATCTGCGCAACGAGGAATTCGAGCGCGAGCAGGCCTCGGTGAAGCGCGACACCGAGGTCGCCCAGCAGCAGATCCGCCTGCGCCTGATCGAGAACCAGGAGCAATTGGTGCGCATCGCGCGCGAGATCGTCACCCGCACGATCGACCAGGAGGAGTTCCTGTCGCAGGCCTCGAGCTTCACGCGCGAGCGCCCGGAGATCACCAGCCTGGTCTGGGTCGATGCGCAGCGGGCGCGCCGGGCCAGCTATTCGGCGACCACCTTCCAGGCGGAGCTCGGCGCCGCCCCGGAAACCCCCGGCGCGGCGCGTCCGCCGGAACCGGATGCCGCCTTCGACACCGCGCGCGAGCTGCGCCAGCCGGTGTACTCGCGGCCGTTCAATGATCGTTTCGGCAACGCCGTCTTCCAGATCCACGTGCCGCTGCTGGACCGCAGCAACTTCGCCGGCGCGCTGGTCGCGGAGTACTCGGCCGAGGGCCTGGTGCGCTACTTCGTGCCGGCGGAGGTGTCCAACCGCCATGCGATCACGCTGCTGGACGCGAGCGACCGCACGCTCGCCAGCACCGTCGCGAGCACCCCGAGCGCGTCGGCGCGCCGCCCGCAGATCGTGCACGACGTGCCGGTCGCCCCGGCCGGCAACGGCCTGGTGCTGCGCGGCTACGGCTACCGCACCTCGATCGGACTGATCAGCAACGCGCTGTTCTGGATGGTCGCGGCGCTGTCGGTGCTCACCGTATGGATGCTGCTGGGCACCTGGCGCCACATGCGGCGCCGCGTGCAGATGCAGAGCGCCCTGGTCTCGGAGACCAACTTCCGCCGGGCCATGGAGAACTCCATGCTGACCGGCATGCGGGCGATGGACCTGGAGGGCCGCATCACCTACGTCAACCCGGCGTTCTGCGCGATGACCGGCTTCCTCGAATCGGACCTGATCGGCCGCCGCCCGCCGTTCCCGTACTGGCCGCCGGACCGCTTCGAGGAGAACAGCCGGCTGCTGCAGCAGGAATTGCAGGGCCGCAGCCCGGCCGGCGGCATCGAGGTCCGCGTGATGCGCAAGGACGGCTCGGTGTTCGACGCGCGCATGTACGTCTCGCCGCTGATCGACCCGAAGGGCCAGCAGACCGGCTGGATGACCTCGATGACCAACATCACCGAGGCCAAGCGCATCCGCGACCAGCTCTCCGCCTCGCACGAGCGCTTCACGACCGTGCTCGAGGGGCTGGACGCGGCGGTCTCGGTTCTCTCCGTGCAGCAGGCCGAGCTGCTGTTCGCGAACCGTTCGTACCGGCTCTGGTTCGGCGCCGACGCGCAGGGCCACGCCTTGCTGGCCGGGGCCGAGCCGGAGAACCCGTTCCGCAACAGCGAATTCGGCGACACGATCGAGTCGCTGGGCGGCGTGCCGACCACCGAGCTGACCGAGGCGGGATCGGACTCGCGCGAGGTCTTCATCGAGCTGCTGCGCAAATGGTTCGACGTGCGCGCGCGCTACCTTCAGTGGACCGACGGCCGCCTTGCGCAGATGCTGATCGCCACCGACATCACCGCGCGCCGCAATGCCGAGACGCTCGCCGCCGCGCAGGCCGAGAAGGCCCAGGTGACGAGCCGGCTGGTGACGATGGGCGAGATGGCCTCGTCCGTGGCGCACGAACTGAACCAGCCGCTGACCGCGATCACCAACTACTGCAACGGCATGGTCTCGCGGGTCAGGAACGACGCGATCGCCAAGGACGACCTGATCGCCGCGCTCGAGAAGACCTCGCGCCAGGCGCAGCGCGCCGGGCAGATCATCCACCGCATCCGCGCGTTCGTGAAACGCAGCGAACCGGTGCGCCAGCCGGCCCAGGCGCGCCAGATCGTCGAGGACGCCGTCGAGCTGGCCGGCATCGAGCTGCGACGCCGCAACGTCGCGATCCAGGTCTACGTCGCGCAGCGCCTGCCGATGCTGATGGTCGATCCGATCCTGATCGAGCAGGTCGTGCTGAACCTCGTCAAGAACGCGGCCGAGGCGATCGACAACGCGCAGCTGCCGCCGGCGCGCCGCAACATCGAGCTGCGTGTCGTGCCGCGCCACACCCCCGAGGAAGGCGGTGTGATCGAGTTCACGGTCACCGACATGGGCCCTGGCCTGAAGGAGGAGGTGATCGCCCGCATGTACGAGGCATTCTTCTCGACCAAGACCGACGGGCTCGGCATCGGACTCTCGTTGTGCCGCTCGATCATCGAGAGCCACCGAGGGCGGATCAGGGCGCAGAACCTCTACAATGGCAGCTCCGTGTCGGGCTGCCGCTTCTCCTTCACGTTGCCGGTGGATACCGCGCGCAGCGAAGTGCCTCCGACCCCCCACTCCACCGTCGTCTCATGAGCCTGATCCCGAAGAAAGGCACCGTCTACGTCGTCGACGACGACGAGGCCGTGCGCGACTCGCTGCAGTGGCTGCTCGAGGGCAAGGACTACCGCGTCAAGTGCTTCGACTCGGCCGAGTCGTTTCTCTCGCGCTTCGACCCACGCGAGGTGGCCTGCCTGATCGCCGACATCCGCATGGACGGCATGAGCGGACTCGAGCTGCAGGACCGGCTGATGGAGCGCCGCTCGCCGCTGCCGATCGTCTTCATCACCGGGCACGGCGACGTGCCGATGGCCGTGACGACGATGAAGAAGGGCGCGATGGACTTCATCGAGAAGCCCTTCAAGGAAGAGGAACTGCTCGGGCTCGTCGAGCGCATGCTGGACAGCGCGCGCGCCGCGTTCAGCCAGCACCAGGAGGCGGCCAGCCGCGATGCGCTGCTGTCGCGCCTGACGACGCGCGAAGCCCAGGTGCTGGAGCGCATCGTCGCCGGCCGGCTGAACAAGCAGATCGCCGACGACCTGGGCATCAGCATCAAGACGGTCGAGGCGCACCGCGCCAACATCATGGAAAAGCTCAACGCCAACACGGTGGCCGATCTGCTGAAGATCGCACTCGGCGCCCAGGCCAAGGCTTGATCCCGATCTCTCTCACCAAGGCCGCTGCGAAGCGGCCTTCGTCGTTTCAAGGACGCGTATGAGCGCACAGATCATCGACGGCAATGCACTGGCCAAGCAGGTCCGCAGTGCGGTCGCGCAGCAGGTCGCAGCACTGCGGAGCCGCGGCATCCAGCCCGGCCTCGCGGTCATCGTGGTCGGCGACGACCCGGCCTCGCAGGTCTACGTGAAGCACAAGGTGGCCGACTGCGAGGGCGTCGGCATGCACTCGGTGCTCGACCGCCAGCCGGCCACGCTGTCGGAGGATGCGCTGCTGGAGCGCATCCGCGCGCTGAACGCGGACCCGGACATCCACGGCATCCTCGTGCAGCTGCCGCTGCCGGCGCACATCGATGCGGCCAAGGTGATCGAGACGATCTCGCCGGCCAAGGACGTGGACGGCTTCCACGTCGCCAGCGCCGGCGCGCTGATGATCGGCCGGCCCGGCTTCCGCGCCTGCACACCGTACGGCTGCATGAAGATGCTGCAGTCGATCGGCTGCGACCCGCGCGGCAAGCACGCGGTGGTGATCGGGCGCAGCAACATCGTCGGCAAGCCGATGGCGATGCTGCTGCTGCAGGCCAACGCGACGGTGACGATCTGCCACAGCGCCACCGCCGACCTGGCCGCGCACACCCGGCAGGCGGACATCGTCGTGGCCGCGGTCGGCCGGCGCAACGTGCTCACTGCCGACATGGTCAAGCCCGGTGCGGTGATCATCGACGTCGGCATGAACCGCGACGAGGCGGGCAAGCTGTGCGGCGACGTCGACTTCGCCGCCGTCTCGGAGGTCGCCGGCTGGATCACGCCGGTGCCCGGCGGCGTGGGGCCGATGACCCGCGCGATGCTGCTCGTCAACACGCTCGAGGCCGCACAGGCGGCCGCGCGCTCGTGACCGAACGCTGAAGGACCCGATGTTGGACAACCCGCTGCTCGCCCTCGACACCCTGCCCGCCTTCGACCGCATCCGGCCCGAACACGTCACCCCGGCGATCGACGCGCTGCTGCAGGAAGCCGACGCGGCGCTGACGCGTGCCACCGGCGACGCGGTGCCAGCCGACTACGACGCGCTGTCGGCGGTGCTCGACGTCGCCACCGAGCGCCTGGAGCGGGCCTGGGGGCTGGTGCGCCACCTGAACGCCGTGGCCAACACGCCGGAACTGCGCGCCGCCTACACCGAGAACCTGCCGCGCATCACGGAGTTCCACACCCGGCTCGGCGCCGACGAGCGGCTGTACGCGAAGTACAAGGCCGTGCTGGCCGACCCGCGGGCCGCCGGGTTGGGCCGTGCGCGGCGCAAGGCGCTGGACAACGCGCTGCGCGACTTCGTGCTGTCCGGTGCGGAGCTCGAGGGCGCGGCCAAGCAGCGCTTCGCCGAGCTGCAGGAGGCGCAGGCCGAGCTCGGCCGCCGCTTCTCCGAGCATGTGCTGGACGCGACCGACGGCTACGCGCTGTACGTCTCCGAGGCCGAACTGGCCGGCGTGCCGGAGGACGCGAAGGCCGCCGCCCGCGCCGCCGCGCAGGCCGAGGGCCGCGAAGGCTTCAAGCTGACGCTGCACTACCCGAGCTACCTGCCGGTGATGCAGTACGGCACCGACCGCGCGCTGCGCGAGAAGCTCTACACCGCCTACGTGACCCGCGCCAGCGAACAAGGCCCCGACGCGCTGGACAACGGCCCGGTGATGCAGCGCCTGCTGGCGCTGCGCCAGGAGGAGGCACTGCTGCTGGGCAAAGGCAGCTTCGCCGATGTCTCGCTGGTGCCGAAGATGGCCGAATCGCCGCAGCAGGTGGTCGACTTCCTGCGCGACCTGGCGCGCCGCGCGCGGCCCGGCGCCGAGCGCGACCTGGCCGAGCTGCGCACCTTCGCCCGCGAGACGCTGGGCATCGCCGAGCTGCAGGCCTGGGACGTGCCGTTCGCCAGCGAACGCCTGAAGGAGCAGCGCTACGCGTTCAGCGACCAGGAGGTGAAGCAGTACTTCACCGAGCCCCGTGTGCTCGAGGGTCTGTTCCACATCATCGAGACGCTGTTCGGCGTGCGCATCGTGCCGGACACTGCGCCGACCTGGCATGCCGACGTGCGCTTCTACCGCATCGAGCGCCCGGCGGCCGCCGGCAGCGACGCGCCGGCCGAACTGCTCGGCCAGTTCTACCTCGACCCTTATGCCCGCGCCGGCAAGCGCCCCGGCGCCTGGATGGACGGCCTGCGCTCGCGCTGGCGCCGGCCCGGCGATGCGCTGCAGACGCCGCTGGCCGCGCTGGTGTGCAACTTCGCTCCGCCGGTCGTGATCGACGGCCGGGCGCGCCCGGCGCTGCTGTCGCACGATGACGTGACGACGCTGTTCCACGAGTTCGGCCACGGCCTGCACCACCTGCTGACCCGGGTCGACGACCTGGGCGTGTCCGGCATCTCGGGTGTCGAGTGGGACGCCGTCGAGCTGCCCAGCCAGTTCATGGAGAACTTCTGCTGGGAGGCCGGCGTGCTGCAGCGCCTGACGGCGCATGTCGACACCGGGGCGCCGCTGCCGGCGGGGCTGTTCGAGCGCATGCTGGCGGCAAAGAACTTCCACAGCGGGCTGCAGACGCTGCGCCAGGTCGAGTTCGCGCTGATCGACATGCGGCTGCACGCCGAACCCGGCAGCGAGGCGCGCATCGACGCCGTGCAGCAGGAGGTACGCCGCGAGGTGGCGGTGCTGCCCCCGCCGGCCTTCAACCGCTTCCTGCACAGCTTCTCGCACATCTTCGCCGGCGGCTATGCGGCCGGCTACTACAGCTACAAGTGGGCCGAGGTGCTGTCCGCCGACGCCTGGGGCGCTTTCGAGGAGGCCGCACACGACGGCGACCCGCTCGACGCGGCCACCGGCGCGCGCTACCGCGAATGCGTGCTCGAGGCCGGCGGTGCGCGCAGCGCGATGGAGAGCTTCAAGGCCTTCCGCGGCCGGGAGCCGCGCATCGACGCGCTGCTGCGCCACCAGGGGCTGGCCTGACGGTACCATCCGACGCAACAGCAGGAGAGCCGAGATGATGAGCACGCCGCACCGCCGCACCGCACGGATCGCCCTGCTCGCGCTGGCCGCCGCCGCCGGGCCCGCGGCGGCGCAGTACAAGGTGATCGGGCCGGACGGCAAGGTCACCTACACGGACCGGCAGCCCTCGGCGCGCGAGGGCAAGGTGAGCGAACTCGGGGCCCGGCCGGAACTGCCCGCCGCCGAGACCCCGCTGCCGGCCGAACTGCGCCAGGCCGCCAGCCGCTACCCGGTGACGCTGTACACGACGAGCAGCGCCTGCGAGCCGTGCGACGCGGGCCGCGCGCTGCTGCGCCAGCGCGGCGTGCCGTTCCGCGAGCGGCTGGTGGTCAGCAACGAGGACGGCGAGGCACTGCAGCGCCTGTCCGGCGGGCGCGATGCGCCGACGCTGACGATCGGTGCGCAGGTGGTGCGCGGCCTGTCGTCGGACACCTGGAACAGCTACCTCGACGGAGCCGGCTATCCGCGCGAATCGCGCCTGCCACCGGGTTACCAGTACCCGGCCGCAACGCCGCTGACCGAGCGCCGCGACGCCGCGCCGGCCCGTGCGGCCGCGCCGGCGCCGGCACCGACCCCGGTGGCACCGCCCGCGCCGCCGGCCACCGAGCCGGCGATCCGGTTCTGACCTTCCCCCGGGAACAACCCGGGGTCGTTCAGGGGCCGAGCGGCGCCCCGATGCGGCGCGCCGGCACGCTGCCCACGCCGACGGCCGCGCCCATCAGCCAGAACAGCGTCGAGGCGCCCAGCGTCGCGCCCAGCGCGCCGAACACCAGCGGCATCAGTGCGCTGGCGGCGTTGATCGTCATCGAGCGCAGCGCGATCGCCTCGCCGTGGCGCTCGTGCGGCGTGATCTGGTGCAGCGTGGTCATGATCATCGGCTGCACCGAGCCGAGCGCGAGGCCGAGCAGCGTCGCGAACAGCGCCATCAGCCAGGCCGCGTGCACGAACGGATAGAAGGCGAACAGCACCGCCGTCACCAGCATCGCGCCGGCCAGTACGCGGCCCTCGCGCAGGTGGTGCGCGACCAGCGGGATCACCAGCCGCACCGCCGCCACCGCCGCGGCGAACAGGCCCAGCACGAGCCCGATCGCCGAGGCGCTGAAACCGCGTTCGTGCCCCAGCACCGGCACCAGGAAGGCGTGCACGTCCCAGCTCGACGACAGCAGCCAGTTGACCAGCAGCAGGCGGCGCAGCCCGGGCGTGCGCAGCAGTTCCCAGGTGCTCGGGCGCGGGCCACCCGGCCTGGGCGGCGGCGCCTCGCGCGGCACGCGGCGCGTGCAGGCCCAGGCCGCGAACGGCAGCAGCAGCAGGGCCGCGTAGGCGAAGCGGAAGCCGCCGAGGTCGATCAGCGCCCCCGCGAGCACCGGCCCGACGACGTTGGCCAGCGCCGGCGCCAGGCCCAGCCAGCTGAACACGCGCCGCATCGAGGCCGGGTCTCTGGCGCTGCGTCCGGCGGTGCGCTGGGTCGCGATCAGGCCGATGTTGGCCCCCGCCCCCACCAGCATCGCCGCCCCGCACAAGGCCAGCAGCGTGGCCACCGGCCAGTCCGCGGGCAGCCAGGCCGCCGCGGCCGCGCACAGCGCGCCGGCGACGGCGAGGACGACGGCGAGGTGCATCGGCCGGTGGTAGCCGCGCCGGTCCACCAGCCGGCCCGTCTGCAGCGCGAGCGCGATGGGCGCCAGCGCGAACAGCCCCATGAGCAGCCCGACCACCCAGGCAGCGTGCCCCTGGCGCAGGGTCTGGAGCGGCGCGGCCATGCGCACACCGGTCATGCACGCGTGCAGGCCGATCTGGGCGCCGATCAGCAGGACCAGCAGCGGCCCGGGGCCCGGCAGGCGCGCTGGCGCCGGCTCAGGCATCGGGCACCTGTTCCTCGCTCGGCTGGGGCCCCGGCAGCAGGGCGCGCGCGCGGTCGTCGGAGAGCGACTCGACCCCCTTGAGCGCACGCGTCATCTGGCGCGTGCGGGTCTCGGCCTGGTCGAGCGTGCTGAGCACCGTGCGGGTCTGGTCCTTGACACGCGTGAGCACGGCGCCGAACTTGGCGAACTCGGTCTTCACCGCGCCCAGCACCTCCCACACCTCGGCGCTGCGCTGCTCCAGCGCCAGCGTGCGGAAGCCCATCTGCAGGCTGTTCAGCGTGGCCAGCAATGTGGCCGGCCCGGCCAGCATGATCTTGTACTCGCGCTGCAGCGCCTCGGCCAGCCCGGGGCGGCGCAGCGCCTCGGCATACAGGCCCTCGGTCGGCACGAACAGGATGCCGAAGTCGGCGGTGTGCGGCGGCGCGACGTACTTGTCGCGGATCTTCTTCGCCTCCAGGCGCAACTGCGCCTCGATGCCGCGCGCCGCGGCCTCGACGGCGGCCGGGTCGGCGCGCTCCTGCGCATCGAGCAGGCGCTCGTAGTCCTCGCGCGGGAACTTGGCGTCGATCGGCAGCCAGACCGGCCGCCCGTCGTCGCGCCGCCCGGGCAGCCGGATCGCGAAGTCCACCCGGGCGTTGCTGCCCGGCACGGTCTCGACGTTGCGGCCGACCTGCTCCGCCGTGAACACCTCGTCCAGCAGCGCGGCGAGCTGGATCTCGCCAAAGGTGCCGCGGGTCTTCACGTTGGTCAGCGTGCGCGACAGCGCGCCGACGTCGCGCGCCAGACCCTGCATCTCGCCCAGGCCCTTGTGCACCTGGTCGAGGCGGTCGGCCACCTGCTTGAAGCTCTCGCCCAGGCGCTGCTCGAGCGTGGCATGCAGCTTCTCGTCGACGGTGGCGCGCATCTGCTCGAGCTTCTTCTCGTTGTCGGCCTGGATCGCCTGCAGGCGCTGCTCGACCGTGCCGCGCATCGCCTGGATCTGCTCGCCGAAGGCATCGGCGAATCGTTTCAGCGCGGCGTCCTGCGCGTCCCGCGACACCTGGGATTGTTGCGCCAGCGACTGCGTGGCGCCCTGCAGCGACTGCGCGACCAGCTGCTGCATCGCCGCCAGCTGGGTGCGGAAGGAATCGATCTGCTCGTTCTGCGTACGCGCCACGTCGCCCTGCTGCGTCAACAGCGTCTGCTGGAACAGCGCCAGCGACTGGGCCAGCTCCTGGCGCGTCGCGCGAGCGCCGTCCTGCACGTCGTGGCGCAGCTCGCCGAGCCGGCGCGACGCGTCGCCGCGCAGCAGCAGCCAGATCAGCAACAGCAGGTTCAGCGCGGCGAGCACCGCGAGCACGACGGGCATCCACTCGGTCATGCAGCGATTGTGGCAGCGCCTGCAGACCGACCCGCGAAGGCGTATCGTCGCTGCTCCGCCCTGGACACACGGAGACAAACACGATGCTCACCCTGAACGTGAACGGCCTGTCCAAGCAGGTCGACGCGGACGCCGACACCCCGCTGCTGTGGGTGCTGCGCGAGAACCTGCAGATGACCGGCACCAAGTTCGGCTGCGGCATGGCGCTGTGCGGCGCCTGCACGGTGCACCTGGACGGGCAGCCGGTGCGGTCCTGCTCGACGCCGATTTCGGCGGCGGCCGGCAAGAAGGTCACCACCATCGAGGGCATCGGTGCGACGCGCACCGGCAAGGCGGTGCAGGCGGCCTGGCTGAAGGTCGACGTGCCGCAGTGCGGCTACTGCCAGTCGGGCCAGATCATGAGCGCCTGCGCGTTGCTGGCGTCGAACAAGGCGCCGAGCGCGTCCGACGTCGACGCCGCGATGAGCGGCAACATCTGCCGCTGCGGCACCTACAACCAGATCCGCGCGGCGATCCAGGAAGCATCCGCCAGCCTGACGAAGGGGGCCTGAGCATGGACACCACCACCACCCGCCGCGGCTTCCTGCAGTCCGGCAGCGCGCTGACGATCGCCTTCGCGCTGCCGCTGGCCGGGCATGCCGGCCGGCTCGGCGCGGCCACGCTGTTCGCGCCGAACGCCTGGCTGCGCATCGCGCCGGACGGCCGCGTCACCGTCATCTGCGGCTCGGCCGAGATGGGCCAGGGCGTGCTGACGGCGATCCCGATGCTGGTCGCCGAAGAGCTGGACGCGGACTGGAACAGCGTGCGCGTCGAGCAGGCGCCGGTCGACAAGGCCTACGCGAATCCGATGTTCGGCATGCAGGCCACCGGCGGCTCGACCACGGTGCGTGCGCACTGGGAGCCGGTGCGCAAGGCCGGCGCCGCGGCGCGCGAGATGCTCGTTGCCGCCGCGGCGGCGCAGTGGAAGGTACCGGTCACCGAATGCCGCACCGAGGCCGGCCAGGTGATCCACCGCGGCGGCCGCAAGCTCGCCTACGGTGCGCTGGTCGATGCCGCCTCGCGCATGCCGGTGCCGGAAGCGCCGACGCTGAAGGACCCGAAGGACTTCCGCCTGCTCGGCAAGCCGACGCGCCGGCTCGACACGCCGGGCAAGCTCAACGGCAGCGCGAAGTACGGCATCGACGCGCAGCTGCCCGGCCTGCTGGTGGCGGTGATGGCGCGCGCGCCGCAGCCCGGCGCCAAGGCGGTCAAGGTCGACGACGCCAAGGCGAAGGCGGTCAAGGGCGTGCGCCAGGTGATCACCATCCCGCACGGCGTGGCGGTGCTGGCGGACGGCTACTGGGCCGCCAAGAAGGGCCGCGACGCGCTGGTCATCGACTGGGACCTGGGCAGCGCCGCCGGCCTCGCGTCCGACAAGGTCAGCGCGGGCCTCGCCGACGCCGCCTCCAACGCCGACGCGGTCGCACTGGACGCCGGCAACCTGCGCGACGCGGCGGCCAACAGCGCCGCCCGCATCGAGGCCACCTACGAGGCACCCTACCTCGCGCACGCCTGCATGGAGCCGATGAACTGCACGGCGCTGGTGCGCGGCGACACGGTCGAGATCTGGGCCGGCACGCAGAGCCAGGGGCCGAACCAGGGCATCCTGAGCCAAGTGGCCTCGGTCACGCCGGCGAAGGTGAAGATCAACACGCTGCTGCTCGGCGGCGGCTTCGGCCGGCGCTTCGCGCCCGACTTCACGATCGACGCGACGCTGCTGTCCAAGCTGTCCGGCAAGCCGGTCAAGCTGATCTACTCGCGCGAGGACGACATGGCCGCGGGCTTCTACCGCCCGGCCGCGGTCGCGAAGTTCGAGGCCACGCTGGACGCGGCGGGCACGCCGACCCTGCTGAAGGCCGGCGTCGCCTCGCCGTCGATCATGGCCGCCTCCGGCTTCATGAAGATCCCGGACAACGGCGTCGACAGCTTCGCGATGGAGGGCATCGCCGACCATCCTTACGACATCGCCAACCAGCGCCTGGCCTACGGCCGGCACGAGCCCGGGCCGCAGGTCTGGTTCTGGCGCTCGGTGGGGCACTCGCAGAACATCTTCTTCATCGAGAGCTTCATCGACGAGCTGGCCGCCGCCGCGAAGCAGGACCCGTTCGAATTCCGCCGCGCGCTGCTCGGCAAGCAGCCGCGCTACAAGGGCGTGCTCGAGCTGGCGGCGCAGAAGGCCGGCTGGGGCACGCCTGCGCCGGCCGGGGTGTTCCGCGGCATCGCGGTGGCGCAGAGCTTCGGCAGCTACGTCGCCGAGGTGGCCGAGGTTTCCGTGGGCGCGGACGGCACGCCGAAGGTGCACCGCGTCGTCGCGGCGGTGGACTGCGGCATGACGGTCAATCCGCTGACGATCGCGCGGCAGATCGAAGGGGCGATCGTCTACGGGCTGTCGGCGGCGCTGTACGGCCGCATCACGTTCAAGGACGGCCGGGTCGAGCAGAGCAACTTCCACGACTACCCGGTGCTGCGCATGAACGAGATGCCCAAGGTCGAGGTGCACGTGGTGGTCAGCAGCGAGAAGCCGGGCGGCATCGGCGAGCCGGGCACGCCGCCGGCGGCGCCGGCGGTGGCCAACGCGATCTTCGCGGCGACCGGCAAGCGGCTGCGCAGCCTACCGTTCGACACGGCCGCGCTGAAGAAGGCCTGAGGCCGGCCTGAAGGGCGCGCGCGAGGTCAGGCCGGCTGCGGGCCGGCCTCGGCGACGCGCCGGGCCAGGTGGGCGAGCGCCTCGTCGACCTGGTCCACCAGCACCAGGCACAGGTCGCCCGGCTGCAGCGCCGCGAGCGCGTGGTCGATCGCGGCGAACTCGCCGCGGATCTCCTCGACCGTGCGCGTGCGCGGCGCGCCGGCGAGCCCCTGGCGCAGCAGCGCGATCACCTCGCCGTCGGCGCGGCCGCGCTGCGCGGCGTCCTGGTACAGCACCACGCTGTCGAAGGCGGCGCCGAGGATGCGCGTCTGCTCGACGATGTCCTCGTCGCGCCGGTCGCCCGCGGCGCTGATCACCACCGAGCGGCGCCGCGCCGGCATCGCCTCGACCGCGGCGACCAGCGCGCGCATCGCGTCCGGGTTGTGGCCGTAGTCGGCGATCACCGTGGCGCCGCGGCAGTCCATCACGTTGAAGCGGCCGGGCGCGTTGTGCGCGTCGTTGACGAAGCTGGCCAGACCGCTGCGCACCGCCTCGAACGGCAGTCCGCAGCCCCAGGCGGCGGCCACCGCGGCCAGCGTGTTCTCGACCTGGAACGAGATGGTGCCGCCGCGGGTCAGCGGCACCTCGCGCAGCGGCAACCGCGCGCGTGCGCTGCCTTCCACCGCGACGATCGTGTCGCCCTCGACGAACACCGAGCGCCGCCCCTGCGCCCGGTGCGCCACCAGCGCCGGCAGGTGGCCGTCGGCGGCGAACAGGATCACGCCGCCCGGGCAATGCGCGGCCATCGCCAGCGTGATCGGGTCGGCCGCGTTGAGCACCGCGTAGCCGGACTCGGCGACGTTCTGCACGATCACGCGCTTGAGCACGGCGAGGTCCTCGACCGTCGTGATGTAGTTCAGCCCGAGGTGGTCGCCCGCGCCGACGTTGGTCACCACCGCGACCTGGCAGCGGTCGAAGCCGAGTCCCTCGCGCAGCATGCCGCCGCGCGCGGTCTCGAGCACGGCGGCCTCGGTGTCGGGGTGGGCCAGCACGTTGCGCGCGCTCTTCGGTCCGCTGCAGTCGCCGCTGTCGACCTGCTGGCCGTCGACCCACACGCCGTCGGTGTTGGTCATGCCGACCTTGAAGCCGGCCGCCGCGAACAGGTGCGCGATCAGCCGCGTCACCGTGGTCTTGCCGTTGGTGCCGGTCACGGCGACCACCGGGATGCGCCCGTCGCGGCCGGCGGGGTACAGGCGTTCGATGATGGCCTCGCCGACCGGGCGCGGCCGCCCGAAGCTGGGCGCCAGGTGCATGCGCAGGCCGGGCGCCGCGTTGACCTCGACCACGCCGCCGCGCTGCTGCTCGAGCGGCACGCCGACCGTTTCGCAGACCACGTCGACGCCGCAGATCTCGAGGCCGACCATGCGCGCCGCGGAGACCGCGCGCGCTGCCACCTCGGGGTGCACGTCGTCCGTCACGTCGGTGGCGGTGCCGCCGGTGCTCAGGTTCGCGTTGTTGCGCAGCACCACGCGCTGGCCGTTGGCCGGCACGGCATCGGCGCCGAGGCCCTGCAGCTTCAGGCGCGCGAGCGCGATGTCGTCCAGCCGGATGCGCGTCAGCGGCGTGGCATGGCCGTCGCCGCGGCGCGGGTCGGCATTCACGGCGTCGACCAGCTCGCGCACGCTGTGCACGCCGTCGCCGATCACGTACGGCGGGTCGCGCCGCGCGGCGGCCACCAGCCGGTCACCGACCACCAGCAGCCGGAAGTCGTGGCCGGGCAGGAACTGCTCGACCATCACCTCGCCGACCTCGTGCGCCACCCGGTAGGCAACGTCGAAGTGCTCGCGGCCGACGATGTTCACCGTCACGCCCTTGCCCTGGTTGCCGTCGCGCGGCTTGACCACCACGGGCAGGCCGAGTTCGTTCGCGGCGGCCCAGCCGTCCTCCGGGTCGGTCACCGGGCGGCCGCGCGGCACCGGCACGCCGGCGGCGGCCAGCAGCCGCTTGGTCAGGTCCTTGTCCTGCGCGATCGCCTCCGCCACCGCGCCGGTGGAGTCAACCTCGGCGGCCCAGATGCGGCGCTGCTTCGCACCCCAGCCGAACTGCACCAGGCTGCCTTCTGTCAGGCGGCGCATCGGGATGCCGCGCGCCAGCGCGGCGTTCACGATCGAGCCGGTGCTCGGGCCAAGGCGCACGTCCTCGTCGATCGCGCGCAGCTCGGCCACGGCGGCCGCGCTGTCGAAGGGCTGCGCGGCGACGGCCGCGGCCAGCAGCTGCTGCGCCAGCTCGAGCGCGCGCCGGCCGACCTTCTCCTCGGTGTACTCGACGACGATCTGGTAGACGCCCTCCTCCGGCGCCGGCGCGGTGCGCGCGAAGCTGACGCGGCATCCGGCGCGCGCCTGCAGCGCCAGCGTCAGCCGCTCGAGCCAGCGCGCCAGCGGCACGCTGTCGGCGTCGCCGACCGGGCGCACCGGCGCCACGTCGTGCAGCAGCTCACGCAGGCGCAGTTCGAGCGGCGCGCCGGCGCGAAACGCGCGCTCGTCCGGGGCGCAGCGCACGACGGCCTCGATCGCCGTGCAGCGGCTCCACAGGTTCGGGCCGCGCAGGGTGCGGATACGGGTGACTTCCATGTCTTCAGCGGGTCTCGGCGGTGATCGGAGCGTCGAAGGTGTCGACGCCGGCGGCCAGCAGCGGCGCGGCCAGCCCGAAGGCCCAGACCGCCGCCACCGCCGGCAGCAGCACGGCCAGCGGTTCGGCGGCGCCGCCGCGCAGCGGCAGCGGCGTCTCGGCCGCGCCCTCGCACAGCCAGAGGCGGCCGTCGCGGGCCAGCACCGTGCGGCCGCCGGCCTCGCGGTGGGCGGACAGCGGCGCGGCCGTGCACGCGTACAGCAGCACCGTGCCGTCGCAGTGGCGGGCCAGCGCGGCGATGCGCTCGTCGTCGGCGTTCAGCACGCCGCAGCCTTCGGACAGCACCACGTCGAGCTGGGTGCGCAGCACACGCGGCAGGTCGTCCGCCGAGCCGATGTCGTGCCGCGCCAGCGCCTCGGCGCCGTCGAGGTCGGTGACCACGCCGATGCGGCAGCGGTCGTAGACCAGGCCCTGGTCGAGGATGGTGGCCGGGCCGTTCTCGAACACGGCCGCGTCGATGTCGCGGTTCAGCAGCAGCCGCTCGGCGAGCGCGCCGGTCGCGTCGCGTTCGTCGACGCGGCGCGCGCCGAGGAACAGGCCCTCGCGGCAGGCCAGGCCGGTCTGCCGGCCCGACAGCTGCAGCAGCCAGGCGACCAGCCGCGCGACCCGGTGCGGCGCCGCGCCGCCGGCGATGCCGATCAGCGGGATGCGCCCGTCGTCCCCGGCCGGGAACAGGTGGTCGACGATCGCCTTGCCCACGGGCCGCGGCGACCCGATGGCCGGCTTGAGGTGCGCCAGCAGCCCGGGCCCGGCGTTGACCTCGACCACCGCGGCCGCCTGGCTGGCCCGCGGCCGGCCGATGTCCTGCGCGACGAGGTCCACGCCTGCGATGTCCAGCCCGACGGTGCGCGCGGCCAGCGAGGCGACCCGGGCGAAGTCCGGGTGGACCTCGTCGGTGCAGTCGATCGCGACGTTGCCGTTGCGCTGGATCAGCACGCGCCGGCCGGCGGCCGGCACGGCGTCCGGCGTCAGGCCCTGGCGCCCGAGGTCGGCCAGGATGCTGCCGTCGCCGCGCGGGTCCAGGCGGGCGAGCGGGTGGTCCTCGGTGGTGCCGCGGCGCGGGTCGCTGTTCAGCTGGGCATCCACGAGCGCAGCCACGCTGCGCTGCCCGTCGCCGGTGACCCAGGCGGCCTCGCCGCGGGCGGCCGCCACGACCCGGCCCTCGACCACCAGCAGCCGGTGTTCCTCGCCCGGGATGTAGCGCTCGACGATCACCTCGCTGCCGTGGTGGGCGGCGCGCGCCCAGGCGGTCTCGACCTGCTCGCGGGTGCTCAGGTCCAGCGTCACGCCGCGGCCGTGGTTGCCGTCGCTGGGCTTGACGGCCACCGGCAGCCCGATGTCCTCGGCCGCCTCCCAGGCCTCGGCGGCGCTGGCGGCGATGCGGCCCTCCGGCACCGGCACGCCGACCGCGGCGAGCAGCCGCTTGGTCAGGTCCTTGTCGCGGGCGATGCCTTCGGCGATGGCGCTGGTGCGGTCGGTCTCGGCGGTCCAGATGCGGTGCTGGCGGTTGCCGTGGCCCAGCTGCACCAGGTTGCCGTCGTTCAGGCGCAGGTGCGGGATGCGCCGCTCGGTGGCCGAGGCGACGATGTGCGCGGTGCTCGGCCCGAGGTAGGCGCGATCGATGGCGTCGCGCACCGCCTCGACGGCGGCCGGGACGTCGACCGGCCGGGCGTTGATCACGCCCATCAGGACCTGGTGTCCCTGCGCCAGCGCGCAGCGCGCCACGGCCTCGTCGCGCGCCCGGAACACCATGCGGTAGACGCCGGTCCGGGAGGTGCTGCGGGTCTGACCGAAGCCGGTCGGCATGCCGGCCAGGTTGAGCAGCTCGATCACCACATGCTCCAGCACGTGGCCCATCCAGGTCCCCTCGCGCAGGCGCTGCAGGAAGCCGCCGCGCTCGCCGACGCCGCAGTGGTGCTCCTCCAGCGCCGGCAGCGCGCCGACCAGGCGGTCGACGAAGCCCGGCAGCTGGTCCGACGGGTGCTGCTCCAGCACGCCGAGGTCGAGCCAGACCTCCAGCGCGGCGCGGTAGGTCCACAGGTTGGGGCCGCGCAGGTAGGTCACGCGCAGCAGGCGGATGTCGTCGAAGGTGGTCATCGGTGCGGGTCGACGCGGCGGCCGGGCGGCCGCGCGGGGCGGATTATTCGTGCGGCGGCGTCGGCGCGGCGGGCGGGCGGTGCGTTACGCGACAATCGCGCGCTTCCGCCGTCTGCACCCATGCCCTCATCCGATTCGTCTCCCGAGCTTGCCGTGGCGGTCTCCGCGCCACTCGAGCCCGGAGAGAACGCACTGGCCGGCCTGGACGTTGACCTGGACGCCGGCGACCGCTTCGCCCGGGGCCAGCTGCTGCTGACGGACCGCCGCCTGCTGGCCCGCGATCCGGGTGCCGCGGACTGGCGGGCCTGGCCGCTGGCGCCGGGGCTGGGCCTGCAGCACGCCGACCACGGCGGTGTCGGCCAGCTGTCGCTGCACGACGAGCAGGGCCGGCTGGCGCTGTGGCGCTACACCCTGGGCGCGGACCCGGCGGCACTGCGCCTGCTGGGCCAGTTCGAGCGGCAGGTCCGGCGGCTGCGGGACGGGCAGGACGGCGCCGAGGAGCCGCCCGAGGCCGAGGAGACCGACTTCGCCGCCGAGGCGCCCGCCACGCCCTCCACCTGGGTGCTGCTGCGGCTCGGCCGCTTCGCGGCGCCGTACCGCTGGCAGTTGCTGCTGGGTTTCGTGCTGACGCTGGCCTCGACCGCCGCCGCGCTGGTGCCGCCCTACCTCAGCATCCCGCTGATGGACGAGGTGCTGATCCCGTACCAGAACGGCCGCCAGATCGACGTCACGCTGGTCTGGGGCCTGCTCGGCGGGCTGCTGGCGGCGGCGCTGGTGGCCTGGGGGCTGGGCTGGTGGCGCACCTGGCTGCTGGCGCTGGTCAGCGAGCGCATCGGCGCCGACCTGCGCACCGCCACCTTCGAGCACCTGCTGCAGCTCAGCCTGGACTACTTCGGCAGCAAGCGCACCGGCGACCTGATGTCGCGCATCGGCAGCGAGTCCGACCGCATCTGCGTGTTCCTGTCGCTGCACGCGCTGGACTTCGCCACCGACGTGCTGATGATCGGCATGACGGCCCTGATCCTGTTCAGCATCAACCCCTCGCTGGCGCTGGTGACGCTGCTGCCCCTGCCCTTCATCGCCTGGATGATCCACCTGGTGCGCGACCGGCTGCGCACCGGCTTCGAGAAGATCGACCGCGTCTGGGGCGAGGTCACCAGCGTGCTGGCCGACACCATCCCGGGCATCCGCGTCGTCAAGGCGTTCGCGCAGGAGAAGCGCGAAGCCGAGCGCTTCCGGCGCGCGAACCGGCACAACCTGGACGTCAACGACCGGCTCAACAAGACCTGGAGCCTGTTCTCGCCGACCGTCTCGCTGCTGACCGAGATCGGCCTGCTGGTGGTCTGGGCGTTCGGCATCTGGCTGGTCAGCCGCAACCAGATCACGGTCGGCGTGCTGACCGCCTTCGTCGCCTACATCGGCCGCTTCTACGGCCGGCTCGACTCGATGAGCCGCATCGTCTCGGTGACGCAGAAGGCGGCCGCCGGCGCGAAGCGCATCTTCGACATCCTCGACCACGTCAGCAACGTGCCCGAACCGGCGCAGCCGGTGCGGATCGACCGCGTCGAGGGGGCGCTGCAGCTGCAGGGCGTGGGCTTCCGCTACGGCAGCCGCGCGGTGATCCGCGAGCTGGACCTGCAGATCCGGCCCGGCGAGATGATCGGCCTGGTCGGCCACAGCGGCTCGGGCAAGAGCACGCTGGTGAATCTGATCTGCCGCTTCTACGACGTGACCGACGGCGCGATCAAGCTCGACGGCGTCGACCTGCGCCGCTTCGGCGTGGCCGACTACCGCCGCCACATCGGGCTGGTGCTGCAGGAACCCTTCCTCTTCTACGGCACGGTGGCCGAGAACATCGCCTACGGCAAGCCGGGCGCGACGCGCGCTGAGATCGTCGCCGCCGCGCGCGCCGCGCACGCGCACGAGTTCATCCTGCGCCTGCCGCACGGCTACGACTCGATGGTCGGCGAGCGCGGCCAGGGCCTGTCCGGCGGCGAGCGCCAGCGCATCTCGATCGCCCGGGCGCTGCTGATCGACCCGCGGTTGCTCATCCTCGACGAGGCGACCTCGTCGGTCGACACCGAGACCGAGAAGGAGATCCAGAATGCGCTGGACAACCTGGTGCAGGGCCGCACGACCATCGCGATCGCGCACCGGCTCTCGACGCTGCGCCGCGCCGACCGCCTGGTGGTGATGGACCGCGGCCGGGTGGTCGAGGTCGGCACGCACGACGAGCTGCTGGCGCGCCAGGGCGCCTACTGGCGGCTCTACGAGGCGCAGGCGCGCCAGGTCGACGAGGAGGACGACGAGCGCGCCGCGCGTGTCGCCCCGCCGGCCGCGCCCGCCGCCCACCCTGCCGGAGTGGCCTGAGCATGGCACCCGGACCGCAACCGCCCTCCTTCGCGCTGCATCGCGATGCCCACGGCCGGCTGGTGCTGCGCGCCGCCGACGGCAGCGAGCATGCCGGCGTGCTGCCGGTGCGTGCCTTCCCGCTCAGCGCGCCCGACGGCGCGATCTCGCTGGTCGGCCCGGACGGGCGCGAGCGCCTGTGGATCGACGATCCCGCCGCCCTGCCCGCGGACACCCGAGCGCTGCTGGACGCCGAGCTGGCGCGGCGCGAGTTCGTGCCGGTGATCGAGCAGTTGGTGGACGTCTCCACCTTCTCGACGCCCAGCACCTGGCAGGTCCGCACCGACCGCGGACCGACGACGCTCGTCCTGAAGGGCGAGGAGGACATCCGCCGGCTCGACGGCGGCGCGCTGCTCGTGACCGACAGCCACGGCATCGGCTACCGCATCGCCGACCTGCGCGCGCTCGACCGCCGCTCGCGCCGCTTGCTGGAGCGCTTTCTCTGACGCGACGGCGCCGCGGCGCCGAAGCCTCAGAAGGTTTCCCAGTCGTCCGTGCCGGTCCGTGTCGGGGTCGGCGCGGCCACGACCGCTTCGACGACGGGCGCAGCGCGCTTCGGGGCCGGCGGCGACACCTTGGCTGCACGCTCCGGCGCGCGTGACGCCTGCACCGCGGGCGCGGCCGCCGCCGCGGCCGCAGGCCGGGCCGGCGCATTCTCACTGCCGATCTTGAAGACGGCCACCGCGCCGACCAGCTGCGCGGCCTGGACCTTCAGGCTCTCGGCGGCGGCGGCGCGCTCCTCGACGAGCGCGGCGTTCTGCTGCGTCGCCTTGTCCATCTGGGTGACGGCCTCGCCCACCTGCGCGACACCGTTGCTCTGTTCGCTGCTGGCCGCGCTGATCTCGCCCATGATGTCGGTCACGCGCTGGATCGCTGCGACGATCTCGTCCATCGTCTTCCCGGCCTGGTCGACCAGCGTCGAACCACGATCGACGCGCTCGACGCTGACCGTGATGAGCGACTTGATCTCCTTCGCGGCGGCGGCCGAGCGCTGCGCGAGCGTGCGCACCTCGCCGGCCACGACCGCGAAGCCACGCCCTTGCTCGCCGGCGCGCGCCGCCTCGACGGCGGCGTTGAGCGCCAGGATGTTGGTCTGGAACGCGATGCCGTCGATCGTGCCGATGATCTCGGCGATGCGGCGTGAGCTCTCGGTGATGCCCTTCATCGTGTCGACGACCTCGCCGACGACGTCACCGCCGCGGCGCGCGACTTCCGAGGCACCGGCGGCCATCTGGTTGGCCTGGCGCGCGTTGTCGGCGTTCTGCCGCACCGTCGAGGAGAGTTCCTCCATCGACGCGGCCGTCTCCTCGAGTGCGCTCGCCTGCTCTTCGGTGCGGCTGGACAGGTCGAGGTTGCCCTGCGCGATCTGGGCGCTCGCGGTGGCCACGCTCTCCGCGTTGTCGCGAACGCGACCGACGACGTCGGCGAGGCGCCGCTGCATTTCGCTCAGCGAGCCCATCAGCTGGCCGATCTCGTCGCGGCTCCTGGCCGCGACCGGCACGGTGAGATCACCCGCCGCCACGGCGCCCGCGACGTGCACCGCGTGCTCGATGGGACGGATCGTCGCGCGGATGAAGACGAAGCCGCCGACGACCGCGGCGCCGCACACCGCGAACATCACTCCCAGGCTGATCCAGGTGGCACGGCGTCCGTCGGCCGCAGCCTGGGACGACACGGCGGCACTGTCGCTTGCGATACGCGCACCGGCCTCCCCGAGCAGCTTGGCCGGCTCCCGGTCCATGCCCGAAACGGCAGCGTCGCCCGCGGCGGGATCGAAGCCGGCCGCCTTGAAGGCCTCGAAGCCCTTGCGGTAACCCTGGCCCATCGTCGCATGGGCGGTCGCGAAGCGCTGCAGCAGGTCCCTGCTCTCGCCGGTCGGCAAGGCAGCCACGAGCCTGTCGGTGCGTTCACGCACCTCGCCCTCGGTCTTCTGGAACGCGCCCCAATACTGGTCGAGGCGCTTCGGGTCCTTGCCGCGCAGCAGCACGTTCTTCCACTCCTGAACCTGGACCTTGAAATGGCTCAGCAGCTCGCCGACGGCCACCTCGTGAGCGTGGCGGTCGGCCACCGTGCCGCCATAGACGACGAGCGAGCGGTTCAGCTGCAGGATGCCGAACAGCGCAGCCGCCAGCAGCAGCGCCAGCGCGGCCGCCAGCGCCAGCGGAAGTTTCAGGGTGATCTTCACGGGATGTCTCTCGAAGTGGGTCGCGCGGCGTCCGCGCGGACGCCTTCCTGTGGGAATTTCGACCCGGGCGGCGGCAACCTGAAGCGAGAAAAGAGGCCGCTCCACCGCCGATTCGAGACTTCGCGCACGAAGCGACGCCGGCCATGCGCACCTGGGCGCAGTGGCCGGGGCGCGCCGGGCTCAGCCCTTGAGCGGCAGCACCTGCGGGTTGACGGGCGTCGGCGGCGTGCCGCCGGTCAGCGCGGCGATCAGGTTGTCGACCGCGAGGTCGGCCATCGCGCGGCGCGTGCGCACGGTGGCACTGGCGATGTGCGGCGTCAGCACGACGTTCGGCACCGTCAGCAGGTCCGGATGCACGCTCGGCTCGCCTTCGAACACGTCCAGCGCGGCGGCCGCGATGCGGCGCTCGCGCAGCGCCGCGGCGAGCGCCGCGTCGTCGACGACACCACCGCGCGCGACGTTCGTCAGCGTCGCGCTCGGCTTCATCAGCGCGAGTTCCGCGGCGCCGATGGCATGGTGGCTGGCGGCCGAGTACGGCACGACGAGCACGAGGTGGTCCGCCTCGCGCAGCAGCGCCTCCTTCGAGACGTAGCGCGCCCCGAGCGGCGCCTCCAGCTCGGGCGCGAGGCGGCTGCGGTTGTGATAGATCACCTGCATGCCGAAGCCGAGCGCGCCGCGCCGCGCGATCGCCTGGCCGATGCGCCCCATGCCGAGGATGCCCAGCGTCGCGCCGTGCACGTCGCTGCCGATGAACATGTCGTAGGACCACTTGCTCCATTCCCCGCGACGCAGGAAATGTTCGCTCTCGGCCATGCGCCGCGCGGCCGCCATCATCAGCGCGAAGCCGAAGTCGGCGGTGGTCTCGGTCAGCACGTCCGGCGTGTTGGTGGCCAGCACGCCGCGCGCATTGCACGCGTCGACGTCGATGTTGTTGTAGCCCACCGCCATGTTGCAGACCGCGCGCAGCTGCGGGTTCGCGTCGAGCAGCTCGGCATCGATGCGTTCGCTGCCGGTGATGAAGGCGCCCGCCTTGCCGGCCAGCTTGGCGCTCAGCTCCGCCTTCGTGAAGATGCGGTCCTGCGGGTTGTCCTCGACGTCGAAGTGGGCGCGCAGGCGGTCGACGATGTCGCCGAACACGGCGCGGGCGACGAGGACGGAGGGGCGGGTCATGGGCGGGCCTTTGTCGGTGGACCGGTTCAGCGGAACCAGAGGAAGGTCATCAGGACGAACAGCGGCACCAGGATCGCGCAGGACCAGGCCATGTAGCCGAAGAAGCTCGGCATGCGGATGCCGCGGTCCTCGGCGATCGCCTTGACCATGAAGTTCGGCGCGTTGCCGATGTAGGTGTTGGCGCCCATGAACACCGAGCCGGCGGACACGGCGGCGAGCGTCGCGGCGAGCGAGGTCATCAGCACCTGCGGGTCGCCGCCGGCCAGGTTGAAGAACACCAGGTAGGTCGGCGCGTTGTCGAGGAAGGAACTGAGCGTGCCGCTGAACCAGAAGTAGGCCCAGGGCAGGGGGGCGCCGTCCGGCCCGGTCACCGCGCGCGTCACGGCCGCGAAGGCCCCTGCCTCGCCGGCCTTGAGCATCGCCAGCACCGGGATCATCGTCAGGAAGATGCCGATGAAGAGCTTGGCCACCTCCTGCATCGGCGCCCAGGAGAACTGGTTGTCGCTGCGCACGCGCTTGGGCGTGATCGCCAGCGAGACGAAGGTCACGACGATCAGCCCGGCATCGCGCGCCAGCTGCTGCAGCTCGACCGGCGTGCCGAACACGTCGAAGGCGATGCCGGGACGCCAGGTGCCGCTCATCAGCACCAGCGCCACCACCGCCAGCAGCGGCAGGAAGTTGATGCCGCCGTCGATGCCGAAGCGCGGCGTGTCGGGCGTCGGATCCCTTGGCAGCACACCCTCCTTGCGGTACCAGTAGCGGTCGATCGCGAAGAACAGCACCAGCAGCGTGCCGACCAGGAACAGCGTCTCCGGGAAGATGTGCTGCGCGGTCCAGAAGAAGTCGACCCCCTTCAGGAAGCCGAGGAACAGCGGCGGGTCGCCCAGCGGGGTCAGCGAGCCGCCGGCATTGCTGACGATGAAGATGAAGAACACGACCACGTGCACCACGTGCTTGCGGTTGTCGTTGGCCCGGATCAGCGGGCGGATCAGCAGCATCGACGCCCCGGTGGTCCCCATCAGGCTGGCCAGCACCGCGCCGACGGCCATCAGCAAAGTGTTCAGCCCCGGGCTGCCGTGCAGGTTGCCGCGGATATAGATGCCGCCGGCCGCAGTGAACAGCGCCGTCAGCAGGATGATGAACGGGATGTACTCCGCCACCAGCGTGTGCACCAGCGCGCCGCCGGCCGCACCCGGCCCCGCGACGACCGCGTACGGCAGCATGAAGGCGAGCGCCCAGCCCCCCGCGATCTTGCCGTAGTGGTGGTGCCAGACGATCGGCGCCGCCAGCGGCATCACCGCGATCGACAGCAGCATGCCGGCGAACGGAATGCCCCACCAGGCGGCCAGCGCGGCGCCATCGACCTCGGCCGCCGCGGCGCTGCCGCCGGCCAGCAGCAGCGCGACGAACAGCCCTGCGTGCCGCGCGTTCATTCGTGGAACCTCGCGAAACCCGCCACCGGCTCGCGCTCGGTGACCAGCGCGTTCTCGACCGCCGCCAGGTCGGCGTGGCCGAGCGACATGCCGCACACCACCATCTCGCTGCCGGCGATGCCGAGCTGCTCCTCGATGATGCGATGGAACTGCGTGAAGGCGGCCTGCGGGCAGGTGTCCAGGCCGCGCCCGCGCGCGGCCACCATGATGTTCTGCAGGAACATGCCGTAGTCCAGCCAGCTGCCCTGCTGCATGATGCGGTCGATCGTGAAGATCAGGCCGACCGGCGCGTCGAAGAAGCGGTAGTTGCGGCCGTGCTGCGCGTGCATGCGCGCCTTGTCGGTCTTGCCGATGCCCAGCAGCCCGTACAGGTCCCAGCCGACCTTGCGCCGCCGGTCGATGTAAGGCGAGACCCATTCGGTCGGGTAGTAGGCGTACTCCTCGTGGTGGGTCGCCCGTTGCGCCGGGTCGTCGTAGGCGGCGACGATGCGGCGGGTCAGCTCGGCCTGGGACGCGCCGGTCAGCACATGCACCTTCCAGGGCTGGGTGTTGGTGCCCGACGGCGCGCGCGCCGCGACGGCCAGGATGTCCTCCACCGTCGCCCGCGGCACGGGGGTCGGCAGGAAGGCACGGATGGAGCGCCGCGAGGTGATCGCGGCATCGACGGCCTGCGCCGCGGCGGGGATATCGGTCATGGCGGTCATCGCGGTCATGGCGGTCATGGGTGGGCCATCAGGGGTTGCAGGGCCGCGCGCAACGCGCCGGGAAGTTCGACCGGCCGGCGCGTGACCCGGTCGACGTAGACATGCACGAAGTGCCCGCCGGCGGCGCTCTCGGGCGCCCCTTCGGCGAACAGGCCGACCTCGTAGCGCACGCTGCTGCGGCCGAGGTGCGCCACGCGCAGGCCGGCCTCGACGAGCTGCGGGAAGGCCAGCGAGGCGAAGTAGTTGCAGCGCGTCTCGATCACCAGCCCGATCACCGCGCCGGCGTGGATGTCCAGCGCGCCGGCCTCGATCAGGTAGCGGTTCACCGCCGTGTCGAACCAGCTGTAGTAGACGACGTTGTTGACGTGACCGTAGGCGTCGTTGTCCATCCAGCGCGTCGGCACCGGGCTGAAGTGGCGATAGGCCTGGCGCGGCTCAGGCTGCGGTCGGTGCGTCATGGGCCGCATTGTTCCATTGCCGCCAGCTCGCCCAGGCTTCGGCCAGGGTGCGCTGCTGCACGTCGACCGTCACGTCGATCACGCGGCCATAGCCGCCGGCCATGCTGACGGCCACCGGGATTCCCCGCTCGCGGCACGCCGCGAAGACGCGCCGGTCGCGCTCGGCCAGGCCGGCGGCGCTGAGCTTCAGCCGGCCGAGCCGGTCGTCCTCGTGCGGGTCGGCGCCGGCCAGGTAGAACACCAGCCCGGGCAGGCTGTCGCCATGCCGGCGCCACAGTTCGGCCAGCGCGTCGTCCAGCGCCGCCAGGTAAGGGGCGTCGGTGCACCCGTCGGGAAGCTCGACGTCCAGGTCGCTGCGTTCCTTGCGGAAGGGGAAGTTCTTCGCCCCGTGCAGCGAGAGCGTGAAGACCGTCGGGTCGTCGCGGAAGATGGCCGCGGTGCCGTTGCCCTGGTGCACGTCGAGGTCGATCACCGCGACCCGCAGCAGCCCCGGCCGCCCGCCCGCCGGCCGGCGGTGCCATTCGGCCTGCATCAGCCGGGCCGCGACCGCGGCATCGTTGAAGACGCAGTAGCCGCCGCCGCGGTCGGCGCTCGCATGGTGAGTGCCGCCCGCCAGGTTGGCCGCCACCCCCTCGGCCAGCGCGGCGCGCGCCGCCCCGATCGTCGCGCCGACCGAGCGCCGCGAGCGTTCGACCATGCGCGGCGACCAGGGAAAGCCGATCTCGCGCTGTGCGGCCGGGCTCAGCGTGCCGTCGGCGACGGAGGCGATGTAGCCCGGGTCGTGCGCCAGCGCCAGTTCGCCGTCGCTGGCCGGCTGCGCCTCGTGCAGGCGGAACTCCGGTTGCCGTTCGATGCGTTCGCGCAACAGCCGGTACTTCGGCATCGGGAACCGATGGCCCTCCGGCAGCGGCAGCACGAAATGGTCTGAATAGAAGGCTTGCATGGGCGGCGCGGGGCATTCTGCCGGCAACGACAGCGTCACATGCCGCTAGGACAATCGCTCTAACCATGATGCAGCGCAGCAAAAACTCCTTGAAGTCTTGACGAGCAGCGATATACTTTGCTCATGCTGCAGTGCAACAAAAGTGTTTCACGCCGCTGAACCGAACCCACCCCCCTCCGGAGACCTTTCCATGTCCTTCATGACCGCCGAACAAGTGATTGCCGCCAACAAGGCCAACGTCGAAACCCTCTTCGGCCTGACCAACAAGGCCTTCGAAGGCGTCGAGAAGCTGGTCGAGCTGAACCTGCAGGTCGCCAAGACCGCCCTGTCCGAGGCCGCCGACACCACCCGCGCCGCGCTGTCGGTGAAGGACGCGCAGGAGTTCTTCGCGCTGCAGGCGGGCCTGCTGCAACCGGCCGCCGAGAAGGCCGCCGCCTACAGCCGCCACCTCTACGACATCGCCGCCGCGACGAACGCGGAAGTCGGCAAGGTCGCCGAGGAAACCGCCGCCGACGCGCAGAAGAAGTTCATGTCGGTCGTCGACTCCGCCGTGAAGAACGCGCCGGCCGGCACCGAAAACGCTGTCGCGCTGGTGAAGTCGGCCGTCGCCGCCGCCAACAACGCCTACGAAAGCGTCCAGAAGGCCGCCAAGCAGGCCGCGGAAGTGGCCGAGGCGAACATCCAGGCCGTCACCTCCACCGCGGTGAAGGCCACCCAGGCCGCCACCAAGACCAAGCGCGCCGCCTGATCGCGACCGCCTCGAAGGCGCCGGGGCCACAAAGAATCTGCGCGGCCCCTTGAACTTGCCGCGGAGTTCCTGATCTATGCAGAGCCACGGGCGTGCCCGTGGTCTCCCTGAAAGGTTGTCTCCTCGGTACCTTCAGGTACCTTCCGGCCCGGCCCTCCGCCGGGCCGCTTCTTTTTGGGGACTCGATTCAGTGGCTGCGGGCGGCCAGCTTCAAGCGTAGTTCGCCGAGCTGCGCCAGCACCACCTCCCGCCCCGCCTGGATGTTGCGCCGCCGGCCGGCAAAGTCCGCCCCCGAGACGCCGGCCAGCCGCGGGCGCAGCACCACGTCCGCGTCGCGCAGCTCGAACTGGTTGATGCTGCGCCCCATGATGGCGAAGGTCTGCAGCAGCATGCGCAGTGGGTCGCCGGTCGGATTGCCGTCCGGCCCCGCGGAGATGTCCACCGCGATCACCCGTTCGGCGCCCATCTGGCGCGCGAATCGCACCGGCACCGGCGACACCAGCCCGCCGTCGACGTACTCCCGGGTGCCGATGCGCACCGGCTGGAACACCGCCGGCACGGCGCTGGAGGCGCGCACAGCGGCGCCGGGATCACCGCGTTGGAACAGGATCGGCGCGCCCGAGTCCAGGTCCGTCGCGACGATGCCCAGCGGCAGCGTCATCTGCTCGATCGCCTTGCCGCCGGTGTGCTCCCTTACGAAGCGCGCGAGCGCCTCGCCGCGGATCAGCCCGCGGCCGGGAAAGGCCCAGTCGGTGATGGCCGATTCGTCCATCGCGTCGGCCAGCCGGCCCAGTTCGGCGCCGTTGCGGCCCGCCGCGTAGAGCGCCGCGACCAGGCTGCCGGCGGAGGTACCGACCACGAGGTCCGGCCGGATGCCGCTCTCCTCCAGCGCCTGGATCACGCCGATGTGGGCAAACCCGCGCGCGGCCCCGCCGCCCAGCGCCAGGCCGATGCGCGGCGGGCGCGGCGGTGCAGGAGGCGGCGGCGCGGCCGGCGGTTCGACGGGCGGGGTGGGCGCGACCGGCGGCGCGGTCTGGCAGCCTGCCAGCAGGCTGGCCAGGAGCCCGCCGGCCGCCGCCACCACCCGCCGGCGGTCAGCGTTCATATTCCCGCTGACGATAAGCAACTAAGAAAGAAGTTCTTCTCATATATATAGCCGGTCCCTAGAGTGCAGCTTCCGCCGCCTCCCGCGCGGCTCCACCACGGACCCATGGACTGGATCGCCATTCTCAGCGGCTTCGGCGTCGGCGCCATCGTCGGCATGACCGGCGTCGGCGGCGGCTCGCTGATGACGCCGCTGCTGCTGTCGGTGTTCAAGCTGAACCCGGCAGTCGCGATCGGCACGGACCTGTGGTTCGCGGCGATCACCAAGTCGGCCGGCTCGGCCTCCCACCATATGGCCGGGCATGTGCAGTGGCGCATCACCGGGCTGCTGCTGGCCGGCAGCATTCCGGCGTCGCTGGCGACCGTCGCGCTGATGCACACCACCGGCATCACGAAGGGCTGGGCCAGCACGCTGACGCTGGCGCTGGGCACCGCGCTGCTGCTGACCGCGGTGGTGGTGGCCTACAAGCAGGCCTGGCATGCCGTCGGCCTGCGCCTGGAGCGCTGGATCCCGGAAGCGCGCAAGCCCTGGCTGACGGTGCTGTGCGGCCTGGTGCTCGGCGTGTTGGTGTCGCTGAGTTCGATCGGCGCCGGCGCGATCGGCGCGACGCTGATCATGCTGATCTACCCGCGCCTGGAGTCGCATCGCGTGGTCGGCACCGACATCGCCCACGCCGTGCCGTTGACGCTGGTGGCCGGCATCGGCCACGCGACGCTCGGCCACGTCGACTGGAACCTGCTCGGCGCGCTGCTGATCGGCTCGATCCCCGGCATCTGGCTCGGCGCGCAGCTGACCCGCCGCATGCCCGAGAAGCTGGTGCGCGCGCTGCTGTGCACGGCCCTCGTGACCGCGGGCCTCAAAGTCATCCATTGAGAAGCTGTGAACGAACCCGCCACCCCGCGTCGTCCCGCCAGAACGCGGCGGCTAGATCGTTGCAAATGCTCGCCATAGCACGAACTGTGAACTGTGCTTTGCCCGCGGATCCAGCCGCGTTCTGTCGGCCAGGCGCGCGGGTTCGTCACAGCTTCTGAAAGCCATGTACCAGTACACCGCCTTCGACCGCCAGTTCGTCCACGCCCGTGCCGCGCAGTACCGCGATCAGCTCGAACGCAACCTTGCCGGCAAGCTGGGCGAGGAGGAGTTCCGCCCGCTGCGCCTGCAGAACGGCTGGTACGTGCAGCGCCATGCGCCGATGCTGCGCATCGCGGTGCCGTACGGCGAGATCTCGGCGCGCCAGCTGCGCATGCTCGGGCGAATCGCTCGCGAGTACGACCGCGGCTACGGGCACTTCACGACGCGCCAGAACCTGCAGTTCAACTGGATCCCGCTGGTGCGCAGCGCGGACGTGATGGATGCGCTGGCCGAGGTCGACATGCACGGCATCCAGACCAGCGGCAACTGCATCCGCAACATCACCAGCGACGCGCTGGCCGGCATCGCGCCGGACGAGGTGGTCGACCCGCGGCCGTACATCGAGATCCTGCGCCAGTGGAGCACGCTGCACCCGGAGTTCGCGTTCCTGCCGCGCAAGTTCAAGATCGCCGTCACCGGCGCGCGCGAGGACCGCGCGGCGATCGCCTGGCACGACATCGGCCTGCAGCTGCTGAAGAACGCCGCCGGCGAGATCGGCTTCCGGGTGCTGGTGGGCGGCGGCATGGGCCGCACGCCAGTAATCGGCACGCAGATCCGCGAGTTCCTGCCCTGGCAGGACGTGCTGCTGTACATCGAGGCGATCGTGCGCGCCTACAACCGCTACGGCCGGCGCGACAACATGTACAAGGCGCGCATCAAGATCCTCGTCAAGGCCGAGGGCCAGAAGTTCTTCGACGCGGTCGAGGCCGAGTACGCCCACATCCTGAACGACGACCGCGACGGCGCGGCACACCGCATCCCGCACGCCGAATTCGAGCGCGTGCAGCGCAGCTTCTTGCTGCCCGAGGGCGTGACCGAAGCCGGCGCGCCGGCTGCGGCGCCGGCCGAGACGGCGCCGGCCTTCCGCCGTTGGCTCGAGCGCAACGTGCACGGCCACCGGCTCGCCGGCTACCGCGCGGTGACGCTGTCGCTCAAGCGCGCGGGCCAGGCGCCCGGCGACGTGACGGCCGACCAGATGGACGCCGCGGCCGCGATCGCCGAGCGTTTCAGCCATGGCGAACTGCGCGTCACGCACGACCAGAACCTGCTGCTGCCCTGGGTGCGCGAGGCCGACCTGGCCGCGCTGTGGCAGGCCGCGCGGGCGGCGAGCTTCGCCTCGCCGAACATCGGCTACCTGACCGACATGATCGCCTGCCCCGGCGGGGACTTCTGCGGCCTGGCCAACGCCCGCTCGCTGCCGCTCGCCGCCGAGATCACCGAGCGCTTCGCCGACCTCGACGAGCTGCACGACATCGGCGACATCGACCTGCACATCAGCGGCTGCATCAACTCCTGCGGTCACCACCACAGCGGCCACATCGGCGTGCTCGGCGTCGACAAGGACGGCGCCGAGTGGTACCAGCTGACGCTCGGCGGCTCCGACGGCTCGCAGCTGTCCGGCCCGTCGGTGCCGGGCAAGGTGATCGGCCCGTCGTTCGCCGCCGACGAGGTGGCCGACGCGATCGAGGCGGTGATCGAGACCTACAAGACGCAGCGCGCCACGCGCGAGCGCTTCATCGACACGGTGCGCCGCATCGGCATCGAGCCCTTCAAGGGCCCGGCCAACGCGGTGCGCCGCAGCACGGCGCACGCCGCCTGAGCCCGACCCATGAAGTTCGTCGACCTGCACAAGGACCCCTGGCATCCCCTCGGCGGCGAAGACGGCCCGCCGGTCAGCATCAACCCGGACCCGCACCTGCTGCTCGATCTGGCGCAGTGGCACGCGGTGCGCGCCAGCTGGCCGGCCGGCGTGCCGGTGGGCGTGCGGGTGCCCAACGACCACCCGATCGAGGACCTGGCCGCGGACCTGCCGCGCCTCTCGCTGGTCGCCCTGCACTTCCCGAAGTGGACCGACGGCCGCGCCTACAGCCAGGCGCGCCTGCTGCGCTCGCGCTGGCGTTTCGCCGGCGAGGTCCGGGCGACCGGCGAAGTGCTGGTGGACATGCTGCCGTTGCTGCAGCGCACCGGCGTCGATGCGGTGGTGCTGCGCGCCGACCAGTCGCGCGAGGCGGCGCAGCGGGCGCTGTCGTTCTTCCCCGGGCACTACCAGGGCGACGTGCGCGACAACCGGCCGCTGTTCGCGCAGCCGGCAGGTACCGCCGAGCGCCTCGCGCAGCAGGCGCAGGAGTTCGTCAACGGGGGGGCCTCCATATGAGCGCCGTCGACCTCTACGCGCGCGCCACCACCGGCTTCGACGAGCGCGTCGCGCACGCCGTCGCGGTGCTGCAGAGTGCCGCCACCGAGCATGCCGGCCGCATCGTGCAGGCCACGAGCCTGGGCGCCGAGGACATGGTGATCACCGACCTGATCGCACGCCACCAGCTCGGCATCGACATCGCCACGCTGCAGACCGGCCAGCTGCACGAGCAGACCCTGGCGCTGCTGCCGCGCATCCACGAGCGCTACGGCCTCGAGGTGCGGGCCTTCGAGCCGGTCGCCGAGGCGGTGGTCCACTTCGTGCGCCAGAACGGCGAGCGCGCGATGTACGAGAGCATCGAGCTGCGCAAGGCCTGCTGCGCGCTGCGCAAGCTGGAGCCGCTCGCGCGCATGCTCGACGGCAGGAGCGCCTGGGTGACCGGCCTGCGCCGCGAGCAGAGCGACACGCGCGCCGAGGTGCCGTTCTCGGAACCCGACGACAAGGGCCGCACCAAGTTCAACCCGCTGGCCGACTGGAGCTGGGCCGACGTGTGGCACTACATCGCGACGAACGACGTGCCCTACAACCCGCTGCATGACGAGTTCATGCCGAGCATCGGCTGCGCGCCCTGCACGCGGGCCATCGCCGTCGGCGAACCCTTCCGCGCCGGCCGCTGGTGGTGGGAGGACGAGAAGGCCAAGGAATGCGGGCTGCACGTCAAGGACGAGCCCGCCGTGTCGATGCTGGGAGCCCCACGATGAACGCGCCTCTGTCGGTCGAGCAGCTGCTGCCCGAACTCGACCACACGCACCTGGACTGGCTGGAGGAAGAGGCGATCTTCATCCTGCGCGAGACCGTCGCCGCGTTCGAGCGGCCGGCGCTCCTGTTCTCCGGCGGCAAGGACTCCTGCGTCGTGCTGCGACTGGCGGAGAAGGCCTTCAAGAGCCGGCAGCCGGACGGCTCGTACAAGGGCCGCCTGCCCTTCCCGCTGCTGCACGTCGACACCGGCCACAACTTCCCGGAAGTGATCGAGTTCCGCGACCGGCGCGTCGCCGAGATGGGCGACCGCCTCGTCGTCGGCCACCTGGAGGATTCCATCAAGCGCGGCACGGTGCGCCTGGCACACCCGCTCGAGTCCCGCAACGGCCACCAGACCGTGACGCTGCTCGAGGCGATCGAGGAGCACCGCTTCGACGTGCTGATGGGCGGCGCCCGGCGCGACGAGGAGAAGGCGCGCGCCAAGGAGCGCATCTTCAGCCACCGCGACAGCTTCGGCCAGTGGCAGCCCAAGGAGCAGCGCCCCGAGCTGTGGACGCTGTTCAACACGCGCATCCGGCCCGGCGAGCACATGCGCGCGTTCCCGATCAGCAACTGGACCGAGCTGGACGTCTGGCTCTACATCGCGCGCGAGAACATCCCGCTGCCGAACCTCTACTTCGCCCATCCGCGCCAGGTGATCCGCCGCAAGGGCCTGCTGGTGCCGTTGACCGAGGTGACGCCGCCCGAAGCCGGCGAGACGGTGGAGACGGCCGAAGTGCGCTTCCGCACCGTCGGCGACATGACCTGCACCTGCCCGGTCGAGAGCCCGGCCGCCAGCGCGACCGAGATCGTCGCCGAGACCCTGAAGGTGACCATCAGCGAACGCGGCGCGACACGCATGGACGACCGCACCTCGGACGCGTCGATGGAGCGGCGCAAGAAGGAAGGCTACTTTTAATGGTCCACACCGCCCCTCCCTGCAAGGACCATCGCGCCCTTCGCTTCCTGACGGCCGGCAGCGTCGACGACGGCAAGAGCACGCTGATCGGCCGGCTGCTGTACGACAGCCGCGCGATCCTGGCCGACCAGCTCGATACGCTCGAGAAGAAGGCCGCAGGCGCGCCAATCGACCTCAGCCTGCTGACCGACGGCCTGGAGGCCGAGCGCGAACAGGGCATCACGATCGACGTCGCCTACCGCTACTTCGCGACGCGGCAGCGCAAGTTCATCATCGCCGACGCACCGGGCCACGAGCAGTACACGCGCAACATGGTGACGGCGGCAGCCGGCAGCGACGCGGCGGTCGTGCTGGTGGACATCACCAAGCTCGACGTCGCGCAGCAGCCCGTGCGCCTGCTGGCGCAGACGCGCCGGCACGCGCTGCTGGCGCACCTGCTGCGCGTCCCGAGCATCGTGTTCGCGGTCAACAAGCTGGACGCAGTAGAGCAGCCGGGCCCGGCCTACGCGGCCGTGCGCGCCGCGCTGCTCGCCTTCGCCGAGGCGGCCGGCATCGCGGTGGCCGGGGTGGTCCCGGTCTCGGCGCTGCGTGGCGACAACGTCACCACGGCGCTCGAGGCGGACTGGTACGACGGCCCGTCGCTGCTCGAGCTGCTGGAAAGCCTGCCGACCAGCCAGGAACGCCGCGACGGCGACCTGCTCGTGCCGGTGCAGTACGTGGCCCGCGAAGGCGAAGGCACCGGTAACCAGCCGCGCACCTTGTGGGGCCGCGTGGCGCACGGCCGCGTGCGCGCCGGCGACACGGTGCAGCTGTTCCCGAGCGGCGAGACGGCCACGGTCGCCGAGGTGCGCCTGGCCGGCGCGGTGGTCGACGTGGTCGAGGCCGGGCAGTCCGCCGGCATCGTGCTCGACCGGCAGATCGACGTGTCGCGCGGCGACTGGATCGCGACGCCCCGCACCATCCGCCCGGCACAGCGCTTCTCGGCCACGCTGGCCTGGCTGGACACCGAACCGGCCATCGTCGGCCGCAAGTACTGGGTGCGGCACGGCAACCGCTGGGTGCAGGCGCGCATCACCGCGATCGAGAGCCGGCTCGACATCCACACGCTGGAGGCGACCGACACGCACGAGCTGGCCGTCAACGACATCGGCCACGTGCTGGTCGAGACGCAGCAGCCGCTGCCGGTGGAGGGCTACGAGACCAACCGCACCGGCGGGTCCTTGATCGTCGTCGACCCGGCGAGCAACCGCACCAGCGGGGCCCTGCTGGTCAAGGCAGCGTCCTGATGGGGGTCGTCGCCTTCATCGGCGCCGGCCCCGGTGCGGCCGATCTGATCACGCTGCGCGGCGCGCGCCGGCTGGCGCAGGCCGACGTGGTGCTGTACGACGCGCTCACCGACCCGGCGCTGCGCGAATTCGCTCCGCGGGCACTGTGGATCCACGTCGGCAAGCGCGGCTTCGCCGACAGCACCGGGCAGGCGACGATCAACGCGCTGCTCGTCCGGCACGCGCGCGAGCAGGCGCTGGTGGTGCGGCTCAAGGGCGGTGACCCGAGCGTGTTCGGTCGCCTCGAGGAGGAGCTCGAGGCGCTGGCCGAAGCCGGCATCGCGAGCGAGGTGATCCCGGGCGTGACGGCCGCGATCGCCGCCGCCGCCGACACCCGCCGCCCGCTGACACGCCGCGGCGGGGGACGCAGCGTCGCGCTGTCCACGGCGATGACGCGCGAGGGCGCGTTGCGCGCCGGCCGCAGCGCCGACACCGAGGTGTTCTACATGGCCGGGCGCCAGCTGGCCGCGCTGTCGCGCCGCCTGCTGGCCGCGGGCTGGAGCGCGCAGACGCCGTGCAGCGTCGTCTCGCGGGCCGGCTGGCCCGATGCGCTGCACAGCGAGCACGCCGTGGCCGACCTCGCGCAGGCCACGGTGCTGCACGCCGGCCGGCCGACCGTCGTGACGGTCGGCGCCGGGGCGAGCGCGGTCGGGGCAGATCCTCGGGCGCCGGGCATTGACGCGTCGCAAGGGCTTCCGCCCCCCGTGAAAACCCGGGCCGCATAAAATCCTTTGCTTGACCGCCCGCGCGGCGCCCTTTTCCACCCCGAACCCGCCATGACCCACGTCGTCCTCGAATCCTGCATCCGCTGCAAGTACACCGATTGCGTGGACGTCTGTCCGGTCGACTGCTTCCGCGAGGGCACGAACTTCCTCACGATCGATCCGGACGAGTGCATCGACTGCGCGGTCTGCATTCCGGAGTGCCCCGTCAACGCGATCGTCCCCGAGGAGGACGTGCCGGGCAACCAGCAGCACATGATCGCGCTGAACGCCGAGCTGGCGAAGAAGTGGCCCAGCATCACCAAGCGCAAGGCCGCCCTGCCCGATGCCGACGAGTGGAAAGACCGCACCGGCAAGCTCGACCAACTGATCAAGTAAATCCCGTCATCCGATTCCGCGGCGACGCGCCGCGCCCGCCATGGAACCGAAGTTCAACGACGAAGTCGCGCGCACTGCCGGCGCGCACGAAGGCCCGATCGAGACCGACGCGGTGATCGTCGGCGCCGGGCCGGTGGGCCTGTTCCAGGTCTTCGAGCTGGGTCTGCTCGAGATCAAGGCCCACATCATCGACTCGCTCGCCTACCCCGGCGGCCAGTGCATCGAGCTGTACCCGGACAAGCCCATCTACGACATCCCGGCCGTGCCGGTGTGCACCGGCAAGGAACTGACCGACAACCTGCTCAAGCAGATCGAGCCGTTCGGTGCCACCTTCCACCTCGGCCAGGAAGTGACGGTCGTGCAGAAGCAGGAGGACGGGCGCTTCTTCGTCGAGACGTCCAAGGGCACGCGCTTCCTGACCAAGACGGTGTTCATCGCCGGCGGCGTCGGCAGCTTCCAGCCCCGCATGCTGAAGGTCGACGGCCTCGATGCGTACAACGACACGCAGGTCTTCTACCGGGTCAAGAACCCGGCCCAGTTCGCGGGCAAGAACCTCGTGATCATCGGCGGTGGCGACTCGGCGCTCGACTGGACGCTGAACTTCGTCCAGGACGGACCGAACAAGGCGGAGAGCGTGATCCTCGTGCACCGCCGCGACGGCTTCCGCGCCGCACCGGCCAGCGTCGCCAAGATGAAGGAGCTGTGCGACGCCTACGAGATGCAGTTCATCGTCGGCCAGGCCACCGGCATCGAGGAACGCGACGGCCGCCTGAGCGGCGTGAAGATCACCGGCGGCGACGGCGTCACGCGTGTCGTGCCGATGGACATGCTGCTGGTGTTCTTCGGCCTGAGCCCCAAGCTCGGCCCGATCGCCGAGTGGGGCCTGAACATCGAGCGCAAGCAGATCGTCGTCGACACCGAGAAGTTCGAGACCAGCACGCCGGGCATCTTCGCGGTGGGTGACGTCAACACCTACCCGGGCAAGAAGAAGCTGATCCTGTCGGGCTTCCACGAGGCGGCGCTGGCGGCGTTCGCGGCGGCGCCCTACATCTTCCCGGACAAGCGCATCCATCTGCAGTACACGACCACCAGCCCGAAGCTGCACAAGGTGCTGGGCGTGGAGACGCCGAACTTCGATTAGCGCCTGCCGGCATGACCGAAGGAGGGGCCGCATGCGCGGCCCCTTCTCTTTTCTGCCTGATAATTCGTCCGTGGCACGACCGTGCCGCATCCGCTAGGGGTGTTGGCCGTCTTCGCAAGAGGCGGCCGACTGAGAGAGTCCCTTCGAACCTGATTGAGGTAATCCTCGCGCAGGGAAGCAAGCCGCCCGCCGCCACTCCGTGGCGGGGCCGGCCCGCCGACCTGCCATCGACCGCACAAGGACCGACGATGGCATCACCAAAGAAGCATCTCCTGATCCGCCGCGTGGCCTGGGCCTGCGCCATCTGCTGCGCCGGCGGCACCGCCTTCGCGCAGACCCGGCTGGACTCCGTCACCGTGACCGGCCGCGCGTCGCCGCCGGTCAGCGTCTCCGGCTGGGGCGACCTGTCGCTCGAGCGACTGCCGCTGCAGGCCAGCGTGTTCAGCGCCGAGCGCCTGCAGGAGCGCGGCGCGCAGCGGCTCGCCGACCTGACCGGCTTCGACCCGGCGGTGGCCGACGCCTACAACGCCGAAGGCTACTGGGACCAGTTCACGGTGCGCGGCTTCGTGCTCGACAACCGCTTCAACTTCCGACGCGACGGGCTGCCGATCAATGCCGAGACCTCGATCCCGCTTGACAACAAGGCGCAGATCGAGATCCTCAAGGGCCTCAGCGGCATGCAGGCCGGCACCAGCGCCCCGGGCGGCCTGGTCAACCTGGTCGTCAAGCGTCCGACGGACGAGCCGCTGCGCCGTGCGTCGCTCGCCTGGCGCGAGCACGGCAGCACGACTGCGGCGGTCGACCTGTCCGAGCGCTTCGGCACCGCGCGTGAGTTCGGCCTGCGGCTGAACGCCGCCGCCGCGCACCTCGACCCCCTCGTGCGCGACAGCGAGGGCCACCGCCGCCTGTTTGCGCTTGCCGGCGACTGGCGCTTCGGCAACGGCGCGCGCCTCGAGGCCGAGATCGAGACCAGCCACCGCTCGCAGCCCAGTCAGGCCGGCTTCAGCCTGCTCGGCGACACGGTGCCCGAACCGGCCGACCCGCGCCTGAACCTGAACAACCAGCCGTGGTCCCAGCCCGTCGTGCTCGACGCCGACACCGCGTCGCTGCGCTGGCGCCAGCCGCTCGCGCCGGGCTGGATCTTCACGGCACACGGTGCGACACAGCGCCTGCGCAGCGACGACCGCATCGCCTTTCCGTTCGGCTGCACGGCGAGCGACGGCACCTACTACGCCGACCGCTACTGCCCCGACGGCAGCTTCGACCTGTACGACTTCCGCAGCGAGAACGAGCGCCGGCGCAGCGACGCGCTGGACCTGTCCGTGCAGGGCGCCGCCGACGCCGGCGGCCTGCGGCACATGCTGACGGCCGGCGTGCTGCTGCACCGGGTCAGGAACCGCTTCCAGCGCCAGGCCTTCAACTTCGCCGGCACCGGAACGGTGGACGGCCGCAGCGTCACCGACCCCGCCCCCGACCTGACCGACGAGAACACGCAGCGCGACGAGCGCTCGACCGAGTGGTACGCCCGCGACGCGATCGCCTTCGCCGAACGCTGGACCGCCTGGCTGGGCCTGCGCCACTCGCAGTTGCACCGGCAGAGCGTGCGCACCGACGGCTCGCGCCAGACCGACTACCGGCAGTCCTTCACGACGCCCTTCGCCGCGCTGAGCTGGGCCTTCGCGCCCGACCAGCTGGCCTATGCCAGCTGGGGACGCGGCGTGCAGTCGTCGGTCGCACCGAACCGGGACTTCTACACCAACCCCGGCGAGGCCTTCACGCTCACGAGCCGGCAGGCCGAGGTCGGCCTCAAGGGCTCGAGCGCGGCCTTCGAGTGGAGCCTGGCGGCGTTCCAGATCGAGCAGCCGCTGTTCGCCGATGTGCCGGCCGACGAGGAGATGCTGACCTTTCGCCCGGACGGCACCCAGCGCCACCGCGGCCTCGAAGCCCAGGGCGCCTGGCGCGGCGGACCCTGGACGCTGCGTGCCGGCGGCCAGTGGCTGCACGCGCGCCGCGACGGCAGTTCCACCGCGGCGCTGAACGGCAAGGAGCCGACCAACGTGCCCGCCCGCACGCTCACGCTGCAGGCCGAGCACCACCTCGCCGCCCTGCCCGGCCTGACCGTCGAGGCGGCTGCGGTCGTCGAGAGCGGCCGCTTCGTGGTGCCCGACAACAGCGTGTCGATCCCAGGCTACGCCTCCCTGGACATGGCGGCACACTACGCCACGCGCATCGCGGCGCATGCGGTCACCTGGCATCTCGGCATCGACAACCTCGCCGACAAGCGAGCCTGGCGCGAATCGCCGTACCAGTTCGGCCATGCCTACTTGTACCCACTCCGGCCGCGCACGGCCTGGCTGACGGTCCTGGTCGGCTTGTAGGCGCCCCAATTTCACAGGCTATAATCTGCGGCTCGATTCCTCGATAGCTCAGTCGGTAGAGCGCCGGACTGTTAATCCGTAGGTCCCTGGTTCGAGCCCAGGTCGGGGAGCCAATAAAATCAAGGGGTTAGCTTCATTTGGAGCTAACCCCTTTGGCTTTGGTGTGACGGATTTGTGCCGTGGATTTCGACGCCGGGGCCGCGCGGCCCCGGGGCGCCGAGGCCTACGCTTCCAAGGCTGCGGCCAACTGACCAGGGATGGTCTGCCGCGATTCAATCTGCAGGAAGTCCCAGCGGCCGAACGACCCCTCGCCACTGACCGCCTCGCACCACTGCTGCGCCGCACGCTTCTTCGCGTCCGACAGCTCGTCGGTGACGCCCTTGATCTCGACAACCAGATGGCGCTGCCCGCCATCCAGCTTGACGACGAAGTCCGGCAGGTAGTCATGCGCTGTGCCACGCAGCGTGTAGGGGATCGCAAAGCCCAGGCCGCTGTTCTTCACAAAGCTCTCGACCTTCGGGTGCGTGTCGAGCACTGTCGCTGCGATTCGCTCCCACTGCGAGTCTGCGACAACAAAGTTCAGATGGCTGCGCATCACCGGCATAGGCTCCTTTCGCGTCGAGTAGTCCACATCGGCTGTGCTGCCCACCGGCCGATGCTGCTCGAAGCGCGGACGCAAGCCTTCGGTGCCCGAAACCGTGAGGTGCTCCAGCAGGATCTCCTGCATGCGCGAGTAGTTTGGCGCCAGGAACACATCTGACTTCTGCGCCGGCGGATAGGCCAGTGCCTTGCGCTGAACAAAGCCCAGCACGAGGGCAACGAAGCTGCCGAACAGCGGCCGAAGCACCTCCACGTCCACCGCAGTGCGTCGTGCGTACTCCCGCATCAACTCGTGCGCCGCCCGCATGGCCTGCGTCTGCAGCCGGTTGTGCAGCCGGTACTCGGCCAGGGTCACTTCCTCCACACGGCCCGGTGCGCCGACCATTGGCGTGCCATCAGCCGCGGGGAGACCGGCCTTCATCTCGACGGACACCGGAAGCCGCGTAGGGTCGATCTGGATCGCGTCGACGCGTTCCCAGTCGATGTCCAGGCTGCGCTTTGCCTGCACGATGTACCCATCGACGCGCGGGAACTTGATCTCCAGCGGCGCCCGCTCGGGCAATGCCCGCACGCGCCAAGTTTGCACCTGGGGCTTCGGCGCGGCACTGGCCTGCGCCTTGAACGGCACCACTTGGAAGGGCACGCCGAAGATCTGCGCAATCTCCTCGGGCAGTTTGCCATCCGGATCCGGCTCGTAGCCGGTTCGGCGCAGGCCACGGCCCACCACCTGCTCGCAAAGCAACTGCGACATGAACGGCCGCAGGCCCACGATGTGCGTGACGGTATTGCAGTCCCAGCCCTCAGTGAGCATGCCCACGCTGATGATGGCGCGCACGTCGCGACCCGGCGGATGCAGCGGCTTCTTCAGCTTCTCGGCAAGCTCGACGAATCCGTCCGGATAGATCGGGCGGCCCATCGTGTCGCGAGACCAGTCACGCCGGCCCACCGTGTCGAGCGTGAAGCGCATCCACGCATCCTCTTCCACGGTGCTGTCCACCCGGATCGTGTTCTCGCGCTCCGGCGTATTCAGGAAGTCCGACAAACCCGACTTGGGTACACCAGGTGGCGGGTTGTCCATCGCCAGCCAGTCGTACACCAGGCGCGAGAGCTTGATGTTCTTGCACACGACGATGAACACGGGCGGCCGGTCGTCTTCGCCTCGGGCGGCAACGTCGCGCGCACGCTGTTGCCACAGCCCGCCCAGCATCACCATCGGCGTAAAGGCGTGGCGCAGGATCGCTTCGGGCTTGGCCGCCTGCTTGCGCCCACCGCGCTCCGAGGCCTTCAGCTGAGGCAGGATCCAGCGCCAGATGTTGAAGTAGCCCGGAATCGGCTCACCCGTCAGGTCACGCGCCGCGAATTGCGGAATCTTGGTGAGGCCGGACTCAATGGCCTCCATCAACCCGAAGTCACTCACGACCCACGGAAACGGGCGATTCGCGTTGTTCCCCACGCGCCCCAGGTAGTACGGCGTCGCTGAGAAGTCCATCACTCGGCTGATCCCTATCAGCCGGTTGATCCGGTCCAGCCCCTCCACCCACACGGTGGCTTCACGGTAGTAGGCGTCGAGTCCGTCATCGTCCTCGTCTTCCTCTTCCTCGGTTTCGCCCAGGCGGTACGCGTGATGGGCTTCGTCGTTGAAGACCATGATGTTGCGCTTGCGCGAGCCGTCCTCCAGCACCCGCCGCAGCCACTTGGTGTCTGACTCGACGTAGCGCGTCTCGATCACCTCGGCCTGCACTGGCACGCCGTGCTCGTCGCGCGCTTCGCTCACCACCTCCAGCAGGTCCAGCACCTGGGCCTTGCGGTAGGCGTCCAAGGTCATGTAGCGGTTGCCGCGGGCCGTGGTGGCCTTGTCGGCAATGCGTACCGTGCGCCGTTCCCGCAGCTCGCGCCCGCGCTTCACCACGCGGGCACTGTCGCCGCCCACGCTGCCATCGTCCTGCAGCTCGAACGCGTGCCAATTGCGCACCAGCACGCGGCCCTGCACCAGCAACGCCATCAGATGGGGCGGCACCAGGTCCCGCGTGCGGTACAGGCTGGCGTCGCCACGCCCAGGGTCCAACTCGCCCAGCCGGCTGCGAATGGTGACGTTCGGGCACACCACCAACACGAAGTCGGCAAACCGCGCGTCACGCCCGCCGCTGGCCACCTTGTTCAGGATGGTCCAGGCCGCCAGCATGCCCATCACCGTGGTCTTGCCGCTGCCGGTGGCCATCTTGCAGGCCCAACGCATCAGTGGCTTGATGCCATCGGCCGCCTGGCGCTCGGTGGGCGCGTCAGGACGGATGTCGATGCCCTGCAGATAGTCGGGCCGAGCCTCGGTGAGGAACATCACCGTCATCGCCGCTTCCAACTGGGCGAAGAACAACCGCTGCGCTCGCCCCTCGCGCTGCCACCAGGCCAGCAGTTCCAGGCTGATGCGGCTGGCCCCCTGGAAGCCCTCGGCCCGCCACTGCCGCACACGGTCGCGGATGCGGTTCACCATGATCAGCGTGATCTCGGTGCCCACGTCCTCGTTGTCCTCTTCCGCACCGCCAGCCTTGCGCCAGTAGTAAGCGGCTGGGCGGCGGCCGTCCATCAGCTGTGGCGTTTCGCCAGGGACGATTCGCCACCACCTGGTCGGCTCGTCGTAGGGGCTGTTCTGGATCGGGCTTTCGACTTGGAAATCAAGCATGGCCACCGCCCTCAGCTGCGGGTGCAGCCGCCGCAACGCGCGGGTCCGGACCGACACCGAAGGCGAACTTCATCAAAGCGAGCTTTTCTCGGACCTCAGGATGAACCTCATCTGCTTGGAAGCACTGCGCGATCTCGAAGTAGCTGCTCTTTCCGAACTGATTCAGGCCCGCCGCCTGCAACATCGCGGGAATCAGTGTTTTGCTCGCCGGCTCGGTCTGAAGAACACGCCCCTGTGGGCCTGTCGGCTCCAGGGGGTGATCGCGGAAGCTGGCCTCCAACAACTTGTCCATTTCCTTGAAGGCGGCATCGGCCGCAGCGTCGGCATCGGCACCGTCACCCATCTTGCTGCGAAGGAAACGAATCCACGGCTGGGGCGACAGCAGGTAGCTCTCAATCTCGTACCAACGCCAACGCAGCCGTTGGACCTTGTCGTTCGTGCCGGTCACGGAATCGTCAGCCTTGTTCTTCGAGTCACCGTCCAGGATCTCCAGGGCTGGCAGCGCGTCGCGCACCAGCTTGAGCATCTTCCAGTGGTCGGCTGCCTTCATGCTGCCCAATCCCTCCGGTGACTCGGCCTTGATGCGCTTGCAGACCACATCCACTTCCAGCATATGCAGCGCGGCATCATCCCCAAGAACTCGGGCGAAGGCCTTCAAGATGTCGACATCCGTGTAGTCCTCGGCGTACAGCACCCCAACGGCACCATTCGCCAGCAGAAGCTCACCGTGGGTCAGTGCACCCAACGACTCCACCAGTGCCGCCTTTTCGTCGCTATCGGCCACCAGTCGCGGAGTTCCGTACATCAGGCAGAGCTCTCGGGGATCCACCGAGTCAATGACCTGTTCAGAATGCGTGGCGATCAGCAATTGAGAACCACTCGATGCCGCCACTGCACGCAGTTCACCATAGATGGCGCGCTGAAGTATCAAGTGGAGGTGCGCGTCTGGTTCGTCGATGAGGAGCAAAGCCTTGTCATGAGCCAGCAGCAACGCAAGCACCAGCAATACCTGGAGCATGCCGCTACCTGCCGTGGCGAGATCAAACGTCGGCCCTTGATTTCGAGCTGAGCGGTACTCGCAGGTGATGTACTCGCCACGCAATGGCGGCGTGAGTTCGTAGCCGAACAGTCGCACCAGCGTGGCATTCAGTTGCTTCCATGCCTGCTCGCGTGCGTGAATCTTGAGGATCAGATTTCGCAGCACCTCACCCGCGCGGGCCTGGGCCAGCCGGCCCTCGATGGCCTTGGGATCCGCGAACTCGGACTCCTCTCGAACGAGCCCGCCGATGGCCGGAATGAAGACTGCCTCCAGCTCATTGATCTCGGCAAGCACATCCGCATCGACATCTGCCTTGGGGCGCACGTTGACCAGCCCGGCGGCCTGGAACTTGAACTCCAACGTCAGCACATCTGGCCTGCCGTCAAACTGAAGTCCGATCTCCAGAGGTGCGGTCGTCGCGCGGTTTCGCCAAAGCAAATCGAATGATCGCAACGCCGCCGCGCTGAAAGCCAGCCTCTCCATGTCGGCCCAGCCATAGGCGACATTCACCTTCTTTGGCTGCCCGAGCTTCTTCCACTCCAGCAGGCCCAGCGACCACGCAGCGATGGCCTGCAGCAACGTGGTCTTGCCCGTGTTGTTCGGCCCAGCCAGCACAAGGTGCCCGGGCAGCACAAACGTCACGTCGTCAAACCGCTTGAAGTTCTTCAGCGTGACCTTGCGAATCATCGGCATCGCATCTGTCTCCCGCCCATTCTGGAAGTCAACGCTTCTTCTTCGGTGCCGCCAGCGACTTCACCACCATCAGCTCATTACCCCGGTGGTCGATCACTTTCACGGCGATCTGTTCGTTGCTGCCGCCCATGAACGGCTCGCTAGTGTCGCCGGCCAGGTGGGCCCACACGCTGTCGTCGAACTCGGCGCGCAGGCTGCGCTTCAGGTTGTCCCAGGCGCCGGTGAGCGGGAAGAAGGCCTGGCGGGGCCGGAACACCAGGCCGTTGTAGTCGGTGTCCAGGAACCACGCGGGCACCTCGCGGCCGGGCGTGGGTTCGACGCGGTCGGTGGCGGGGTCGAACACGTCCAGGCCTTCGAGCTTGACTTGCCAGTACTGCGCATTGCCAGCGCCGTCGGCCGGCGCCTCCACCGGCGTCAGGCTGACATCGGGCTGGCCGCAGACGCTGAAGATCTGGCTGGAGCGCATGTTCTTCAGCAGGTCGCCCATCAGCACATCAGGCGTTGCCTGCACGTAGGTGACGGGCAGGCCGAGCTTGGTGTAGTAGTCGTCGATGCGTTGGCGCGCGTCGGGTTCGATGGCGAAGCCGATTACGTAGAGGTGCTTGTAGCCGCGGCCGGGCAGTTGCGCCTCGCCCCAGGCTTCTTCCACCAGGCGGCGGGTGATGCTGCCGTGGGCGGGGCCGAAGACGATGGCCACCGAATCCCCACTCGCCAGCGCCAGGCCACCGTTGGCGGCATCGGCCGCCTCGATGCTGGACGCCAGGCCCTCGGCCGGACGCACCGCCTCGGCGCTGAGCCACAGCGCACGGGCCGGGCGGCGCACCTGGGCCAAGGTGACGGTCTGGTTGCCGGGCAGGTGCAGCACCGGCGATGACTGCAGCACACCGACCATGCGGTGGATGAAGGCCTCGTCGCTTTCTTCATCGGCCTTCGCGCCCTGGCCCGCGGCCGGGTCGCTGGCATCGTCGAAGCCCTGGGCCGTGGGGATGGTGGCTTCGAACACGAAGGGGCCGGTCACGCGCGTGACGCCGGGCACGATCTCCGGGCGGTCCACCAACACCTCCACGTCGGGCTGCTCGCCGTTGGCGATGCTCTTGAGCGTGACGTGGGGAACGATGCCGCCGGTGTGCTCGCCCTTCTTGTTCTGCTTCATCTTGTAGCTGAAGCCGCCGGCCGGGCCCATCTCGGGATTCTTCAGCTCCTGGTAGTCGAAGTTGGCGGTCAGCAGGCGTTGACGGGCCAGCGCGAGAGGCACGCGCGAGGTGTCGATGGTGATCCAGCGGCGGCCCCATTGCTCGGCGACGTAGGCGGTGGTGCCACTGCCGCAGGTTGGGTCGATGACGAGATCGCCGGGGTCGGTGGTCATGAGAAGACAGCGCTCAATCACTTTGACGCTCGTTTGGACGACGTACACCTTCGACTCCGTGAAGCTACCGGTGCTCGTGTCCGTCCAAAGACTGGGAATCTCCTTGACGGGAAAGTCATCAAGAAATCGCTTATAGCGGAGGGTATTGCCAGTGACGCCCAGCCGATCCGCAGCAATTAGTGCCTGCATCCCGACTTCCCCGGTCTTCCAGTAACCTCGTCCAGGCCGATACGTCTTGCCTTTGAACTCGACTGGAAAGTCACCGGGCGGGCGCTGCGAGGTCAAGTTATCCAGTGAAAAGAGCCGCGCACCATCGGGCAGTAGGCTCGGGTTCTCCATTTCCTCGCGGGAGACATTTCGCTCAGTGCCATTCGGCAGGCGCACGTACTTGTAGATGGCGTCAGGAGCGAACTCCTTTGGCGCGTACGCCCGATTGAACTTGACCCTTGTCTTGTCTTTCGCGTACCAGATCAGGAAGTCACTGATCGACGGAACGAGTTCGCTTGATGCGCTCGTTGTCTTCTTGAAGCTTATGACCGAAACGCAGTTCTCAACTCCAAACACCTCATCCATCACCTCCCGCACGTGATGCAAGTTCTCATCCGAGATCTGCACAAACACGCTACCGCTGTCGGTCAGCAACTCCCGCGTCACCAGCAGACGGTCGCGCAGGTAGGTCAGGTACGAGTGCAGGCCCAGCTCCCAAGTGTCGCGGTAGGCCTTCACCATCTCGGGTTCGCGCGTCAGGTCTTCGTCGGCGCCGTGGCTCACGTCGCGCTTGCGCACGAAGGGCTGGAAGTTGCTGCCGAACTTCACGCCATAGGGCGGGTCGATGTAGACCATCTGCACCTGCCCGGCCATGTGCTCGTATTGCAGCAGCGAGTTCATCACCACCAGGCTGTCGCCCAGGATCATGCGGTTGAACCAGCCGTTGGGGTACTCGTAGGCCTTCAGCAGCTGTTCGGCCAGGTCGCGGTCGGGGTGGCCGCCGAAGTTCAGCGCCATCTGGCCGCCGGTGAAACCCTTCAGACTTTCCAGGATGGCCTGAGTGGACAGCCGCTCGTGGATGAACAGCGGCAGCGTCGGCACCTCGAAGCTCAGCCGCTCGGCCTTGCCGGCCCATTCAAGGAACGGGCGCGACAGGGCCTTCAGCGCGGCAGTGGCCTCGCGCAGTTCGGCCTGAGCCCGTTCTCGGTCGGCCGGCTCCTGGGCTGCCGCCAGGCGCTGCGCGGCGGCTTCAATGGCGGCAATCAGCGCTTCGCCACGCTCGCGCGCCGGGTTGCCGCCGTCCCACTGCATGGAGGGCGCCAGCGACGGGTCGTAGGTGTATTTCGCAGGCGGCTTGCGCTTCTTGAAGCGCGACTGCACGCCCACCTCCGGGCGGATCAGCGCTTCTGCCCCCTTGTGCTCGAACGCCGCCGAACTTGGCGCTGCCGGGGCCGATGTGGTCTTCTTACGGGTTGCCATGGGGCCTATTGTCCAGTGTTCCAGCCCGAATCCCGGCGCCTGGCGGTTCCGCTCCCCGGCCCGGCCGCACGTCGCCGGCTGCCCGGCGATGGGTCCTTTCAGCTTTGACGCTTGACAACCCGGACAGGTGCCGGGCCGCCGGGGCCGAGAACGTCGTCAATCACCGCCGCATGCCGCGCCAAATGCTCCGGCGCCAGGTGGGCATACCGCTCCACCATCGAGTCCGACTTCCACCCGCCCATCTCCTTGATCATGCCCTTGGGCACGCCGTTCTGGATCAGCAGGCTGGCCCAGGTGTGGCGGGTGTCGTGGAAGCGGAAGTCTTCGATGCCCGACTTCTTCAGCGCGTTGCGCCAGGCGGTGTTTACCGTGGCGTTCAGCCGCTTGCCCTTGTAGACGAAGACGTACTCGTCGTGCTTGCCGATCTGCGCGCGCAGGATCTCCATGGCCGTGGCATTGAGCGGTATGCCCAGGGTCTTGCGGCTCTTGATGTCGCTGGCGGCCACGGTCATCACCTGGCGCTGCATGTCGATCTGGCTCCACTTCAGGCCCAGCACGTTGGCGCGCCGCAGGCCGGTGGCGATGGTGAAGCGCGTCAGTGAACGCAGGTGCTCGGGCAGGTTGCGCAGGAAGGTGTCAATCTCGGTGGGCGTGAGGTAGCGCACCCGGCCCTCGGGCTCGCGGTGCAGCCGGATGGTGGGCACGCTGTCGATCCAGTTCCATTCGCGCATGGCCCGCCGCAGGATGGACCGCAGCAACTGGTAGTAGCGGTTGCGCGTGGCCGGCGCCTTGTCGCCCTTCTGGCCTTCCACCACGGCCTGCATGCGGTCCCAGGTCAGCTCGGTCAGCGGCAGGCGCTTGAAGAACGGGGTGAGGAACTCGATCTTCTTCGCGTCGTCGCGGATCGACGCCTTGTGGCCCTGCTCGTTCAGCCAGCGCAGGGCCGCGTCTTCCCAGGTGTAGCGGGGTTTGTCGCCCAGCTTGGCCTGGCGCCACAGGTCGTGCTTCAGCCGGTCGTGGAGTTCCTTCGCGGCCTTGCGGTCAGTTGTCTCAGCCGACTGTCTAACGCGCTGGCCGCCTGGCGCGGTGATGTCGATCCACCAGGTTGTGCCTCGTTTGAGGATGCCCATGTCCTGCCTCCAATGCGTTCACATGCGTTGCGATGGCCCTGCGCCCGTTGCTGCACGGCCTCGGTGCCTTGCTGCACGAAGGCATCGATGGCGGCCTGGGTCACTTTCCAGCGCCGGCCGATCTGCATCGCTTTCAGCTGGCCGGTGTTCACCAGGTTCCAGGCGGTGGAGTAGTCCACGCGCAGCATCGTCGCCGTCTCGCGCAGGTCGTAGAAGAGAGGTGTCACTGCAGTCATGTCCGTGCCTTCCTGGCTGCACGCAGCCGGGTCAGTTGGATCTGCTGCTTCGCGGCCGGCGTCAGATCAAAGATCGCACGGTCGCTAGAGGCGTCAAGTTCACAGTCGTCCCCGCGGGCGCCTCGCGCGCGGGGTGTGGGTGGGATTGGGGTCGCTTCGCGGTGGATCAGGCGCGCAGGGCGTCCAGATCGGCCATCAGCCGGCGCTTGCCGTACAGGCACATGCCGCGCACGCTGGCGTGCATCGGCTCAGCGGCCACATGCACGGCCTGTCGATGGAACAGGCCTTCCGCGGCCTGCAGGAAGTAGGCTGCGCCGCCGCCGGCCAGCCACACGGTCTGCGGGGTTGGCAGTTCAATCAGCGCTTGTGCGATGCCGCCCAGCATTCGGCGGGCTCGGCCATGGATCCACGGCCAGTGAGGCTGCAGGTCATGCAGTTGTCCGCACGCCTGCACGGGCTTGCCATGGCGAAGCGCCTGATCAACGGCATCGAGCCGGACATCGCCGCTGGGGGCATCTTGGCCGACCCGGTCGTCCACGGTGCGCAGCAGGTTGGCAACGCCGTGGTATTCGGTGCCGCCGGCCAGGGGCTCCAGGTCACGGCCGCGGTACAGCGCCCAGTCCAGGCAGCCGAAGCCCGCCACCAGCACCAGCGACACGTGCGTCTTGTCGAGCTCGGGCGAATCCAGCCATTCGATGGCGCTGGCCGTGGCCTGGGGCAGAACTTCCACCCGGGCCACGGTGACGCTGGTATTGGCCGCGGTTCGCACCGGCCGGCTCAGCCAGTCCCGGATCTTCGGCTCCAGGGCTTCGCGTTCGCGCATCGGCACGGTCAGCACCAGCATGTCGATGATGGGCTCTTCGATGAAGGCCAGCGCGCCGGCGACGCAGGCGCGGTAGTCAGCGGTGGCCGCAAAGCCTTCTGCCTGCGAGTGATAGATCGCATCGCCCAGCGCCGCTTCGATGTCCGGGCCCACCTCGACCAGGTGCGTACCGAAGGGCATCAAGGCATTGCGCCGCGGGGATCTGAGGTTGCTGCAGCGGCTGTCGTGAAAGACGATGTCCGTGAGGGACGGGAAGACTTCGATGTCCGCATGCTGGCCTGGGCGCAGCTTGCAGAACTTCGTGAAGCCGCAACCGGCGTCGATGGCGGCGATGACAGGGCTCTTCGTCATGGTGGTGCTCCGCGTCGGCCTTGCGGTGCAAGGCTCATAGGTTTGGCCGTCGATGGGCCATGGGCCTGCCTCGCGCTGGGCCCAGGCATGCGTCTGGTGCGCGGTTCAAGCCGGATGAGGGGATGCACCCCTGGCGGGGCGATTCGATTGAAGTGCGGGTCACGACCGCTAACGCCGCCCTTCGCTGTGGACAGGACGGTGGGCATGGCAAGGTGCACATGCCCGAGCGCAGTGAATCTACGCCTGCCGTGGGCGCCTGCCAAGCAGGCTCGCTGGTCGGGCCCCAACCCGACCCAGCACGGGCTGCAGGTGGCTTCAGCGGCGCGGCTTGAAGGGCTTGACGACGTCTTCCACCTGAATCGGGTCCAACATCTCTTCGACCTGATTGGCCAGGCTGACCTGGTAGTGGCGGCGGCTCAGCATCGCGACCGGGCCATACAGCGCCAGCAGCGGCAAGCCGATCAGCAGGACCATCGGATGCCAGTAGGCGCCGAGCATCAGCGCGCCGAACGATCCAAACACGATGACCACGACATCGATGCTCCGAAGCAGCGCGATGGGGTTCTCCAGCACGAAGTTCACGCGCATGCCGATGCTCAGGTTGTACAGGCCCACGCCACGCCCGCCGTAGTGGATGACGGTGACGGCATGGCCCGCACGTGCCGGCATGCACCGGCTGTAGACGACGATCTTGTGCTCGTGGTTGCTGGCGTCGGCCAGCCACAGTTCCCAGCGCTCGCGCGACGGGTCGTCGTCGCGCAGGCCGGGGATGCGATTCAGGTAGCGGCGCGCCTCGATGACACGACCGGTCAGCGTCTCCAAGACGTACATGGTGACTCCCAGGTGAAGGTTCACCTGAAAGTCCCATGCGATCACCCGCCGTCAAGGGCTGCACCGCCCGCTACTCCGGCAGCGGGTCGTCGAAGATGCCGCCGGCCGACGGGCTGGCCGGTGGCGATGCCGACCTGAGCAGTGCGCCAGGCTTGGCATCGCCACCTCGCCTTTCCTGCTCGACGAGGACCCCGAGGTAGGCCAGCGTGCGGAAGCGCTCGGCGCGGCGCCGGCCCTTGGGCAGCCTCGCCAGGTCTTCATAGAGCGGGCCGTGCTGCCAGGCGCCCACCTGGGCATAGAACTCCAGCATCGGCTCGTCGCGGCCCGAGTCCGCTGGCCCCGGCGTTTCGTCGTCACCCTCACTGCGCTTCATGCTGTGCTCCTTGGCTGGCATCGGTGGGGGCTTGGGCGCGCAGGCGGTCGACGCCGGCACGCTGGAAGCCGCGCACGTTCGCGTAGAACGGGTCGGCCAGCTCCAGCACCGGCTGCTTCTTGAAGGCGTCCCGCAGCGCCTTTCGGAAGAGATGTGCGCCGCCGCCGCTGAGCACGATGTTGGCGAAGCGGTATTTGCCGCCGATGGAGTTGGTCAAGGCCAGGATGCCTTCGGCGGCGATGCCCTCGACGATGGGCATGTAGCGCTGAATCTCGCGGGTCTTGCCGTAGGTCGTCAAGCTCCTGCCGGTGCGCAGAGCCTCATCCACGGTGTGCGGCTCGTCGTAGCGCTCGCCGATCTCGCGCGAGATGGCCTCGCAGATCGCCGACACCACGTCATGCACACCGTACTGCGCCGAGTAGCTGCGGTTGGCCACCAGGCGCAGGCCGCGTGCCGTCAACCAGTCCAGCGTGCGTGTGCCGCAATCGATGATCAGGTTTTCCTGCTGGCCGATCTGGTCCAGCAGGCCATGCTCCTCGGCGTAAGCCACCAGAGCGCCTTGCGGTTGCGCCACCACCAGCGCCTTGTGCACCTTCACCTTGCGGCCCTTGCCCACGTCGTGCTCACCCACGCACAGGCGTTCCAGTGCCGATTTGCGCGCAGTGAACTCGGAGACAGGCAGGCCCACCACCAGAACGTCGATCTCGTCGGCCTGCATGTAGTGCAGCGCCCCGAGCATCAAGGCCTTGTAGTCGGCTGCCTGTGTGTAGCCCTCGACCGACAAGATGGGCTTGCTGCGCGCGCCGACCGACAGAACATCCGGCCCCACCTCGTAGAAGAGCTGGCCCACCCGCACCGACACCGTCCGCCGCGGCGCGAGCAGAACGCGCGCGGTGTGCGGCTCGACGCTGGCCAGGGCCAGCGACGGGAAGCTGGCGTATCGGAGCTCGCCGCTCGCGTTGACGGTGGTGAACTTCGTGTGGCCGAAGCCGAGATCGATGGCCCTGACGATGCTTCCCATGGGACCTCCAGCAGCAGTGGTGCCGACATGGCTCTACTGTTGCCAACGCTGCCAATCACGTCCACTGGAAAGGCGGGTCGAAGTCCCCCCGGAAATCGGCCGTCGATCTCCGGGATCACGCGCTGCGGCACGTTTTGCTTCGGCGAAGTGGGGCTGCAGCCCGAGTGATACGGCCGTCTGATTGCTTGATTCGGCCCTCAGGTCTGTTTCCGGTGCGTCTGCAACCCGACCAGCAAGTTCGCCACGATCAGGCTTCGGAGAGAGAGGTATGGAATCCATTCGTCAACCCCAGGGGGCGTGCAGGCCTCACGTAGGTATTGGCGTCGTAACGGCACTTTTCGAGCTTGCAAGTGCGGCGGCCATCGCGCATGCTTGCCGCGCCTTTGGCACCGGGCAGCTGGCCCACCGGGCGCATCGAGCGCGAATGGCAAGCCCTCCAGAGCACCATCAGGTGCACGAGCCTTCTGGCTCAGATCCCCGGCCTGTCAACCCGACAGCCGATGACGATGCCGGCAGCGACCTTGATCGAAGCCGACATGCAAGCCCCTGGCCCCCGAGCCACGCGGCTTGATGCGCGCGACCCTGATCGCGCAACTGCAGCGGGCACGCGATGCCTGCTGGAAGACTCCCCAACGACTGCTGCGCGCGCGCCTTCAAGGCGCCGACGAACACCGACACGATCGGGTTCGCCGGTGTGCACGCACGCATGGCGCGCCAGGTGGCACTGGCGCACTCAGGCCATGCGGCAGATCGTGAAGCCCTGAAGCGCCCCGAGCGCTTCAGCATGGGTGACGCCCATGCACCTGCTGCGCAGCGTGGCCACCAACGTGGCCATTCCCCTGTGCCCCGCCTCGAGCGGGCTGCCACGGCGCCAGACGCCGTGTTTGGGCGATCACTTTTACGACTGGCCTGCGCCCATGCCGATGGCGGCAAGCGCGAACCCTGAATGCGCCTGGCACCGGCGGGACGGTGCCGCACGAACCTACCCACACGGAGCACCACCATGCGTGACCTCGACCCGCGCACCGTCAACCTGCGCACCCTGCCGCTTCAAACCGGCAGGCGAGGCTTCGTCCTGAATGCGCTGTTCGTCCAGAACAATTTCCGCCACGCGGTCAAGGACAAGGGCGTCTCCCACGACACCATGGAAGACCGACGGCAGTACATCTACCGAGCCTTCCACTACCTGGAACACAACGACATCAAGAGCTTCAAGCCCGACCCGCGTTCTTTAGGCGACCGGCATGTGCGCTTCCTGTTCGCCGACATGGAACGGCGCGCCAAGGCAGGCGTGCTCGGGCCTTCCGCCATCCAGAAAGCGCACAGCTACCTGCGCACGTTCGCGGGTTGGATCGGCAAGCCAGGGCTGGTGCTGCCGATCAGCACCTACATCAGCGACGAGACCCTCCACCGTCGCAGCTACGTGACTAAGCACAGCAAGGCCTGGGGCGACAACGGCGTGGTGCCCGAGGAGGTGATCGCGGCTGTCGCCGAATTCGACGATCGCGTGGCCGTGCAGATCGAGCTGATGAAGGAGTTCGGCCTGCGTTGCAAGGAAGCGGTGATGTTCCGCCCCCACCAGGACATCGTGACCGCGGCCCAGGCCGGCAAGGCGGCTGCCGGCGCGGCGGAATACCTGCAGCTGCGGCGCGGCACCAAGGGCGGCCGGCTGCGCTACGTGCCCGTGGTCACGCCGACACAGCTTGCAGCGATCGAGCACGCCCGCCGCGTGGCGCCCGGCGAGAACGACAGCCTCAGCGACCCGCGCTACCAACTCGCGCGTGCCATTCGGCACCAGCGCTACGTGATGGAGTTGTTCGGCCTGACCAAGGCCATGCTTGGCGTGACGGCGCATGGCCTGCGGCATGGCTATGCGGCCGAGCGCTACGAGGCCGAGACGGGCGTGGCGCCGCCGGTGGCGACTGCCGAGCGCGCGGATGTGGCCGTCGACCTGGCGGCGCGGCGCCTGGTCTCGGAGTCCCTCGGGCATTCGAGAAGCCAGATCACATCGGTGTACCTGGGTTCGAGTCGCGCTCGTCGCTGAGTTACGCTTGGCCGCCCATGTCGACGCCTGCTGCCACCGACTGCCCGTTCTGCACCTTGCCGCCAACCAGGATCGTGCATGCCAACCACCTCGCCGTGGTCATCCAGGATGCCTACCCCGTGTCACGTGGTCACACGCTGGTGCTGCCGCGCCGGCACGTAGGGAGCTTCTTCGAGCTGGAGCCCCCAGAGCGCGACGCCGTCCTCGAGTTGCTCGACATGGCCCGTCGCGACCTGGGCCAGACGCTGCGCCCCGATGGCTACAACATCGGCGTCAACGACGGCCCGGCTGCCGGGCAGACGGTGCCGCACCTGCATGTGCACCTGATCCCGCGCTACACGGGCGACCAGGTCGATCCGCGCGGTGGTGTGCGGTGGATCTTTCCGGAGCGTGCCGACTACTGGTCTGCTCGTGGCGGTGAGCCAGTCTGAGATGAAGACGGCTGCGCAGGTCCTGGAGACCTTCGACAACATCCGGCGCGCCCAGCGGGCCGGTGTGTATGCCCCGCACAAGCCGCTGCTGATCCTGCTGGCGCTGGCCCGCGTGCAGCGTGATGAACCGCGGCTCGTGGAGTTCGCCGCCATCGACGGTTCGCTGCAAGCGCTGCTTGCCGAGTTCGGCCCCAGCGGTGCCGCAAAGTCGCGCCACTACCCGTTCTGGCACCTCGCCACGGATGGCCAGGGTTCGCTGTGGGATCTGAACGGGCCCCGTGAGATGCTGTCCCGTCCTGCCGGTGCCACGCCCAACCTGGGTGAACTGCGGACGCATCACGTGCAGGGCGGCTTTCCGCCCCAGGTGGACGAGGCCCTTCGCAAAGTGCCGGGCCTGCTGGAAGCCGTGGCGGCGCGCGTGCTGGAAACCTACTTCCCTGCGACGCTGCATGCCGACATCGCGGCCGCTGTTGGACTGGACCTGGACCGCACGGTGGCGCACCTGGCCAAAGAACCGGACATGCCGATCTATGGACCGGCCGAACGCCGCAGGCGCGACCCCGGCTTCCGCGAACGTGTGCTGCGCGCATACGAGTACCGGTGCTGCGTCTGCGGCTTCGACCTGCGCATCGGCCAGTTGAGTGCGGGCCTGGAGGCCGCCCACATCCAGTGGCATCACGTCGGCGGGCCCGACATCGAACCCAATGGCCTGGCCCTGTGCGCGCTGCACCACAAGCTGTTCGACTTGGGCGCGTTCACGGTTGAGCCCGCCGAGCACCGGGTCATCTTCAGCCAACACGCGATGGCCGGAGACCGCAGCCAGCAAGGTGAGTTGCGGCACCACGGGCAGCGGCTGCTGGCGCCGCAGCAGATGGACATGCGGCCGGCGCCGCCTTTCCTGGTGTGGAACCAGAAGAACGTTTTCAAGGCGCCCGCACGGAAGCTCGAAGGCAACCGCGGTCACACTCGAACGACCTGACCGAGGTTGCCGTGGCGGGCGAAAGCGGCCCGCACGCCGACGCGGCAGACTTCAAGGTCAGCCTAGGCAGCGGCTGCTAACCTCGCATTTCCACCGACTCGTTGGGCGTCATCGTGACGGGCATGAAAAGCGCACTGTTCGTCGATTTCGACAATGTCTTCTCCGGCCTGCGGCGGCTCGATCCCGCAGTCGCCGATCGCTTCGCGTTCCAGCCAATGAACTGGATTCGATGGCTCACGGATGCGTTGCCTGCACCGCCGCACGCGCCCGAGGGCGCTGCACGACGCCTGCTCGTCCGGCGCTGTTACCTCAATCCGCAGGTCTACCAGCGATTCCGGCCGGCCTTCAACCGAGCCGGCTTCGAGATCATCGACTGCCCGGCAATGACGAGCGAGGGCAAGACCAGCACCGACATCCACATGGTGCTGGACATCGTCGAGTTGCTGCAGCACCAGGTTCACTATGACGAGTTCATCGTGTTCTCGGCGGATGCAGATTTCACACCCGTCCTGCGCAAGCTGCGACGGTGGGATCGACGCACCACAGTCCTGGCCATCGGATTCCCCTCCGCGGCCTATCAGGCATCCGCCGATCTCCTGATCGACCAGGACGAATTCATCAGGGCCGGACTCGGATTCGACGAACCGGAATCCGCGCCCGGGGCACCGCCGGCCGTTCCCGAGCGGTCGAAGGCAGATGTTGCTCGAGACGTTGGCGTGTTCATCAGCAAGGCCGTCGCAGGATCTTCCAAACCCGTCGCGTTGCCCTGGCTGGCCAGCAAGGCCCCCGCAGAGGTCAACGGGCTCGACCCTGCCGATTGGGCCGGGTTCAACAGCTTCCGTGCGCTGGTGGACTCGCTGAAGCTCGAGCCACTGCTCGTCCGCTGGGAAACAGGCGTGATCCTTGATCCGGCCCGTCACGAGTCGCCTGAGCGCAGCGGCACCACAGTCAAGCAGGCCGGGGTCAGCACAGGCAACCTGGCGGCCGTGGGCCAACTGGTTCGCGACGAAGTTGCTGCGGCACGAAGGCCCGTGCCGTGCGGCAGGCTGGCCCAGCTGATCATTGATCGGCACGGCTCGCTGGCCGCGGATTGGGGCGGCAAGGCGACATTCAGACGCTTCCTGGAAGCCCTGGATCTCGGGCCCCTGCGCACGGACTGGTCGGTTGCCGGCGGCTTTGTCACCGATCCGGACTTCCCGTCCCCGCCGCCTGCCGGCCCGAACTCCTCGACTCGGCCGGACTGGGGAATCGACAGCGATCTCTTGCCGGTCATGAACCTCGTCCACGTGGCCACGGGGATGCCGTTGCTCTCCCCAGTCGAACTGCATGCCGTGCTCGTGGCGCTGTCAGAAGACCTCCAGGCCCAACCGTTCCAGCTTGCTGAGACAGGCAAGAGGGTCCGCGACCAGTGTCGCGAGGCGGGGCATGCCATCAGTCGCGCTGACGTGAGCTTCGTCCTCAAAGGCATCGTGCTCGGGGGCCATCCGTTCGGCGAAGGCGCCGACGATCCGAAGTCGCTCGCTCAACGCTTCATCGACAGCGTGCTCGAACTCAGTCGGCGGGAACAATTGCCTCTCGACGAATCGCAGGTCGCACAAGTCCGCGCCTGGGCGGATCGCTCGCTGACCAGGTGACGGGACTAAAGGCCGGCGGACCGCGCTGGCGGCCAAAGTCGGCGACTCCGTCATGCCATGGTTCGGCTCCTTCAATCCAAGGCGGCACGAACGCAAGACAGCGCGCTCCATTTCTTCACCCAATTGCACCCGTTTCCGGCCTGCCCGGAGCCTGAAGTACAGGCTACGTCGACGCCGGCACCCAGCCAGGCAGCCTGACGTAGTAGCGCGTCGAGCGGCCCCCGCCCACCTGCTGCAGCAGCCCCATCGCTTCAAGGTCGATGAGTTCGCGCGACGCTGTCGCCCGCGACGTGCCCGTGACGTTCTCGTACTTCTTCGTGCTCATGCCGCCGTCGAAACCACCCGGTCCGGCATCCAGCAGCAGGTTCATCACTTTGCGCTGCCGCTCATTCATCGCCTTGTCGCCGTGGTCCAGCCAGAACCGGGCCTTCACGAGCGTGTGGTCCACCACCGTCGACGCCTCTTCGCAGGCGGCCTGCATCTGTTCGATGAACCAGCACACCCAGTCCGTCACGTCGGGGTCGCCATGCTGCGCGCGCTCCAGGTTCGCGTAGTAGTCGCGGCGACGATCGAGCAGGCGCTGGGACGTGCGGAACAAGCGGCTGGCTTCGCCGCTGTCGCGGGCCAGCAGCAGGTCGACCAGCACACGCCCGAGGCGGCCGTTGCCGTCCTCGAACGGATGGATGGTCTCGAACCACAGGTGCGCGATCGCTGCCCGGACCAGCGTGTCGGGCTCGGTGGCAGCGTTGAACCACTGCAGCAGGCGATCCATCTCGTGTGGCACCCGCGCCGAAGGCGGTGCCTCGTAGTGCACCTTCTCTCGCCCCACCCGACCACTGACGATCTGCATCGGCTCACCGTGCTCGCGGTAGCCGCCGACGCGGATCTTCGTCATGCCGGAGTAGCCGGTGGGAAAGAGCGCGGCATGCCAGGCGTGCAGGCGCTCGTGGGTCAGCGGGTCGTGGCAACGCTTGACTGCGTCGTCCATGATGTCGAGCAGGCCTTCCACGTTGCGCGGCGCGCTGGGCCCATCCTGCTGGCCCACACCCATCCGCCGCGCCACCGAGCTGCGCACGGTGGCCAGGTCCAGGCGCTCGCCCTCGATGGCCGAGGTCGCAAGCGCCTCCTGGCTCCAGGCTTCTGCGGCCAGTTCCAGGCGTTGTTCGAAGCCAAGGACTGCGAGCTTGCCTTCGACCAGGCCCTGCGCACGGCGCGCCCTGGCCAAGGCTTCGCCGACACGAACGCGGTCATGCCGGAGGTCGGGCCAGTCCGGGTGCTGCCAGACGTAGGTAGGCGGTCGGGTTTTCATGCGGCAAGGCGCACGCGAGTTGAATGCTCGCGGGTATCGACTCACGAATTGAGTTGAATGTGGAGTGTAATCGACTCATGGGCTGCAGCCGAACCGTCTGCAGCAGGGCGTGATCTGCCGGATGGCTCATCGCCGCAGGTCTTGCCGCGCGCGGCGGAACTCGCGCCCGTTGAGGTGTCGGAACTCGGGCTTAACGACCACCCGGCCCTCGAACTTGCGTGCGATCCAGTCGGCAGCGTTCTCGGTGTCGCCGATGTCACGCAAGGCCTGGTCCACCTCGCGGGGTTTGTGCCCGCCGAACTCATCGAACAGGCCGTCGCAGCCAGGCAAGCCCAGGCGTTCGAAAACCTCGTCGGACGAATACGTCTTGGCCGTGTCGTCCTTCAACTCGGCCACCTGCTGCCGCAGGCCCTCGGCCACGGCTTCCTGCTCGGCAGGACCGCCGTGGAACGACAGCTCCCACAACAACCCTTCGATCACCTGGCCCAGCGTCACGTCTTCCACCTGCGCACGCCCGATCTCCTGCATCCAGGCCCGGGCGGCCTGATCGTCCTCGGTGATGCGCACGCTGTGGTTCACCCGGACAGGCAACGCAAGCAGTTCACGCAGCGGCGTGAGCGACACGGCCCACTCGATGCGTTCGCCCTTGCGCTTGTGCTCCTCCGGATGGTCTTCCTGCAGCACCGGCCCCACGCCATGCAGGCGCAGCCGGTTCGTGCCGCTGTAGGTCTGGGTGTGCGTGTCCAGGCCCCACTGCGCGTACAGCTCCAGGTATTCGATGCGATCGTGCGCAGGCTGCTCACCATGGACCGGGCCCTTGATCGCCTCGGCACAGAGGTCGTCGACGAACGACGGCCGATAGATGCGCTTGAGCAGCGGGCTGGCCTCCATCAGGGCGAAGACATCGGCCAGCGTGACTTGCGGATGCAGGGTGATGGCCTCGAACAGGAACTCGTGCGCGCGGTCGGTGACGTTGCGCTCCTTGGGGCGCGGGCCGAGTTCGTCAGGTTCGGGGCGGAAGGCCCGCAAGACCAGTTCCGGGCCTGGGCGCAGGATCAGGTGGTGCATGGTTTGCGCATTTTGCGGGAGCACCCGACGGCGGGTGTCCGGACCGGGGGCGCAGAGGATGATCCGGCGTTGCGAGCGCTGTTGCATGCGCCAGCAAAGTTTCGTCTGTTTCGCGTGCTTCGAGTCAGCATGCCAAACTTGCCCGCATGAAGAGCGCCCGCAAGACCACCGAATCCAAGCGGCGCGTCGCCCCACTTGCGCTGTCCGTGAATGTCGACCTCGACCTGCTGGTCGAAGTCGTGCGGCGCCATGTCAAGTTGACGGCTCAGGCCACGCGATTGATCAAGGGCGAGTTTGCGCAGCTCTTCCAGATCCCAGCGATCAGCGCCAGCGCTCGAGAGAACGTCACTGCCCGGCCTGAGCCGGCCGCCGAAACCATTCTCACCACCCAGGAAGCAGCCGACCTGGTCGGCGTATCGCGCCCCTACATCGTGGCCCGCATCGAGGCCGGCGACATTCCACTGCACCAGCAGGTTGGGAACCAGCGACGGGTACTCCGATCCGCAGTCTTGCTCTGGCACCGCCAGGAGCAGACCCGGCGCCGCAAGGCCCTGGGCCAACTCGGTGCCGACCTCGACAGCGAGATCCTCTCGGGCTGAGTTCGCGACACCCGCCGCCGGCGACGGCGACTCCTTGTTTGGAGCGAACATCCGCGGAACCGTTGATTCACCCCACGACGGCGACCGATGTCGGGTGTGCAGAATAGTGATCAAGTCGCCTGGTAACTGTCCAATATTCTGAACAGATGACTGTGCGCATGGTGCAACCGCCAAATGGTTGATGTCCCGGGAAGTGGTGTAAGTCCTTCAGTGCGCGGCAGGTCGCGGAGGGTGGAGCCCGTAGGGCGTAACCCGCAGCGAGCTGCCGCGCGGCGGCGGCCGTCCCAGGTGGGGTGGCCATCGTGGTCCCGGATAAGGTTGAGGTGCGACCCATCCACCTTGATCGAAAGGATCTCCACGATGACCACCGCCACTATGGCATTGACCGAACTCGCCGAGAAGGGCGCCGACATCGACGTGCTGCGCCAGATGGTGCAGTTCATGGCCCAGCGCCTGATGGAGCTTGATGTCGAAGGGCGCTGCGGCGCCGGCTACGACGAGAAGACACCCGAGCGGCTGAACAGCCGCAACGGCTACCGCGATCGCACCTGGGACACGCGCGCCGGCAGCGTCGAGCTGAAGATCCCCAAGCTGCGCCAGGGCAGCTACTTCCCCGAGTTCCTGGAGCCCCGGCGCACGGCCGAGAAGGCTCTGACGGCGGTCATTCAAGAGGCCTACGTGCACGGCGTGTCCACGCGCTCGGTGGACGACCTGGTCAAGGCGCTGGGGATGAGCGGCGTGTCCAAGAGCCAGGTCAGCCGGCTATGCGCCGAACTCGACGAACGCGTGGGTGCGTTCCTGAACCGCCAGATCGAAGGCGATTGGCCGTACCTGTGGATCGACGCCACCTATGTCAAGACGCGCGAGGCCGGGCGCATCGTGAGCGTGGCGGTGATAGTGGCGGTGGGCGTGAACACCGATGGCCAGCGCGAGGTGCTGGGCCTGAAGGTCGGCGCCAGCGAGGCCGAACCGTTCTGGACCGAGTTCCTCAGAAGCCTGAACCGCCGCGGCCTGCGAGGTGTGAAGCTCGTCATCAGCGACAGCCACGAAGGCATCAAGGCGGCCGCGGCCAAGGTCCTGAAGGCCACCTGGCAGCGCTGCCGGGTGCACTTCATGCGTAACGCCCTGGCGCACGCCGGCAAGACCCAGCGGCGCATGGTCAGCGCGGCCATCGGCACCGTGTTCGTACAGGACTCGGCCGAGGCGGCCCGCGCCCAATGGCGAACCGTCGCTGATCAGCTGCGCGGCAAGTTCCCCAAGCTCGGCGCGCTGATGGACGAGGCCGAAAACGACGTACTCGCGTTCATGACCTTCCCGCGGGCGCACTGGTCGCAGATCTACTCCACGAACCCACTGGAACGGTTGAATGCCGAGATCAAGCGGCGCACCAACGTCGTTGGCATCTTCCCCAATGACGCGTCCATCGTGCTCCTGGTCGGCGCCATGATGCTCGAGCAGAACGACGAGTGGAGCCTGAACCGGCGCTACATGCAGTTGGAGGGACTGCAGACCGTCAGCGATACTGTGCCCACTCGGCTTTCGGCAGTAGCCCGCTGAGTACCGCGCATCTCAGCTCTCTCCGGGCTGTGGACTTACACCATGCGCTGGGACACGACCGCCAAATGGATCTGGCAGCACCTGCTGCGGTGGGCCCATGAGCTCAAGTCGCCGCGACCAGTCTGGGCATGATCGAACTCTCAGTTGGTGGCTCTTGGATGCCGTTTTCGTATGCCCGCTCGGCGTCTCGCGGCGCCCCTCATCACCTTGCGGACCATGCCCTTGACACCCCGAATCGCTGTGACGGATTTGTGCCGTAACTTCGAAAAGACAGCCTGAAAGCAGCCACTTTTCGGCTCAAAACGCGCGTCTCCAGAACGCAAAATTCATCAACAGCGACAACAACTTACGCCACTTCCTTGAACCCGACCGGTTCGACTGTTAATCCGTAGGTCCCTGGTTCGAGCCCAGGTCGGGGAGCCAAAGTTGGTGAGGGGTAGCCGGTTGACGCTGGCTACCCCTTCTGCATTCATGGCTCGGACATCGCATGGATCTCAAACTGCCCATTGTCATCATCGACGAGATGACGGAAGACGAAGTGCGCTCGCAGGGCGAACTGGACCTGGCGAGCGGCGAGATCCGCAACGTTCGCTTCGAGGCCTACGACGTCGCCACCAAGGGTGTTCCGGCCGCGCAGAGGGACTACGAGTTCACGCTCGGTGTCCTTCGAAACGGCGCTCGCGAGGTCGAGTTCCGGATCGAAGTCGATGCGGTGGGAGGCCGGTACTCGGTCACACCGAGCGAGTTGCTCGAACTGAAGGGACGCGCGGCCAAGCTGTTTTCGCAGGCCCCGGTCCCGCCGACGCGCCTTCACTAGGATTGCCTGAGCACTTGGCCCAGTCCTCACAGGCTGGGCCTTTTGCCTTTGGGGCGGCCGTCGGCACCCTCTCGGCATCGCTCGCCAAGCGCTGCACTCGGGTGCCCTAGGTTCCCGACACACGGTCCGCCGGATCCGACGTCGCCAGGGCAGCGGCAATCGCGCGATCGAGTTCGCCGACGAACGCCGCGAGTTCGTCCTCCAGGCGTCGAATCCGCTCGCGGACTGTCTCGTCGGGCGATGCCGAGCGCAGGCTCGTCTCGAGCGCCAGGGCCAGGTCCGCCAGCGCGAGCGCCCCCACGGAACCGCAGGCGCCGCGCAACGAGTGGCAGGCCTCGGCGCAAGCCGCACGCTCAGCCGGCGTCTCGCAGCGCTCGAACGCCTCGATGGCGGGCCGGTAAACGGCGGCGAAGCGTTGGGCAATGCGTGCGTACGTCGCAACATCCCCGCCGAGGCGCCGGAGCCCGGTCGACAGGTCCAGACCGCGCACCGCCCGCAGTTCCCGCGTCCAACGGGCCGCCTCGACTTCCGGATCCTGCGGCTGGTCGGGCCCCTCCGATGGAGTCCGATCGCGCGACAGCCAGCGCTCGATGGTGGCGAAGAGGCGCCCCGGGTCGACCGGCTTGGCGACGTGATCGTTCATCCCCGCCGCGAGGCAGGCGTCGCGGTCGTCGTCGAACGCATTGGCCGTCATCGCGATGATCGGCACCTCCAGGCCGCGGGCTCGAATGGCTCGTGCCGCGGTGAGTCCATCCATCTCCGGCATCTGCACGTCCATCAGGATGAGGTCGAATCCGCCGCCGCGCGCCACGTCCACGGCACGCACGCCGTCCTGCACCGTCGTCACGTCCAGCCCGACCGATTTCAGAAGCTCCCCGGCCACCTCCTGGTTGACGGGGTTGTCCTCGGCCAGCAGCACGCGGCAACGCGAGTACGACCGGCGCAGGCTCGCTGCCGCTTCCGTCGCCTCCGCCGCGTGGTCCGCGGGCCGTCGGGTCGAGGCACGGCCCTCGCCGGTACTGAAGATGCGCGCCAGTTCGTCGTGCAGCGCCGAGGCCGTGATGGGTTTCGAGAGCACACCGCGGAATCCGGCCTGCTCGGCCTGCGGACGCAGGCTCATGTGGTCGAAGGCCGTCACGAGGATCGCCGCCGGAATCTCCGCACGCGCCTGCCGCAGCGCCTGCAGGGTCGCCAGACCGTCCATCGGCTCCATCCGCCAGTCGATCACGACGAGGTCGTAGCGACGTCCCTCGGCGGCCAGGCGCTCGACGGCTTTCAGCGCGGCCGGCCCCCCGTCGACCGCATCGGTCTGCATGCCGAACGACTCCAGCAGGGCCTGGATGGGCGCCCTCGCCTCGTCCAGGTCATCCACGAGCAGCGCACGGTGACCCATGATCCGCTGGTCCGGCACGACGTCCGGCGCCTTCTCGACCCGGTCGAGCCACGCGGTGAACCAGAACGTGCTGCCGCGACCGGGCGCGCTGTCGACCCCCGCAGTGCCGCCCATGTGCTGCGCGATCCGGCGTGTCAGCGCCAGGCCGAGGCCGGTGCCTCCATGGCGCCGGGTCGTCGAGTTGTCGGCCTGCTCGAATGCCGTGAACAGGTGGGCCTGCTGTCCTTCCGGAATGCCCGGGCCGGTGTCCCTCACCTCGAACCTGACGCACAGGCGAGCGTTCTCTTCGGCCACGCACTCGGCCTCAGGCGTACCCACCCCCTCTCCGTGAACTTCACCGCATTGCCGAGCAGGTTGATCAGCGCCTGGGAGAGCCGGGTCGGGTCGCCGCGCAGGTGACCGGGAAGGCTGCAGTCCAGCACCAGTTCCAGCCCCTTCTTCTGCGCCGGCAGGCGGACCATGTCCATCGCGCCTTGCAGGACCTGATCCAGTTCGAACGCCACGGACTCGACGACCAGCTTGCCGGCATCGATCTTCGAGAGGTCGAGGATGTCGTTGATGACCTGGAGCAGATGTCTGGCCGCGGCATCGACCTTCCCCAAGCGTGCGCGCAGGTCAGGGTCCCTGGCGTCGCGTGACATCAGGTAGGTCAGCCCGACGATCGCGTTGATCGGGGTGCGGATCTCGTGGCTCATGTTGGCCAGAAACTCGGCCTTCGCGCGGGCGGCACGCTCTGCCCGTTCGGTCTCCTTCTCGAGCAGGGCCTTCTCGCGGACCACCCGCAGGGTCAGTGCCCCGATGACCGCGAGGCCCAGCAGCCCGACGCCGGCCGTCACCCCGATGGCGCGCCAGCGTTCCGGCTGGAGCATCTCGGCGGGCAGCCACGCCACGACGAACCAGGGTGTCGCGTTCCGCCCGTCGTTCGTCGACATGTTCGGGACGGGACTGAACATCCGCCACGCCCACAGCGCGTTGCCGGCGTGTGCACTGCCCGCCTCCGCAGCAAGCATCTGCCGCCACAGTTCGGGTTCACGGGCCGCCAACGTGGCGCTGCGCCCGAACATGAACGCGAAATCGTCGGCCTCGCCTGCCCCCCGCAGGAAGTCGCCGCGCCGGTTCACGAGGAGCCGCCGGGACGGCTGGTCCGCCTGATACTGATCCAGCGACTCGAGGAGAGACCGGCCCTCGACGTTGATGACGATCAGGCCGGCCGGACGGGCATCACGGGCATCGACGCGGATCGCGGCGCGAAGCATGGGTCGCGGCGGCAGTTCGACGCCCCCGTGCTCGACGTTGAGGTCCAGTTCGGAGATGTAGATCGTGCCAGCGCTCAACGGCAGAGCGTCGCGCACGTAGTAGCGCGAGGACTTGGCCTGCAGGTCGGGGTCGCGCACGCGCACCGGCGGCCGCCCGGCCCCGCCGGCATCGACGCGCACCCGTTCGCGCCCCTCCTGGTCGATCCAGCGTGCCTGAGCGTACGAGGGGTTCCGGCTCAGCAGCGAGTTGAACGCACGCGACATCTGATCGAGCGCAGCACCGTCGTCGGGGGAGTCGATCGCATCGACGATGGCGGATTCGCCCGAGAGTGACTGCAGGTGTCGCAGCAACGGGGCGAGACTCTGGCTCAGCGAAGCCACCGCGACCTCGGTGGAATGCCGCAGCGCCTGGACCTCGCGCTCCGCCTGACTCCGCAGGCTCTGGGCCAGGATGAACCCGGCGACGGCGACGTCCAGGATCGCCAGCGGGACGAAGATCCGAAGAAAGCCGCTCATCTGGTCACCGCGGCATAACACTCAGCATGCGGGGACGCGGGCGACGCGACGTCAATCGCGCAGGTTCGCTGCGCGGGTCGATCGAACGGAGGCGCCCATCGGCAACCTGTGCATGGGCGCGAGTCTAGCGCCCACCTCGCTCGAGCGGCGAACGGCCACAGTCGACGAGGTCCTCAGCGCACCAGCGCCCTGATGCGCGCCCACAGCGCCGCCTTGGACACCGTGGTCATGGCCATCGCCTGCATGCACCGGTCCAGCCGATGGGGCCGCGCACGCAGGTCCTCCACGGCGCTGGCCAGGTCGGCGGCCACGCTGTCGCCATAGGCGACTCGGGCCTTGGCCAGGGCCTGCTTCAGCAGCGCCCTGGGCGGCGCCATCATCGCCAGGTCGATGAGGTCGCGGCTCATCACGGCCTCGTCGCGCCAGCGGTCGGAATTGGCCAGCAGCTTGCTCGTCGCCATGTCCAGCGGCGTGAGTGTGGCCACGCCGCACAGGCGATCGTCCGGCCCGGGCGCCTCGAGATCGATGCGGCCCTCGAGCACGATCTCGAACTTGATGTCGGCGCCGTCGAACTGCAGCAGGGTGCGGATGCCGTACTGATCGGCGCGCACCTCGCGGGTCTGGCTCAGCGTGTGCCCGGGTCGGGTGATGGCACGCATGCCTTCCGGGCCGGTGAGCCGCTGGCGCAGCTGGCGGTAGCCGTCGACCTTGGAGACGAGGAAGTCGATGTCGACCGACTCGCGGTATTCGCCGTAGCGCAGTGCCATCGCGGTACCGCCGCCGAAAAGGCAGGCGTTCGCCGCCAGCACGTCGGCGTCCAGCGCCTCCAGCACGGCCGCGATGCGACGGTGGTGCGGCCGCTCAAACAAGCAGGCGCCCTCCGCCCAGCCGGTCCACCAGGGCCTGGAGCAGCGCCCGCTCGGCCGGCTCCATGCGGGCGCGGTCGATGTGCCGCCAGTTGCGCTCGTACAGGCTCAGGGCATCGGCCGGGCTGAGATCGTCCACGTCATGGAGCTGCCAGGCGAGGCGCTGGAGCTGCGGATACTCCGCCAGCCGCACACGCTCGGGCAGGCCGGCGTCGTCGGCAGGGGCCGGGCGCGCCTGCGGATCGCGCAGCTCGAGCTGCAGCCCCACGGCGTCGATGGCGCTCAGGTAGGCCCCCAGGGTCACCGAAGGCTCACCGCGCTCGATGCGGTGCAAGGTCACGCGCGACATGCCCGCGGCCTCGGCGGCCACCGTGGCGCTGATCTTCTGGCGCTCGCGATGGGCACGGATGCGCTCACCCAGAGCCTGAAGTCGGGTCGCGAGGACATCACCGAGGGGGGGTGCTTTCGCTGGCATTGTGATTCTCATTATATACAAACTACCCAATATGTACAGAATGAGAATCACATTCGCACGATCTTGCGGGAGCCCTGGCCAGGTGCCGCGGCACGGCGATTCCGCTTCAGCCGCGCCCCGAAACCGCCGATACCCCCCATGGTGCACCGCTCGGTCGGGCCATGGCGCTCCGCCCCGCCGACCCGCGGGCGGGCACGGCCCGAACCGCCGCCATCCATCGATTCTTCAGAAAGCCCCGAGACATGTCGACCCACACGCCCCTCACCGAATCGGCCTCGAAGGCACGCGCCGGCGGCATCGATGGCGACCTCGCGATGGTCGCCTTCATCGGCCTCGGCACGTTGGCCGCGCTGGCGATCGGTTCGCAGTACAGCCAGTTCGGCCTCGCGCTGGGTGTCGGCGGCCTGTTGCTGCTGGCCTCGGTCGGCGTCTTCATGCTGGCGCGGGGCACGCTGCTCGCCAAGCTGGCGATGCCGGTGCTGGCCATGAGCATGGTGGCGCTGCACATCCAGCTCGGCCGCGGCACGCTGGAGTTCCATTTCGGAGTCTTCGTCACGCTGGGCATCCTGCTCGTCTACCGCGACTGGCGGCCGCTGATCGTCGGCGCGGCCACCATCGCCGTGCACCACGTCGTCTTCGATCGCCTGCAGGCGGCCGGGCTCGGGTTCTACTGCACGCCGACCGCCGATTTCTTCAAGGTCCTGATGCACGCGGGCTACGTGATCGTGCAGACCGGCGTCGAAGTCTGGCTGGCCGTCCAGATGGCCGGCAGCGAACGCCAGGGCAGCGAACTGCTCGATCAGGTGTCGGCGATGGACCGCCAGGGCAGCATCTCGCTCGACCTGCGCGGCGCGTCCGCCTCCACGCCGGCCGCGATGGCGCTGCGCACGGTGATGGCGCGGATCGACGCCGCCGTGTCCGACGTCCAGTCGACGGCGGCCAGCTGCACGGCCGCGAGCCAGGAGATCGCGACCGGCAACCAGGACCTCAGCCAGCGCACCGAGCGCACCGCGTCCAGCCTGCAGGAGATTGCTTCGTCGATGGAGCAGCTGACGGGCACCGTCCGCCAGACCGCCGACTCGGCGCGCAGCGCGAACCAGCTGGCCGTGTCGGCCAGCGACGCCGCCGGCAAGGGCGGCCAGGTCGTCGCGCAGGTCGTGTCGACGATGGAGGAGATCAGTGCGAGTTCGCGCCAGATCGCCGACATCATCGGCACCATCGACGGCATCGCGTTCCAGACCAACATCCTGGCGCTGAACGCGGCCGTGGAAGCGGCGCGCGCCGGCGAGCAGGGGCGCGGGT
>JAHBZL010000024.1 GCA_019635485.1 Piscinibacter sp. | reverse complement strand
CGCCGACGCCCAGTGCGCCGGCGCCGCTGGCCGCGAGCTACGCCGGCGGTGCCGACCTCGAGTGCGACATGCTCGTGCTCGGCGCCGGCCCGGGCGGCTACTCGGCCGCCTTCCGCGCCGCCGACCTCGGCATGAAGACCGTGCTGGTCGAACGTTTCGCGACGCTCGGCGGCGTGTGCCTGAACGTCGGCTGCATCCCGTCCAAGGCGCTGCTGCACGTCGCCGCGGTGATGGACGAGGTGTCGCACTTCGAGGCGCTCGGCGTGAGCTTCGGCAAGCCGACGGTGGACCTCGGCAAGCTGCTGGCGCACAAGAACAAGGTGGTCGGCAAACTGACCGGCGGCCTGACCGCGATGGCCAAGATGCGCAAGGTCACGGTGGTGCAGGGCACCGGCGAGTTCGCCGACCCGAACCACCTCAAGGTCGTGCTCGCCAAGGACGGGGCCACCCAGACCATCCGGTTCAAGAACGCCATCATCGCGGCCGGCTCCGAGGCGGCGAAGCTGCCCTTCCTGCCGAAGGACGACCCGCGCATCGTCACCTCCACCGGCGCGCTGGAACTGCGCCAGCAGCCGAAGAAGATGCTGGTCATCGGCGGCGGCATCATCGGGCTCGAGATGGGCACGGTGTACTCCACGCTCGGTGCGCGGCTGGACGTCGTCGAGATGATGGACTCGCTGATGCTCGGCGCCGACCGTGACCTGGTGAAGGTCTGGCAGAAGATGAACGCGCCGCGCTTCGACAACATCATGCTGAAGACCAAGACCGTCGGCGCCGAGGCGACGAAGGACGGCATCCTGGTGAAGTTCGAGGGGGAGGCGGCGCCGAAGGAGCCGCAGCGCTACGACCTGGTGCTGCAGGCCGTGGGGCGCACGCCGAACGGCAAGCGCATCGGCGCCGAGAAGGCCGGCGTGATCGTGGGCGAGCGCGGCTTCATTCCGGTGGACATCCAGATGCGCACCAACGTGCCGCACATCTTCGCGATCGGCGACATCGTCGGCCAGCCGATGCTGGCGCACAAGGCGGTGCACGAGGCGCACGTGGCGGCGGAGGCCGCGGCGGGGCAGAAGTCCGCCTTCAACGCCCGCGTGATCCCGAGCGTCGCCTACACCGACCCGGAAGTGGCCTGGGTCGGCCTGACCGAGGACGAGGCCAAGGCCAAGGGCATCAAGGTCAAGAAGGGCCTGTTCCCCTGGACCGCCTCGGGCCGCGCGATCGCCAACGGCCGCGACGAGGGCTTCACCAAGCTGCTGTTCAGCGAGGAGACGCACCGCATCGTCGGCGGCGGCATCGTCGGCACGCATGCCGGCGACATGATCGGCGAGATCACGCTGGCCATCGAGATGGGCGCCGACGGCGTGGACATCGGCAAGACCATCCACCCGCACCCGACGCTCGGCGAGAGCATCGGCATGGCGGCGGAGGTCTACGAGGGCGTCTGCACCGACCTGCCGCCGCAGCGGCGCTAGCCGGGCCTCAGCGCACCGCCGGCGGCGCGTTCTTCGCGAGACCGTCGGCGCGTGCGTCGAGGGTCGCGCGGTCGCTGCCGCGCACCTCGAGCGCGACCGCCGGGCAGCGCGCCGGGGCGTCGTCACCGGCGGACCAGCCGGCCGCCTCCTCGGCGGCGCGGTCGGTGCGTGCGATGCCGAGCTGCGTCGCGAGCTGCGACAGCGCCGCCTGCGAGCGCGCGTAGGCGAGTGCGAGGTCGAACTCGGCGTTGGCGTAGGCGCGCCGCGCCGTGTAGACCTCGTTCTCGGCGTTCAACAGGTCCAGCAGGCTGCGCTGGCCGATGTCGAACTGCTGGCGGTAGGCGTCGCGCGCCTTCTCGATCGCCAGCGTGTTGCGCTCGAGATAGACCAGCTGCTCGGTGAGCTTGCGTGTGTCGTTGAACGCGATCGCCGCGGTCTGGCGCGTGTCGCGGCAGACGCGGTCGCGCACGTCGGCCGCCTGGTTGCTCAGGTTGGCCTGCTGGCGCACGCGCGCCTGGTCGCTGCCTCCGTTGTAGAGGTTCCAGGCCAGCACGATCTCGGCGGCGCTGGTGCGCGACTGCTCCTGGATCCCATCGAGGTTGCGGCCCGCGCTGGTGCGCACCCGGGCCTCGACGCGCGGCTGAAACGCGGAGCGGCTGCCCTCGGCAGACGAGCGCGTGGCGCGCAGGCCCTCGATGCTGGCGCTGATCGCGGCGCTGCGGGCGAGCGAGACGTTCATCGCCTCGCCGGCGCTGGCGGGCAGGGCGGTCTTCAGCAGCGGCACCGCGGGCAACTGGGCCGGCGGCGCCTCGCCGACGACGCGCTGGTAGCGCGCCGTGACGTCGTGCAGGTTGGCGAGCTCGGTCGCGAGGTTCGACTCGGCCAGCGCGAGGCGCGCACCGGCCTGCTCCAGGTCGACGCCGCGGCCGACGCCGGCCTTCACGCGCGACTGGATCTGCAGGAACGCATAGCGGTGCTGCACGTAGCTGTCCTCGGCCAGCTGCACGAGCCGGCGGAAGCGCTGCACGTCGAACTGCGCGCGCGTGGCTTCCAGCACGGTCTGCTCGGTCGTCTCGAGCAGTTCGAAGTAGCGCGCCAGGCGCTCGTGGGTCAGCCGGTCGACCTCGCGGCTGGTGCCCAGGCCATCCCACAGCAGCTGGGTCAGGCTGAGGCCGACGGCGCTGCGGCTGATACTGGTGGTGGCGTCGGGCGTGCGGCCGTCGATGCGGTCGCGGTCGGTGCCGACGCTCGCGTTCAGGTCCAGGCGCGGCAGGAAGCCACCGCGCACGACGTCGACCGCATCGGCCGCGGCGCGGTAGGCATTGAAGCGGGCGGTGACGTCCGGGTTGCTGGCGACGGCTTTCTCGGCCGCGGCACGCAGGGGATCGGTGGTCTGCGCCGAAGCGCTGGTGGACCAGGCCGACAGGGCCAGGGCCACGCCAAGGGCGAGGGATTGCAGTTGCATGTACTTCTCGGTCGGATCCGGCCGTGCCCGGCCGGTCTGCGCCGGCCTCGGGGGCCGCAGGGTCGCGGCCTTCGACGGACAGGGGCAAGTGTAGTGAGGCCTCACGGCTCGATTGACCGTGATCATTTGTCACTCCCAGTTATTTCACGGTCGGGCTTCACGCCTGTGCGTGAAATGCAACAACTCGCAACCGCGCACGCCTTTCCATCGCCGGCCAAGGCTCAAGTTGCAGCGGGGCGCGACGAGAACAGGGCGTTACTCCGTCCTGTGCCCAGCCTTTCGTGTCCGCGACCCTTTTCGCCGCCGCTGTCCGCGCCGCGCCTGCGCTGCGGCGTGGGCTCGCGGCCGTGCTCGCCGGCGTGCTGCTCGCCGGTCCGCCCGCGGGCCAGGCCTGGGAGGCCGAGCGCCTGCTGAAGGCCGCGCAACGCGCCGGACCGCAGGCCACCGCCGGGGCGCGGGCGCTGCAGGCGCTGCTGGCCGGCAGTGCCGAACTCGACGAGGAGGCGCGCCTCGTGGCCGTCAACCAGTTCTTCAACCGGCGCATCGTGTTCGCCGAGGACGACGCGATCTGGGGCATGGCCGACTACTGGGCCAGCCCGGTCGAACTGCTCGAGAAGGGGCGCGGCGACTGCGAGGACTTCGCGATCGCCAAGTACTTCAGCCTGCTGGCGGCCGGTGTGCCGGCGGCGCGGCTGCGGCTGATCTACGTGCGTGCGCTGATCGGCGGGCCCGGCGGCGTGCAGACGCCGCACATGGTGCTGGCCCACTACGCGCGGCCGGATGCCGAGCCGACGATCCTCGACAACCTGATCGACGAACTGCGTCCGGCCTCGCGCCGGCCGGACCTGACGCCGGTGTTCAGCTTCAACAGCGAGGGCCTGTGGCAGGGCGCGGCCGGCGCGCCAGCCGGCGACCCGGCCACGCGCCTGTCGCGCTGGCGCGAGGTGCTCCTGAAGGCGCGTGCGGAGGGATTCCAGTGAAGGACTCGGTGCATCATTCGCGGATGGGGAGGAACGGATGTCGCTGATCCGGCAAATCTGGCTGCTGCTGCTGGGCACGCTGCTGCTCGCCTTCGCCGGCAGCGTGGCCGTCAACGCCGACGCGGCGCGCGATACCCTGCAGGCGCAGTTGCGCGTCAAGAACAGCGACAACGCGACCGCGCTCGCGCTGGTGCTGTCGCAGCAGAAGGGCGACGCGGCGCTGATGGACCTCGTGATGAGCTCGCTGTTCGATACCGGCTTCTACCGGCGCGTGCGCCTGGTCGGGTCGGACGGCGCCGTGCGCTTCGCCCGCGAGGCGCAGGTCGCGCCGGTCGCGGCGCCCGACTGGTTCGTGCGCCTGCTGCCGATCGAGTCGGCGCCCGGCGTCGCGCAGGTGTCCGACGGCTGGCGCGCGCTGGGACGGGTGGAGCTGGAGAGCCAGGTGTCCTATGCGCACGACGAACTCTGGCGCGGCACGCAGCGCTCGGCGCTGGCACTCGCGGTGCTGGGCGTGCTGGCCGGGCTGGGCGGTGCGCTCGTCGTGCAGCGCATCCGCGTGCCGCTCGAACGCACCGTGGCGCAGGCCCGCTCGCTCGAACGCGGCGAGTACGTGACGGTCGAGGAGCCCGCCGTGCCCGAGCTGCTTCGCGTGGCGCGGGCGATGAACTCGATGGTCGGGCGGCTGAAGATGGTGTTCGAGGGCCAGGCGCGGCAGGTCGAGACCCTGCGGCGCCAGGCCAACTGCGACGCGCTCACCGGGCTGGCCAACCGCACGCACTTCATGGGCCAGCTGGGGGCCTTGCTGCACCGCGAGGACGGGGCTGCCGAGGGCGGGCTGGTGCTGCTGCGCGTGCTCGACCTGGCCGAGGTGAACCGTGTGCTCGGCCACGCGACGACGGACCGCATGCTGGGCACCATCGCGCAGGCGCTGCAGGCCTACACGGCGCGGGTCGAAGGCTGCTTCGTCGGCCGCCTGAACGGCTCGGATTTCGCGCTGTGCCTGCCGGTCGGCGGCATGGCCGACGAGACGGCCCGTGCGCTCGCCGAGGCGCTGCGCGCCGTGCTGCCGGCCTTCGGCAAGCCGGCCGTGATCGCGGCCGGCGCGGTCGAGCTGCGCCACGGCGTCGAACTCGCACCGCTGATGGGCGCCGCCGACCTGGCGCTGGCCCGCGCCGAGGCGCAGGGGCCGTTCGCGGTCGAGTCGAACATCGAGCTGGGCAGCACGCTGGGCCGGCTCGGCGAAGGCGGCTGGCGTCGCCGCCTGCACGAGGCGCTGGCGGAAGGGCGCACCGCGCTGGTCGAGTATCCGGTGCGCGATGCCACCGGACGGCTGATGCACCTGGAGTGCCCGCTGCGCCTGCAGATGGAGCCGGACGGCCCGGCCGAACCCGCGGCGCGCTGGCTGCCGCTGGCGGTGCGCGCCCGGCTCACCGCATCGCTCGACGAGCGTGCGGTGGCGCTGGCGCTGGAGGCGATCACACGCGACGGGGTGTCGCGGGCGGTGAACCTGGCGCCGGCCTCCCTCGCCGACAGCGGCTTCGCCGCACGGCTGCGCGGCCGGCTCCTGCAGGCGCCGCGCGAGGCGCGCCAGCTCTGGCTCGAGGTCGGCGAGGTGGCCGCGTCGGAACACTTCGACTTGCTGCGCGAACTCGGGCGTCAGTTGCGCCCGACCGGCGCCCGCCTGGGCCTTGAGCATGCCGGCGAGCGCCTCGGCCTGATCGAGCGCTTGTTCGAGCTGGGGCTGGACTACGTCAAGCTGGATGCGGCGGTCACCCAGGGCGTCGCGACCGATGCGGTGCGCGCCGGCTTCGTGCGCGGGCTGGCGACCATGCTGCACAGCCTGTCGCTGCAGGTCATTGCCGAGGGCGTGGCGCAGGAGGCGGACGCGACCGCGCTGCGGCAATGCGGCCTGGACGGGCTCACCGGCCCGTGGGTCAGCGCGCAGCCCGAGCCCGCGCGCTGACACCGCGCGCCGGGTCCGCACGGCGGCGATCGCGGGCCCGGCGCGCCGGCCCCGCGGCCTTGGTCAAGGCGTGCTGTCGACGATCAGCTTCCCGCGCGACAGCAACTCCTGGATGATCTGCGCGTCGCTCGCGCCGCTGGCCAGCCCGAGCGCCGTCGGCAGGTCGATGCCCTGCAGCACGATCGCCTGGTCTTCCTGTCCCGGCGCATAGACGCCGCCGGCGAACTGGCCGCTCGAGCTGATGTGGATCGTGGTGGTCGCGCTCGCACCGCTGCCGCTGACGCTGAAGTCGAGGAAGTTGGTCAGGTTGCCGGCGGTGTTGCCGGGCCCGACCACGTCCCCGCTGAGCAGGTCGCGCAGGTCGAGCACGTCGCCACCGGCCGACACTGCCGCCGCGCTGAAGTCGGTGATGGTGTCGGTCGCCGGCGCGCCGGCGCTGCCGGCATCGGCCAGCGTCCACGCGAACACGTCGGCCGTGCCGTCGGCGCCGCCCGAGCCGCCGGTCAGCGTGTCGTTGCCGGCGCCGCCGCGAATGACGTCGCTGCCGGCGCCGCCGATGATCACGTCGTTGCCGGCGTCGCCGAACAGCATGTCGTTGCCGTTGCCGCCGTTGATCGAGTCGTTGCCGTCGCCGCCGTGCACCAGGTCGTTGCCGCCGCGGCTGTTGATCGTGTCGTTGCCGGCCAGCGCGTTGATGTAGTCGCCCTGCGAGTTGCTGCCGGTGATGTTGTCGCTGCCGGTGGTGGCGGAGGGCGTGTTGGTCGCGTAGTCCGCGAACAGCGTCAGCGACGTGCTGGTGCTCGCCGTTTCGCCGTTGCTCGCTTCGGTCGACGTGGCCGTGACGGTCAGCGTGGTCCCGGACAAACTCGTCGCGTAGCCGGTGGGCAGCGTCAGCGTCAGGTCCGCCAGGTCGCCGCCGGCCAGGGTCCACGTGCCGCTGCCGTTGCTGCTGCCGTGGTTCAGCGTCGCGCCCGTCGGCACGCCGGAGATCGTGATCGAGAGCGACTCCGAACCGTCCGTGTCCAGCAGCGTGGCGATCACCGGCAGGTTCAGCACGGCCGCGGTGCCGCTGCTTTGCGCGACCGACACCAGCAGGCTCTGGCCGATCACCGCCGGCGCATCGGCCACCGCGCGCACCTGCACCGGCAGCGTGCCCTGCGAGGTCGAGGTCGAGCCGTTCGAGTCGGTCGCCGTCGCGCTCACGGCCAGGTTGATCGTGCCGGCATAGTTTGCCGGCGGCACCAGGCGCAGGTTGCCCAGCGTCCAGCCGCTCACGTCGACGCTGGTCGATCCGGCCGTCGCCGTGAAGGTGCGCGTGCCGTCGGTCAGCGTCGCGCCGACCGGGAGAGCCGACACCCGCAGCGCCAGCGTTTCGGAACCGTCGGTGTCGTTCAGCGACGCGGCGATGGTGCCGAGCGCGATCGAGTTGTCCTCGTCGCCGATCGCGCTGGTCGGGTAGAAGCCGCCATCGCCGTTGGGCACCAGCGCGCCCACCACGCTGCCGGAGAAGCTCGAGGTGTCCGGGTAGAGGCGGAAGTTGGTGGTGTTCAGGTCCACCGCCGTCGCGCCATTGACCGACATGCTCAGGTCCAGCGAGCCGACGCCGTCGCCGTTGTAGGCGATGACCTCCAGCGTGTAGTAGCCCGAGACCGTCGGCGTGAAGGTGCTGCCGGTCAGGTTGCCCCAGTTGTTGAAGCCGACCGCGTACACCGACGTGCCGCCGATCTTGACCATCAGCGTGTCGTCGCGGTAGCCGGCGATCGTGTAGGTCTGGCCGGCCTGCAGGTGGATGTAGCCGGTGAAGCGGTAAGCGTCGTCGACACCGATGCTGGTGACGGCGACGTCGTTGACCGTGCCGGTCGACGTCGCGCTGGTGGACTCCACGCCCGCCTCGACGGTGGCGATGTTGCCGGCGTTGCTCGCGCTGACCGCGCCGATGTCGTCGTAGTACTGCCGCACCAGGCCGACGCTGGCCGGCAGGCCCGGCGTCGTCGTCGTGCCGCCGGTGATGGTGGTGCCGTTGATCACGAGCGTCGGCGCGTCGGCCACCGGCGTGATGCTCAGCGCCAGCGTCGAGGTGCTGCTCGCGCTGCCGTCGCTGACGGTGTAGGTGGCCACCGGCACCGTGCCGCCGTAGTTGGCGGCCGGGGTGAAGGTGTAGCTGCCGTTGGCGCCGATGGTCAATGTGCCGATGCCCGCGAGGCTGGCGGTCGCGCCGGCGGCGTAGGTGTTGCCGCCGATGACGAACTGCGTCACCGCCAGCGAGGCGCTGTCGATGTCCGAGTCGTTCGCCAGCACGTTGCCGGAGACCGGCGTGTCCTCGTTCGTGTTGCGCACGTCGGCCACGGCGGTCGGCGCGTCGTTGGTGCCGTTGACGGTGATCGTCACGGTGCGCGGGGTGCCGTCGGCCGTCGTCACGGTGAACTGCTCGGTCACGACCGCCGTGCCGGACAGCGCCTGCACGTTGGCCGCCGCGTTGTTCAGCGTGTAGGTCCAGCTGCCGGCGGCGTTGATCGAGAAGCTGCCGTAGGTGCCCGTGCTCGTCTGCGCGTTGAAGACCGACTGGCCGGCGTCGAGGTCGACGACGGTCAGGGCGCCGCTGGCGCTCAGGGTGACGTCCTCGCGCACGCTGCCGGTGGAGGTGCCGGTGATGGTCGGCACGTCGTTGACACCGGTGATCGTGAAGCTCAGCGTCGATGTCGAGGTGGCGCCGGCGGTGTCGCGCACGGTGACCTGGAACGCCTCGGTGACGACCTGGCCCGCGACCAGCGCGTCGGCCGGCGGGCGGTTGGCGCTGTAGCTGTAGCTGCCGTCGGCGTTCATCGTCAGCGTCCCGTACGTGCCCGCCAGGCCCGAGCCCAGCGTGCCGGGCGTGCCGCCGAAGGCGACCGCCGAGACGGCGCGCGTGTCGCCCGCATCCACGTCGGTGTCGTTGATCAGCACACCGGTGGCGGCGGTGCGCGTGACCGTGCCGTTCTCCAGCAGCGACGCCGTGTCCGCGACGGCCACCGGCGCGTCGTTGCCGCCCTGGATGGTGATGGTCAGCGTCGCGGTCGACGTGGCGCCGGCCGCGTCGCGCATCGTGTAGGTGAAGGTGTCGGTCAGCGTGTCGGCGGCCGTGCGCAGGGACTGCACGGCGCCCAGGCTGTTGTTCAGCACGTAGCTGTAGCTGCCGTCGGCGTTCAGCGTCAGCGTGCCGTAGGCGCCCGCGGTCGAGCCGCCCACGCTGCCGGCGCCGCTGCCCGCGACGGCGGTCACGCTGCGGGTGTCGCCGACATCGACGTCCTGGTCGTTGTCGAGCACGTTGCCGCTCGGGTTGCTGCCCGGCGTGCCGTTGGCCACGCCGCCGGCCTCGACGGCGATCGCCGTGTCGGGCTGGGCGACCGGCGCATCGTTGACCGGGTTGACGGTGATCGCGATCGTGTCGCTGTCCGTCAGGCCCGAAGCGTCGCGGCTGACCACGACCAGCGTGTCACCGCCGACGTAGTTCGCGTTGCCCTGGTAGGCCAGGCTGGCCAAGGTCGCGTTCAGGCTGGCCTGCGTGCCGCTGAGCGTCAGCGTGCCGCTGCCGTTGGCGCCCGCCGTCACGCTGGTGCCGGCGTCCAGCGACACGAGCAGCGTGCCGTTGGAGACGCTGATCTGCACCGTGGCGATCTTCTGCGCGGCCACGCTGCCGGACTCGTCCGGATCGGCGACCGAGATGCCGGCGATGGCGGTGCGCACGTCCTCGAGCACCGCGACGGCGCCCGGCACGGTGTTGACCGGGGCGTCGTTCTGCGCATTCAGCGCGATCGTCAGCGTGGCCGTCGCGGTCGCCAGGCCGTCGCTGACGGTGTAGGTCGCCACCGGCACCGGGCCGGCGTAGTCGGCCGCGGGCACGAAGGTGTAGGCGCCGTTGGCCGCGATGGTCAGCATGCCGACGCCAGCCAGGTTGGCCGTCGCGCCGGCGCCGTAGGTGCTGCCGCCGACCTCGAACTGCGTGACGGTGAGCGAGGTGCCGCTGTCGACATCGCTGTCGTTGGCCAGCACGTTGCCGCTCGCCGCCGTGTCCTCGTTCGCCGTGCGGGTGTCGGCGACGGCGACCGGCCCGTCGTTGGTGCCGGTGATGGCGATCGTGACGGCCGTCCAGGTGCCGTCGATCGTCGCGACCCAGAAGGTCTCGTCCGGCAGCGATTGGCCCTGGCCGAGCGCCTGCACGGCCGGGTCGGCGTTGTTCAGCGTGTAGGTCCAGGTGCCCGCAGCGTCGACCGAGAAGCTGCCGTGCGCCCCGGCGACGTTGTTCAGCGGCTGGAACGCCGCTTCGCCCGCGTCCGGATCGACCACGGTCAGCGTGCCGGTCACCGGGCCGGGGGCGTCCTCGACCGCCGTGCCGCTGGACTGGCCGCCGACGACGGCCGGGTCGTTGACCGGGCTGACGCCGATCGTCATGCGGTTCGGCGCCGCGTCGAAGTCGATGCCGTCACTGACGGAATAGGTGAAGCTCGCGTAGTCGTTCCCGTTCTCGTTCGGGGCGGGCAGGAAGGTCAGGCTGGACAGATCGGCCGCGGCGATCACCTGGCCTGCGGTGACCAGCACGCCGGCGAGGCGCAGTTCGCCGGCCGCGGGCAGCGTGTCGATGCGGATGGCGGCGAGCGGCTGGCCGTCGGCGTCGATGTAGGGGAAGTGGCCGGTATCGAACTGGAAGGGCGTGTCCTCCAGCGTCGCGACGCTCTGGTCCGCACTGTCCGGCGCGGTGTTGACGGCGTAGGCCTGCGAGGCCGTGGCCGTCGCGCTGTTGCCGGCGGCATCGGTGAGGGTGACGCTGGCGTCGATGCGGTGGTCCGGGTCCGCCACCAGGGCCGCGCCCGGGACGGTCACCGCGAAGGCGCCGCCTGCACCGACCACCGCCTGGTAGTCGGCACCGTCGATCGAGAGCGTGACGATGTCGCCCGCGCGCACGTCGCCCCCCGCGGTGCCGGTGATCTGCACGTTGCCCGTCGCCTCGGCGGCGCTGAGCACGTTGTCGGCGGTGACGGGATCGAGCACCAGCGACACGGCCGGGGCGGTCAGGTCGATGGCGCCGCTGTCGTTGGCGATCGCAGTGTTGCCGGCGGCATCCGTGGCGGAGGCCGCGACCGTGTAGCTGCCCTCGGCGAGGGCCGCAGGCACGTCGATGGTGTAGGTACCGCCCGCAGCCACCGTGGCGGCGAGCGTCTGCACGACACCTGCGGCGTCGGTGACGACGAGCGTGACGGTCGAGCCCGGGGGCAGATCGGTCGTCCCGGTGATCGTCGGCGTCGCGTCCTTGGTCAGCGCAGGCGCGTCGACGGTCAGCGTCGGGGCGGTGAGGTCGACGGCGCCGTTGTCGTTGGCGGTGGCCGCATTGCCCGCGGCATCGGACGCCGAGGCCACGACGGTGTAGTTGCCTTCGGCCAGCGCGGAGGGCACGTCGATGGCATACGTGCCGCCCGCAGCCACCGTGGCCGCGAGCGTCTGCACGGCACCGGCGGAGTCGGTCACGACGAGGGTGACGATCGATCCGGCGGGCAGGTTCGTCGTGCCGGCGATGGTCGGGGTGGAGTCGTTCGTCAACGCCGGAGCGTCGACGGTGAGCGTGGGCGCGGTCAGGTCGATGGCGCCGCTGTCATTCGCGGTGGCGGAGTTGCCCGCGGCGTCCGTGGCCGAGGCGACGACCGAATAGCTGCCCTCGGCCAGGGCCGAGGGCACGTCGACGGCATAGGTGCCGCCGGCGATGACGGTCGCGGTCAGCGTCTGCACGCTGCCGGCCGAATCGGTGATGACGAGCGTGACGTCCGAGCCGACCGGCAGATCGGTCGTGCCGGTGATCGTCGGGGTCGGGTCGTTGGTCAACGCCGGAGCGTCGACCGTCAGCGTCGGTGCGGTCAGATCGACTGCCCCGTTGTCGTTCGCGGTGGCCGCGTTGCCCGCGGCATCGGACGCCGAGGCCACGACGGTGTAGTTGCCTTCGGCCAGGGCCGAGGGCACGTCGACGGCATAGGTACCGCCCGCAGCCACCGTGGCGGCGAGCGTCTGCACGGCACCGGCGGCGTCGGTGACGACGAGGGTCACGGTCGATCCGGCCGGCAGGTCGGTCGTGCCGGTGATGGTGGGCGTCGAATCGTTCGTCAGCGCGGGTGCGTCGACCGTGAGCGCCGGTGCGGTCAGGTCGATGGCGCCGCTGTCGCTGGCGGTGGCGGCGTTTCCCGCGGCATCCAGGGCCGAGGCTGCGACGACGTAGTTGCCTTCGGCCAAGGCCGAGGGCACATCGATGGCGTACGTGCCGCCTGCGGCCACGGTGGCCGTGACGGTCTGCACCGCGCCGACGGAATCGGTCACGACCAGCGTGACGGTCGATCCGGCAGGCAGATCGGTCGTGCCGGTGATCGTCGGCGTCGCGTCGTTCGTCAATGCCGGGGCATCGACGGTCAGCGACGGCGCGGTGAGATCGACGGCACCACTGTCATTGGCCGTGGCGGCATTGCCCGCAGCATCCGACGCCGAGGCGGTGACCGTGAAGTTGCCTTCGGCCAGCGCGGAGGGCACGTCGATGGCATAGGTACCACCCGCGGCCACCGTGGCGGTGAGCGTCTGCACGGCACCGGCGGAGTCGGTGACGACCAGCGTGACGGTCGACGCGACCGGCAGGTCGGTGGTACCGCTGATCGTCGGGGTCGAATCGTTGGTCAGCGCTGGAGCGTCGACGGTGAGCGACGGCGCGGTGAGATCGATGGCGCCGGTGTCATTGGCCGTGGCCGCGTTGCCTGCAGCATCGGAGGCCGAAGCCAGTACCGTGAAGTTGCCTTCCGCGAGTGCGATCGGAATCTCGACCGAGTAGGTGCCGCCGGCCGCGACCGTGGCCGCAAGAGTCTGGACCGCACCGGTAGAGTCGGTGACGACGAGCGTGACGGTCGAACCGGTCGGCAGATTGGACGTGCCGGTGATCGTCGGCGTCGAGTCATTCGTCAGTGCCGGGGCATCGACGGTCAGCGCCGGGGCGGTGAGGTCGATGGCGCCGTTGTCACTGGCCGTCGCGCCGTTGCCGGCCGCATCGGAGGCCGAGGCGACGACGGTGTAGTTGCCCTCGGCCAGGGCCGAAGGCACGTCGATGCTGTACGTGCCGCCCGCAGTCACCGTGGCGGCGAGGGTCTGCGCAGCACCGGCGGAGTCGGTGACGATCAGCGTGACGATCGAGCCGACCGGCAGGTCAGTGGTACCGGTGATGGTCGGTGTCGGATCGTTGGTCAGCGCCGGCGCATCGACGGTCAACGTCGGCGCGGTCAGGTCGATCGCGCCGGCGTCGTTGGCGGTGACGGCGTTGCCCGCTGCGTCCGTGGCCGAGGCGACGACCGAGTAGCTGCCCTCGGCGAGGGTCGAAGGCACCTCGATGGCGTAGGTGCCGCCGGCGACGACGATCGCGGTCAGCGTCTGCACGCCGCCGGCGGAATCGGTGACCACCAGCGTGACCGGCGAACCGGCTGGCAGGTCGGTCGTGCCGGTGATCGTCGGCGTCGGGTCGTTCGTCAACGCCGGGGCGTCGACGGTCAACGACGGTGCGGTGAGGTCGATGGCGCCGGTGTCGTTCGCAGCGGCCGAGTTGCCGGCGGCATCCGATGCCGAGGCGAAGACGGTGTAATTGCCTTCGGCCAAGGCAGAAGGCACATCGATGCCGTACATGCCGCCCGCGGTCACGGTAGCCGCGAGGGTCTGCACCGCGCCAGCGGAGTCGGTGACGACGAGCGTGACGGTGGAGCCGGCGGGCAGGTCGGTCGTGCCCGTGATCGTCGGCGTCGAGTCGTTGGTCAGCGCCGGGGCATCGACGGTCAGGGCCGGGGCGGTGAGGTCGATGGCGCCGGAGTCGTTCGCCGTGGCGGCATTGCCGGCGCCATCCGAGGCCGATGCGACGACGGTGTAGCTGCCCTCCGCCAGCGCCGAGGGCACGTCGACGGTATAGGTGCCGCCGGCGGCGACGGTCGCGGCCAACGTCTGCACGCTGCCGGCCGAATCGGTGACGACCAGAGCGACCGTCGAGCCGGCCGGCAGGTTCGTGGTGCCGACGATGGTCGGCGTCGAGTCATTGGTCAGCGCCGGCGCATCGACCGTGAGCGCCGGGGCCGTCAGATCGACGGCACCGCTGTCGTTCGCGCTGGCGGCATTGCCCGCCGCATCCGAGGCCGAGGCGACTACGGTGTAGTTGCCCTCGGCGAGGGCCGAGGGCACGTCGATGGCGTACGTGCCGCCTGCCGCCACGGTGGCGGCAAGCGTCTGGACCGCACCGGCGGAATCGGTGACGACGAGCGTGACGGTCGAACCGGCCGGCAGGTCGGTCGTGCCGGTGATCGTCGGTGTGGAGTCGTTCGTCAACGCCGGCGCGTCGACGGTCAGCGAAGGTGCGGTGAGGTCGACGGCGCCGGTGTCGTTGGCGGTGGCGGCATTGCCGGCCGCATCCGAGGCCGAGGCCACGACGGTGTAGCTGCCCTCGGCCAGCGCTGACGGCACGTCGATGCCGTACGTGCCGCCGGCAGCCACGTTGGCCGTCAGGGTCTGCACCGCACCGGCCGAGTCGGTCACGACCAGCGTGACGGTCGAACCGGCGGGCAGGTCGGTGGTGCCCGTGATGGTCGGTGTCGAGTCGATCGTCAGGGCCGGGGCATCGACCGTGAGCGTCGGGCCTGTCAGATCGATGGCGCCACTGTCATTCGCCATGGCGGTGTTGCCCGCGGCGTCCGTGGCCGAGGCGACGACCGAGTAGCTGCCCTCGGCCAGGGCGGAGGGCACGTCGATGACATAGGTGCCGCCGGCGAGGGCGGTGGCGGTCAGCGTCTGCACGCTGCCGGCCGAATCGGTGATGACCAGCGTGACCGGGGAACCTGCGGGCAGATCCGTCGTGCCGGAGATCGTCGGCGTGGCGTCGTTGGACAGCGCAGGCGCATCGACGGTGAGTGTCGGGGCGGTCAGGTCGACAGCGCCGCTGTCGTTTGCGGTGGCCAGGTTGCCCGCGGCATCGTAGGCCGAAGCCACGACAGCGTAGTTGCCTTCGGCCAGCGCCGAAGGCACGTCGACCGCATAGGTGCCGCCCGCGGCCACGGCGGCCGTGAGGGTTTGAACGGCACCGGCGGCGTCGGTGACGACGAGCGTGACCACCGAGCCCGCCGGCAGGTCCGTGGACCCGGAGATCGTCGGCGTCGAGTCGCCGGTCAGTGCCGGGGCGTCGACGGTCAGCGTCGGGGCCGTGAGGTCGATGGCGCCGTTGTCGTTCGCGGTGGCGGTGTTGCCGGCCTCATCCGAGGCAGAGGCCACGACGGTGTAGTTGCCTTCAGCCAGGGCGGAAGGCACGTCGACGGCAAACGTGCCGCCGGCGGCCGCCGTGACCGTGAAGGTCTGCGCGGCGCCGGCGGAGTCGGTCACAACCAGCGTGACAAGCGAACCGGCAGGCAGGTTCGTGGTGCCCGTGAGGGTCGGCGTCGAGTCGCTGGTCAGCGCCGGAGCATCGACGGTGAGTGTCGGCGCGGTCAGGTCGACGGCGCCGTTGTCGTTGGCCGTGGCGGCATTGCCAGCGGCGTCCGTGGCGGAGGCCACGACGGTGTAGTTGCCTTCGGCCAGGGCGGAGGGCACGTCGACGGCATACGTGCCGCCCGCGGCAACGGTAGCCGTGACGGTCTGTGCCGCGCCGGCGGAGTCGGTCACGACCAGCGTGACGGTCGAACCGGCAGGCAGGTCGGTCGTGCCGGTGATCGTCGGGGTCGAGTCGTTGGTCAGTGCCGGAGCGTCGACGGTCAGCGACGGAGCGGTCAGGTCGACTGCCCCGCTGTCGTTCGCGGTGGCGGCATTGCCGACGGAATCCGAGGCCGAGGCGACAACGGCGTAGCTGCCTTCGGCCAGGGCAGAAGCCACGTCGATGCTGTACGTGCCACCCACGGTCACGCTGGTCGTGAGGGTCTGCACCGCGCCAGCGGAGTCGGTGACGACGAGCGTGACGGTCGAACCGGCGGGCAGGTCCGTCGTGCCGGTGATCGTCGGGGTCGAGTCGTTTGTCAGTGCCGGGGCATCGACCGTGAGCGTCGGCGCCGTGAGGTCGATGGCGCCGGTGTCATTCGCGGTAGCGGCATTGCCTGCGGCGTCCGTGGCGGAAGCCGCGACGGTGTAGTTGCCCTCGGCCAGTGCGACTGGAACATCAACAGAGTAGGTGCCGCCGGAGGTGACCGCGGCGGCGAGGGTCTGCACCGCTCCCGCCGAATCCGCGACTACCAGCGTGACGGTGGACCCAACCGGAAGGTCGGTCGTTCCAGTGATCGTGGGCGTCGAGTCATTCGTCAGCGCGGGCGCGTCGACGGTCAGCGACGGTGCGGTGAGGTCGATGGCCCCGTTGTCGTCGGCCGTGACCGCGTTGCCGGCCGCATCCGTGGCTGAGGCAGCGACGGTGTAGCTGCCTTCGGCGAGCGCTGAGGGCACGTCGATGGCATACGAGCCACTCGCAGCCACCATGGTAGTGAGTGTCTGGACTGTGCCAGCGGAGTCGGTCACGACGAGCGTGACGGTCGAGCCGGCGGGCAGGTCCGTCGTGCCAGTGATGGTCGGCGTCGAGTCGTTGGTCAGCGCCGGAGCATCAACGGTCAGCGACGGTGCGGTGAGGTCGATCGCACCACTGTCGTTCGCGGTAGCGGCGTTGCCGGCGGCGTCGGAAGCGGAGGCGACGACCGAGTAGTCGCCTTCGGCCAGGGCCGAGGGCACGTCGATGGCAAAGGTACCACCCGCAGCCACGGTGGCCGTGAGGGTCTGCACGGCACCGGCGGAGTCGGTGACGACCAGCGTCACGGTCGAGCCGGCAGGCAGGTTCGTGCTCCCCGTAATCGTCGGTGTGGAGTCGTTCGTCAGGGCCGGGGCATCGACCGTGAGCGAAGGGGCGGTCAGGTCGATCGCACCGCTGTCGTTCGCCGTGGCGGCGTTGCCCGCGGCATCGGAGGCCGAGGCCAGTACGGCGAAGTTGCCCTCGGCGAGTGCGATCGGAACGTCGACCGAGTAAGTGCCGCCGGCCACGACCGTGGCCGCGAGGGTCTGGACTCCACCGGCGGAGTCGGTGATGACCAGCGTGACGGTCGAACCGGCGGGCAGGTCGGTCGTGCCGGTGATCGTCGGGGTCGCGTCGTTCGTCAGCGCCGGGGCGTCGACGGTGAGTGTCGGAGCAGTCAGGTCGATCGCACCACTGTCATCGGCCGTCGCGGCATTGCCGGCCGCATCCGAGGTCGAAGCCAGGACGCTGAAGTTGCCCTCGGCCAGTGCCGAGGGAACGTCGACGGAATAGGTGCCACCCGCAGCCACCGTGGTGGTGAGCGTCTGCACGGTGCCAGCGGAATCGGTCACGACGAGCGTGACAGTCGAGCCGGCCGGCAGGTTGGTCGTGCCGGTGATCGTCGGGGTCGAGTCGTTGGTCAGCGCCGGGGCGTCGACGGTGAGCGTCGGGGCCGTCAGATCGATCGCACCGCTGTCGTTCGCGGTGCCGACATTGCCGGCCGCATCCGAGGCCGAGGCGACGACGGTGTAATTGCCTTCGGGCAGCGCCGAAGGCACGTCGATGGCATAGGTACCGCCCGCGGCAACCGTGGCCGCCAAGGTCTGCACCGCACCGGCGGAGTCGGTCACGACGAGCGTGACGGTCGAGCCTGCCGGCAGATCCGTCGTGCCCGTGATCGTCGGCGTCGGATCGTTGGTCAGCGCGGGCGCATCGACGGTCAGCGCCGGGGCGGTGAGGTCGATGGCACCGGCGTCCGTGGCGTTGGCCGTGTTGCCGGCCGAGTCGGTGACCGCGGCGACGACGCTGTAGGGTCCTTCGGCCAGGGCCGCGGGCACGTCGATCGCAAAGATGCCGCCGGCGGCGACGCCGGCGGTCAGCACCTGCACGGCACCGGTCGCATCGGTGACGGTCAGCGTCACCGACGACCCCGCGGGCAGGTTCGTCGTGCCGGTGAGGGTCGGCGTCGCGTCGCTGGTCAGCGCGGGGGCATCGACGCTCACGGTCGGCCCGGGCGCCACCGTGATCAGCACGCTGGCAGTGGCGCTGCCGCCGGCGCCGTCGGTCACGGTGTAGGTCACGGTCACCGGGCCGGTCACGCCGGGGGCGGCCGAGAAGGTCAGGCTGCCGTCCGGGTTCACGCTCACGCTGCCGAGGGCCGGGTCGACCGTCGCGCTGGCGACGCCGAGCGGGTCGCCGTCCGGGTCTCGGTCGTTGGCAAGCACGTCGATCGTGATCGGGGCGCTGCCGATGGCCTGCGCCGTCTCGCCGGTCACCACCGGGGCGTCGTTCACCGCGGTGACGAGGATGCCGATGCTCGCCGGCGCGGAGACCGCACCCGCGTCGTCCGTCACCGTGAAGGTGACGGCGGTGCCGCCGTTGAAGTCGGGCGCGGGCTGGAACAGCAGGTGGCCGGCCTGTTCGGGCGTCAGCACCTGGCCGACTGCCACGGAGGTCACGCCGTCGGCCAGCAGGAGCATGCTGCCGGCCGGGATGTCCGTGACGGTGATGCCGACGATCGTGCCGTCGACGTCGCTGCCGCCCAGGGCGATCGGCAGCAGCGCATCCTCGGCGCCGGTGGCGGATCCGCCGCTGGCCAGCGGCACGTCGTTGACGGCGCTGACCGCGATCGTCGCGCTGCCCGACGCGGTCTGGTCGCCGCTGGTCACCTGGTAGGTGAACTCGCCCACCGACGTGCCCGGGGCGTAGTCGGCCGGCGGCACATAGACGAGGCCCTCGAGTTCGGCCGCCGTGAGCGACATGCCGGGCGTCACCAGGGTGCCGTCCGCCTTGTGGATCTCGCCCACCGCCGGGACGTCGGTCACGACGATGGTGGTGCCGGACTGCGTGCCGGTCGGCGCCTGCAGGCCGAGGTTGGTCGGCGCGCCTTCCTCGACGGCACCGATGCTGCTCGAACTCGCGACCAGTTCGGGCGCGGGCGGCGTGGTGTCGTCCGCCGGCGGTTCGTCGCTTCCGCCGGCGCTGGGCGGCACCTCGCTGGCCGCCACCGGCTCGGAGCCGAAGGAGGCAGACGCGCCGTCGATGCCTTCGGCGATGCGGTCGACCCGCAGGCCCTCCTGCAGGCTGCCGTCGCCGCCGCCGCTCAAGCCGGCCGCCGGCGCGCTGCGCTGGTCGCCCTGGTTCAGTTCGGTGATGACCCGGTCCAGTTCCGATTCGCCCTCGGCCGGCTTGGCCTCGGCGCGTGCCGGCGCTTCCTCCGGCGTGATCTGCACGATGCCTTCCTGGGTGGTCAGGATGACGTCGCCCCGCTTGACGAGGTCGCCCACCTTGAGGACGCGCATCTTGCCGTCGGCACCGCGGATCACCGCATGCCCCCACAGAGCGGAAACGATTCCTTGGGCGGCTTGGGCGATCGTGGGCATGGCGGGAACCTGTACTGCGGACGTCATAAATTGCGAAACCGAGCGTAACGGACGCCGGGTTTCCTATTTGTAGTTTCTTGGAGTCCGGCTGTGACCAACCGCACTGAACAGGCCCGCTTGCGTGCAGATAAGGAGGTTGCCCTTCGGGATCCGCGGCCGTGCGAGGACGCCGGCCGATCGATTTATCGGCCGCGCCGGGCGGGACTTGAGGGCAGGTTGGCAGGGCGCGCTGCGCACCTGGAACACGATGGCAGCCTGGCTGCCGACAGGCAGGCTCAGCGTTCGCGCAGCGCGTAGGCCTTGGCCTTGAGCACGGGCTTGAGCAGGTAGGACAGCACCGACTTGTTGCCGGTCAGGATGTCCACCTCGGCGGTCATGCCGGGGATGATGGGCAGCCGGTCGTTGAACTTGGCGCTGCGCGTGCGCACGCGCACCAGGTAGTAGGCATTGCCGCGCTCGTCGACCACCGTGTCCGGGCTGATGTTCTCGACCTCCGCGGCCATGCCGCCGTAGATCGAGAAGTCGTAGGCGCTGAACTTCACCGTCGCGGCCTGGCCCGGCGCGATGAAGGCGATGTCCTTGGGCTGGATGCGCGCCTCCAGCACCAGCGCGTCGTCCAGCGGCACGATCTCGACGATGTCCTTGCCCGGCTGCACCACGCCGCCGACGGTGTTGGCCAGCAGCCGTTGGACACGCCCGCGCACCGGGCTGCGGATCTGCGACTTGTCCAGCTTGTCGGCCAGCGCCACCGCGCCCTCGTTGAGCGCGTTGAGCTTGCCCAGCACGTCGGCCATCTCCTTGCGCGCCTCGTTGCGGAAGGTGATCTCGGTCTCCTGGATCTTGCGCTGGGCCTCGCCGATGGCCGCCTGCACGCGCGCGATCTGCGCGCCGGCCTGGTCCGCCTCGCCGCGCAAGCGCGTCAGGTCGCGCTCCAGGCGCAGGATGTCGACCTCGGAGACGGCGCCGCTGGCCAGCAGCGGGCGGGTCTTGGCCAGCTCCTGCTGGCCGAGCTCGAGGCCGCGCTCGGCGGCCGCGCGCCGCGCCCGGGCCTCGGACAGCTCCTGCTGGCGCTGCTGCAACTGCTGCTGATTGATCGCCAGCAGCGTGTTCAGTTCGGACTGCCTCGCCTCGTACAGCCGCCGCTCCTCCGCCACGATGCGCGCCTCCTCGTCGTTGCCGGTCGCCGGCGGCTGGAACCCGGAACCCTCGGCGAGCGCACGCAGCCGCGCCTGCCGGGCCCGCAGCGCGACGCCCTGCGCCGCACTTTCGCGCACGCCGGAACTGGCGCGGGTCTCGTCGATCTTCAGCAGCAGCTGGTCCTGCTCGACCACCTGGCCCTCCTTGACGAGGATCTCCGACACCACGCCGCCGTCGAAGGACTGCACCAGCTGCAGCTGGCGCGACGGGATCACCTTGGCGTCCCCGCGGGTCACTTCGTCGACGTGCGCGAGCGCCGCCCAGACGAGCAGCAGCAGCACGATGACCAGCGCGGTGCGCACGATGAGCTGCGCTCTCTGCGTGCGGCTGCGCGACATCACCGCGTCGGCCTGGGCCTCGAAGCTGCGCAACCCGGCGTCGCCCTGCGGATCGGGCGCGCTGAACAGGGCGCGCAGCACGCGTTTCCAGCTTGCGTCCACGCTCATGCCGCCCGGGCGACGCGGCCGCTGGCCAGCGCCTCCATGATGCGGTCGCGCGGGCCGTCGGCGACGATCCGCCCGCCGTCGATCACGATCACGCGGCTGACCAGCGCGAGCATCGAGGTGCGGTGCGTCACCAGCACGACCGTCTTGCCCTGCGCGAACTGGTTGACCCGCTGCGTGATCTGCGCCTCGGAGCTGAAGTCCATCGCGCTGGTCGGTTCGTCCAGCAGCAGGATCGGCGCGTTGTGCAGCAGCGCGCGCGCCAGGCCGATCGACTGGCGCTGCCCGCCGGAAAGCGACTCGCCGCGCTCGCCGACCTGCATGTCGAAGCCGCGCGGGTGGCGGTTCACGAACTCCGCGAGCCCGGCGGTCTCGGCGGCGGCCAGCACGGCCGCATCGTCGGCATAGGGCAGGCCGAGCGTGATGTTCTCGCGCAGCGTGCCGTAGAACAGCATCACGTCCTGCGACACGCAGCCGAGGTTGCGGCGCACGTCCGCCGGGTCGAGCTGGCGCAGGTCGATGCCGTCCAGCAGCACGGACCCGTCGGTGGGTTGGTACAGCCCCATGATCAGCCGCTGGATCGTGGACTTGCCCGAACCCACGCGGCCGATCAGCGCCACGTGCTCGCCGGGCTGGATCTTGAAGCTGATGCCGTCCAGCGCCGCGTCCTGCCGCTGCGGATAGCTGAAGCGCACGTTGCGGAACTCGATCTCGCCGCCCAGCAGCGGGCGATGGATGAAGTTCTCGCCCAGCGGGCGCTCGACCGGGCGCGTCATCACCTGCTCGAGGCTGGTCATCGCGGTGCGCGCCCCCTGGTACTGCATCAGCAGCCCGATGATCTGCCCGGCCGGCGCCAGCGCGCGCGAGGCCAGCATCGACGCGGCGATCAGCGCGCCCATCGTCAGCTCGCGCTCGCCGATCAGGTACACGCCGATGATCACGACCGCGATCGTCACCGCCTGCGTGAGGAAGTTCGTGCCGTACATCGCCGAGGACGACAGCGCGCGCATCTGCACGTTGGTCTGCGCGAGGAAGGCGTTGGCGCGTTCCCAGCGCGCCTGCACGACGCCCTCGGCACCCTGCGCCTTGATCGTCTCGATGCCGGTCAGGCTCTCGACCAGCGTGGCGTTGCGCTGCGCACCGGCCCGCCAGGTGGTCTGCGACAGCTCGTGCAGGCGGTGCTGCAATGCCCAGCCGAGCGTCAGGATGGACAGTCCGGCCACGACCACCGGCAGCGCCAGCCACGGCGAGATCCACACCAGCACGCCGACGAACAGCAGCGCGAAGGGCAGGTCGATCAGCGCGGTCACGGTGCCCGAGGCGATGAAGTCGCGCACCTGCTCGAAGCCGCGCAGGTTGGCGGCGAACGAGCCGACCGACTCCGGCCGGTGCTCCAGCCGCATGCCGAGCACGCGTTCCATCAGCGCCGCCGAGATGCGCACGTCGATGCGCGCGCTGGCCTCGTCGACGAAGCGGCTGCGCAGCAGGCGCATGAACAGGTCGGCGCCGATCACCAGGGCGACGCCGATGGCCAGCGCCCAGAGCGTCTCGACGGCGTGGTTCGGCACCACGCGGTCGTAGACGTTCATCGAGAACATCGGGAACGCGAGCGCGAACAGGTTGACCAGCAGCGCGGCCCACAGCACGTCGCGGTAGACGAAGCGCTGCTCGAGCAGCGCGCCCCAGAACCAGTGTGCCGCGCGCGGCGGGCGCTGGCCGGCGCGTTCGGTGCGGGCATCGAAGCGGAAATGCGGCCGCGCGAACAGCACCACGCCGGCATAGCGGCTCGCGAGGTGGTCGCGCGGCAGCGTCACGGAGCCCTGGCCCGACTCGGGCAGCAGCACGCGCGCCGTGCCGCCGGCCTCGTCCCAGCCGAGCAGCACGCAGGCATGGTTGTCCGTCAGGATCAGGATCGCCGGCAGCGTGGCCGCGTCGATGCCGTCCAGCGGCAGCCGCTGCAGGCGCGTCGCCATGCCGGCGCGCGCGGCGGCGCGTTCGGCCAGTTCGAGCGTGAGCCGGCCATCGCGCAACGGCAGTGCGGCCGACAGCGAGGCCCGCGTGGCCGCCTGGCCGTGCAGGCGGCAGACCTCCACCAGGCAGTCCAGCAGCGGGTCCGGATGGATCTGGTCCTCGCGCAGGCGCACCGTGTGGGGCACCGGCGGCGACTTGGCGGCGGCGCTGTCCTGCGGTGCGGAGGCGGTCATGGCGGGCGGAAGGGGTCAGCCGATATCGGCGCAATGCATGCCGAATTGACCCCGCCGGCGGTCCTCGAAGTAGTGGCGCAGGGTTTCCTTCACGGTCCGGAACGCGAGCTCCTCCCAGGGGATCTGCGCTTCCTCGAACAGCTGCGCCTCGATCGTCTCGGGGCCCGGCTCGAAGCGCGTGTCGCGCAGCCGGGCGCGGTAGTACAGGTGCACCTGGCCGACCCGCACGACGTTCATCACCGTGAACAGCTCCTGCAGCTCGATGTTCGCGCCGGCCTCCTCGATGGTCTCGCGCACCGCGCCCTCGGCAGTCGTCTCGCCCAGCTCCATGAAGCCCGCGGGCAGCGTCCACAGGCCGTAGCGCGGCTCGATGTTGCGGCGGCACAGCAGCACCTGATCGCCCCACACCGGCACGGTGCCGACGATGTTGGCCGGGTTCTCGTAGTGGATGGTTCCGCAGGCGCTGCAGGTGGCGCGTTCGCGGTTGTCGCCCTCGGGCACCAGGTAGCGCGTCGGCGCACCGCACTGGCGGCAATGCTTGATGCTGCGGGGCAGGAGCATGGCGGGCGAGTGTAGCGCGCGCCCCGTGCGGACCCGCTGCGGCGCATGGCATCATTCCCCGCCGCGTGCGCCGGTTGCGCCGCTTCCGGAGTCCCATCCATGACCTTCGTGCTGACGCCTCCCGCCGTTGCCGCCGTGCCCGTCGCCGGCCGCGAACCGGGGGCGATGTTTCCCGTGCACCGCATCTACTGCGTCGGGCGCAACTACGTCGAGCACGCCAAGGAGATGGGCTTCACGGGCCGCGAGCCGCCGTTCTTCTTCATGAAGCCGGCCGACGCGGTGCTGCCGGTGGCCGAGGGCAGCGTCGGCACGATGCACTACCCGAGCCTGACCAAGGACCTGCACCACGAAGTCGAACTGGTGGTCGCAATCGGGCGCGGCGGGCGCGACATCAAGGCGGCCGATGCGCTCGACCATGTCTGGGGCTACGCGGTCGGCCTGGACATGACGCGCCGCGACCTGCAGGGCGAAGCCAAGAAGCAGGGGCGCCCCTGGTGCATCGGCAAGGGCTTCGACGAGTCGGCGCCGATCGGCCCGATCCGCGCGGCGGCCGATTGCCGGCTCGGCGCCGAGACCGAGATCGCGCTCGAGGTGAACGGCGCGGTGCGGCAGAAGAGCACGCTGGGCAAGCTGATCTGGAGCGTGCCGGAGATCATCGAGCACCTGTCGGCGGCCTGGGAACTGCAGCCGGGCGACCTGATCTTCTCCGGCACGCCGGAAGGCGTCGCCGCGGTCGTCGCGGGCGACACGCTGGCCGCGCGCGTCGAGGGTGTCGGCGCACTGCAGGTCAGGCTCGTCGGCCGCTGAGGCGAACGCGCCCGCCGGGAGCCCGTCCATGCAGCTGTACAACTACTTCCGCTCGTCCGCCTCGTACCGCGTACGCATCGCGCTGGCGCTGAAGGGGCTGGACTTCGACTACATGCCGGTGCACCTGGCGCACAACGAGCAATTCAAGGAGTCGTATGCCGCGCTCTCGCCGGCGCGGCTCGTGCCGCTGCTGAAGGACGGCGACAGCCTGCTGACCCAGTCGCTCGCGATCATCGAGTACCTCGACGAGACGCACCCCGAGCCGCCGCTGCTGCCCGGCGACGCGCTGGCGCGGGCGCGCATCCGCGCCCTGGCGCTCGATGTGGCCTGCGAGATCCACCCATTGAACAACCTGCGCGTGCTGCGCTACCTGGTGCGCGACCTGAAGCTGCCCGACGAGGACAAGAACCGCTGGTACCGCCACTGGGTCGAGACCGGGCTGGAGGCGGTCGAGACGCAGATCGCGCGCCACCCGGCGACCGGCCGCTTCTGCCATGGCGACACGCCGACCCTGGCCGACTGCGTGCTGGTGCCGCAGATCCACAACGCGCAGCGCTTCGACTGCCGGCTCGAGCACGTGCCGACCGTGATGCGCATCTTCGAAGCCTGCATGGCCCTGCCTGCGTTCGCGCAGACCCAGCCGTCCGCCTGCCCGGACGCGGCCTGATGGCCGGCGCGGCGCACCCTGACTGGCTGCGGCCCGACTGGGCCGCCCCGGGGATCGGCGCCCTGATGACCACCCGCGCCGGCGGCGCGAGCCGCGAGCCGTTCGACAGCCTGAACCTGAAGGCGGGCCTCGGCGACGACGACGAGGCCGTGGCGGTCAATCAGGCGCGGCTACGCGACGTGATCGGCGCCGAGCCGGTCTGGCTCGATCAGGTGCATGGCCGGACGGTGGTCCGCCTCGGCGCGCCTGAGCCCGGCCGGCCGTGCGCCGATGCCAGCCTGAGCACCGAGCCCGGGGTGGCCTGCGTGGTGCAGGTGGCCGACTGCCTGCCGGTGCTGTACGCCGCCCCCGGTGCGCGCGGCGTGGCCGCGGCACACGCCGGCTGGCGCGGCCTGGCCGCCGGCGTGCTGGAGACGACGCTCGACGCCCTGTGCGAGGCGACCGGTTGTGCGCCGCACGAGGTGCAGGTCTGGCTCGGTGCGTGCATCGGCCCGCGCCGGTTCGAAGTCGGCGCGGACGTGCTCGAGGCCTTCGGGGCCGATCCGGGCAGCGCGGCCCCGCCGCGTTTCGTGCCCGAGCGCCCCGGCAAGTGGCTGGCCGACCTGCCCGGGCTGGCGCGCGACCGGCTTGCGGCGGCGGGTGTGCGCGCCGTCAGCGGCGGGCAGTGGTGTACGGTCGAGGACCGCTCACGTTTCTTCTCGTTCCGGCGCGACGGGCGCACCGGCCGCATGGCCGCCGCCGTCTGGCTCGAGCCCCGCTGAGGCCGCCTCGCGCTGGCGGCGCGCCCGAGTGCGGGCCGGCGTGCCCATCACGTACAGCACGATCGACAGCGGCAGCACACCGTACAGCACGACGGTGAAGAACGCACCGAGCAATGTCCCCTGTGGACTGGTTGCTTCTGCCGCGGCCATCATCAGGACCACGAACATCCAGGCTACCGTGACGAGCAGCATTCCCATGCCGAACTACCGTATTGTGAAAAGCACTGTCATTATGTGGTAAGCTACGCGAGGTACAACCCCGTCAAACAAGAACAATGTCACGCCCACCGAGAGAATGCGCGAGGAGACTTACGTGAAACCCACCAAGCAGCCCCCGCCGGCGAGCCTGCCTGACGCGAGCGAAAGCGCCCGGGCCTTCGGCTCCAGCGTCGGCGAGATCTGGAAGGCGATGCAGGGCCTGAACCTGCCGCTGACGGCCCTGACCGACCTGCAGGCGGACTACCTGAAGCAGGCCACCGAGCTCTGGAACCAGAACCTGCAGCAGGCGTCGCAGGGCGCCGCCAAGCCGGCCGCGCCGAACGGCGACCGCCGCTTCGCCGGCCAGGACTGGGCCGAGAGCCCGGCCAGCGCGTACCTGGCGCAGATGTACCTGCTGAACGCGCGCACGCTGATGCAGATGGCCGACCGCGTCGAGGGCGACCGCAAGACGCGCCAGCGCATCCGCTTCGCCGTGCAGCAGTGGGTCGACGCGGCGGCGCCGAGCAACTACCTGGCGCTGAACCCGGAGGCGCAGCGCAAGGCGCTGGAGTCCAAGGGCGAAAGCATCGCGCAGGGCATGAAGCTGCTGTGGAACGACATCCAGCAGGGTCACCTGTCGCAGACCGACGAGCGCGTGTTCGAGGTCGGGCGCAATGTCGCCACCACCGAGGGCGCGGTGGTGTTCGAGAACGAGCTGTTCCAGCTGATCGAATACAAGCCGCTGACCGCCAAGGTGTACGAGCGCCCGATCCTGTTCGTGCCGCCGTGCATCAACAAGTTCTACATCCTGGATCTGCAGCCGGAGAACTCGCTGATCCGCTACACGGTCGAGCAGGGCCACCGCGTGTTCGTCGTCAGCTGGCGCAACCCGGACGACAGCATGGCCCGCTTCACCTGGGACCAGTACATCGAGGACGCGGCGATCCGCGCGATCCGCGAGGTGCAGGCGATCAGCGGGGCCGAGCAGATCAACACGCTGGGATTCTGCGTCGGCGGCACGATCCTCGCGACGGCGCTGGCGGTGCTGGCGGCGCGCGGCGAGAAGCCGGCGGCCAGCATGACGCTGCTGACCACCTTCCTCGACTTCACCGACACCGGCGTGCTCGACCTGTTCGTCGACGAGGCGCTGGTGCAGGTGCGCGAGATGACGCTCGGGCCGGCGAGCGCGGGCGGGGGCAGCCTGCTGAAGGGGCAGGAACTGGCCTCGACCTTCAGCTTCCTGCGCCCGAACGACCTGGTCTGGAATTACGTGGTCGGCAACTACCTCAAGGGCGAGACGCCCCCGCCGTTCGACCTGCTGTACTGGAACAGCGACAGCACCAACCTGCCGGGGCCGATGTACTGCTGGTACCTGCGCAACACCTACCTCGAGAACAACCTCTTCGTGCCGGGCAAGGTGACGGTGTGCGGCGAGCCGGTCGACCTCGGCAAGCTCGATGCCCCGGCCTACGTCTACGCCTCGCGCGAGGACCACATCGTCCCGTGGGACGGTGCCTACCGCAACGTCAAGGCACTGTCCGGCGCGAAGGGCAAGGTGCGCTTCATGCTGGGCGCCTCGGGCCACATCGCCGGCGTCATCAACCCGCCGGCGAAGAACAAGCGCAGCCACTGGGTCGGTGCCGCCGGGGCGTTCCCGGCCGAGGCGTCCGACTGGTTCGCCAAGGCCAAGGAGCAGCCCGGCAGCTGGTGGCCGGACTGGTCGGCGTGGCTGAAAACCCATGCCGGCAAGCAGGTCGCTGCACCAAAGACGTACGGCGACCGCACGCACAAGGCGATCGAGGCGGCCCCGGGCCGCTACGTCCGACAAAAGGCCTGAGAAAGGCTTGCTGCCGCCCGGACGAAGCGCGACAGTGCTGCTTGTCCGCCCCTTCTTCCTTCCCCGATCCAGGAGACCCTCATGAGCACCGACATCGTCATCGTCGCCGCGGCCCGTACTGCCGTCGGCAAGTTCGGCGGCACGCTGGCCAGCACCCCCGCCCCGGAACTCGGCGCGGCCGTCATTTCCGAACTGTTGAAGCGCGCCAGGCTCGAAGGCGGCCAGATCGGCGAGGTGATCCTCGGCCAGGTGCTGCAGGCCGGGGCCGGCCAGAACCCGGCGCGCCAGTCCGTCATCAAATCGGGCCTGCCGAACACGGTGCCCGCGATGACGATCAACAAGGTCTGCGGCTCGGGCCTGAAGGCCGTGATGCTGGCCGCGCAGGCGATCCGCGACGGCGACAGCGAGATCGTCATCGCCGGTGGCCAGGAGAGCATGAGCCTCGCGCCGCACGTGCTGCCGAACTCGCGCAACGGCGCGCGCATGGGCGACTGGAAGCTGGTCGACTCGATGATCGTCGACGGCCTGTGGGACGTCTACAACCAGTACCACATGGGCATCACGGCCGAGAACGTCGCGAAGAAGTTCGGTGTCAGCCGCGAGGCGCAGGACGCGCTCGCGCTGGCCAGCCAGCAGAAGGCCGCGGCGGCCCAGGACGCGGGCCGGTTCAAGGACGAGATCGTGCCGTTCACGATCCCGCAGAAGAAGGGCGACCCGGTCGTCTTCGACAAGGACGAGTTCATCAACCGCAAGACCAGCGCCGAGGGCCTGGCCGGGCTGCGGCCGGCGTTCGACAAGGCCGGCTCGGTGACCGCGGGCAACGCCTCGGGCCTGAACGACGGCGCCGCCGGCGTGGTGGTGATGAGTGCGAAGCTGGCCGACAAGCTGGGCCTGACGCCGCTGGCGCGCATCGCGTCCTACGCCTCGGCCGGCCTCGACCCGGCGACCATGGGCATGGGTCCGGTGCCGGCCAGCCAGAAGGCGCTGCAGCGCGCCGGCTGGAAGCCCGCCGACCTCGACCTGCTGGAGATCAACGAGGCGTTCGCCGCGCAGGCCTGCGCGGTGCACAACGAGATGGGCTGGGACACCAGCAAGGTCAACGTGAACGGCGGCGCGATCGCCATCGGCCACCCCATTGGCGCCTCGGGCTGCCGCATCCTCGTCACGCTGCTGCACGAGATGCAGAAACGCAACGCGAAGAAGGGCATCGCCTCGCTGTGCATCGGCGGCGGCATGGGCGTGGCGCTGACCGTCGAGCGCTGAGACCCCTCGAACACCACCAACGGATTCAACCAGGAGAAGACAAATGGCTCAGAAACTCGCATACGTCACCGGCGGCATGGGCGGCATCGGCACCGCGATGTGCCAGCGCCTGCACAAGGACGGCTTCAAGGTCATCGCCGGCTGCGGGCCGAGCCGCGACTTCAACAAGTGGCTGTCCGAGCAGAAGGCGCTGGGCTACGAGTTCCAGGCTTCGGTCGGCAACGTGGGCGACTGGGACTCCACCGTCGCCGCGTTCGAGAAGATCAAGAGCGAGTTCGGCACGGTCGACGTGCTGGTGAACAACGCCGGCATCACGCGCGACGGCGTGTTCCGCAAGATGAGCCGGGCCGACTGGGACGCGGTGATCGAGACCAACCTGACCAGCCTGTTCAACGTGACCAAGCAGGTCATCGACGGCATGCTCGAGAAGGGCTGGGGCCGCATCATCAACATCAGCTCGGTGAACGGCGAGAAGGGCCAGTTCGGGCAGACCAACTACTCCGCCGCCAAGGCCGGCATGCACGGCTTCACGATGGCGCTGGCGCAGGAGGTGGCGAACAAGGGCGTGACGGTGAACACGGTGAGCCCGGGCTACATCGGCACCGACATGGTCAAGGCGATCCGCCAGGACGTGCTGGACAAGATCGTCGCCGGCATCCCGGTCAAGCGCCTGGGCACGCCGGAGGAGATCGCCTCGATCGTCGGCTGGCTGGCCGGCGAGGATTCCGGTTTCACGACCGGCGCCGACTTCTCCTGCAACGGCGGCCTGCACATGGGGTGACCGTGGACGAGAAACCGTCCTGAGGACGGTTTCTCGCCTCGGTCACGGCCGCGCGCATGCAGGCGCGCGGACTGGGGCCTCGGTCACGGCCGCGCGCATGCAGGCGCGCGGACTGGGGAAGTTCGGTCACGGTCAAGCGCCTGCAGGCGCTTGACTTGGAGCGCGCGGGCAGGCAGAGAACAAGAACCCGGCTTCGGCCGGGTTCTTCGCATCAGAACGCCGCGTATCGCCCGGGCCGGTGGTTCAGCGCCAGCGTCAGGTTCAGCGCCAGCGCGCCGACCATCGAGAGCGCCACGCGCTGCGGCGGCACGACGGCCAGCGCGCCGAGCAGGATCGCGCCGTCGATGCCCATCTGCACCCAGCCGGCACGCCAGCCGAAGCGCTGCTGCAGCCACAGCACCAGGATGTTCAGTCCGCCCAGGCTGCCGTGGTGGCGGAACAGGATGAGGAAGCCGGTGCCCATCAGCAGGCCGCCGGCAACCGCCGCGAACCACGGATCGAGCGTCGCGAAGCCTGCCCAGCGCGGCAGGGCCGTGGTCAGCAGTGCGAGCAGGCTGACCGCCGCGAAGGTCTTCAGCGTGAACGCGCGGCCCATGCGCCACCAGGCGAGCGCGTAGAAGGGCAGGTTGATCGCGAAGAACAGCGGCCCGAAGCCGAGGCCGCTCGCGTAGTGGGCCAGGAACGCGAGCCCGGCCGTGCCGCCGGTCAGCAGCCCGGCGTGGGTGTACATCACCACGCCGATGGCGATGAACAGCGTGCCGGTGCCGAAGGCGAGCAGGTCGTCGTACCAGGCGTGGCGCAGCGAGGCCGTGCTCATTCGACGATGCCCGCGAGGAAGAACTTGATCAGGCCCTTGGCCGCGAAGCCGATCAGCCCCACGCCGAGGCCGAGCAGCAGCACGAAGGTGCCGAAGCGGCCGGCCTTCGACTCGCGCGCCAGCTGCAGGATGATGAACACCATGTACAGCATGAAGGCCGTGACGCCGAAGGTCAGGCCGAACTGCGAGATCTGCTCCTCGGTGAAGCCGAACATGGTGCGCTGCCCGCGTCCTCAGGGGCGTTCGGCGAGGCCGATCGTGTCGACCAGGTCGCGGTAGGCGTGCCAGCTCGCATGCGCCAGCCAAGGCACGACGACGACCAGGCCGACCATCAGCGTGGCCATGCCCGCCAGCGTCAGCCCCATCAGCAGTGCCGCCCACAGCGCCAGCGGCACCGGGTTGGTCATGACGACGCGCCAGCTGGTGAAAACCGCGCCGAGCACGCCGATTTCGCGGTCCAGCAGCAGCGGGATCGCGACCACGCTGGAGGCGAACACCGGCGCGGCGAGCACGCCGCCGAGTGCCAGCCAGGTCTCGAAGAGATAGCCGCGGTCGGCCAGCACGACCACGCGCAGGAACTCGATCGGGTTGCGCACCGGGGTCGTCGTGAAGCCGGTGATCAGCGCCGCGGAGGTCAGCACCCAGCCGGTGCCAGCCAGCGCCAGCAGCACGCCGAACACGATCAGCCGCGCATCGCGCGGGCGCCAGGCGCGCAGCGCCGTGGCGAGGTCGGCCCGGCCGTCCCGCTGCAGCGCGCGGCTCACCGCGTACAGACCGGTGGCGATGATCGGCGCGACGATCAGGAAGCCGGAGAACGCGCCCGACAGCAGCCAGAAATGGTTGCGCGCGACCCAGAACAGCAGGCCGCCGAAGACCGCCGCGACGACGCCATGCAGCAGGCCCGGCAGCGGGCAGCGCATGAAGTCGCGCCAGCCGGCGACGAGCCAGCCGAGCGGGCGCAGCCAGGGCACCGTGCGGGTGCTGAAGCGGCGCGATTCGATCAGGGCGGGGCTCTCACGCATGGCGCGCAGTCTGCCAGTTCCGGCCCGTGCCGCGCTTGACCGGTGTCAGGCCGTGCCCGGCCGTTGCTGCGCCGCAGCACGATCGCGCCGGACACGCTACAATGCGACCCGAGCCGGCGCCCTGCGCCGGCTTTTCGTTCGTCTCCTCTGACCATCCACAGGTCTTCCGCAGTCAGCGTACGGCGGGTCCCGGTCGGCGGCGATGCCGTCGCTTCCCGCGACCTCTCCGGCCGGCGCCGTGGCGCCGCCGTTCACGCTCGAAAGACTGCAATGAGTTTCGATTCCCTGGGCCTGCACGAGGCCCTGTCCCGTGCCGTGGCCGACGCCGGCTACAGCAGCGCCACCGAGGTGCAGGCCAAGGCGATTCCGCCCGCGCTGGCCGGCGCCGACCTGATGGTCTCTTCCAGCACGGGCAGCGGCAAGACTGCCTCGTTCATCCTGCCGGCGCTGCAGCGCGTATTGGCCGCGCGGGCCGACAACACCCAGCGGCGTGAGAAAGGCGTGGTCTACGGCCCGCGCATCCTGGTGCTGTGCCCGACGCGCGAGCTCGCGATGCAGGTCGCCAAGGCCGCGACGATCTACGGCCGCCACGTGCAGGGCCTGCGCGTCGCCACCGTCGTCGGCGGCGTGCCGTACCCGGCGCAGATCAAGGCGCTGCGCGGCCCGCTGGACATCCTGATCTCGACCCCGGGCCGCCTGCTGGACCACCTGCAGACCGGCCGCGCGGTGCTGGAGAACGTCGAGACGCTGGTGCTCGACGAGGCGGACCGCATGCTCGACATGGGCTTCATCGACGACATCCGCACCGTTGCCGACCACCTGCCGGTGGCGCGCCAGACGCTGATGTACAGCGCCACGTTCGCCGGCAGCGTCGGCGGCCTGGCGCGCAGCCTGCTGCGCGAGCCGCAGCGCATCGACGTGGCCTCGCACACCGACACGCACGAGCACATCGAGCAGCGTCTGCACTGGGCGGACGATGCGCGCCACAAGAACGCGCTGCTCGAGCACCTGCTGACCGAGCGCGACCTGGACCAGGCCGTGATCTTCACCAGCACGCAGCGCGATGCCGACTGGCTGGCCGACCGGCTGGCCGACATGGGCCATGCCGTGGCGTCGCTGCACGGCGGCATGCCGCAGGGCCGGCGCAACCGCGTGCTGCAGGGCCTGCGCAGCCGGCATCTGCGCGTGCTGGTCGCCACCGACGTGGCCGCGCGCGGCATCGACGTGCCGAGCATCAGCCACGTGATCAACTACGGCCTGCCGATGAAGGCCGAGGACTACGTGCACCGCATCGGCCGCACCGGCCGCGCCGGCCGCCAGGGCCTGGCGATCACGCTCGCCGAACGCATGGACGCCGGCATGATCCGCCGCATCCAGCAGTTCACGACGCAGGACATCCCGGTGGCCACGGTGGCCGGTCTGGAGCCGCGCCAGCCGGCGCCCAAGCTGTTCGCACCGCGCCCCGAGGGGCGTCCCGGCGCACGGCCGGGCTTCGGCAAGAAGCCGTTCGCGCCGCACCGGCCCGGGCCGCGCGGCGCGCCTGCCCGTGCGGGCCGCGCACCGCGCTGAAGCCTCACATCCCGCCGACGTAGTCGCCGCCGCGCGGCCAGGCCGCCACGCGCGCCGGCTGCGCGGCCTCCAGCCGCACCTGCTCGCGCGTCTTCGAGGCGCCCGCCGGCCGCGTCATCGCGAGCGCCCGGCCCTCGTCGCGCTCGCCGGCGGACAGGCCGCCGCGCAGCGCCTCGGCGCGCACCTCGGCGCGCGTGCGCACGCTCGGCTCGAGCGGGAAATCCGTGATCTCGCTCGCGTGGGCGAGTCCCGTGGCGAGGGTGAGGAGGGCAAGGACAAGGGTCTGGCGCATGGCAGTCGCTCCGGTCGGTGGGGCCGCCCGGGGCTCCGGCCGGCATGAGGGCCTGTTACGCCGCGAGACCGGGAACGGATGCGCGTCAGGCTTCCATCAGCCGCGCCAGCGGGCGCGCCGAGCGCGAGTGCTCGGCCACGACCTTGACCAGCACGATCAGCAGCGGGCCGAGGAACAGGCCCCAGACGCCCCAGAGCGCGCCCCAGAGCACCAGGCCGATGAACACCGCCGCCGGGCTCATGCGCGCGGCGCGCCCCTGCAGCCAGGCCGTCACCAAGGTGCCCACCAGGGTCGACAACAACACGACGAACGCGGCGACGCCGAAGGCCGAGGCCAGCGTACCGTGTGCCAGGAAGGCTTCGGCGGCGCCGAGCGCGGTGAGCAGCGCCATGCCGAGGTACGGCACCACGTGCAGCACCGCGGCCGCGACGCCCCAGCCACCGGCGTCGGGCAGGCCGAGCCAGGCGAAGGCCGCCCACACCGCCAGGCCGATCGCGGTGTTCGTCACCAGCAGCACGCCCGCGTAGAGGCGCACCTGCCGCGTGCATTCGGCCAGCGCGGCGGTGGCGCGCTGGCGGGCCGACGCGCTGTGGCTCCACAGGTCGAGGAAGCGGTGCGTCAGCGGCGCGCCGCCGGTCAGCAGGAAGAAGGCGACGAACAGCACGATCGCGAGTTCGCCCGCCAGGCGCATCAGCAGGCCGGGGCCGCTGATCGCCGTGCTGCGCAGCGCCTCGGCCGCGCCTTCGGTGAACGGCGCCGGCGTCTCGGCGTCGCTGTCGGCCTCGGATTGCCTCGCGGCGGGCGCGGCGACCGTGCGCTGCACGCGCGCCGGCCTGGCGCGCGGCGGCGGCGCCGGTTCGCCCAGGCGCTCGGCGGCGCGGTCGAGGTCGTGCAGCGCGGTGCGCACGCGGCGCAGCAGCGTGCCGCCGCTCGAATCGGCCATGACCATGCGCCAGGCGGCCAGCGACATCATCTCCGGCACACGCTCGGCGACACGCAGCAATTGCCCGCCGAACGCTGCGCCGCCGCCCACCAGCACCGCGAGCGCGAGGCTGAGCGCAGCGAGCGTGGCCGCCACGCGGCTGCGCAGCAGGTGCTGCCCGCGCGGGACCAGCGGCACGAGCAGCAGCGCGAGCAGGACGCCGGCGGTCACCGGGACCAGGAAGCGCTGGCCCCACCACAGTGCCGCGGCCAGCGCGAGCGCGGCCAGCAGCGTGGCCGCTGCGCTGGAGCGCGGCCGTTCGGGCAGGTCGGGGGAAGGGGTGTCCATCGGGCTTGCAGATCGGGCCCGGCGTCCTTGCGGAGGCCGGGCCCGGGGGGGGGTCGGCAGTCGGCGGTCAGGCCGGGGTCACACCCGTTCCTTGGCCTTCCACCACGCCTCCTCGGCGCGGTTCGACCACTCGGCGATCTGCTGCTCGGCCTCTTCCTTGGCGATGCCGTAGCGCTGCTGCAGCTTGCCGATGAGCTGTTCGCGGCGGCCGGCCACGACGTCGAGGTCGTCGTCGGTCAGCTTGCCCCATTTCTCCTGGACCTTGCCCTTGAGCTGCTTCCAGTTGCCTTCGATGCGGTTCCAGTCCATCGATGTACTCCTTTCGATCGGGTGGGAGGGAAGGTGGCGCCGGCTCAGCTGGCGCGCACGGTGATCTCGTTCTTGACGGCCTTCACGCCCTTGACGTGGCGGGCGATCGTCTCCGCGGTATCGCGCTCGGTGTAGTTCTTCGCGAAGCCCGACAGCAGCACCTCGCCGTTCAGCGTCTCGACGCTGATGGCCGAGGCGTCGACCTGCTTGTTCTCGACCATGCGGGCCTTGACCTGCGTGGTGATGGTCGCGTCGTCGATGTACTCGCCGACGGTGGACTGGCCGCGCGTCACGGCGCAGCCCGGCAGCGTGATGAGTGCGACGGCGGCAGCCGCAGCCGCGAGGGTGGTACGGATCAGCATGGCAGTTTCTCCTTTGCAGTTGGTGGAGGCGGGTGGGAAAACGGTCAGTCGAACAGCAGGTCGGCGAGTTCGTCGGCGTGCTCTTCCTCGTCGCGCAGGATGTCCTCGAGCAGCCGGCGCGTGGTCGGGTCCTTGTCACCGACCAGGCGCACCATCTGGCGGTAGCCCTCGACGGCGATGCGTTCCGCGACGAGGTTCGCGCGCAGCATGCCCTTCAGGTCGGGCGACTCGTCGTAGTCGGCGTGGCTGCGGGCGCTCAGGCGGTCGGGCGCGAAGTCGGGCTCGCCGCCGAGCTGCACGATGCGTGCGGCCAGGCGGTCGGCGTGTGCGGCCTCCTCGTTGGCGTGCACGAGGAACTCCTCGGCGATGCGCGGCGCGGCCAGGCCGTGCGCGGTGAAGTGGTGGCGCTTGTAGCGCAGCACGCAGACCAGCTCGGTGGCCAGTGCGTCGTTCAGCAGGCGCACGATGTCGTCGCGCCAGGGGCCGTAGGCCGGGGTGACGGCACCGTCGCCGAGCTGCTCGCGGGCAGCGTCGAGGGCGCGTTGGTCGAGTTCGAGGCGGCCCTCGCGCTGCGACTTCAGCGCGTGCAGGGTCCGGTCGGCTTGGGAATTCATGTCAAGGTCCTTCGGGTTGTCGGGTTCAGCGTTTGGCGACCGCGCCGATGCCCAGCAGCGCCAGCGCGATGAAGACGAGGAAGATCACCAGCGCGATGACGAACAGGGCCTTGGCGATGCCGGCTGCGCCGGCGGCCAGGCCGGTGAATCCGAACAGGCCGGCCACGATGGCGACCACGGCGAAGAACAGGGCCCACTTCAACATCGTTCGCTCCTTGTCTGTTGGTGCGGTTCTGCGGTTGCGATGCACTTCACTCTAGGCAGCGCGATGCGGGCGCGGCATCGGCGTCTTGCGCTCGCCGCTGTAGGACGGCGCCGCATCAGCCTGTGAGCCACCCCGTGGCATCGCGGCCAGCCACGCCTGCACCGTGTCGAGGATCAGCGCCGGCGGCAGCTGCGCCGCGAGCTGGCGCCCGAGCACGGCGCCGACGGCCGGCAGCAGCCGCCACGGACGGGACAGCACCAGCAGCGCCCCGCCGGCGGCGGCGGCACCGACCAGTGCGACGGGATGCCGCTGTGCGATCGGCTGCAACGCCTCGCGGCCGGCGTCCAGCGCCAGCGCGCCGGCGACACCGAGCGGCGTGGCGCCGACGGCAGTCTCCGTGCGGCGGCCGGCCATCCAGCGCTGCAGGCGCGCGCGCGATTCGGCCAGGCGTCGGCGCGCGTCGTCGGAAGACATCTTCATCGCTCCAGTGCCTCGCGCAGCCATTGCGCATCCGCGGCCAGCTGGGCGCGCAGTTCGACGAAGGGGCGCACGCCGGGACCGGGACGCGCCGCCAGCGCGCACAGCAGCGCCAGCACGGCGGGTGCGCCGGGCACCAGCCAGAGTGCCGTGGCCGCCGGGGCCGACCCGTCCGGCTGCAGGCCCAGCAGCAGCGCGACGCCGCCCAGCACCAGCGCGGCCAGTGCCAGCACCGCCACGGCGAGCTGCCAGGCCAGGCGACGCTGCCACTGGGCCAGCGCGAGCCCCAGCTCGTCGCCGGCCAGCTCGCCGTAGGCGAGCAGGTGATCGGCGATCAGCTGGGGCCGGTCGGCGGCGAGCCGGATCAGCGGATGCAGCATCGTGGTCCGGCTCAGCGCGTGGAGTGGCCGCGCGCCAGTTGCACGAGCGCCATCAGCGCGGCGCCCGCGGCAGCGGCGACCAGCACCGACTTCACCGGCTCGGCACGGACATAGTCGACGGTCCGTTCCGAGGCGTGCTGCGCCTTCTCGCGCAACTGCTGCGTGCCGCCACGCACGGCTTCGGCGCCGCGGTCGAGCAGCGCGCCGGCCTGTTCGGCGGCGCGCACCAGCACCGGGGCGGCATGCTCGCGCACGGCCTGCGCGGTGTCGGCGACGGCGTCCAGCGATTCTTCGGCCAGGGTCGGGCGGGGGCGGGAGACGGTGTTCATGGAAGTTCCTTTCAGTCGGGGGAGGTTGGAAGAAAGCGCTGCCACGTGGGCAGCCCGGTCTATCGGAACAGGCCGATCAGGAAGCTCGCGATGGCGAGGATCGCGAACAGGACGAAGAGGATCTTGGCGATCCCGGCGGCGCTGGCGGCGATGCCGCCGAAGCCGAACAGCGCTGCGATCAGCGCGATGACGAAGAAGACGACGGCGTAGTGCAGCATGGCGCGGCTCCTGGGGCTGTTTCGTGTGGAATCAGCTTACGGAGCGCACTGCGCTGCGCGAATCGGCTTGCGGCGCAAGCCGGTGTAGGACGGCGCCTTGTGCCGCCGTGCGGCGGCGCGCCGGCTCAGGCAGCCTGCGGGTGGTCGGCAGCGGCGGCTGGATCGGCGGTGTCGGCCGTCTGCGCGGCGGGCAGCACGGCCTCGATCACCGTGCCCTGTCCGGGCGCGGCGCGGATCGCGAGTTCGCCGCCCTCGGCCTCGACACGCTGGCGCATGCCGAACAGGCCGTGCGTCCCCGCGCGCATGCGGGCGGGGTCGAAGCCGACGCCGTCGTCGGTGACGCGCACGTGCACCCGACTCTCGGAGCCGGCGAGCTCGACGCGCACGTTGCGCGCCTGCGCGTACTTGCTGATGTTCGTCAGCGCCTCCTGCACGAGCCGGTAGACGGTCAGCTCGGCGGGTGCGGGCAGGGCCACCTCCTGCAGCGCGGCGTCGATCGCGATGCCGGTGCGCTGCGTGTGCTCGCGGACCAGGATGTCGAGCGCGGCGACCAGGCCGAGGTTCTTCAGTGCCGAGGGGTGCAGGTCCTCGATGATGCGGCGTTTCAGCGCGATGCCGCTGTTCAGCGCCTCGTTCAGGTGGGCGAGCCGCTCGTGGGCCTCGGGGCCGAGCCCGGCCATGCGCGCCTTCAGGCGCGCCGCGTCGAGCTTGGCGGCCGTCAGCAGCGCGCCCATCTCGTCGTGCAGCTCGCGTGCGAGCCGGCTGCGTTCGTCCTCGCGCGCGGTCTGCAGGTGGCGGGTCAGTTCGCGCAGCTGCGCGGTGCGCCGCTCGACCTCGCGCTCGAGGCGCTCGTGCTCGCGCCGGATCGCCTCGGCCTGCAGCTCGCGCTGCTGCTCGAGCGCGCTGGTCTGGCGCAAGTACATGAACAGCGCCAGCAAACTCAGCGCGGTCATTGCGCCGACGCCGATGCGGTTCAGCAGCAGCGTGTCGTACACGTCGCGCCGGCCGAGCGTGACCTTGGCCGATTCCTCGGCCAGCAGCTGCTCGGAGAGCGCGCGGATCTGGTCCATCTGCTCCTTGCCGATGTCGGTGGCCAGCAGCGCACGCCACGACTCCTCGCGGCCCTCGTCGTACAGGCCGATCGAGGTCTGCAGCTCCGACATCTTGCGCATCACCAGCGCCTCGAGCTGCTCCATCGTGCCGGCCTGTCCGCGCGGCGCGAAGTAGTCGCGCAACTGCTTGAACGTGCTCTGCAGTTCCTCGTTGGCCTCGCGGTACGGGACGAGGTACTCCTTGCGCCCGGTCAGCAGGTAGCCGCGCTGGCCGGTCTCGGCGTCCAGCATCAGGCGGTGCAGCGCCTGGATCGAGGTGCGCGCCTGGCCGAGCTCGCCGAGCGCGTCCATCGATTCGCCGGCGCGCCAGTAGGAGGTCTCGCTGATCACCAGCAGCGCGAGCCCGGCCAGCGCCACCAGCGGGAAGGCGAAGGCGCTGCGGCGGATCCGGGTGGCCAGGCTGCGCGGGGACTCCAGCATCTAAACTCTCCTCAGATTCACCGCAGCGCCGGCGGCGCCTCCATCATGATCCGAGTTGCCATCGTCGACGACCATGCGATCGTCCGCACCGGGCTGCGGCAGTACTTCGCCGAGCAGGTCGATCTGCGCGTGGTCGGCGAGGCGGCCAGCGCGCGCGAGGCGCTTGACCTGCTGCGCCAGGAGACGGTCGACGTGCTGGTGATGGACCTGAACATGCCCGAGCAGAGCGGTGTCGACGCGCTGGCGGCGGTGAAGGCGCGCGCGCCCGAGTTGCCGGTGCTGATCCTCAGCGGCTTTCCCGAGGCGCAGTACGCGACGATGCTGATGCGCCAGGGGGCGAGCGGCTACCTGAACAAGGAGTGCGACCCGGAGGAGATCGTCAAGGCGATCCGCATGCTCGCACTGGGCAAGCGCTACATCACGCCGGGCGTGGCCGAGCTGCTGGCCGACACGCTGAACCCGGGCGCCGAGAAGCTGCCGCACGAACTGCTGTCGGAGCGCGAGCTGCAGGTGTTCCTGCACCTCGCGCGCGGCGAGACGATCGGCCATCTGGCCGAGACGCTGTCGCTGTCGGTCAAGACCGTCAGCACCTACCGCACGCGGGTGCTGGAGAAGATGAGGCTCTCGTCCAACAGCGAGCTGACCTACTACGCACTGAAGAACGGGCTGATCCAGTGAGCGGCGCGGTGCCGTCATGAGGCACCGCGGCCCTCCTCGGCCAGGCGGGTGCAGTAGCCGATCAGCGCGTCGATCTCGTTGGACTTGTCGAACACCGAGTCCGCCCCGAGCGCGAGGCACTTGCGCCGCATGTCCGGGGTCGCGAAGTTGGACAGCACGACGCGCTTGCAGCGTCGCTGCGTCGCGGCCAGCGACTGCAGCAGCCCGAGGCCCGAGCCCTGGCGCAGGAAGATGTCGATGATGACGAGGTCGCACTCGTCGCCCGATTCGTCGAGCCAGAGCCGGGCGGTGCGCTCATCCTCCGCGGTGCCGACGACGTGCACCGGAGCCATCTCTTCGAGCGCCGCGACCAGGTTCTCGCGGATCACGGGGCTGTCCTCAACGATGTAGGTTCTCAATTCGGGCACGGCCTCGATCCTGATGTCGTCACTGTCCGCGATGTCCTGACCGCATTCAATCAGGTCGCGGAGCGTCTCGACGTAGGACGGTTCCTACACGCCGATGCGATTCAAGGCAATCGCCGTACCTGCACCTGCACCTCCATGCCGAGGTAGGCGTCGGCGGCGCCGAACCAGGTGCCGGAGATCGGGGCCGCCTGGCTCGGGTCGCGGGCGACGCCGACGCGAATCAGCGAATAGCCGCCGAGCAGGTTGTTGGTCGGATCGAACGGTACCCAGCCGGCGCCCGGCAGGTAGGCCTGCAGCCAGGCGTGCGTGCTGCCGGCACCGACCGCGCCCGGCGTGTCGGCGTCGGGCGCGGCCGCGTCGAGCGAGGGGTCGTACAGGTAGCCGGAGACGAAGCGGGTCGCGATGCCGAGCCGGCGCGCGGCCTCCATCATCAGCAGCGCGAAATCGCGGCAGCTGCCGCTGCCCAGCTCGAGCGTGCGCAGCGGGCCCTGCGTGCCTTCCTCGTCGCGCGCCGTGTAGCGGAAGCGCTCGCGGATGTGCTGGTTCATCTGCACCAGCAGCTCGCGCGTCGCGGTCGGCCCGTCGGTGCGGATGAACTGGCGCGCCCAGTCCGTCAGGCGTCCCTCCGGGTCGTCGTAGTGCGGGCGCAGGTAGTGCTCCAGGTCGAAACGCTCCGCCACCGAGTACGCGAACGGGAAATGCTCGGCCGCCGGCGCCAGCGGCAGCTCCAGGTTGTGGCTGTGCGCGTGCTCGATCGTGAAGGTGCAGACGATCTTCAACTCCGCGGCCGGCGCTTGCGGCTGCACCAGTGCCACCGAGTTGGAGTGCGGGTCCTGGATCAGGCGCACTGCCGCGTCGGGGCTCACCAGCAGGTCGGTGGCCAGCACGCGCAGGTCGTGGCTCTCGCGCGGCCGGAACATCACGCGGTGCTCGCCGAACCGGACCGGTTCGCGGTAGCGGTACACCGTCGTGTGGACGATGTCGTACCGGATGTTCATCGTCAGACGCCCAGCAGCTCGACCTCGAACAGCAGCGTCGCGTTGGGCGGGATGACGCCGCCGGCGCCGCGGGCGCCGTAGCCGAGCGCCGGCGGGATCAGCAGGACGCGCGTGCCACCGACCTTCATGCCCTGCACGCCCTCGTCCCAGCCGCGGATCACCATGCCCGCGCCGAGCGGGAAGTCGAACGGGTCGCCGCGGTCCTTGCTGCTGTCGAACTTGGCGCCCTTGGCGCCGTCCTGCCACAGCCAGCCGGTGTAGTGCACGGTGACGTGCTGGCCGGCGCTGGCCTCGGCGCCGCTGCCGACGGTGCTGTCCTCGTACTGCAGGCCGGATTCGGTGGTGTTCATGGTGATTCCAGAGTCGGGGAGGGGCGCCATCATAGGGGCGCCGGATATCCCGCCTGCGGACGGGTCCGCCAGCGGGCCTGCCACTGCCGCGTGGCGGCCGCGAGCCAGGCCGCGATGTCGTCCCCCGGCACGTCGATGCCCAGCACGTGGCCGGCAGCGCACAGCGCGGCCAGCGGGTCGCCCAGGTCCAGCGGCTGCGCGCCGTTCTGCTTGGACAGCTTCTCGCCGTTCGCGCCCAGCACCAGCGGCGTGTGCAGGTAGCCGGGCGTCGGCAGCCCGAGCGCGCGCTGCAGCAGGATCTGGCGCGGCGTGTTGTCGGCCAGGTCCGCGCCGCGCACGACCTGGGTCACGCCCTGGGCCGCGTCGTCGACGACCACGGCGATCTGGTAGGCCCAGAGCCCGTCCGCGCGCCGCAGCACGAAGTCGCCCACCTCGGCCGCCACGTCCTGCCGCTGCGCGCCGAGCCGGCGGTCTTCCCATGCGAGCACGCCGGCCTCGACGCGCAGCCGCCAGGCGCGCGCGCGGCGGCCGTGCAAGCCGTCGCGGCAGGTGCCCGGGTAGACCAGCTCGCCGTGGCGCGGCCGCGGCCGGCCGGCGGCCTGCAGCGCCTGCGCGATGTCGCGCCGCGTGCAGCCGCAGGGATAGGCCCGCCCCGCCGCGATCAGCCGGTCCAGCGCCTGCTGGTAGGCGGCGCCGCGGGTCGATTGCACCCAGGGCGCCTCGTCCGGCGAGAGGCCGCAGCGCTGCAGCTGCTGCAGGATCCGTTCAGCGGCCCCGGGCGCGCAGCGCGGCGTGTCGACGTCCTCGATGCGCACCAGCCAGCGCCCCCCCTGGGCGCGGGCGTCGAGCCAGGACGCCAGCGCGGCGACCAGCGAGCCGGCGTGCAGCGGCCCGGTCGGCGAAGGCGCGAAGCGGCCGACGTAGCCGCTCATGCGTCGCTCCCGCCGGTCTCAGCCGCCCCAGGGCCCGGCATGGCGCTCGAGCAGCGCCCGGCGCGTGGCCGGGCTCTCCAGCTGGCCCAGCCACCACTGCAGCGCGAGGCCGAGCGGCGCGCGCTGGCCCTTCGGGCCGGTGCCGCAGCGCCAGGCGTAGCCCATCGCGGCCGGCTGCCGGTGGCGCTGCACCTCCTTGACGACCAGGCGCCCGGCCTCGATGTGGTAGCGCGCCATCGGCTCGGGCAGGAAGCCGCAGCCCAGGCAGCGCAGCTGGGCCTCGATCTTGGCTTCGGTGCTCGCCACGGTCAGCACGTCCTGCCCGGGCAGCAGGTTGACGGTCAATGGTGCCAGGCGCTGCGCGGAATCGGCGACCGCCACCGCACGGTGGCGCAGCAGCTCGGTGTCGCTGATCGGCCCGTCGTGCGCCGCCAGCGGATGATGCGGCGCGACGGCGAAGACGAACTGCATCTCGCCCAGCGGCGCGAACTCGATGCCGGCCGGCGGCGCGGCCCGCGGGCCGACGCCGATCGCCAGGTCCGCCTGGCCCGAGAGCAGCGCCTCCCAGGTGCCGGCCAGCACTTCCTTGCGCAGGCGCAGCCGCGTACCGTGCCCGGCGTCCTGGTCCTGCGCCGCGCCGAAGAAGGCCTCGCACAGCTCGAAGATCGTCACTTCCGAGATCACGCCATCGACCGCGATGGTCAGCTGCGTCTCCCAGCCGGTGGCGACGCGGCGCACGCGGTTGGCCACGGCATCGATCTCGGCCAGCAGCCGGCGCCCCTCGTTGAGCAATTCCTCGCCGGCCGCCGTCAGCTGGGCCTGGCGCGAGCTGCGGTCGAACAGCAGCACGTCCAGCGCGTCCTCCAGCTGGCGCACGTTGTAGGTCAGCGCCGAAGGCACCTTGCCCAGCTCGCGGGCCGCGGCGGCGAAGCTGCCGGTGCGCGCGATGGTGTCCATCATCGCCAGGGCGTCGGGCGTCAGGACGTTGCGGCGGTCGGGCATGGGGCGTCGGGCGGGGTGGGCATCCAGCCTTTCATCTTATTTGAATGCGAACTTCAACGCCCCTCGGTGGCCTGCGGCGGGTCGGCGCCTACATTGACTGCATACCCTTTCCACGCAGACTCACTGGAGAAACGACGATGATGGCGCTGCGCAAGTCCTGCGAACGCGGCTATGCGGACCATGGCTGGCTCAAGAGTTTCCACAGCTTCTCGTTCGCCGACTACTACGACCCGAAGCACATGGGCTTCGGCAACCTGCGCGTGATCAACGAGGATCGCATCGCGCCCGGCACCGGCTTCGGCACGCATGGCCACCGCGACATGGAGATCATCAGCTACGTGCTGGACGGCGAGCTCGCGCACAAGGACAGCATGGGCGACGGCAGCGAAGGCGGCGCGCACGGCGGCGTGATCCGTCCGGGCGACGTGCAGCGCATGAGCGCCGGGCGCGGCGTGCGGCACAGCGAGTTCAACCACGCGCCGGACGCCAACACGCACTTCCTGCAGATCTGGATCATGCCGGACCAGCTCGGCATCGCTCCGGGCTACGAGCAGAAGCATTTCGCCGACGCGGAGAAGCGCGGCCAGCTGCGCCTGGTCGCGAGCCCGGACGGCGCGGACGGCTCGGTGACCATCCATGCCGACGCGCGCATGTACGCCGGCCTGTTCGACGGGGCCGAGTCGGTCGAACTGCCGATCGACCCGGCGCGGCGCAGCTATGTGCACCTGGTGCGCGGGCAGATGTCCGTCAACGGGCAGCGGCTGCGTGGAGGTGATGCGCTCGCGCTCTCGGAGGAGTCGCGCCTGCAGCTGGCCGAGGGCGACAACGCCGAGGTCATCGTGTTCGACCTGGCGGCCTGATCCGGCCGCCACCCCCCACAACCCAGAACGGAAAGAACCCCATGTCCAAGATCGTCATCCTCTACCACAGCGGCTATGGCCATACCAAGAAGGTCGCCGAAGCCGTGGCCGCCGGCTCCGGCGGCACGCTGATGGCCATCGACGCCGAGGGCAACCTGCCCGAGGGCGGCTGGGAGCAGCTCGCCGCGGCGTCGACCATCGTGTTCGGCGCGCCGACCTACATGGGCGGGCCGAGCTGGCAGTTCAAGAAGTTCGCCGATGCCTCGTCAAAGCCCTGGTTCGTCAAGGCCTGGCGCGACAAGCTGGCCGCCGGCTTCACCAACTCGGCCACGCTGAACGGCGACAAGTTCTCCACGCTGACCTACTTCTTCACGCTCTCGCAGCAGCATGGCATGCTGTGGGTCGGCTCCGGCATGCACCCGAGCAATGCCAAGGCGCACACCCGCGACGACATCAACAACCTCGGCGGCTACGCCGGGCTGATCACCGCGACGCCCTCGGACGCCTCGGTGGAAGAAATGGTGCCGGGCGACATCGCCACCGCGAAGGCCTTCGGCCAGCGGATCGCCGAGGCGACGGCGAAGTTCGCGAAGTGAGGCCGGTGCCGGCTGTCAGGAGGACCCTGCGATGAGCGAGTTGCGACTTCTCGTGCTGTCCGGCAGTGAACGGCAGGGTTCGTTCAACAAACGGCTGGCCGCCGCCGCCGGCGTGGCCGCCGAGCGCGCCGGCGCGCAGGTCGCGCTGCTGGACCTGCGCGCGCTCGGGCTGCCCCTGTATGACGGCGACCTCGAGAAGTCGCAGGGCGTGCCCGGCGGCGCGCGCACGCTGCGTGACGCGCTGCTGGCCAGCGATGCGATGCTGCTCTCGACGCCCGAGTACAACGGCTTCCCGCCGCCGCTGGTGATCAACAGCTTCGACTGGCTGTCGCGTCTGGCGGCCGAGGACGGCAAGCCGAGCGGCCTGGCCACCACGGCCAACAAGCCGGTCGGCCTGCTGGCCGCGTCGCCCGGCCTGCTGGGCGGGCTGCGCTCGCTGAACTTCACGCGCCAGTACGTGTCGATGGCCTTCGCGATGCTGCCGGTGCCGCAGCAGTTCGCGCTGGCCAAGGCCGGCGAGGCGTTCGACGAACAGGGCGCGCTGAAGGATCCGAAGCAGCAGGCCGCGGTCGATGGCGTGATCGCCTCGCTGCTGCGCGTGGCCACCGCGCTGAAAACGGGCTGAAGCCGGGTTGGGGCCGGGTTGGGGCCGGCGCCGCTCCGCCCGGTCCTCCGCGCTACAGTCGCCGCCCATGGAGACGGCGATCAAGGTGCTCGCGCTGCTGCCCTGGACGGACTGGGCGGCACTGGTGTTCTTCTTCGGCGGCTGGGCGGGCTATGCGGTGTTCGCGAAGCGGCGCAGCACGGCGCAGCCCTCGGTGCTGGACACCACCAACCGCATCCGCCGCCAGTGGATGCTGCAGTCGACCCACCGCGAAGTGCGTGTCATCGACGGCATCGTGATCCAGAGCCTGTCGACCAGCCCCTCGTTCTTTGCCTCCACCACCATCCTGATCATCGGCGGCCTGCTCGCGGTGCTGGGCACCACCGAGAAGGCGAGCGAACTGGTGCGCGAGATCCCGTTCGCCGCGCGCACCTCGGTGCTGGTGTTCGACCTGAAGGTGGTGCTGCTGCTGGGCATCTTCGTCTACACCTTCTTCCGCTTCACCTGGTCGATGCGCCAGTACACGTTCGGCGCGCTGCTGGTCGCGGCGGCGCCGGAACGCGACCGGCTCGACGAACTGGGCGAGGCGGGCGAGCGGGCCCGCCAGGCGTTCGCGGACCGGGCCGGACGCGTCGTCGCGATGGCCGCCGAGACCTTCAACGACGGGCTGCGCGGCTACTACTTCGCGTTCGCCACGCTGGGCTGGTTCTTCTCGCCGCTGGCCTTCGCGGTCGCGACGGCCGGCGTGGTCTGGATCCTGTACCAGCGGGAGTTCCGCTCCGAGGTGCTGGACGTGCTGCGCGAGTGATCAGCCATCGCGCGCCAGGCGCAGGCCGCTGAATTGCCACTGCGCGTCCGGCGGGAAGAAGTTGCGGTAGCTTGCGCGCACGTGGCCCGCCGGCGTGGCGCAGGAGCCGCCGCGCAGCACGAACTGGTTGCACATGAACTTGCCGTTGTACTCGCCGACCGCCCCCGGCAGCGGCCGGAATCCGGGGTAGGGCAGGTAGGCCGACTGCGTCCACTCCCACACGTCGCCGAACAGCTGCACCGGGTGCTCGCCCACGGACTGCGCCTGCGGCATCGGATGGAAGGCACCGCGCTCGGCGAAGTTGCCGCTGGCCGGGTCGCCGGCGGCGCGTGCGGCCAGTTCCCACTCGGCCTCGGTCGGCAGCCGCGCGCCGGCCCAGCGCGCGTAGGCCTCGGCCTCGAAGTAGCTGAGATGGCACACCGGCGTGTTGGCGTCGACCTGCACGCGGCCCTGCAGCGTGTGGTTCCACCACTGCTCGCCGTCGTGGCGCCAGTACAGCGGCGCGCGGCGCGATCCGGCGCGCACCCAGTCCCAGCCCAGCGACAGCCACAGCTCGGGACGCTCGTAGCCGCCGTCCGCCATGAACTCCAGGTAGTCGCCGTAGCTCACCGGCCGCGAGGCCAGCTCGAACGGCGCGATCCAGGTGCGGTGGCGCGGGGTCTCGTTGTCGAAGCAGAACGGGCCGTCCCGGGCCGGGTCGTGGCCGTGTTCGACGAGCCCGCCCGCGTAGCCGAACCAGCGCGGCGGCTGCGGCCGGACCGTCGCGATCGGCCAGCGCTTTGCGTAGGGCGCGCGGCCAGGGCTGAACGACAGCGCGTGCTTGATGTCGGTGAGGATGAGTTCCTGGTGCTGCTGCTCGTGCTGCAGGCCGAGCGTGACCAGCGCCGCGAGCTCGGCGTCGTCGCCGCGCCGGGCCAGCAGCGCGGCAACCCGGGCATCGACCTCGGCGCGGTAGCGCTTCACGACGTCCAGCGTCGGCGCGAGGATCAGGCCGCGCTGCGGGCGCGGATACTGCTCGCCGACACCCTGGTAGTAGCTGTTGAACAGCACGCGGAAGGCCGGGTCGAAGGGCCGGAATTCGGGCTCGTGGCGCTCCAGCACGAAGGTCTCGAAGAACCAGGTGACATGGGCGAGGTGCCACTTGACCGGGCTCGCGTCGGGCATCGACTGCACCTGGCAGTCCTCGGACGTGAGCGGCGCGGCCAGTGCGAGCGAGGCGGCGCGCACGCGCTCGAAGTCCTGCACCAGCGCAGCGGGTGCAGGCTCGCGGCGCGCGGCAGGGCGGATCGTCATCGGCGTTCTCCTTGCGGCGCGAGCACGGTGCCCGAGCCGATGTAGCCCATGCCGAACTGCGTCGGTTCCCAGCGGAAGCCCGACAGGTGTGTCTTGAGCAGGCTCCAGGGACGATGCAGCTGGTGGGCGTGCACGTTGTAGGGGCGGTTCTTCAGCCAGGCCAGCAGGTTCAGCGGCGCGAGCCACCACGGGAAGAACTTCATGCCGGCCACGGCGAGGCGCGAGCCGCCCGGCAGCTGGCCAACGAGGTTGGCCAGTGCGGCCGGCGTGCGGGTGATGTCGTGCACGTAGTGCCACAGCGAGGCGTCCGGCGCCGCCGGCAGCCGCACCTCTTCCGCGCTGGCGCACTGCAGGTCGACCTGCCAGCCCTGCGCGGCCAGCCGGTCGGCCCGCACACGCGCCTGCGCGTGCATCTCCGGGCTCTGCTCGAAGGCGAGCAGGCGGCCACCGCGGCCGACGGCCTGCAGCAGCGGCTCGAAGCTCAGCCCCGTGCCGCAGCCGACGTCGAGCACGGTGTCGCCCGGGCGCAGCGCGAGCAGCGCGATGCAGCGCATGCGGATGGGCCAGGTCGGGCCGGTGGTGGTGTCGTACCCGGCCGAGCTGCGCCGGTACTTGGCGATCGAACGCAGGTTGTCGGCGGTCGGCATGGGTGCAAGGGCGGGCGTCACTGTCGGTCGACCGACCCGGCCCGACCTTACACCGATCGTGCGGGGCGCAGGGCCGTATCGAGCGATTCCCGTTCGTCGAAGACGAAACAGGACCCTTCGAAATGGCGCCCGCCGGTGAGCTCGAAGTATTTCAGCAGGCCGCCATCGAGTTGCCAGACGGGACCGATGCCTGCCTCCTGCAGGAACAATGCGGCCTTCTCGCAGCGGATGCCGCCGGTGCAGTAGCTGACCACGGTCTTGCCGGCCAGCGCCTCGCGGTGCGCCAGCGCGGCGGCGGGGAAGTCGCTGAACCGGTCCAGGCGCCAGTCGAGCGCGCCGGCGAAACGCCCGCCATCCACCTCGAAGGCGTTGCGCGTGTCCAGCGTCACCACGGCGCGCCCGGCGTCGTCGTGGCCGCGCTCCAGCCAGCGCGCCAGCGTCGCGGCGTCGAGCGCCGGTGCGCGCGCTTGCTGGGGCCGGATGGTCGGGTGGTTCATGCGGATGATCTCGCGCTTGACCTTGACCTTCAGGCGCCGGAACGGCGTCTCGGCGGACCAGCTCTCCTTGACCTCCAGCGCGGCGAACGCCGGGGCTTCGCGCAGCCATGCGACGAAGCCGCGCAAGGCGGGGGCCGGGCCGGCGAGGAACAGGTTCAGGCCCTCGCGGGCCAGCAGCACCGTGCCCTTGAGCGCGTCCGCCGCCGCCCGCGTGCGGATGCGCGCCTGCCAGGCAGTCGGGTCATCGAGTTCGACGAACCGATAGGCGGAGACATTCAGGATCGGATCCACCAGGGGATTCTAGGCAGCGGGCCCTCCCTAAAATGCCCGCCATGGATTTCGTTCACCTGCGGGCCCACACCGAGTTCTCGGTCGTCGACGGCACCCTGCGCATCGACGACCTGGTGGCGGCCGCGGCGGCCGACCGGCAGGGCGCGCTGGCGATCACCGACCTCTCCAACCTGTTCGGCGCCGTCAAGTTCTACGGCGCCGCGCGCAAGAAGGGCATCAAGCCGCTGCTGGGTGCCGACGTGTGGCTCGAGCCGGACGGAGCCGACAAGCCGCCGAGCCGCCTGCTGCTGCTGGTGCAGGACAAGACCGGCTACCTGAACCTGTGCGAGATCGTGTCGCGCGCCTGGCTGGGCAACGTGCAGCGCGGCCAGGCCTGGGTGCGCGAGGACTGGTTGCAGCAGCACGGCGCCGGGCTGATCGCGCTGTCCGGTGCCGACCAGGGGGCGGTCGGGCAGGCCTTGCTGGCCGGCGACGGCGAGCGGGCACGCGCCGTGGCGCGCCGGCTGGCGGCGTGCTTCCCGCGCCGCTTCTACCTCGAGCTGCAGCGCGCGGGGCTGCCCGGGCACGAGGCGCATGTGCGCGCGGCGGTGCCGCTGGCCGCCGAACTGGGGCTGCCGGTGGTGGCTACGCACCCGGTGCAGTTTCTGACGCCGGAGGACTTCGAGGCGCACGAGGCGCGGGTCTGCATCGCCGAGGGCGAGGCGCTCGGCAACCCGAAGCGCATCAAGCGCTTCGGCCGCGAGCAGTACTTCAAGAGCCGGGCGCAGATGGCGGCGCTGTTCGCCGACATCCCGTCGGCACTGCGCAACTCGGTGGAGATCGCGCGGCGCTGCAGCCTGAGCCTGGTGCTGGGCAAGCCGCAACTGCCGGACTTCCCGACGCCGCTGGTGGACGGCACGCCGATGCCGATGGCCGACTACTTCCGCCAGCTCTCGCACGAGGGGCTGGAGGAGCGCCTCGCGCACCTGTACCCCGATGCGGCCGAACGTGAACGGCAGCGGCCGCGCTACGTGCAGCGCCTGGACTTCGAGATCGGCACGATCCTGAAGATGGGCTTCCCGGGCTACTTCCTGATCGTCGCGGACTTCATCAACTGGGCCAAGAACCACGGCTGCCCGGTCGGCCCCGGGCGGGGCTCGGGCGCGGGCTCGCTGGTCGCCTACTCGCTGAAGATCACCGACCTCGACCCGCTGCGCTACAACCTGCTGTTCGAGCGCTTCCTGAACCCGGAGCGCGTGTCGATGCCGGACTTCGACGTCGACTTCTGCCAGGGCAACCGCGACCGGGTGATCGACTACGTCAAGCAGAAGTACGGCCGCGAGGCGGTGAGCCAGATCGCGACCTTCGGCACGATGGCCGCGAAGGCCGCGCTGCGCGACGTGGGCCGCGTGCTCGGCATGGGCTACGGCCACGTCGACTCGATCGCCAAGCTGGTGCCCGCCCCGCCGGGCAAGACGGTGACGCTGCGCCGCCCGCCGGAGCCGCCGGACAACTCCGTGATCTACGCGCGCAAGGAGGCGCCGGAGATCGAGGAGCGCGAGAAGAACGAGGAAGAGGTCGCCGAGCTGCTCGCGCTGGCCGAGCGCGTCGAGGGCATGGTGCGCAACATCGGCATGCACGCCGGCGGCGTGCTGATCGCGCCGGGCAAGATCACCGACTTCTGCCCGCTGTACCAGCAGCCGGGCAGCGACAGCGCGGTCAGCCAGTACGACAAGGACGACGTCGAGGCGATCGGCCTGGTGAAGTTCGACTTCCTCGGCCTCGCGACGCTGACCATCCTCGAGCTGGCCAAGGACTACATCCGGGCGCGCCGCAAGGGCCAGGCGCAGTTCGCGTTCGAGACCCTGCCGCTGGACGACCGGGCCGCCTACCGGCTGATGGCCGAAGGCAAGACGGTGGCCGTGTTCCAGCTCGAATCCTCCGGCATGCAGCGCATGCTGCGCGACGCCAAGCCGAGCGTGTTCGAGGACGTGATCGCGCTGGTCGCGCTCTACCGCCCGGGCCCGATGGACCTGATCCCGACCTTCTGCGCGCGCAAGCACGGGCGCGAGGAGGTCGAGTACCCGCATGCGCTGATGAAGGAGGTGCTCGAGGAGACCTACGGGATCATGGTCTACCAGGAGCAGGTGATGCAGGTGGCCCAGATCGTCGGCGGCTACTCGCTCGGCGGCGCCGACCTGCTGCGCCGCGCGATGGGCAAGAAGAAGCCCGAGGAGATGGCCAAGCACCGCGTGACCTTCGCGGAGGGCGCGGCGAAGCAGGGCATCCCCGAGCCCAAGGCCAACGAGATCTTCGACCTGATGGAGAAGTTCGCGGGCTACGGCTTCAACAAGTCGCACGCCGCCGCGTACGCGCTGCTGGCCTACCACACCGCGTATCTCAAGGTCCACTACCTGGCCGAGTTCACCGCCGCCAACATGAGCGTGGCGCTGGACGACACCGACAAGCTCAAGATCTTCCACGACGACGCGGTCGCGCTGGGCATCACCTTCGAGGCGCCGGACATCAACACCGGCCGCTACCGCTTCGAGCCGGTGGCCGACGACGTGGTGCGCTATGGCCTGGGTGCGATCAAGGGCACCGGGCAGAGTGCGATCGAGGCGATCATCGCGGCGCGCGAGGAGGGCGGGCCGTTCCGCTCGCTGTTCGACTTCTGCACGCGCGTCGACCGCGGCCGCATCAACAAGCGCACCGTCGAGGCGTTGATCAAGGCCGGGGCGTTCGACCGGCTGCATGCGGAGCGGGCCGCGCTGGTGGCGAGCATCGGCCTCGCGTTCGACTACGCGGAGACGCAGGCGGCCAACGCCAACCAGGGCGGGCTGTTCGACTTCGCCGACTCGCAGGCGGCCAGCACGCAGGAGCCGGCGCTGATCGCGGCCGAGCCGTGGAGCATCAAGGAGCGGCTCGGCTTCGAGAAGACGGCGCTGGGCTTCTACCTGTCGGGCCACCTGTTCGACCAGAGTGCCGAGGAGGTGCGGCGCATCGCGCGGCGCCGCAACGCCGATCTGATCGACTCGCGCGAGCCGCAACTGCTGGCCGGCATCGTCGGTGACCTGCGCGTGATCAACGGGCAGCGCGGCCGGGTCGCGATCTTCAAGCTCGACGACAAGTCCGAGGCGATCGAGGCGGTCGCCAACGAGGACCTGCTGAACGCCCACAAGGAGCTGCTGAAGGACGACGAGCTGGTGATCGTGCAGGGCAAGCTGCAGCCGGACCGCTTCTCCGGCGGGCTGCGCCTGAACGTCAACCAGGTGTGGGACCTGGCGGCCGCGCGCTGCCGCTTCGGCAAGTACCTGCGCGTGGAGGTCAACGGCAGCGTACCGCCGGTGGCCGAGGTGCTGCGCGACTTCCCGTCGCGCCGCGTCGCGACCGAGCACGGCGACCTGCCGCAGGGCCTGACGGTGCGCCTCGCGCTGCACCGCGAACGCGCCAGCGGCGAGATCGACCTCGGCGACGCGGCGCGCTTCTACCCGACCGACGACGCGCTGGCCCGCTGGCGTGCCGGCGCGTGCGAGGGGCGGGCCGAGGTCGTGTACGAGTGACATGACGGCCGCCCGCCCGTCGGATGCGTCGGCGCCGGTCCGGGAGGCGCCGGGCGACCCGCCCGTCACCGGGCTGGTGCTGACCGGCGGCGGCGCACGGGCGGCCTACCAGATCGGCGTGCTCAAGGCCGTGGCGCAGATCCGCCGCGAGTCAGCCGCGCCGCCGGGCAACCCCTTTCCGGTGATCACCGGCACCTCGGCCGGCGCGATCAATGCCGCCGCGCTGGCCTGCCGCAGTGCCGACTTCGACGCCGGCGTGCGCGCGCTGGCCGAAGTCTGGGAGAACTTCCACGCCGAGCAGGTGTACCGTGCCGACTCGCTGGGTGTGATCCGCACCGGCGCGCGCTGGCTGACGATGCTCTCGATCGGCTGGCTGATCGCACGCTGGCGCAAGGCGCGGCCGAAGTCGCTGCTGGACAACACGCCGGCCTCCAACCTGCTGCGCCGCATGGTCAGCCCGGAGCGGCTGCGCGCGGTGATGCGCGAAGGCCACCTGAGGGCGATCGCCGTCACCGCGTCGAGCTACGGCTCGGGGCTGCACGTGACCTTCTACGACGCGCTGCAGGAGATCGTGCCGTGGACGCGCTCGCAGCGCATCGCGGTGCGCTCGGAGATCGGCGTGCCGCACCTGATGGCCTCGTCGGCGATCCCGTTCGTGTTCCCGGCCGTGGCGCTGCCGGTCGAGGGCCGGACCGAGTACTTCGGCGACGGCTCGATGCGCCAGGCGGCGCCGATCTCGCCGGCCGTGCACCTGGGCGCGACGCGCATCCTGATCATCGGCGCGGGCCGCATGCACGAGCCGACCGGCCCGCGCGCGCACAGCAACGAGTACCCGAACCTGGCGCAGATCGCCGGCCACGCGATGTCCAACATCTTCCTGGACGCGCTGGCGGTGGACATCGAGCGGCTGCAGCGCATCAACGCGACGCTCCGGCTGCTGCCGGCCGAGGCGCTGGAGCGGACCACGCTGCGCCCGATCGAGACGCTGGTGATCGCGCCCAGCCAGCGCCTGGACGACCTGGCCGGCAAGCACCTGGGCAGCCTGCCGGCGCCGGTGCGTACGATGCTGCGCGGCGTCGGCGTGTCCGGCCGCGGCGAGGATGCGCGTGGCGCGGCGCTGGCCAGCTACCTGCTGTTCGAGGCCCCGTACACACGCGAACTGGTCGCGCTCGGTGTCGCGGACACGCTGGCGCGGCGCGACGAGGTGAAGGCCTTCTTCGACTGGTCCTGAACCCGCGCGAGCCGGCCGGGCGCCGGCCCGGGGGCCGGTCTCAGGGCTTGGCCTTCTCGACCTTCTCCGCCTTCTCGGCCTTGCCCGGTGCCTTGGCCTTCGGCAGCGCGGCAGCCGGGGCGGTCGCGACGACGGTGTAGGACTTGCCGTTGACGGTCAGGCCCTGCGCGGAGAACTTCTTCGCGTTGCCTTCGCCGACACCCTTCACGCGGGTGCGCAGGTCGGCCCAGTCGGCGAACGGGCCGACCTTGCGCGCGTCGAGGATGCGCGTGGCCATGCTCGGGCCGATGCCCTTGACGGACTCCAGCTCGGCCTGCCCGGCCTGGTTGATCTCGGTGGCGGCGCAGGCGAGGCCCGAGGCCAGGGCGAACAGAACGGCGGCGATGAACTTGAACATGATGGGGCTCCTTGGTTGGCGAGACGCGGAATTGCGTGCTCGGGAGCCATTCTTCGAAGCCGGGGCCACGGCGTGAATCGCCACCGCGGGCCACCCGGCCGGCGGCCCCCGCGAATCTCCCCCCGGCGGGGGGATCAGGCCGCGGGCTGCGCGGCCAGCCAGTTCACGTAGCGGGCGACGCCGGTTGCGACATCGGCGAACGCATGGTCGCAGCCGGTCGCGCGCAGCGCGCCGAGATCCGCCTGCGTGAAGCACTGGTACTTGCCGACCAGGGCCTCGGGGAACGGGATGTATTCCACCAGGCCGCGCGCGACCAGCTCGGCGAGGGGGAGGGCCGGCTCCCCCTTCAGGGCGCGTGCCGCGTTGACCGCAGCGTGCGCGACGTCGTTGAACGGCTGGGCACGCCCGGAGCCGAGGTTGAAGATGCCGCTGCGCTCCGGGTGCTGCAGGAACCACAGGTTCACCGCCACCACGTCGTCGACGAAGACGAAATCGCGCGACTGCTGCCCGGGCCCGTAGCCGCCGTACTCGCCGAACAGCTTGACCTTGCCGTGTTCGCGGAACTGGTTGAAGTGGTGGAAGGCCACCGACGCCATGCGGCCCTTGTGCTGCTCGCGCGGGCCGTAGACGTTGAAGTAGCGGAAGCCCGCGACCTGTGCCTTCGACGCGCCAAGCATGCGGCGCACGACGTTGTCGAACAGCAGCTTGCTGTAGCCGTACACGTTCAGCGGCTGCTCGAACTGCGGCTCCTCGCGGAACGAGGCGCTGCCGCCGTAGGTGGCGGCCGACGAGGCGTACAGCAGTCGTGTGCCCTGCGCCTGGCAGGCGTCCAGCAGGTCCTTGGAGCACCGGTAGTTGGTGTCCATCATGTAGCGGCCGTTGTGCTCCATCGTGTCGGAGCAGGCGCCCTGGTGCAGCACCGCGTCGACACGGCCGAAGTCGCCGCGCGCGAAGCGGGCGTAGAAGTCGGTCTTGTCGTAGTAGTCGGCGATCCTCGCGCCGAGCAGGTTGCGGTACTTCGGGCCGTTCGTCAGGTTGTCGACGGCGACCACGTCGTCGATGCCGATCGCGTTCAGGCCCTGAACGATGTTGCTGCCGATCATGCCGGCGGCGCCGGTGACGATCACCTTCATGCAAACAGCTCCTCGTAGCCCACGCTCGCGGTGCCGAACTTGCCGACCACGATGCCGCCGGCGCGGTTGGCGTGCACCATCGCCTCGCGCAGCGGCAGGCCGCACGCGAGCATCGCCGCCAGCGTCGCGATCACGGTGTCGCCGGCGCCGGTGACGTCGAACACCTCGCGCGCCTCGGCCTCGATGCGCACGTGGCCCTCGGCGTCGAACAGCGACATGCCTTCCTCGCTGCGCGTCAGCAGCAGGCCCTGCAGGCCGAGCCGCTCGCGCAGCGCCTGCGCGCGCTCGTGCAGCTGTGCCTCGCTCGCCCAGGTGCCGATCACCTGCGCCAGCTCGGCGCGGTTCGGCGTGATCACGGTGGCGCCGCGATAACGCTCGTAGTCGCTGCCCTTCGGATCGACCAGCACCGGCCGGCCGGCGCCGCGGGCCATCTCGATCATGCGCGGGATGTGCGTCAGGCCGCCCTTGCCGTAGTCGGAGAACAGCACGACGTTCGAGACGGCCAGGGTCTGCGCGTACTGCGCCAGCATGTCCTCGAGCACCTCGTGGTCGGGATCCTCCTCGAAGTCCACGCGCAGCAGTTGCTGCGAGCGGCCGATCACGCGCAGCTTGACGATGGTGGTCATGCGCGGGTCGCGCTTGAAGAGCGACTCGACCCCGCTGGCGGCCAGCAGCGCTTCGAGCCGGTGGCCGTGTTCGTCGTCGCCGATCGCGGTCAGCAGGCTGGCGTGGGCACCCAGGGCGCGCACGTTCCAGGCCACGTTGGCGGCGCCGCCCAGGCGCTCCTGTTCCTTGGCGCGGCTGACCCGCACCACCGGCACCGGTGCCTCGGGCGAGATGCGGTCGACGGCGCCGAACCAGTAGCGGTCCAGCATCGCGTCGCCGACCACCAGCACACGCGAGGCGGCGACTTCGTCGCGCAGAGGTTGTCGCGAACTCATGTAGATCCTTCCAGGCGGGCGCGGCGGGTCCGGCTCTGCCGGCCCGCAGGCGTCTCCCTCCTGGGGGGAGCGCCGAAGGCGCTACGGGAGGGGGTCACAGATCTTCCAGCCGCTGCGGCGGGTAGGTGTCCCAGCCGAGGCAGGCCGGGCATTGCCAGAAGTAGTGCTGCGCCTCGAACGCGCAGGCCGCGCAGCGGTAGCGCTGCAGCGGCTTGGCGGAGCGCCCGACGGCATCGCTCAGGGCGGCCGCCTCCTGCTCGTCGAAGCTGGTGCCGCCGGTCTGCAGCAGGGCTTGCGCGGCCGACAGCGACGGGTGCTGCCGCAGATGCGCGAGCAGGCGCTGGCGGCGGCGCGGCAGCTCGGCATCGACGATCGCCAGTGCTTCCAGCAGGTCGCCCGTGGGCACGCGGCGGTACAGCGTCTCGAGGCGGTCGAGCGCGGCGTCCTGCTCGCCCAACTGCTTCGCGCTGTCGGCGTAGTCGCGCGCGACCAGGTTGAACGCTGCCGGGTGGGCGACCAGCAGCGTGCCCCAGGCCTGCAAGGCCTCGCGGTGGTCGTCGCGCGCACGGGCCCGCTGGCCGGCCAGGATCAGCGGCCGCGGCGCCTGCGGCGCGGCGTCGCGCGCGCGGCGCAGCGCGTCCTCGGCATCCTGCGGCTGCTGGCGCGCGTCGGCCTCCAGTGCGATCTCGCACCAGTAGTGCGCGATGCGCAGCGCAAACGAGCCGCTGCCGGCGCGCTCCAGCCGCGCGGCCACCTCGGCGGCGGAGCGCCACTCGCGCGAGCGCTCGTGCAGCGCCAGCAGCGCCAGGCGCGCCTCGGTGTCGAACGGGGTGCCCTCGAGCGCCTCGTAGGCCTTCTCGGCGCGGTCGAACAGGCCGGCCTTCATGAAGTCCTGCGCCAGCGCATGCTGCGCACGTTCGCGGTCCGTCGGCGAGAGGTCGCCGCGGTTCAGCAGATGCTCGTGCACGCGCACCGCACGTTCGTACTCGCCGCGGCGGCGGAACAGGTTGCCGAGGGCGAAGTGCAGCTCGGTGGTGTCCGGGTCGTGCTGCACCGCCTCGATGAAGGCGTCGATCGCCTTGTCGTGCTGCTCGTTGAGCAGCAGGTTCAGGCCCTGGTAGTAGGCCTTCGGCGAATCCTTCTGCTCGCGCCGCCACTGGCGCAGGTCGAGGCGGGACGCCAGCCAGCCGAGGGCGAAGGCCACCGGCAGGCCCAGCAGCAGCCATTGCAGGTCAAATTCCATCGCGGGGCGGGTGTTCGGGCGTGCTGGGCAGCACGAGTTGCGAGGTGTCGGCCACGGTTTCCGCCTCCGGTGTGGCGCGGCGGCGCGCGCCGCGGCGGTGCCGCCACCAGCTCGGCAGCATCGCGAGCACGCCGGCCGCACAGCCGAGCGCAAACGCGGCGAGCACGACGAACACCATCGAGGTGTGCCACTCGTAGCCGAAGAACCAGCGGATCGCGGCGTCGTGCTGATTGTTCAGCGCGAACGCGAAGAGCACGAAGAAGAGGAAGGCCCGGGCGAGCCAGACGACGATGCGCATCGATGAACCCGTGGGGATTCTAGCGACGCGCCGCCCGTCGACGGCTCAGGTCGCGTCCTCGACCGCCTTGCCTGGCGGTGTGTCGTCGACCACCGGCACGTGCGCGTCGACAGACTCGCGCAGCGCCTTGCCGGGCTTGAAGTGCGGGACCAGCTTCTCGGGAATGATCACCTGCTCGCCGCTGCGCGGGTTGCGGCCCACGCGCGGCGGCCGGCGATTGATCGAGAAACTGCCGAAGCCGCGGATCTCGATGCGGTGCCCGCGCGCGAGCGCGTCGGACATCGCATCGAGGATCGTCTTGACCGCGAACTCGGTGTCGCGGTGCGTGAGCTGGCTGAATCGCTCGGCCAGCCTGGACACCAGATCGGAACGGGTCATGACGCTGCAGACAATGGACCAGGAGCCCTGTCGCCGGGCCGTCCCAAGGCAGGGCGACGGCCCCCCCGGAGGGCGCGGAGCCGCAGGCGACGGGGGGCGGTCATTACTCGGGCTTGTTGTCCAGCTTGGCGCGCAGCAGGGCGCCCAGGCTGGTCGTGCCCGCGGTCTCGCGCTCGTTGGTCGCGGCCAGGCGCTGCATCGCTTCCTGCTGGTCGGCGCTGTCCTTCGCCTTGATCGACAACTGGATCGAACGCGTCTTGCGGTCGATGTTGATGATCATGGCGCTGACCTCGTCGCCTTCCTTCAGCACGTTGCGCGCGTCCTCGACGCGGTCGCGGCTGATCTCGCTGGCGCGCAGGTAGCCGGTGACGTCGGCGTTGAGCTGGATCTCGGCGCCGCGCGGATCGACCGACTTGACCTTGCCCGACACCGTCTGGCCGCGGTCGTTGACCGAGGTGTAGCTGGTGAACGGATCCGAGTCGAGCTGCTTGATGCCCAGCGAGATGCGCTCGCGGTCCACGTCGACCGCCAGCACCACGGCCTCGACTTCCTGGCCCTTCTTGTAGTTGCGCACCGCGCTCTCGCCCGGCTCGTTCCACGACAGGTCGGACAGGTGCACCAGGCCGTCGATGCCCGCGGCCAGGCCGACGAACACGCCGAAGTCGGTGATCGACTTGACCGGGCCCTTGACCTTGTCGCCGCGCTGCACGGTGGCCGCGAACTCTTCCCACGGGTTGGCCTTGCACTGCTTCATGCCGAGGCTGATGCGGCGCTTGTCCTCGTCGATCTCGAGCACCATCACCTCGACTTCCTCGCCGAGGGTGACGATCTTGCTCGGGGCAACGTTCTTGTTGGTCCAGTCCATCTCCGAGACGTGCACCAGGCCTTCGATGCCCGGCTCGATCTCGACGAACGCGCCGTAGTCGGCGATGTTGGTGACCTTGCCGAACAGGCGCGTGCCCTGCGGGTAGCGGCGCGAGACGCCGTGCCACGGGTCGTCGCCAAGCTGCTTGATGCCCAGGCTGACGCGGTTCTTCTCGGCGTCGAACTTCAGCACCTTGGCCTGCAGCTCCTGGCCGACCTGCACCACCTCGCTCGGGTGGCGCACGCGGCGCCAGGCCATGTCGGTGATGTGCAGCAGGCCGTCGATGCCGCCGAGGTCGACGAATGCGCCGTACTCGGTGATGTTCTTGACCACGCCGTTGACGATCGCACCCTCGTGCAGCGTCTCGAGCAGCTTGGCGCGTTCCTCGCCCATCGAAGCCTCGACGACGGCGCGGCGCGACAACACGACGTTGTTGCGCTTGCGGTCGAGCTTGATGACCTTGAACTCCATGGTCTTGCCCTCGAAGGGCGTCATGTCCTTCACCGGGCGGGTGTCGAGCAGCGAGCCGGGCAGGAAGGCGCGGATGCCGTTGACCAGCACCGTCAGGCCGCCCTTGACCTTGCCGTTGACCGTGCCGGTGACGAAGTCACCGGATTCGAGCGCCTTCTCAAGCGCCAGCCACGAGGCCAGGCGCTTGGCCTTGTCGCGCGACAGGATGGTGTCGCCGTAGCCGTTCTCGAGCGCGTCGATCGCGACGGAAACGAAGTCGCCGACCTGGACTTCGACCTCGCCGGTGTCGCTCTTGAACTCGTCGATCGGGATGTAGGCTTCCGACTTCAGGCCGGCATTGACCACCACGAAGTTGTAGTCAACACGCACCACTTCGGCGGTGATGACCTCGCCGCTGCGCATCTCCGAGCGCTTCAGCGATTCTTCGAACAGGGCGGCAAACGACTCGCCGCCTTGGCTGGTGGCTGATTGGGTTTGGGACATGGGGACTTCCGGTGCGGCTTGCGCCGCGGGTTGGGTTGACGAACCGCCGCCCGGCGCGCCTTGCGGCGCTGGAGGGAGGCGACGGGCCTCGGGGTGGCCCCGCGCCGTCAGGCGAAGGGCCGGCGCTGTTCCCAGGCTTCCAGCACCTGGGCCATCGAGGCATCGACGGTCAGGGCCGAGTTGTCCAGCAGCAGCGCATCCGGTGCCGGCTTCAGGGGGGCGACGCTGCGGTTGGAGTCCCGCGCATCACGTGCCTCGAGGTCGGCCCGGAGATCGGCGATACTAGCCTGAATTCCCTTTGAAATCAACTGCTTGTAGCGTCTTTCCGCACGTGTTCCGGCGCTCGCCGTGAGGAACACCTTGAGGTCGGCGCCGGGGAAGATCACGGTGCCCATGTCGCGCCCGTCGGCCACCAGGCCGGGCACGCGCCGGAAGCCCAACTGCAGCTGGCGCAGCGCCTCGCGCACGGCGGGCCAGGCGGCCACGCGCGAGGCCATCAGCCCCACGTCCTCGGCACGCAGCGCGTCGGCCACGTTCTCGGCCCCCAGGTGGGCGTCGCCATCGACGAAATGCAGGTCCAGGCCGGCGGCCAGGCGTGCCAGCGCCGCCTCGTCGTCGCCGGCCACGCCGCGGCGCATGGCCGTCAGCGCCGTGGCGCGGTAGACGGCGCCCGAGTCGAGGAAGTGGTAACCCAGCGCGCGCGCCACGGCGCTGGCCAGCGTGCCCTTGCCAGAGGCCGTGGGGCCGTCGACGGTGATCACGGGCACCGCCTCGACGGGCGTGCGGACCAGGCCGAACAGGGCTTCGAAGTACTCCGGGAAGGTCTTGCCGACGCATTTCGGGTCCAGGATGCGCACCGGCGCGCCGGCGAAGGCGGCCAGCGAGAAGCACATCGCGATGCGGTGGTCGTCGTAGGTCCGGATCGAGGCCGGCCGCACCTGTGGCGGCGGCGTCACCGCGATGAAGTCCGCACCCTCGTCGACCGTCGCGCCGAGCTTGCGCAGTTCGGCGGCCATCGCGGCGATGCGGTCGGTCTCCTTGACGCGCCAGCTGGCGATGTTGGTCAGGCGGGTCGTGCCGCGTGCGTAAAGGGCCATCACCGCCAGCGTCATCGCGGCGTCCGGGATGTGGTTGCAGTCGAGTTCGATCGCCTCGAGCGGGAAGCGGCCGCGTTTCACCTCCAGCCAGCCCGGGCCGCCGCGCACGTCCGCGCCCATCGCGCGCGCCGCCTCGACGAAGCGGATGTCGCCCTGGATCGAATCGCTGCCCACGCCCTCGATGCGCACCGGCGCGCCGTCGGCGGCGATCGCGCCGAGCGCGACGAAGTACGACGCCGACGAGGCATCGCCTTCGACGTGGATGTCGCCGGGCGAGGCGTACGCGCTGCCGGCCGGGATCGTGAAGCGCTGCCAGCCATCGCGCCGCACGGCGATGCCGAAGCGCGCCAGCAGGTTCAGCGTGATCTCGACGTAGGGCTTGGAGATCAGCTCGCCGGTGACCTCGATGACGATGTCGCCCGCCTGCGCGACCAGCGGCAAGGCCAGCAGCAGCGCGGTGAGGAACTGGCTGGACACGTCGCCGCGCACGCGGATCGGGTCGCCGCCGTGCAGGGTGCCGGGCGCCAGCCGCAGCGGCGGGAAACCGTCCTGCCCGAGGTAGTCGACCGTGCAGCCGAGCTGGCGCAGCGCGTCGACCAGGTCGCCGATCGGGCGCTCGTGCATGCGCGGCACGCCGGAGAGCTCGAACGTGCCGCCCTGGGTGGCCGCGAGCAGCGCCAGCGCGGCCGTCAGCGGGCGCATCGCGGTGCCGGCGTTGCCGAGGAAGAGCTGCGCGGCGGTGGTCTTCAGGCGGCCGCCAAGGCCCCCGACCCGCAGCGCGTCGCCGTCGCGCTCCAGCGTGCAGCCGAGGGCGCGCAACGCGTCGAGCATCACGCGCGTGTCATCCGAGTCGAGCAGGTCGTGCACGACGGTCGTGCCCGCGCTGAGCCCGGCCAGCAGCAGCACGCGGTTGGAGATGCTCTTCGAGCCCGGCAGGCGCACCAGCCCGGCGGCGGAATGCAGCGGCGGAAGGTCCAGGAATTCGGTCGCGAACACGCGCGGCCTCAGCGGTTCGTGCCCGACTTGCCTGCGCCCATCTGCCAGCCGGCGCGCGCCTCGGAAGCCTTGCGGATCAGGTCTTCCAGCGCCTCGGCGTTGCCGGACTTGATGACGTGCTCCATCGCGTCCAGCGTGTGCCGGAAGCGCATCGACTGCTTCAGGATCTCCTCGCGGTTGGACATCAGGATGTCGCGCCAGATCGCGGGGTCGCCGGCGGCGATGCGCGTGAAGTCCCGGAAGCCCGGGCCGGCCAACGAGAGGAAGTCGCGCCCGGCCGGCTGCCGGGACACCGAGTTGAAGTACGCGAAGGCCAGCATGTGCGGCAGGTGGCTGACGGCGGCGAACGCCGCGTCGTGGTTCTCGGGCGTCATGCGCAGCACCTGCGCGCCGATCGCGGCCCAGCAGTCGGTGGCCTTCTGCACCAGCTCCGGCGTGGTCTGCGGCAGCGGCGTCAGGATCACCTGGCGACCGTTGTAGAGCGTGGCGTCCGCGTGCGCGATGCCGGCCACTTCCTTGCCCGCGATGGGGTGCGCCGGCACGAAGGAGGGCACGCGTTCCTTCAGCACGCGGCGCGCGGCGTCGACCACGTCGCGCTTGGTGGAGCCGACGTCCATGAACAGCACGCCGGGCTCGACCAGGTGGCGGATCGCCTTGAAGGTGGACTCGGTCGCCGCCACCGGCACGGCGAGCAGCACGATGTCGGAGCCCGAGACGGCGAGCAGGGCGGATTCGGCCGCCTGGTCGATCACGCCGAGCTGCCGGGCGCGCTCCGTGGTGGAGGGCGACTTGCTGTAGCCGATGACGCGCTTGACCAGCCCGGCGCGCTTGAGCGCCAGCGCGAAGGATCCGCCCATCAGGCCGCAGCCAATGACGCCGAGCTGATTGAACATCGTGATCAGTGAACGTCGATCGGGTAGGTGCCCAGCACCTTGAAGAAGGCGCAGACGCCGCGCAGGCCCTGCAGCGCGGCGGCCACCTGCGGCTGGTCCGGGTGGCCCTGCAGATCGATGTAGAAGTAGTACTCCCACTGGCCGGAGCGCGCCGGGCGCGACTCGAAGCGGCTCATCGACACGCCGTGCTCCTTGAGGGGCACCAGCATGTCGTGCACGGCGCCGGGCCGGTTCGGCACCGAGACGACCAGGCTGGTGCAGTCGTGGCCCGATGCGCGCGGGCTCGGGTGGCGGTCCGGATGGGCCAGGATCGCGAAGCGCGTGCGGTTGTGCGCCTCGTCCTGGATCGCCGGAGCGACCACGTGCAGCCCGAACTCGCTCCCGGCGCGTTCGCTCGCGATCGCCGCCAGTGACGGGTCGGCCGCGGCGAGCCGCGCGCCCTCGGCGTTGCTGGCCACCGGCCGCCGCTCGACCATCGGCAGGTGCTCGGCCAGCCAGGCGTGGCACTGCGCCAGCGCCTGAGGATGCGCGCAGACGGCCTGCAGCCCGTCGAGCGAGTTCTGCCGGCGCAGCAGGTTGTGGCGCACGACGAGGCTGGTCTCGCCGATGATGAACAGCGGCGTGGTCAGGAACAGGTCCAGCGAACGCGTGACCCCGCCTTCGGTGGAGTTCTCCACCGGGACGACGCCGAAGTCGGCGGCACCGGAAACGGTGCGGTGCAGCACTTCGTCGAAGTTGGCGCAGGGCACGCGCACGATCGAGGCGCCGAAGAAGCCGAGCGCCGCTTCCTCGCTGAAGGTGCCGGCCGGGCCGAGAAAGGCCACGCGCGTCGGCGTCTCGAGGGCGCGGCAGGCGGACATGATCTCGCGCCAGATGGGCGCCACGCTCTCGGACTTCAGCGGCCCGGGATTGGCGGCCTTCAGGCCGTCGATCACCTGCGCCTCGCGCTCGGGGCGGAACACCACCGAGCCTTCCTTCTTCTTGAGTTCGCCGACCTGCTGCGCCAGCCCCGCCCGGCGGTTCAGCAGCGCCAGCAGTTCGCGGTCGAGCCCGTCGATCTGGGCGCGCAGCGCCAGCAGTTCCGGAGGGGGCGTCGAGGACGATTCAGCCATGGGCAACAAATTGTCGCATCACTTCGTGGCCGGTTGCCCGCCCGAGGCCGCGCGCGGCGCCAGGCCGCGCGGCAGCACTGCCGCCGGTGCGGCACCGCGCCGGCCGCCGCGGCCAGCGTGGCGCGCATCTTCTGCTGCAGGGCCTGGATCTTCGGATCGAGCTGCGGACCGACGGCCGCGATCAGCTGCTGCGCGAAGGCGTTCTGCAGCTCCGGCATCGCCTGCTGGTACTTGCGGCTCACCGGCGACTCATGCCAGGCGATCAGCTGGCGCAGTTCGTCCTCGCTGAACTTCTCCTCCAGGCCGGCGCCGTAGGCGGTCGGCGCCAGCCGCAGCGCCTGCTCGCGCATCAGCGGCGCGGCCTCGTCGACGTACTGCTTCGCCTCGGCCTCCAGCGCCCGTGCGGCGGCCTGCCGCCGATCGGCGGGCACCTGCGTCTGCAACGCCGCGCCGGCCGCCTGCAGCAGCTGCAGGGCCGGGCGCGTGGCCAGTTCGCGGGCTGCGTTCTCGATGCCGGGCTGCTGCAACTGCAGCAGCTTGGCGACGAGTTCCTTCTTCGACTGCGCGTGCGCCAGCGTGGCGCCGGCGAGCAGCGCCGCGAGCAGGATGAGGCGCATCAGGGGTTCTCCTCGCCCGGCGGCTCGTCGCCGTTGGCATCGCCGTTGGCGTCGTTCTCGACGATGCGCTGCAGGCCGATCAGCTTGGCGCCGGCGTCCAGCGCGATCAGCGTGACGCCCTGGGTTGCCCGGCCGAGCTCGCGGATCTCGGCGACGCGGGTGCGCACCAGCACGCCCTTGTCGGTGATCAGCATGATTTCGTCGTCCGGCCGTACCAGGGTCGCCGCGACGACGCGGCCGTTGCGCTCGCTCTGCTGGATCGCGATCATGCCCTTGGTGCCGCGGCCGTGGCGGGTGTACTCGACGATCGAGGTGCGCTTGCCGTAACCGTTCTCGGTGGCCGTCAGCACGCTCTGCGTCTCGTCCTCGGCCACCAGCATGGCGATCACGCTCTGCCCCGGCTCGAGCATCATGCCGCGCACGCCGCGCGCGTTGCGGCCCATCGGGCGCACGTCCTCCTCGTCGAAACGCACCGCCTTGCCGCCGTCGGAGAACAGCATCACGTCGTGCTTGCCGTCGGTCAGCGCCGCGCCGATCAGGAAGTCGCCCTCGTCCAGGTCGACGGCGATGATGCCGGCCTTGCGCGGGTTGCTGAACTCGGGCAGCTGGGTCTTCTTGACCGTGCCCTGCGCCGTCGCCATGAACACGTAGTGGTCCGCCGGGAAGCTGCGGAAGCCGTCGTTCAGCGGCAGCACGACGTTCACCTTCTCGCCGCTCTGCAGCGGGAACATGTTGACGATCGGCTTGCCGCGCGAGGTGCGCGAGCCCTGCGGGACCTCCCAGACCTTCAGCCAGTAGACGCGGCCATGGTTGGTGAAGCACAGGATGTAGTCGTGCGTGTTGGCGATGAACAGCTGGTCGATCCAGTCGTCGTCCTTGGTCTGCGTCGCCTGCTTGCCGCGCCCGCCGCGCCGCTGGGCGCGGTACTCGCCGAGCGGCTGGCTCTTGATGTAGCCGGTGTGCGAGAGCGTGACCACCATGTCGGTGGGCGCGATCAGGTCCTCGGTGGCGAGGTCCTGCACGTTGTGCTCGATCACGCTGCGCCGCGCGCCGAGCTTAGTCTGGCCGAACTCCTGCTTCAGCGCGGTCAGCTCCTCGCTGATGATCGCGGTCACGCGGGCCGGCTTGGCGAGGATGTCCAGCAGGTCGGTGATCTGCGCCATCACCTCCTTGTACTCGCCGATGATCTTGTCCTGCTCCAGGCCGGTCAGGCGCTGCAGGCGCATCTGCAGGATCTCGCCGGCCTGGTCGTCGGACAGGCGGTACAGGCCCTCCGGCTGCAGGCCGTAGTGGCGCGGCAGACCTTCGGGCCGGTAGGCGTCCGGGTTGCCCTCGACGCGGGCGAGCATCTCGCGCACCAGGGACGAATCCCAGCTCTTGGCCATCAGCGCCGCCTTGGCCACCGGCGGCGTGGGCGAGTTCTTGATCGTCTCGATGAACTCGTCGATGTTCGCCAGCGCCACCGCCAGGCCCTCCAGCACGTGGCCGCGCTCGCGCGCCTTGCGCAGTTCGAAGACCGTGCGCCGCGTCACCACCTCGCGGCGGTGCTCGAGGAAGATCTCGATCAGGTCCTTCAGGTTGCACAGCTTGGGCTGGTTGTCGACCAGCGCGACCATGTTGATGCCGAAGCTGTCCTGCAGCTGGGTCTGCTTGTACAGGTTGTTCAGCACCACCTCGGGCACTTCGCCGCGCTTGAGCTCGATGACGACGCGCATGCCCGACTTGTCGGACTCGTCCTGGATGTGGCTGATGCCCTCCAGCTTCTTCTCGTGCACCAGCTCGGCGATGCGCTCGAGCAGGTTCTTCTTGTTCACCTGGTACGGGATCTCGTCGACGATGATCGCCTGGCGCTGCCCGCGGTCGATGTCCTCGAAATGGCACTTGGCCCGCATCACGACCTTGCCGCGACCGGTGCGGTAGCCCTCGCGCACGCCCGACAGGCCGTAGATGATCCCGGCGGTCGGGAAGTCCGGCGCCGGGATGATCTCCATCAGCTCCTCGATCGAGGCGCCGGGGTTCTTCAGCAGGTGGTGGCAGGCGTCGACGACCTCGTTCAGGTTGTGAGGCGGGATGTTGGTGGCCATGCCCACCGCGATGCCGGCCGAGCCGTTCACCAGCAGGTTCGGCAGCCGCGTCGGCAGCACCACCGGTTCCTTCTCGGAGCCGTCGTAGTTCGGCGCGAAGTCGACCGTTTCCTTGTCCAGGTCGGCCAGCATCTCGTGCGCGATCTTGGCCAGCCGGATCTCGGTGTAGCGCATCGCCGCGGCGTTGTCGCCGTCGACCGAGCCGAAGTTGCCCTGGCCGTCCACCAGCAGGTGCCGCAGCGAGAAGGGCTGCGCCATGCGCACGATGGTGTCGTAGATCGACTGGTCGCCGTGCGGGTGGTACTTGCCCATCACGTCGCCGACGATGCGCGCGCTCTTCTTGAAGGGCCGGTTCCAGTCGTTGTTCTGCTCGTGCATGCCGAACAGCACGCGCCGGTGCACCGGCTTCAGGCCGTCGCGCGCGTCGGGCAGGGCCCGCCCGACGATCACGCTCATCGCGTAGTCGAGGTACGAGCGCCGCATCTCCTCTTCGAGGCTGACGGGCAGGGTTTCCTTGGCGAACTGGGTCATGCGGCGCTCGAGGCTGGGCTCGTGGATGCGGCAGCGGCGTTACAGGAGCGCGGCGCGCTGCGGGGAACACGAGATTGTAATTGCGCCGTCCTGTCGCACGAGAGCAACAGCGAGCCGGGCGTGCCCCAGGGCCGACGCCAAAATCAAGTCACGGAAAGACCCTATGGCACAATCCTCCGTCGGTGGTCGGCACCCGCGGACACGGGGTTCACCAGCACCTTCCGGGTCCAACCGGATGTTCTTTGCAGACCAACTGCTCAATTCCCTCGAGAGGAGAATCATGAAGAAACTGAACAAGGTGGCGTCGCTCTTCGCAACCGCCGCGCTTGCCGCCTCCGCTTCCGGCGCCTTCGCGCAAACGGTCGACAACTGGGTCAACAGCACCGGTATCACCTGGAAGAACGGCACCAACGAACTGTGCTGGCGCGATGCCAACTGGACCCCGGCCACCGCCAAGGAAGAGTGCGACGGCGCGCTGAAGAAGGCCCCGCCGCCCGCTCCGGCCCCCGCGCCCGCCCCGGCCCCCGCGCCTGCCCCGGCAGCCCCGGCCCCCGCGCCCGCGCCGCGTCCCGCGCCCGCCCCGGCCGCCCCGACGAGCGAGAAGGTCACGTTCGCCGCGGACGCGTTCTTCGACACCGACAAGGCCGTGCTGAAGCCCGAGGGCAAGGCCAAGCTGGATGACCTGGTCAGCAAGATGGCCGGCATCAACCTCGAAGTCATCATCGCCGTCGGCCACACCGACAGCGACGGCTCCGACGCCTACAACCAGAAGCTGTCGGTGCGCCGCGCCGAGTCGGTCAAGGACTACCTGACCAGCAAGGGCGTCGAGAAGAACCGCGTCTACACGGAAGGCAAGGGCGAGAAGCAGCCGGTCGCCGACAATAAGACCAAGGAAGGCAAGGCGAAGAACCGCCGCGTCGAGATCGAGGTCGTCGGTACCCGCACCCGCCGCTGAGCCGATCGGCAGCACGGACAGAAACCCCGCCCCGGCGGGGTTTCTTCTTTCCGGCTTCGCCTACGATAGCCGCATGGACGCCAGCCTCAACGTCGACCCGCAGGAACTCGCCAAGTTCAGCGAACTGGCCCACCGCTGGTGGGACCCCGAGAGCGAGTTCCGCCCGCTGCACCAGATCAACCCGCTGCGCCTGGACTGGATCGCCGGCTTCGTGCCGCTGGCCGGCCAGCGCGTCGTCGACGTCGGCTGCGGCGGCGGCATCCTGGCCGACGCGATGGCGCGGCGCGGCGCGAACGTGCTGGGCATCGACCTCGCGACCAAGCCGCTGAAGGTGGCGCAGCTGCACGCGCTGGAGGCGGGAACGACCTCGGTCGAGTACCGCGAGATCGCCGCCGAGGCGCTGGCCGCCGAGCAGCCGGGGGCCTTCGACGTCGTGACCTGCATGGAGATGCTCGAGCATGTGCCGGACCCGGCATCGACCGTGCAGGCCTGCGCGACGCTCGTGAAGCCCGGCGGCTGGGTGTTCTTCTCGACCATCAGCCGCAATCCGAAGGCGTTCCTGTTCGCCATCGTCGGCGCGGAGTACGTGCTCGGCCTGCTGCCGCGGGGCACGCACGAGTACGCCCGCTTCATCCGCCCGAGCGAACTCGCCCGCTGGGGCCGCGCCGCCGGTCTCGACCCGGTGGCCTCGCGCGGGCTCACGTACAACCCGCTGAGCAAGCGCTACGGGCTCGGCACGGACACCAGCGTCAACTACATGATCGCCTGCCGCCGCGCCGCATGAGGGCGCCCGTCAAGGCGGTGCTCTTCGACCTGGACGGCACCTTGATCGACAGCGCGCCGGATCTGGCCGGCGCCGGCAACGACATGCGCGCCGCGCGCGGCCTGCCGCTCCTGCCGCTGGATCATTTTCGCCCGATGGTCGGTGCCGGCGCCCGCGGCATGGTCGGTCGCGCGCTGCAGGTGGCGCCCGGGCAGCCGGATTTCGAGGCACTGAGGGCCGAATTCCTGGAGCGCTACGAGGCCCGCATGACTCGCGAGACGCGCGTCTTCGAGTCGATGACGCCGGTGCTGGAGGCGCTGCAGGCGCGCCGCCTGCCCTGGGGCATCGTGACCAACAAGGTTGCGCGTTATGCCGAGCCGATCGTCCGGTCGCTCGGCCTGCCGGCCGCGGCGCTGGTCTGCGGCGACACCACGCCGCACGCCAAGCCGCACCCGGCGCCCCTGCTGGAAGCCGCGCGGCAGCTGGCGCTGGCGCCCGGCGACTGCGTCTATGTCGGCGACGATCTGCGGGACGTCCAGGCCGGGCGTGCCGCGGGCATGGCCACGGTCGCCGCGGCCTGGGGTTACCTGGGCGATGGCGAGTCCATCGACGACTGGGGGGCCGATCACGTGATCCAGTGGCCGGCCGAGCTCTTGAAGCTGCTCCCGACGGCCTAAACTACGGGTTCTGGGGCTGACCTGGCTTCGACGTGGGTGCGGAGTTGGGATCAGTGCATGCCGAGCACCAGTTCGCTCGTAAATCCACTGGATCAAAGTAACTGCGAACGACTCTTCGTACGCTCTCGCCGCTTAACACCGGTGAGCCTCGCAACAGTTGGCCCATGGGCTGGGTCTGACGGGAAACCGGAGGACTGCGAGGTCATTCACATGGGATCGTCCTGAGCCGGGTCACTCGGCACAGGATCAAATCAAGTGACTCGTGGTGACGGCAGCGTGCTGCTGCGCGGCCGGCACCATTAAAACCAAATCAGCCAGCTAAGCATGTAGATCTGCCTGACGATGGCTTGCGGACGGGGGTTCGATCCCCCCCAGCTCCACCAGACCGCCCGCAGGGGCGCCGCGTCGAACGACGCTGGCGCCCCTTCTTTCTTTGTGCGCCCGGATCAGCCGCCGCGGGGCCGCAGCGTCCTGCTGAACACCGAGCTGCCGTCGATGTCGCGCAGATCGACCGTGAGGTCGGCGCTGCGTGCGTCGATGTTGACCTCGCCGAAGAACTGCAGCCCCGCGTAGGGCGACAGGTTGGCCTGGCCGGCCGGCGGCGCCTTCTGGAACACGACCTGCGGGCCGAAGGTGCCGTCCAGCGTGTTGGGGCCGAAGCTGCCGGCGTTGAGCGGGCCGGAGACGAACTCCCAGAAGCCGTCGAAGTCGCCGAACGCCGCGCGGTCCGGGTCGTAGTAGTGCGCGGCGCAGTAGTGCACGTCGGCCGTCAGCCAGACGGTGTTGCGCACGCGGCGCCGCTTGATGAACTGGAGCAGTTCGGCGATCTCGAGCTCGCGCCCGAGCGGTGCGCCCGGCTGGCCGTTGGCGATGGCCTCCCAGCGCGCCGCGCCTGCCGGGGTCCGACCGTCGCCGACGTTCAATCCGATCGGCATGTCGGCCGCGATCACCTTCCACACCGCGCGCGAGCGGTCCAGGCCCTGCTTGAGCCACTCGAGCTGCGCGCGGCCGAGGAAGGCCGTGTCCGGCCCGGGCGCGGCCTGCAGGTTGTCGGTGTTGGGACCGCGGTAGGAGCGCATGTCGAGCACGAACACGTCCAGCAGCGGGCCGTACGAGAAGCGCCGGTAGACGCGCTGCGATTCGCGCGCGTCGAACGGGCGCAGCGGCGCGTAGTCGAGGAAGGCGCGGGTGCCGCGTGCGGTCAGCAGCGGCACGTTCTTCTCGGTGTAGCGCGCATCGGCCGACAGGTCCTTCGCGTCGGACCAGTTGTTCGTCACCTCGTGGTCGTCCCACTGCCAGATCTGCGGCACCTCGGCCTGGAAGCGGCGCAGGTTCTCGTCCATCAGGTTGTAGCGGTAGCGGCCGCGGAACTCGTCGAGCGTCTCGGCGACCTTGCTGACCTCGGGCGTGACCAGGTTGGTCCACAGCCGGCCGCCTTCCGCCGTGACGCTGGACGGGATCGGTCCGTCGGCGTAGATCGTGTCGCCGCTGTGGATGAAGAAGCGCGGCTGGCGCCGGCGCATCGCCTCGTAGATCTTCATGCCGCCGAACGACGGGTTGATGCCCCAACCCTGGCCCGCGGTGTCCCCGCCCCACTGGAAGCGCAGGTCGCGCGAATGGCGGCGATGGCCATGTTCGTCCGGCCCGTCGAAGTCCGGCGTCACGAAACGGCCGAGCACCGGCGCGCCGATCGCACGGGCGTTGTCCAGCGACTGGAAGCTGACGCGCACGAACACCTCGCGGTCGCCGGGCAGGCCGGCGATGTCCTGCCGCACGGTGTAGTCGGCCTCGGGCAGCGCGTAGGGGCCGACGAGGCGCTGCACCTTGCGAAACTGCTCGTCCAGGCTCCACTCGACGATCATGCGTGCCGGCCGGTCGCTGCGGCTCCAGACCAGCACCGCGCCGTCCGCCGGGTCGCCGAATGCAAGGCCCTGCGCGGCCACCGGGAGTTCGGTGGCCGATGTGATCAATCCGGGGGCGCCCTGAGCGGCGGCCCAGCGGGGCAGGGCGGCGACGCCGAGTGCGGCCGTGCCGGTCTGCAGGAAGCGGCGGCGGGACGGGTCGGAACGATGGGTCATGCGCGATCCTCGGTGGTGGAAGGTTCGCGCCAGCCTAGGCAGTGGCGATGATGGTCGCGTGACACGACCGCGAAGGTTCGATGGCAGGCGTGCGGGCCGTGGCCCGCGCGGTCTCAGGGGAGGACGACGAACTGCAGCGTGACGCCGAGCGCGGCCTCGTAGACCGCGTCGGGTGCGACGCGGGCCACTTCCGCGGCCGCAGCAGGAGTCTCGGAAGGCAGCAGTTCGCGCAGCGCCGACAGCGGCAGCAGGTGCACGGCGCGGGCATCGCTGCCGGTCGGCAGGGTCATGCCCACCAGGCGTGCAGCGTGGTCGAACACGGGCCCGCCGGCGCTGGCGGCGAGTTCGACACCGAGGCGTTGCAGCGAGCCTCCGGGCAGCGGGCGGCCGAGCAGGCCGGCGCTCATCGCGGGCCAGAGTGGCATGTCGGGGCCAGCCTCGTAACCCAGCGCGAACGCCGGGCTGCCGGCAAAGGCGTCGCGCGGCGCGAGTTGCAGCGCGCCGACGGCCTCCCAGGGCGTCTGGACGCGCAGCACAGCGATGCCGAGCGTCTCTTCGCGGCGCTCGACCACCGCGGCGCGTGCGCGGCCGAGGCCGTCGCGCAGCCACCCCTCGCTCGCGCCGGCGAGCGAGGCCAGCGGCAGCAGCGCATGCCGGTCGTCGATGCGCAGCGCGCTGGCCACGGTGCGCGCGCCGCGCGGCACCGTGTCGCCGGAGGGGTAGGGGCCGAGTCGAAGCGGCGGCGCCGGCTCGTCCGCCTGGGCGGAACCGGGCGCGCCGAGCCGCCGGGCCATCCACTGCAGCGCGGGATCGTCGGGCCAGCGCCGCTGCGCGGCGGCGAGCTGCGTACGCGCGATGGCCGATTGCGCACCGCGCTCCAGCAGCCACGCGTACAGAGCGGCGCCGGGCGCGGCGTCGCGGTGCGCGCCAGCCACATGGGCCGCGAAGGCCAGCGCACGACGGTATTCGCCCGACTGCAGCTGGGCGCGCAGCCAGCCGAGTTCGACGTCGGTCGCATGGCGCAGCGCCACCGCCTGCTCGTAGGCGCGCTGCGCGGCCGCGCCGTCGCCGGCCCGCAGTGCCGCTTCGCCGCGGTCGAGCAGCGCGACGAGCGCGGGGTCCGCCGGCG
>JAHBZL010000023.1 GCA_019635485.1 Piscinibacter sp. | reverse complement strand
GCGGCAGCGCCTTCGATGCCCGCGGCCTCCGCGGCCAGCGGCGCGGCCGGGCGGGCGAGCGCGGCCGGCCGCACCTGGCAGGTCGAGCTCGACCGGCTCGACATCGAAGCCGCCCAGGTGCGCTGGACCGATGCCACCACCCGCCCGGCCGCCGCACTGCAGCTCGACGGGCTGGGCCTGCAGGCGACTGCAGTGCGCTGGCCGATGCGCGAGCGGCTGCCGTTGACGCTGGAGGCGACACTGCGTCCGCAGGCCGACGGCGCGGCTGAGGCCGGCACGCTGCGGGTCGACGCGCAGGTCGGCGAGCAGGCCGGCGAGGCCGGCGTGACGGTCGACGGGCTCGCGCTGGCGGCCCTGTCGCCCTACGTCGCGCAGGCGGTGGTGCCGCGGCTGGACGGACGTCTCTCGCTGCAGGGGCGCGTCGACTGGGATGCGGCGGGGTCCACGCTGGGCGTGCAGGTCGACGAGGCGGCGCTCGACGGCCTGGCGCTCGCCGAGGGCAGCGGGCGCGCGGCGCGCGATGTGGTCGCCGTGAAGCGCGTCGAGTGGCGCGGCGCGCGCATCGAGCTTCCAGCCCGCAGCGCGGCGCTCGGCCGCATCGCCCTCACGCAGCCGCAGCTCGAGCTGGCGCGCGATGGGGCGGGCCGCTGGAACTTGCTGCAGTGGGCCGCGGCGGACGGCACGCCTCCCGCCCCGGCGCCAGGCGCACCCGCGGCGTCCGGGCCGCCGGCCGGCTGGCGGGTGCGGCTGGACGAACTCGCGATCGATGGCGGCCGCCTGCGGCTGGCCGACGCGCAGGCCACCGGCCGCGCGGCCAACGTGCCGTTGCGTGTCGAGGCGCATGGCCTGCGGCTGCGCGCGCAGGGGCTGCAATGGCCGGCGGCGCGGGGCGCGGCGCCCGCCAAGGTGCAGCTCGGCGTGCAGGTCTCGGCGCCGGCCGCGCCACGCAGCGCGGCGCCGGAGTCGGGCCGCCTGGCGTGGAGCGGCCGCCTGATGCCCGACCCGTTCGCCGCGTCGGGCAGCGTGCAGGTCGAGCGCTTCCCGGTCCACCTGTTCGAGCCCTACTTCGGCGAGCAGATCCGGGTCAGCCTGCTGCGCGCCGAGGCCGGACTGCGGGGTGACTTCTCGGTGCAGGCCCTGCCCGCCGGTCTGGCCGTGCAGGCGCAGGGCGACCTGCGTGTGGGCGACGTGCGCGTGCACACCCGTGGCGCGGCGGGCGCCGCTGGCGCAGACGCGGCGGCCGACGAGCTGCTGAGCTGGCAGATGCTGGCGCTCGACGGCCTGCGCTTCGAGCAGCAGCCCGGTGCGCGGCCCCGGCTGGAACTGCGCGAGGCGACGCTGTCGGACTTCTTCGCGCGGCTGCTGGTCACCGAGCAGGGCCGCTTCAACCTCAGCGGGGTCGCGGCGCCGGCCGCGGCTGCCAGTGCACCCGGCGATGCGGTCCCGCCCGCCGCGCCGGCCTCGGCCGCGCCGGCCCCCGCCTCCACGGAGCCGCCGCTGGATCTCGCCGTGGGCGGGGTCAAGCTCGTGAATGGCCGCGTCGACTTCAGCGACCACTTCGTGCGCCCCAACTACAGCGCCGAACTGAGTGCACTGAACGGCCGGCTCGGTGCGTTCCGTTCCGGGACGCGCGAGATGGCGACGCTCGAGCTGCGCGGCCGCGCCGCGGGGACCGCGCTGCTGGACATCCGCGGGGCGCTGAACCCGATGGCCGATCCGCTCGCCCTGGACATCCAGGCCAAGGCGACGGATCTCGAGCTCGCGCCGCTGTCGCCCTATGCCGGCAAGTACGCCGGCTACGCGATCGAACGCGGCAAGCTGAGCATGGACGTGGCCTACAAGATCGACCCGGACGGCCGGCTCGAGGCGCGCAACCAGGTGGTCCTGAACCAGCTGACCTTCGGCGACAAGGTCGACTCGCCGGACGCGACCAAGCTCCCCGTGCTGCTCGCCGTGGCGCTGCTGAAGGACCGCAGCGGCGTGATCGACATCAACCTGCCGGTCAGCGGCTCGATCAACGACCCGCAGTTCAGCGTGTTCGGCATCGTGCTGAAGCTGATCGGCAACCTGCTGGTCAAGGCGCTGACGGCGCCGTTCGCGCTGCTGGCCGGCGGCGGGACGGAGGACCTCAGCGTGGTCGAGTTCCGCGCCGGCACCGCGGTGCCGACCGAGGCCGGGCAGGGCGTGCTGGCCAAGGTCGCGAAGGCCCTGGTGGAGCGGCCCGCGCTGAAGATGACGGTGACCGGCGCGTCCGACCCGACCGCCGAGCGCGCGGACTTCCAGCGCGCCGCGCTGGAAGCGCGCCTGCTGGCCGAGCGGCGCCGCGAGCTGCTGCGCGCCGGCGCGCCGGCCGCCGAGGTCGATGCATTGCGTACGCTGGACGCCGAGGCGCGCGCGCGGGTGCTGCGCGAGGTCTACCGTGCGACCGACCTGCCGGACAAGCCGCGCAATGCGCTCGGCTTCGCACGCGACCTGCCCGGGCCGGAGATGGAGGCGCGCTTGCGAATGCACATGCCGGTGCCACCCGACGCGATGCGCGAGCTGGCCCTGCAGCGCGGCCTCGCCGTGCGCGACGCGCTGATCGCGCAAGGCCTGCCGGGCGAGCGCCTGTTCCTCGCCGCGCCGAAGCTGCGCGACTCGGGCGACGCCGATGCAGCATGGACGCCTCGGGCGCAGCTCGCGCTGGGAACGAACTGAACGACGACTCGGTACTTCCCCGCGTATGTAGCCACTCATCACCCTGCCTGCCATGCCGGGTGCACACTGCGCCTCCCAGACGGCGGTCCACGCCGCGCCGCAGCAGCAGTAGCCAGGAGACGGACATGCGCGTGATTCCGATTTCGGAAGCTTCCGCCGTCGGCGGGTGCGACGAAGGCACCGGCGAGGTGCCGAAGCTCGATCTGCCGCTCGCGCGGCGCGACTTCCTCAAGGGCTCGGGCGTGCTGATGGGCACGCTCGCCGCCGGCAGCGTCCTGGCGGCCCTGGCCCCCTCGACGGTCTGGGCGGTCGAGCTGAAGACGCTCTCGAAGGCCGAGGGCGAGGCCCTGATGAAGATGGGCCGCGTGCTCTACCCGCACAAGAAGCTGCCGGACGCGGTCTACGCGCTGCTCGCGAAGGACCTGGACGGCAAGGCGAGCGCCGACGCGGCCACCGCCAAGCTGCTGCGCGACGGCCTTGCCGGGCTCGACTCGGCGGCCGGCGGCAGCTTCGTCAAGGCGAGCGAGAAGAAGCGCCGCGAGGTGGTCAAGGCGATCGAGGGCCAGCCCTTCTTCGCCAGCGTGCGCGGCCAGTGCATCACGTCGCTGTACGACAACGACATGGCCTTCAAGGTGTTCGGCTACCCGGGCTCCGCCTGGGAGAAGGGCGGCTACATCACGCGTGGCTTCCAGGACCTGAAGTGGCTGCCGGCCCCCTCGCGCGAGGCCAGCCCGCCCCCCTACCTCTGATCCTGGAGCAAGCACATGGCGAAGTTCGAACAGACCGACGACTCGGTTGTCGTGATCATCGGGTCCGGTGCCGGCGGTGGCACGCTGGTGCCGCGCGAGAGCAACCGCGTGACGCTGAACCCGAACGTCAAGGACAAGTACGGCAACCCGGCGCCCAACGTGCACTTCGACGACCACGACAACGACGTCGCGATGCGCAACCATGCCTTCAGGCAGGGCGAGCGCGTCTACCAGGCGGCCGGGGCGATCAAGACCTTCCGCACGCCGCCCTACCCGAGCACGCACAACCTGGGCACCTGCCGGATGGGAGCGAAGGCGTCGGACAGCGTCTGCAACGCCTACGGCCAGACGCACGACGTCCCGAACCTGTTCATCTCGGACGGCAGCCAGTTCACCACCGGCGGCGCGGAGAACCCGACGCTCACGATCGTGACGCTGGCGATCCGCCAGGCCGATCACATCGCGAAGCAGATGAGTGCGCGCACGATCTGACAAGGTGTGAACGAACCCGACATGCCCGCTCATCCCACCCCGACGGCCCGGCTCGGCGTTGCAAATGCTCGCCGTAGCCCGAGCTACGGCTGTGCTTTGCGCCTTGATCCGGATCGTCGGGGTGGTTTGCTCGGACACGCCGGGTTCATTCACACCTTGTGAGCAGTCCAGGAGAACGACCATGTGCGAATACTTCGTCAAGGCGGACCCGATCCAGTACGAGCAACGTTCCCGCACGATTCGCATCCACGGCGTGCTCACCAGCATCCGCCTGGAGAACATGGTGTGGGACATCCTCGCCGAGATGGCCGAGGCCGAGGGCTGCACGACGAACAGCCTGATCGTGCAGTTCCACGACGAGATCCTGGCGCACCGTGGCGAGGTGCCGAACTTCGCCTCCTTCCTGCGGGTGACCTGCATGCGCTTCCTGCGCCGCAAGCTGACCGCGGCGGAGCGCGCGGAGGTCCCAAACGACGAGCCCGCCGCGCGGCCGGAACCCCGGCCGCGCGTCGTCAACCTCGGCGCGCGCGCCGCACGCTGACACAGGAGCAACGCATGGCCAAGGTGATCCACACGATGATCCGCGTGCTTGACCTGGAGAAGTCGATGAAGTTCTACGCCGACGTGCTGGGCCTCGAGGAGGCGCACCGGCTCGACTTTCCGGACTTCGCGCTCGTCTACCTGCGCAATGCCGAGAACGACGTCGAGCTCGAACTGACCCTGAACAAGGGGCGCACCGAGCCGTACACGCACGGCACCGGCTACGGCCACGTCGGCGTCGTCGTGCCGGATGCCGCCGCGGCGCATGCGGCGCTGGTGGCGCGCGGCTACGAGCCGGCGCCGGTCAAGGAGTTCAAGCGCGGCGACGAACTGCTCGCGCGCTTCTTCTTTATCCAGGATCCCGACGGGTACAAGATCGAACTGCTGGAACGGCACGGCCACTACCAGTAGATTCGTGGCTCGCGGCCGGATCCGGCGACGGCCGCGGGAGCAGTCCATACAACACGCCCGAGGAGACACTCTTGAACACGACATCCCGTTCGTTCGCGCTGACAGGCATCGCCTGCGCTGCGCTGCTGGCGCTGCCCGCCCTGGCCCAGCAGAACCTCGAGAAGCTCAAGCAGTTCAAGGTCGCGACGACCGACCTGAACATCCCGGTCGTGCCGCAGGAGGGCAAGAATGCCGCCGCGATCAGCGAGAACCTGAAGCGCATCAAGCTGCCGCCGGGTTTCAAGATCGACCTGTTCGCGATCGTGCCCGACGCGCGCCACATGGCCGTCGCGCCCAGCACCAACATGCTGTTCGTCGGCACCCGCAAGACCACCGTGTGGGCCGTCACCGACCGCAACAGCGACGGCGTGGCCGACGAGGTCAAGTCGTTCGCGCCGTCGCTCAAGTTCACCAACCCGAACGGCGTGTGCTGGACCCGGGACGGGTTCCTCATCGTCGTCGAGCACAACCGCGTGCTGAACTTCCCGGCCGCCGAGTTCTTCTACGAAGGCCCGGACGTCGCGGTGATCCCGGTGGTCGACCAGGGCAAGCTGATCCCCCCCGAGGAGGAGAGCTTCAACCACGGCGCGCGCACCTGCCGCGTCAGTGACGACGGCAAGCTCTACATCACGCTGGGCCAGCCGTTCAACGTGCCGCCGCGCGACAAGATCGCGATGTTCGAGAGCCTGGGCATCGGCGGCATGATCCGCATGAACCCGTTCGACGGTTCGGGGCGCGAGGTGGTGGCGCGCGGCGTGCGCAACTCGGTCGGCATGGACATCAACCCGAAGGACAAGACCGTCTGGTTCACCGACAACCAGACCGACGGCATGGGCGACGACACGCCGCCGGGCGAACTGAACCGCATCACCAAGTCGGGCGGCGAGCACTTCGGCTACCCGTACATCCACGGCAACAACGTGCAGATCGCCGGCTCCGGGGCGGCGCCGGACCTGAAGGACATGAAGCCGCCAGCCAACTGGACCAAGCCGCAGATCGAGTTCCCGGCGCACCAGGCGCAACTCGGCATGACCTTCTACAACGGCCGCATGTTCCCGTCGCAGTACCAGGGCGGCATCTTCGTCGCCGCGCACGGCTCCTGGAACCGCACCAAGGCGAGCGGCGGCCTGATCAACTTCGTCTCGCTGAAGCCCGACGGCACCGCGGACAAGAGCACCGTGTTCGCGGAAGGCTGGCTGGACCCGGACACCGGCACCTACCGCGGCCGGCCGGTCGACGTGGCGGTGATGAAGGACGGGTCGCTGCTCGTCTCGGACGACTACGCCGGCGCGATCTACCGCATCACCTACGCGCCGTGAGGTTCGTCGCCCCCTGGCTGCTGCTGGCCGCCGCGCTGCCCGGCGCGGCGGTCGCCGGCGACGCCGCGGCGGGCCGACAGAAGGCGCAGGCCTGCGCCGTCTGCCACGGCCCGCTGGGCATCGCGGTCGCCCCGGAGACGCCGAATCTCGCCGGCGATCCGGAGGGCTACCTCGTGCGCCAGCTGCGTGCGTTCCGCGGCGGTACACGAACGCACGAGGTGATGAGCCTGATGGCCAAGTCGCTCAGCGATGCCGACATCGCCGACCTCGCGGCCTGGTTCGCTTCGCTGAAGGTCGAGGTCAAGAACCCGCCCTGAGCGGGATCCCGCAGGCACAAGCGGGGCAGCGCGGCGCGGGCAGAATCGCCCGCGATGTTCCTGCTGAACCGCTACTCGTTCCGGCAACTGCTGCTGGTGGCCTTCCTGCTGATCGCCGCGCTGCTCAGCGCGGCGTCGCTGCGCGGTCTGTTCACGCTCGAGGGTCTGCTGGTGCAAAGCGGCGCCGGCGCGCGCACCGCGGTCGCCGAGACGGCGGCCGTGCAGCAGCTCGGCGAACGCACCGTCGCGATGGAGCGCGCCGCGCGCCAGTACCTGGTGCTGGACGATCCGGTGCTGCGCCAGCGTTTCGACGAGGCGGCGCACGAGGCCGAGGCGGTGCTGAAGCAGCTCGGCGGCATCGGCCTGCCGGCCGCCGAGCGCGAGCGCTGGACGCAGCTGCTCGCGACCATCCGCGCCCAGCTGCGCGGCGCCGAGTTCACGCTGCCGGCGCGCGAGGCGACGCTGACGGCCGCCTTCCGTGACCTGGACGCCTGGAACATCGCGGTGGCGGCGCAGGCGCGCCGCGCCGCCGACGCGCGCAACCGCGCGCTGGTTGCCGAGCTGGATGCCGGCCGCGCCGAACTGGGCCAGCAGATGCTGGCGGCGATCGCGGTGGCCGTCGTGCTGGCACTGGTGTTCGGCTTCTGGCTCGGGCGGCCGCTGAAGCGGCTCGAGTCGGCCGTGGTCGGCCTGGGCGAAAACCGGCTCGACGAGCCGGTGCGCATCGCCGGCCCGGTCGACGTGCGGGCGCTCGGGCGCCGCCTCGAGTGGCTGCGGCTGCGCCTGCTCGAGCTGGACGCCGACAAGGCGCGCTTCCTGCGCCATGTCTCGCACGAACTGAAGACGCCGCTGGCAACGCTGCGCGAGGGCGTCGCGTTGCTGGAGGAGGGCGTGGCCGGCACGCTCAGCGAAGGCCAGCGCGAGGTCGCGCGCATCCTGCGCCAGAACACCGCGGTGCTGCAGGCGCAGATCGAGGACCTGCTGCGTTTCAACGCCGCCGCGTTCGAGGCGCGCCAGCTGGTCCGCAAGCCCGTCGAGCTGAAGCAGCTGATCGCCGACTGCGCCGCGCGCCAGCGCCTGCAGTGGCAGGCGCGGCAGCTCGCGGTGCGCATCGCCGGCGAGCCCCTGGAGGTAGAGGTCGATGCCGAGAAGCTGGGCATGGCGCTGGGTAACCTTTTGTCCAACGCGATCCGGTTCAGCCCGCTGCGCGCTACGATCCGTTTCGAGGTTTCGCGCCTGCCCGGGCGGGCCTGCGTCGACATCGTCGACGAGGGGCCTGGCGTCGCGGCCGCCGACCGGGCGCGCATCTTCGAGCCGTTCTACCGCGGCGACGTGCAGCCCGCCGATGCGCCGCGCGGCAGCGGCATCGGCCTGTCCATCGTGTACGAGGTGGTCACCGCACACGGCGGCCAGATCGAGCTGTTGCCCGACGGGCCGGGCGCCCACTTTCACATCGAACTCCCTCATGCCGGATAGCCGACCCGTGGACCCCTGGCGAATGCCCCGCGCGCTGGCCGCGTTGTCCCTGTGCACGCTGCTGGCCGCCTGCGGCGCGCTGCCGATGGCCGCGCCGGAGCCCATCCCCGCGGCGGCGGCGCCTGCCCCGGCGGTGCCGCAGCCACCCCCGCCCGCGCCGCCGCCACCGGCCCCGGCGCCGACCGCGCCGGACCCGGTCGATGCCGCCGCCCGGCGGCTGCTCTTCTACCAGGAGCAGCTGCGCCAGATGCCGGTCGCCGAACTGAGCGCCGAAGCGGTGCGCCAGAGCGCGCTGCTCGCCACCTCGGGCAACGCGCCGGGCAACGCGATGGAGCTGGCGCTGGTGCTGTCGCAGACGCGCAACCCGGCCGACACGGCTCGGGCGCTGGCGCTGGTCGAGCCGATCGCGCGCAACCCGACGACCGAGCAGCAGCCCTGGCAGGGGCTCGCGCGGCTGCTGCTGACGCGCCTGACCGAGCAGCGCCGGCTCGAGGAAGCGCTGGAACGGCAGGCCCGCGAGCTGCGCGAGAGCCAGCGCAACGTGCAGCAGCTCAACGAGAAGCTCGAGGCGCTGAAGGCGATCGAGCGCAGCCTGAACAACCGCGCGCCGGCTGCCTCGGCGCCGGGCAGCGCGCCGGGCACCCGGCCCTGAGGCCATGGCCGCCAGCCTGCTGCTCGTCGACGACGACCCCGACCTGCTGAAGCTGCTGTCGATGCGGCTGTCGGCGGCCGGCTACCGCGTCACCGCGGTCGAATCGGCCGAGGCGGCGCTGACGCAGCTGACGCTGGCGCGGCCGCAGCTGGTGGTCAGCGACGTGCGCCTGCCCGGGCGCGACGGCCTGTCGCTGTTCGACGAGATCCACGCCCGTGACCCGGCGCTGCCGGTGATCCTGCTGACCGCGCACGGCACCATTCCCGACGCGGTGGAGGCCACGGCGCGCGGCGTGTTCGGCTACCTGACGAAGCCCTTCGACGGCAAGGAGCTGCTCGACAAGATCGCCCAGGCACTCGCGGTGGCCGCCCCGGAGAGCACGACGACGGACGGCGACGCCGCCTGGCGCGAAGGCATCGTCAGCAATTCCAACCGCATGGCCGAGTTGCTCGCCGAGGCGCGCCTGGTGGCGCGTTCGGACGCCAGCGTGCTGATCACCGGTGACAGCGGCACCGGCAAGGAACTGCTGGCGGCGGCGATCCACCGTGCCAGCCCGCGCCGCGCGAAGCCGTTCGTCGCGGTCAACTGCGGCGCGATCCCCGAGGCGCTGCTCGAGTCGGAACTGTTCGGCCACGTGAAGGGTTCGTTCACCGGGGCGGTGGCGAACCACACCGGCCTGTGCGTGACGGCCAACGGCGGCACGCTGTTCCTGGACGAGATCGGCGACATGCCGCCGGCCCTGCAGGTGAAGCTGCTGCGCGTGCTGCAGGAGCGCTCGGTGCGGCCGGTCGGCGCGACGCAGCCGGTGCCGGTGGACCTGCGCATCCTGTCGGCCACGCACCGCGACCTGGATGCGGCGATGGCGCAGGGCCAGTTTCGCGAGGACCTGTACTACCGGCTGAACGTCGTCTCGCTGCGCCTGCCGACGCTGGCCGAGCGGCGCGAGGACATCGCGCTGCTGGCCAACCACTTCATGGCGCGGCTCGCGCAGAAGTACGGCAAGAAGCTGAACGGCTTCGCGCCCGACGCGATGAAGGCCCTCGCCACCGCCAGCTGGCCGGGCAACGTGCGCCAGCTGCACAACGTGGTCGAGCAGGTCTGCGCGCTGGCGACGACGCCGCTGATCCCGCTCGGGCTGGTGCAGCGCGCGCTGCGCGTCCCGAGCGTCGAGGTGCTGAGCTTCGCGGTCGCGCGCGAGCGCTTCGAGCGCGAGTACCTGGTCGGCCTGCTCAAGCTGACCGACGGCAACGTGGCCGACGCCGCCCGGCTGGCCGAGCGCAACCGCACCGAGTTCTACCGGCTGCTGCAGAAGCACGGCCTGACGGCCGGCCAGTTCCGCGCCGACCCGCCTGTCGCCGGTTAGCGACGGGCCGAAATCCCTTCCGGATCAGTCACTTGCGGCACCGGGCCGGCGGCCCTGTCGCCGATCGGCGACGCTTTTCGCGGGTTTTCACCGAGTGGGCCGATCCGTAACTGGCCTCGAACGCGCAAGTCGTTGATCTGACTCGACTTTCCGGCCGTGGCATGGCCGTTGCCCAGAACCGCGCAGGAAGCGGCGCCGTCGCGCCGCGGAAATCCCGGTTCACCTCGGACAACGATCGATGGTCTTCGGTCCCGCCCCGTTCTGGCGTCGCTGGTTCGCGACAGCCCTGTTGACCACCCTCGCCGGCCCCGCAGCCGCCTTCGGCTTCGACGACGTCGCGCGCCGCGCCGAGCAACTGGCGCGCGAGCCGTACCGCGCGTCGACCTTCGTGCTGCCGCCGGAGCTGAAGGCGCTCAGCTACGACGGCTACCGCGACATCCGCTTCGATCCGGCGCGCGCCCTCTGGCGCCGCGAGAAGCTGCCGTTCGAGCTGATGTTCTTCCACCTCGGGAAGTACCAGACGCAGCCGGTCGCGATCAACGAGGTCACGCCGCAGGGCGTGCGGCACATCGCGTTCGACCGGCGCGACTTCGACTACGGCCGCAACCGGCTCTCGCCGCAGTCCTGGGGCGACGTCGGCTTCGCGGGCTTCCGCGTGCACTACGCGCTGAACAACCCCGCCTACAAGGACGAGCTGGTCGTCTTCCTCGGCGCGAGCTACCTGCGCGCACTCGGGCGCGGGCAGCACTACGGCCTGTCGGCGCGCGGCCTGGGCATCGACACCGCGGGCGCCCCCGGCGGCCAGGGCGAGGAGTTCCCGCGCTTCACCGAGTTCTGGATCGAACGGCCGGCGCCGGACGCCACCGCGCTGGTCATCCACGCGCTGCTGGAGTCGCCGCGCGCGGCCGGCGCCTACCGCTTCACCGTGCGGCCCGGCGACTCGACGGTGATCGTCGTGCAGGCGCGCCTGTTCCTGCGCGAGGGCATCACGACGCTCGGGCTGGCGCCGCTGACCAGCATGTTCCAGCACGGCGAGAACCAGCCGCGGCCGGGCGATTTCCGCCCCGAGGTGCACGACTCGGACGGCCTCTCGATCGCCAGCAGTGACGGCGAGTGGCTCTGGCGGCCCCTGTCCAATCCGAAGCAGCCGCTGGTCACGTCGTTCGCGCTGCGCGACCCGGCCGGCTTCGGGCTGATGCAGCGCGACCGCAGCTTCACCAGCTACGAGGACCTCGAGGCGCGCTACGAGCAGCGCCCGAGCGCCTGGGTCGAGCCGCAGGGCGCCTGGGGGCCCGGCCGCGTCGAGCTGCTGCAGCTGCCCACGCCCGACGAGACGAACGACAACGTGGTCGCCTACTGGGTGCCGGAGCGCCTGCCGGCGCCCGGCCAGCCGCTGGACTTCGCGTACCGGCTGCACTGGCAGGGCGAGCGCCAGCAGCGCCCGCCGGGCGGCTGGGCGGTGCAGTCGCGCCGCGGCCACGGCTTCCGCGAGCCCGACGACATCGTCGACCGCGAGGTGCAGTTCGTCGTCGACTTCGACGGGCCGGCGCTGCGCGCGCTGCCGCCCGATGCGACGGTCGAGGCCGTCGCGAGCACCGGACCCAACGGCCGCGTCGTCGAACGCCTGGCCTACCGCAACCCCGTCACCGGCGGCTGGCGCATGACGCTGCGCGCCGAGCGGGCCCACCCCGCGCAGCCACTCGAACTGCGTGCCTACCTGCGACACGGCGCCCACGCGCTGACCGAAACATGGACCAGCATCCTTCCGTCCGAATGACCCCGCGAGTGCTCGCGGCCGTGCCCGGCGGCGCCGGTGCGAGCAGCCCGCCGATCCGCCGCGGCGCAATGGTCGCGCGGCCCTGGCGCGGCTTCGTCGCCGGTCTGGCCGACCTGCTGCGCGGCCGCGGCGAGGCCCCGGCCAGCAGCGGCGCCGAGCAGCCCTGGCAGCGTGCCGCGGCACGGCGCCGTGCAGTGCTGCTGGCGATCGTCACGCTGTCGGCGCTGGCGGCCACCGCGCTGCTGCTGCACTCGCTGCCGGAGACCGGCAGCCCCTGGCTGCGTGCCGGCCAGGTGGGGCTGTTCGCGCTGCTGTTCGCCTGGGTCTCGGCCGGCTTCGTGACCGCGATGATGGGCTTCTGGGTGCTGTGGCGTGGCGACCGGCATGCGCTGTCCGCGCGCGCGGCCGGCCATGCGCCGATCCATGCCGAGGCCCGCACGGCGATCGTGATGCCGATCTGCAACGAGAACGTCGCCTCCGTGTTCGCCGGGCTGCGCGCGACCTGCGAATCGCTCGCGGCCACCGGTGCGGCACGGCTGTTCGACGTCTTCGTGCTGTCCGACACCAACGACCCCGAGATCCGTGCCGCCGAGCTGGCTGCCTGGGCCGAGCTGCGCGACACGCTGGGCGAGGGCGCCCGCGTCCACTACCGCTGGCGCACGCTGCGCAAGAAGCGCAAGTCCGGCAACGTGGCGGACTTCTGCCGCCGCTGGGGGCGCAACTACCGCTACATGGTCGTGCTCGACGCGGACAGCGTGATGAGCGGCGACGCCCTCGTGACCCTGGTGCGCCTGATGGAGACGAACCCGCGCGCCGGCATCATCCAGACCGCGCCGCGCGCCTGCGGCCTGACCACGCTGCATGCGCGCGCGCAGCAGTTCGCCGGCCGCGTGACCGGGCGGCTGTTCACCGCGGGCATGCAGTTCTGGCAGCTCGGCGAGTCGCACTACTGGGGCCACAACGCGATCATCCGGGTCGCGCCGTTCATGCAGCACTGCGCGCTGGCGCCGCTGCCGGGCCGCGGCGGCCTCGCCGGCGAGATCCTCTCGCACGACTTCGTCGAGGCCGCGCTGATGCGGCGCGCCGGCTGGCACGTCTGGCTGGTCGACGACCTGGACGGCAGCTACGAGCAGCAGCCGGCCAACCTGCTGGACGAACTGCAGCGCGACCGCCGCTGGTGCCAGGGCAACCTGCAGAACGCGCGGCTCGTCACCGAACCGGGCCTGCACGGCGTGCACCGCGCGATGCTGCTGACCGGCGCGATGGCCTACCTCTCGGCGCCGCTGTGGCTCGGCTTCGTGCTGGCCGGCTCGGCGCTGTGGCTGCTCGGCGAGCGCGGCTCGTTCGGCCTGCACGGCGGCGTGTCCGCCGGCGCGACCGCGCTGTGGCTCGCCACCGTGGCGATGCTGGCGCTGCCGCGCGTGGCGGGCGTGGCCGCGATCCTGATGCGCGGCCGCCAGCGCGAGTACGGCGGCACGCCGGCACTGCTGCGCGGCGCGCTGCTGGAGGCCGGTCTGTCCGTGCTGACCGCGCCGCTGCGCATGATCGCCCACACGCTGTTCGTGATCGGCGCGCTGACCGGCCTGAAGCTGGACTGGAAGTCGCCGCCGCGCGAGGCCAGCGACATCGGCTGGCGCGATGCCGCGCAGCGCTTCGGCACGATCGGCGCGCTCGCGCTGGCCGGCGTCGCCGCGCTGCTGTGGATCGAACCGCGCGCCGCGCTCTGGCTGGCGCCGATGGGACTGCCGCTGGTCCTCGCGGTGCCGGTGATCGTGCTGACCAGCCGCAGCGCGCTCGGCCGGCGTGCGCTGGCGCATCGCCTGCTGATGACGCCCGAGGAGCACAGCGCGCCGCGCGTGCTGCGCCACGCCTGGCACTTCGCGCGCCGGGCCGCCCCGGCGCCGGTCTGGCACGACGCCGTCACCGACCCGTGGCTGTTCGAGGTCGTGCGCCACGCGATGGGGCCGCGCAACACCGGCTGGGGCAGCCGCGGCCGCGCGCGGCGCCTGCTGGTGCGCGGCCTGGTCGACCAGGACACCGAGCGCCTGAGCCCGGCCGACCGGCTGCGCCTGCTGGCCGAACCGCAGAGCATCGTGCAGCTGCGCGACCAGATCGCGGCCAACACGCTGCCGGGCCGGTCGGGCTGGAGCCTGATGCGGGCCTGAGGATCCCCGGGGGCCCACGCTCGCCGGAGGCCCCGGCCCTCCAGAAAATCTCTAACTGCAAACCCCGTCGCCCGCCTGGACGGGTTCGCATAGGCTCGTCGCGCGCCGCCCGGCGCCATGACAACGAACCTTGCGAACGATGACACCCCGTCCCCTGCTGCTTGCGGCCCTCGCCGCTGCCGCGCCGCTGCGCGCCCAGGTCACGCTCGACCCGGTGGTCGTGACCGCCGAACGCACCCGCCAGACCACCTTCGACGCGCCGGCCGCGATCAGCGCGGTGACACGCGATGTGCTCGACAGCGGCGGGCCGCAGGTGAATCTGTCCGAGGCGCTGAACCGCGTGCCGGGCATCAGCGTGCTGAACCGGCAGAACTACGCGCAGGACCTGCAGCTGTCGATCCGCGGCTTCGGCTCGCGTTCGACCTTCGGCATCCGCGGCGTGCGGCTGATCGTCGACGGCATCCCGGCCACGATGCCGGACGGGCAGGGCCAGGCCTCGAGCATCGCGCTGTCGTCGGCGCAGCGCATCGAGGTGCTGCGGGGACCGCTCGCGCAGCTGTACGGCAATGCGGCCGGCGGCGTGGTGCAGGTGTTCAGCGGGCCGGACGGTCCGGGCGCCATCGCGACCGGCAGCGCGGCGGTCGGGCCGTACGGCCAGAAGCGCGTCGGCGCGCGCTTCTCGTACAGCGGGACCGCCGATGCCCTGGTGCTCGACGCGTCGCGCTTCTCGACCGACGGCTACCGCGAGCACAGCGGCGCGGTCCGGACCCAGCTGAACGGCAAGTGGGAGCACACGATCGACGCGGAGTCGCGCATCAGCGTGGTCGCCAACGCACTCGAGCAGCCGGTGTCGCAGGACCCGCTCGGCCTGACCCGCGCGCAATGGGAGGCCGACCCGGAGCAGGCCGTCGCGCTGGCGATCAGCCAGGACGCCCGCAAGGTCGTGGCGCAGCGCCAGATCGGCACGGTCTACGAACGCAGCCTCGGCGAGGCGACGACGCTGACCACGCGGCTGTACTTCGGCACGCGCGAACTCGACAACGCACTGTCGATCCCGCTCGCGGCGCAGCAGTCGGCCACCTCTTCGGGCGGCATCGTGTCGTTCGTGCGGGGCTACTCGGGGCTCGGGCTGCAGCTCGCGCACCAGGTCCGCTTCGACGCCGAGCGCGCGCTGCGCCTGACCGGCGGCTTCGAGTTCGACCGCATGAACGAGGACCGTCGTGGCTTCATCAACAACGGCGGCGTGCCCGGCGCGCTCAAGCGCGACGAGCACAACGAGGTCGACAACCGCGACCTGTACGCGCAGGCCGCCTTCGACCTGAACCGCAGCTTCACCGCGACCGCCGGCGTGCGGACCAGCAAGGTGCGCTTCAGCAGCCGCGACCACTTCATCGTGCTGCCCGGCAACCCGGACGACAGCGGCGGGGTCGACTACTCCGCCACCAACCCGGTGCTGGGTGTCGCGTGGCGCGCGACACCGGCGCTGAACCTGTACGCGAACGCCGGGCGCGGCTTCGAGACGCCGACCTTCAACGAGCTGTCGTACCGCCCAGCCGGCACGGGCCTGAACACCAACCTGCGGGCGTCGAAGAGCAAACACGCCGAAGTCGGCGCGAAGTGGCGCCTCGCCGACGGGCACCGCGTCGACCTCGCGCTGTTCGACATCACGACGCGCGACGAGATCGTCGTCGACACCAACGCCGGCGGCCGCTCGACCTTCAAGAACGCTGGTCGCACCTCGCGGCGCGGCGGCGAGCTGAGCTACCTCGGCCGCTTCGGCTCCGACTGGCGTGCGACGCTGAGCGTCACGGCGCTGCGCGCCCGCTTCGACGAGGCCTTCGTCAGCGGCAGCGGCGCGGCGGCCGTGACGGTGCCGGCCGGCAACCGCCTGCCGGCGACGCCGGAGCGCAGCGCCTTCGCCGAGCTGGCCTGGACGCCGTCGGGCGCCTGGGGCGGCTTCAACGCCGGGGTCGAACTCGTGCACACCGGGCAGCTGTTCGTCAACGACGCGAACACCGACGCGGCGCCGGCTGCCACCGTGCTGAACCTGCGCGCCGGCTTCGCGCAGAGTGCCGGCGGCTGGACCTTCACGCAGCTGCTGCGCGTCGACAACGCGACGGACAAGACCTATGCCGGCTCGGTGATCGTCAACGAGTCCAACGGCCGCTTCTTCGAGCCCGCGCTGCCGCGCAACTGGCTGCTCGCGGTGACCGCCAAACATTCGTTCCGCTGAGGCGTAAGCTGCGGGGGCGGCGCGGCGACCCAAGCTGCGGAGAACCCCCATGGCTGGCAACACAGGCAACAGCGAAACCATCACCCTCGGCGGCGGCTGCTTCTGGTGCGTCGAGGCGGTCTACGAGCGCGTGCGCGGCGTCACCGCGGTCGAATCCGGCTACGCCAACGGCGAGGCCGAGAACCCGAGCTACGAACACGTCTGCAGCGGCCGCACGGGGCATGCCGAGGTCGTGCGCGTCACCTTCGACCCCGGGCAGATCAGCCTGCGCGAGGTGCTGGAGATCTTCTTCGTCGTGCACGACCCGACGACGCTGAACCGGCAGGGCAACGACGTCGGCACGCAGTACCGCTCGGGCATCTACTTCCACGATGCCGAGCAGGAACGCATCGCGCGCGAGGTCATCGCCGAGGTCGACCGCCACCACGGCGGCCGCGTCGTCACCGAGCTGCTGCCCGAGCAGAACTACTCGCGCGCCGAGGACTACCACCAGCACTACTTCGCGAACCACCCGGGCCAGGGTTACTGCGCCTTCGTCGTCGCGCCGAAGGTCGAGAAGTTCCGCAAGACCTTCGCCAGCCGCGTCAAGGCGGCCTGAGCGCGGCGGGTCCAGCATCCTGGCGACGCCGCCGGTCCGATAGACTGCGCGGCTTCATGAAGCGCCCGACCGTCGATCCCCGCCGCTGGCTGCCGCTGCTGCTGGCCGCCATGCTGCTCGCGCAGGGGCTCGGGCTGGTGCACCGCGTGCTGCATGCGCCGCGGTCCGGTGTCCCGGGCGTGCACGCGTCGGAGGCGGTCGGCACCGGAGCACCGCAGGCCCGCGCGGCGGGCGATGCGTTCGGCCACGACGAAGGCGACCCGCAGTGCCGGCTGTTCGACCAGCTGGCCCAGGGCGATCTGGCATTCGGCGTCGTCGCCGTGGCGGTGGCCGCTCCGGCGCCATCGACCCCGCCCGGCGCGCCACCGACGGGCCGGCTGGCCCCGCAGGCCAGCGGCTTCCTCGCCCGCGGGCCGCCCCTCCTCACGGCCTGAAGTCCGCCGCCGTTTCCGGCGGCCCCGTGGTGCACCGGCTGCCGAGCGCAGCCCTGCGCCCCTGCGCTTCATCCGTGAGGAATCCCGTCATGTCCTGTTCCGCATTCGCGGGCCGGCGCGCTGCGCTGGCCCTCGCCGGCCTGCTCGCCGGCGCCGCCGCCTCCGCCCAGACCAGCACGCTGGCGCCGGTGACCGTCACCGGCAACCCACTCCGATCCACCGAGGTGGCCACGCCGGCCACCGTGCTGAGCGGCGACGAACTCGTCCTGCGCCGCGGCAGCACGCTCGGCGAGACGCTCGCCGGCCAGCCCGGCATCGCCTCCACCGGCTTCGGCCCGAACGCCAACCGGCCGGTGATCCGTGGCCTGGACGGCGACCGTGTGCGCCTGCTCGAGAACGCCGGGGCCTCGTTCGACGCCTCCAGCCTCAGCTTCGACCACGCCGTCCCGATCGACCCGCTGGTGATCGAGCGGGTCGAGGTGCTGCGCGGCCCGGCCGCGCTGTTGTACGGCGGCAGCGCCGTCGGCGGCGTGGTCAACAGCTTCGACAACCGGATCCCGAAGCAGCCGCTCGACCGGCTCTCCGGCGCCGCGGAACTGCGCCTGGGCGGTGCGGCCGGCGAACGCGGCGGCGGCGCGCTGCTGGAGACGGGCGATGGCCGCTGGGCGCTGCACGCGGATGCCTTCGGCCGCGACACCTCGGACCTGCGCGTGCCGCGCTACGTGCCGATCGAGGACGGCGCCGCGCTCGACCCGGCGACCCGGGTCCGCAACTCCACCGCGCGCTCGCAAGGCGGTGCGCTCGGCGGTGCCTGGACCACGCCGGACGGCCACCTGGGCCTGGCGGTCGATCGCTACGAGAGCCGCTACGGCGTGGTCGCCGAACCGGACGTGACGATCCGCATGGAGCGCGACCACCTCGCGCTGTCGGGCGAGCGGCGCGGCCTGGACGGTGCGCTGCGCAGCCTGCGTGCCCAGTGGAGCCGCACCGTCTACCGCCACCGCGAGATCGAAGGCGATGGCGAGGTCGGCACCACCTTCGACCACCGCGGCAGCGCCGGCCGCGTGGAGGCCGAGCACGCGCCGCTCGGCAGCTGGCGCGGGGTGCTCGGCCTGCAGTTCGAGGACGGCGCCTTCGCCGCACTCGGGGAGGAGGCCTTCGTGCCGGCGACCCGCACCCGCTCGCTCGGTCTGTTCGCGCTCGAGGAGACGACCTGGCCGTTGGGCACGCTGTCCGCCGGGCTGCGCGTGGAGCGGGTGCGGGTCGACTCGGCGGGCGATGCGGACGGCGGCGAAGGCCGCTTCGGTCCGGCGTCGCAGCGCCGCTTCGATCCGCGCAGCGCCTCGCTGTCGAACCTGTGGCGTTTCACGCCGGCCTGGAGCCTGGCCACCACGCTCAGTGCGACACAGCGCGCACCGACCTCGTTCGAGCTGTTCGCCAACGGCGCGCACGCGGCCACGGGGGCGTTCGAGCGCGGCGACGCGTCGCTGCAGGTCGAGCGCAGCCGGCATGCCGAGCTGGCGCTGCAGTGGCAGCGCGGCGAGGACCGCTGGCGCGCCGGGGTGTACGCGGCACGCTTCTCGAACTACGTCTCGCTCGAGGCCACCGGCAACGAGGTCGTGCTTCCGGGGGAGGACGGCGAGCCCGAGACCTTGCCCGAATACCTGTTCCGCGCCGTGCGGGCGGACTTCCGCGGCGTCGAGTTGGAAGGGCGGCAACGCCTCGTCGACGGCCCCTGGACGCTGGACCTGAGCGGCAACGCCAGCCTGACACGCGCCCGCAACGCCGACACCGGCGCGCCGCTGCCGCGCATCGCGCCGCTGCGGGCGACGCTGGCCCTCGAGGCCGGGCAGGGGCCGTGGCGGCTGCGGGCCGAGATCGACCACGCCGGCCGCCAGGACCGGGTGCCCGACACCGACGTGCCGACCGGCGGCTGGACGATGCTGAACCTAGCGCTGACGCGCCGCTTCGCGCTCGGGGGCGGCGACGCGCTGTGGTTCGCCCGGCTCGACAACGCAGGCGACCGCCTGGCCGCGAACGCGACGACGATCCGCACCGTGCGCGAGCTCTCGCCGCTCCCGGGGCGTGCGCTTCGGACCGGGCTGCGGGTGGTGTTCTAGACGGACATCAAGGCGCGAGGCGCTCGCGCACCCAGGCGCCGCCGGCGAGCCGGTAGCGCAGGCGGTCGTGCAGGCGCGACTTGCGGCCCTGCCAGAACTCGAAGCGGTCCGGCACCAGCCGGTAGCCGCCCCAGTGCGGCGGGCGCGGCGGGTTCAGCAGGTACTGCGCACCGTAGCGGGCGGCATTGGCCACCAGCACGGCGCGCGAGGGGATCACCTGGCTCTGCGGCGAGGCCCAGGCGCCGATGCGCGAGTCCAGCGGGCGCGAGGCGTAGTAGGCGTCCGACTCGGCCGCGGCGACCTGTTCGACGCGGCCCTCGATGCGCACGACGCGTTCCAGCTCGACCCAGTGGAACTGCAGTGCTGCCTGCGGGTTGCCGGCCAGCTCGCGGCCCTTGCGGCTCTCGTAGTTCGTGTACCACACGATGCCGCGCGCATCGCACCCCTTGATCAGCACGATGCGCGTCGACGGGCGCCCGTCGGGCCCGACGGTGGCCAGCGTCATCGCGTTCGGTTCGGGCACCTCGGCGGCGATCGCCTGCTGCAGCCAGGCCTCGAACTGCTGCAGCGGGTCCGCCGCGCTCGCCGACTCGTCGAGTTCGGCGCGCTCATAGCTCTTGCGCAACTGCGCCAGCGATGACTTGTTCGCGTCCATGGTCGGGCCAGTATAGGCATCGGGAAAATCAACCCGCAGAAACCCCCCTGAAACTTCTTACTAGGCAAATCTGCTTACGTGGAAGGCCTTAGGTGAAGCTCCCACTACCTGATCGGGGAGGTGGCTCCCATCCTCACCACAGGGTCAAACAACAGGGAATGGAGAAGCGCTGATGAAGGCGCAGCCGGCGGTGATCGTGTTGGCAGCGGGGCGCGGCAGTCGCTTCCTGGGCACCGACCACAAGCTCGCCCAGCGCCTGGGCAGCGCGACGGTGCTGGCCACCACGCTGCGCCATGCCGTCTCCAGCCACCTGCCGGTGGTGGTGGTGACCACCGAGACCTTCGCCGAAACGGCGCGCCGCAGCGTCGCGGCGCGCGACGTGGTCGTGCTGCCCGAGGTCGGCAGCGCCGGGCACGAGGAACTCGGCATGGGCCACTCGATCGCGATGGGCGTCGCGGCCCGCTCGGACGCATCGGGCTGGCTGATCCTGCCCGCCGACATGCCGATGGTGCGCAGCGACACGCTGCGCGAGGTCGCACGCGAGCTCGACGAGCACGCGGTGGTCTACGCGCAGCACAAGGGCGTGCGCGGCCACCCGGTGGGCTTCGCCGCGGAGCTGTACTCCGAACTCGTCGCGCTGCGCGGCGACGAGGGGGCGCGGCGCCTCGTCGCGCGCTACCCTGCGCTGGGCGTCGAGGTCGACGATCCGGGCGTGCTGATCGACGTCGACACCGAGGACGACCTCGACAACCTGCGCCGCGATGCGGCGCAGCGCGCGGGCGACGCGCCGCAGCGCCTGTAGCGTTCGACGCTAGAGCGACTTCGCGAGCCGCTCCAGGCGCTCGATCTCGCGGTCACGGATGCCGCAGCGGCGCAGCGAGGCGGCGGTCTCGAGCAGGTAGTCCAGCGTGCTGCCGTAGCGGCCTTGCGCCTCGCGCAGGATGCGGCGCATCTCCTCGTCGGCGATCGGGCCGGTGTGGTTCGGGCTGGCATGGCTGAGCGTGAAACCGAGCGCGCGTACCGTGCCATGCGGCGTCCGGCAGGGCAGCCAGCGCGGGTCGTAGACGCCGGTGGGCATCTCGCGTTCCCACAGCCGCGGCAGCTCGGCATGGGCGTGGCGCGCCTCGATGCGGTAGACCATGCCGCGGCACGAGCCGCCGCGCACCAGCGCGAACACCAGCCCGGGCCGCTCGGGCGTGCCGCGGTTGACCCGCGAGCGCATGCGCAATGCGCGGTGCCAGCCGTGCACCGTGGCGACGTGCTGCTCGTGGGCGTGGAACGCCGGGCGCCAGATCAGCGAGGCATAGCCGAAGATCCACAGGTCCTCGCGTCCGCCCCAGTCGTGCATGACCGCCTCCAGCATCGGGGCGGGGTCGCGCAGCACCAGCACCTTGTCATCCATGCCCAAACTCTAGAATGGTTCGCGTCCGCCCGTGGAGGTTCCGATGAGCGACAGCAACGACGATGTGCAGAACTATGCCCTGGCGGTGCTGGCCGCCGTCGTGGCGCTGGTGATCGGCGGGGTGATCACGCTGGCCGCCTCCAGCAGCGGCGCCAAGCGCGCTGCCGCGGCAGCGGCCGCCCAGGCCGCGGTGCCGGACGATGCGGAGCGGGTGTTCTTCGCGGTCGATTCCGACCAGCTGCCGCCCGAGGCGATGGACACGCTCGCCCGCATCGCCGAGGCGGCCCGCGCGAACCCGAACGCGTCGGTGCTGATCTCCGGCTACCACGATGCGAGCGGCGACCCGGCCCGCAACGCCGATCTGGCCAAGCGCCGCGCGCAGGCGGTGCAGCATGCGCTGGAGGCGAACGGCGTGACGCCGAACCAGCTCGTGCTGGACAAGCCGCGCGAGACCATCGGGGGCAGCGACCCGCGCGAGGCGCGTCGCGTCGAGCTGCGGGTGCGCTGACGGTCCTGCCGGCAGGGTTGTTCCGGCGATGTAACCAGGTTACTTGATAATCTGGCTGTCAGTTACATGGAGGCGTTGCCATGAAGCCAGCCGTCGTCGAAGTCACCCAGCGCATCCGCCAGCGCAGTGCCGCGCTGCGCCGGGCCTACCTGGCGCGGGTGCAGGCCGCGATCGACCGCCCGCGCGGCGCCGACCGCATGGGATGCGCAAACGTCGCGCATGCCTTCGCGGCGCTGCCCGGCAACGACAAGTTCCGCATCGTGGCCGAGAAGGCGCCCAACATCGGTGTCGTCACGGCCTACAACGACATGCTCTCGGCGCACCAGCCCTACGAAGGGTTCCCGGCCGTGATCCGCGACGAGGCGCACCGCCACGGCGCGACCGTGCAGGTCGCCGGCGGCGTGCCGGCGATGTGCGACGGCGTCACCCAGGGCCTGCCCGGCATGGAGCTGAGCCTGTTCTCGCGCGACACCATCGCGATGGGCACTGCGGTGGCGCTGACCCACGACGTGTTCGACGCCGCGCTGCTGCTGGGCGTGTGCGACAAGATCGTGCCGGGCCTCCTGATCGGCGCGCTGCACTTCGGCCATCTACCCTGCGTGTTCGTGCCGGCCGGGCCGATGGGCACCGGCCTGTCCAACACCGAGAAGTCCAAGGTGCGCGAGCAGTTCGCGCAGGGGCTGGTCGGGCGCGACAAGCTGCTCGAGGCCGAGTCCGCCGCCTACCACGGCGCCGGCACCTGCACCTTCTATGGCACCGCCAACAGCAACCAGATGCTGCTCGAGGCGATGGGCCTGCATGTACCGGGCAGCGCCTTCGTGCACCCGCACGCCGAGCTGCGCGAGGCGCTGACGCGCGAGGCGGTGCGCAACGTGCTCGCGATCCGCAAGGGCGGGGAGCGCTTCACTCCGATCGGCCAGCTGGTCGACGAGCGTGTGATCGTCAACGCGATGCTCGCGTTGCTGGCCACCGGCGGCTCGACCAATCACCTGATCCACTGGGTCGCGGTGGCGCGCTCGGCGGGCATCCTGATCGACTGGACCGATTTCTCCGACCTCTCGAAGGCGACGCCGCTGCTGGCGCGTGTCTATCCGAACGGCAAGGCGGACGTGAACCAGTTCCAGTCCGCCGGCGGGCCTGGCTTCGTGATCCGCGAGCTGATCGACACCGGCTACATGCATGGCGACGTCGCCACCGTCTCGGCCGGCGGCCTGCGCGAGTACGGCAAGGTGCCGCAGCAGGAGGGCGCGGCGCTGCGCTGGAGCGCGCTGCCGGCCAAGAGTGGCGACGACAGCATCGTGCGCACGGCCACCGAGCCGTTCAGCCCGGAAGGCGGCCTGAAGCTGCTGACCGGCAACCTCGGCCGCTCGGTGATCAAGATCTCGGCGGTGCCGGACGACCGGCACGTCGTGCAGGCCCCGGCGCAGGTGTTCGACGGCCAGGAGGAACTGCTCGCCGCCTTCAAGGCCGGCACGCTAGAGCGCGATTTCATCGCCGTGGTGCGCTTCCAGGGCCCGCGTGCCAACGGCATGCCCGAGCTGCACAAGCTGACGCCGCCGCTGGCGGTGCTGCAGGGCAAGGGGTTCAAGGTAGCCCTGGTGACCGACGGCCGCATGAGCGGCGCCTCCGGCAAGGTGCCGGCGGCGATCCACGTCAGCCCCGAGGTGCTGGCCGGCGGCCCGCTGGGCAAGGTGCGCGACGGCGACGTCATCCGGCTCGACGCCCAGGCCGGCACGCTCAATGCCCTGGTCGACCCGGGCGAATGGGCGCTGCGCGAGGTGGCGCCGCAGACCCCGGCGCATGCCGACACCCATGCCCACGGCCTCGGCCGCGAGCTGTTCGGCGGCCTGCGCCGCAACGTGCTCAGCGCCGAGGAGGGGGCCTGTACGTGGTTGTGACCCCCCCCCGGAAGCGCCTCACGGCGCTCCCCCCCAGGGGGGCGCCGCCAGCGGCCCGGCAAAGCCGGTTCCGCGGCGGCTGCTTGATCGACTGAGAGGAAAGGATCAGATGATGAACACGCTCGAACTCGCGACCCATGGGCCGGTGATCCCGGTCATCGTGATCCAGAAGCTCGAAGACGCGGTGCCGATGGCGCAGGCGCTGGTGGAGGGCGGCGTCAAGGTGCTGGAGATCACGCTGCGCACACCGGTGGCGCTGCAGTGCATGGAGGCGATCGCGAAGGCCGTGCCCGGCGCGATCGTCGGCGCCGGCACGATCCGCAATGTCGAGGACGCGAAGGCGGCGAAGGACGCCGGCTGCGTGTTTGGCGTCAGCCCGGGCTACACACCCGAGGTCGGGCGCGCCTGTCACCAGATCGGCCTGCCGCTGCTGCCCGGCGTGTCGACCGCCAGCGAGGTGATGATGGCCAACGCCGACGGCTACGGCTTCCTCAAGCTGTTCCCCGCCACGGCGGTGGGCGGCCTGAACCTGCTGAAGGCGCTGCACGGCCCGTTCCCGGATGTCGCGTTCTGCCCGACCGGCGGCATCACGGTCGAGACCGCGCCGCAGTTCCTCGCGCTGCCCAACGTCAAGGTCTGCGGCGGTTCGTGGCTGACGCCGGCCGACGCCGTGGCGGCCAAGGACTGGGCGCGCGTTACGCGCCTCGCGCGCGAGGCCGGCGCACTGCGCCGCGCCTGACCCGCGCGCGGCAGCGGCCCGGTCAACGCCGCACGCGCGCTTCCAGTTCGAACAACCGGCCCTCGCGCAGCACCTGCAGGTGCAGAGCGGCACCGCTGCCGCGCCAGGCGACCAGCCGATGCCGGATGCGCTCCCCGGCATCGGGCAGCGCGAACGACAGTCCCTCGACGGCCAGCACCAGGTCGCCGCCGAGCAGCAGCGATTCCTCGGCGATCGTCGCCGGCACCTGGCCGCCACGCAGCCCGAGCTGCTCGGCCGGCGAGCCGGCCGCGACCCGCTGCACCAGCAGTCCGGCAGCCGGCAGGTTCAGCAGCCGCGCCAGTTCCGGCGTGACCAGGTAGCCGTCCAGACCGCTCCACGGCGTCGGCTCGTCCAGCAGCAGCCGGCGCGCGAGGTTGGACGTGACCACGAACCCGAGTCCCTCCGAGCCGCCGCTGGTCGAGACGATGTGGCTCACCACGCCGATCACCTCGCCGGCGCGGTTGAACATCGGCCCGCCCGAGTTGCCGCGGTTGATCGCCGCGTCGGTCTGGAACAGCTCGGCCGGGAACAAGGCCCCGAAGCCGCTCGTCGACCGGCGGCGCGCGCTCAGGTGGCCGACCGTCAGCGTGTGCGAGATGCCCAGCGGAGCGCCGACGATGAATACCTCGTCGCCGACCTCGGCGCGATCCGAATCGCCCAGCCGCGCCGGCACGATGCCGGGCGGCACGCGTTCGAGCTGCAGCAGCGCGACGTCGGCCGCCTGGTCGGAGGCCACGACGCGCGCGCGCACCGCCGCGCCGCCGGGGAACTCCACCGCCACCGCGTCGGCCGCCTGCACCACGTGCGCGGCCGTCAGCACCTGGCCGTCGGCGCTGATCAGCACGCCCGAACCGAGTCCGGCCACCGAGGCCGGTGCCGCGCCGGGGCCGCCTGCCGCCGGTGCCACACGTTCGCGCGTGCGCACGACCACCACGGCCGGGCCGACCTGCTTGAAAGCCTGGGCGAGGGTGGGGACGGGCGCCGGCGCTGCAGCGGCTGGCGCGACGATCAGGGCGAGAGCAAGGCCGATCGCGGCCGCGACGCGCCGGCTCATCGCACGACCACCGGGAAGGCGGCGAAGATCTCGCTGACGGCCGACGCGGCCAGCTGCGCCGGCTCGCGCACCTGGGCGTCGGTCAGCCGGCCTTCGGCGACGCCGCGCCAGACCAGTGCGTTGCGTCGCGCATCGACCAGGTCGATCGCCAGCGTGCCCTCGCGGAACGGCACCGACTCGACCCCCGCATGGCGCCAGCCGTACAGGCGGCCGCCGGTGGGCGCGCTGCGCAGCTCGACCTTGTCCTTCACCGCGACGATCAGGTTGACGCGCAGGTCGGGCTGCACCTCGCTGTAGACGTAGCCCTGCCGTTCGAGCTGCTGGCGGGTCGCCTGCTGCAGGTGCCGCGACCAGAGGCCGGCGTAAGCCGGCGCGCTGCCGGTGTCGAACCAGGCGAAGGTCCGGTACGCGCGCAGGTCCACCGACGCGTCGCGGTCGGCGTGCACGTCCGGTTGCGTGGCGCAGGCCGTCAGGGCCAGCAGCGCGGCCGCGGCGGCCCGGCGCAGGGGGGTGAGGAAGGAGGGCATCGTGAACGCCGTGGTGTGGGGTTGCATGGCTTCAGGGAGCGGGTGTGACGTGTTCAGGCCGCGGCGCTGCGCAGCCGGGGCAGCAGGCCGCAGCGTTCGCGCGCCTCGTCCAGCGGCAAGGGCATCAGGGGCCAGAAGTCCCAGCCGTGGGTCATGTCGACGCTGCAGCGGGCGCCGCGGTGGATCGCCCACAGCACCAGTTCGGGGTCGAAGTGCCCCACGGCGGCCGGCGCCACCGGCGAGGCCTTGATGCCGTGGTGGAACTGCAGCAGCACGAACTGGATGAAGAAGAAGCCGTCGGTGCGCCGGTTGCCGCCCTGGAAGCTGCCCTGCTGGATCTCGCCGAGCGGGGTCGCCTCGTGGCCGGCGAGCACGTGCGCGACGTCGTGGTAGGCCACCGACTCGGCGATGCCGCCCGGTGCTCCGGGGAAGCCGAAGCCTTCCGACTTCATGTGCTGCCAGTAGGTGCGGCCCAGCGTGCCCTCGGGCAGCGTGGCGAGGCGCTCGTAGCGCGCGTGCAGCGCGTGGTCGCCGCCGCGCCGCAGGAACATCGCCGCGAGGAAGCGCAGCACGCCGGCCCAGCCGCCGGCGCGGCGCGCCTCGCCGAGCAGGCTGCCGAGCGTGCGCCGGGTCGCGAGCAGGCGCGCCCGCAGGGCCTGGCCGCGCTGCAGCGCTTCGAGCACGCCGATCACGTCCTCGTGCACGGCGAGCTGGTCGGCCAGCGCCTTCACGTAGGTCACGCCGGCGGCCGCGACGGGCCGGCGCAGCAAGGCGGCGATCGCAGCCAGCTGCACGAGCCGCTTGCGCTGGCGGGCGCCGGCGATGTTGACCGCCGCCGCGGCGATCGGCAGCGGGTCGGCCGGGCCCAGCGGGTAGCCGACGATGCGGGCATAGGTGTCGAGGAAACGCCGTTCGCGCGCATCGGGGCGGGTGTCCGGCGCGAGTGCGGTGCGCAGCACGCGGAACACGGTGTCGAGCTGGTGGATCGGGAAGACGTCGATGTCCATGGGATGTCCTGTGGGGTCGGGCGGCTCAGCGGGTGAGCTGGGCGTTCAGGCTCTGCAGGTCGCCCTCCTGCAGCTCGCCGGCGGCCGCGGCGAGGCGCAGCCGGCCGAGCAGGTAGTCGTGGCGCGCCTGCGCGAGGTCCAGTTCGGAGGCGAACACCCGCTGCTGCGCGTCGAGCACGTCGAGTTCGGTGCGCGTGCCGACGTCGCGGCCCAGCGTGGTCGCCTCCAGCGCGGTGCGGGTCGAGCGCAGCGACTGCTCGAGCGAGGCGATGCGCGCGACGCCGGTCTTCACCGCGAGGAAGCCGTCCTGCACCTGCAGCCGCGTGTCGCGCCTTGCACCGGCGAGCTGCTGCTCGGCCTGGCGCTGGCGCGCCAGCGATTCGCGCTCGCGCGAGTCGATGCCGCCGCCGGCGTACAGCGGCAGGTTGAACTGCAATCCGATCAACGCCGAGCGGTTGCGTTCCGGGCTCAGCGACGAGCTGCCGCCGTGCTGGCCGCGATCCGTGACGCTGGCGACGAGGTCCAGCGTCGGCCGGCCGGACAGGCGGTACTTCTCGATCTCGGCGCCGGCGATCGCCAGTTCGCCGCGCTGGCGCTGCACGCGCGTGTTGGCATCCTCGCCCTTGAGCTGCCAGGCGGCCAGGCTGTCGGGCGCCGGCGGCGCCGGCACGAAGCCGGCTGCCAGCGGCGCCAGGCCCTCGGCCTCGACACCGGTCAGCTCGCGGTACTGCGCCTGGCGCAGCGCCAGCGTGCTCTGCGCCGAGACCTCGCGCGTCAGCACGCCGTCGTAGCGCGCCTGGGCCTCCTGCAGATCGGTGATCTTGCCGCGGCCGACGTCGAAGCGCGCCTGCGCGCGGTCGCGCTGCAGGCCGACCGCGGCCTTCTCCGCCTGCACGACGCGCAGCGACTCCTGCGCCAGCAGCACGTCGAAGTAGGCCTCGCCGACACGCTGGATCAGCGACTGCTCGGCCTGCCGGTGCGAGACCTCGGCCAGGCCCGTCTGCTGCTCGAGCTGCGCCTTGTCGGCGCGTGCCTTGGCGTCGTAGAGCGGCTGCTTGAGCTGCAGCGCCACCTGGTGCGTCGAACCCGAGCTGCTGTCCGGCACCAGGCCGGCCAGTTGCGGCGGCAGGTTGCCGGTGCTGCTGCGGTCGTTCGCGTGCGAGACGCTCGCCGTCAGCCCGATCTGCGGCTTCAGCAGTGCGCTGCCCTGTACGGCCTTCTCGCGGCCGGCGGCGAGCGCCTGGTGCGCCGCGAGCAGGTCGGGGTCGGCCTCGCGCGCCTTGCGGTACGAGTCCATCAGGTCCAGCGCGAGGCTCGGGCCCGAAAGCAGGGCGAGCGACAGCCCTGCAAGAAACATCTTGCTCATCGTCGTTCTCGACAGGAAGGGGTTTTGGGTCAGGCCGGCAGCGGTTGCTTCACGCCGTACCAGAGGGCGTACAGCGCCGGCAGGAAGAGCAGGGTCAGCAGCGTCGCGACGGTGAGCCCGCCCATGATGGCCCAGGCCATCGGGCCCCAGAACACCGAGTGCGTCAGCGGCACCATCGCCAGGATCGCGGCCAGCGCCGTCAGCACGATCGGGCGCATGCGGCGCACCGCCGAGCCGACGATCGCCTCCCACGGTGTCTTGCCTGCCTTGACGTCCTCGTCGATCTGCACGACCAGGATCACCGAGTTGCGGATGATCATGCCGGCCAGCGCGATCACGCCGAGCATCGCGACGAAGCCGAACGGGATGCGGAAGACCGCCATGATCAGCGCGACGCCGATGAGTCCGAGCGGCGCGGTCAGCAGCACCAGCGCCGTCTTCTTCATGTCCTGCAGCTGCAGCATCAGCAGCAGCAGCACCGCGACGATCATCAGCGGCATCACCGCCAGGATCGAGGCCTGCGCCTTGCGGCTCGATTCCTGTGCGCCGCCGACCTCGATGCCGTAGCCGAGCGGCAGCGTCGCGGACAGCGCGTCGAGCTTCGGCTTCAGCGCGCGGGTCACGTCCGGTGCCTCGGCGCCGACCACGTCGGCGCGAACGGTCAGCGTCGGCACGCGGTTGCGGCGCCAAAGGATGCTGTCCTCGCTGTCCAGGGTCAGGTGCGCCACCTGCGAGACCGGCACGAACTTGCCTTCGCGCAGGTAGATGCGCGCGTCCTTCAGGTTGTTCAGGTCGGTGCGTTCGGCCTCGACCAGGCGCGCGACGACGTCGATGTTCTTGTCGCCTTCACGGTAGTCGGTCACCGTGGTGCCGGACAGCGAGGTCTGCAGCGCGCCCTGGATATCGCGCGAGCTGATGCCCAGCGCGCGGGCCTTGTCCTGGTCGACGTCGACGCGCACGCGCTTCAGCCGCTCGCCCCAATCCTGGTTGACGGCGCGCACGTGCGCGTCGGCGCGCAGCAGCACGGCGAGCCGGTCGGCGATCGCCTGCACCTGGCGCGGTTCGGTGCCGAAGACGCGGAACTGCAGCGGGTAGCCCACCGGCGGGCCGTTCTCGAGCCGGTTGACGCGGCCGCGCACCGACGGGAACTCGGTCTCGAACAGGCCCTGGATCTTCGCCAGCACGCGTTCGCGCGCCTCGCCGCCCTTCGTCATCACCATCAGCTCGCCGAGGTTCAGGTTGGGTGTCTGCACGTCCAGCGGCAGGTAGAAGCGCGGGCTGCCGGTGCCGACGTAGCTGGTCACCGCGACCACGTCCGGGTCGCCCTTGAGCTTCGCCTCGAGCGCCTCGACCTCGCGCTGGCTGGCGGCGAAGCCGGCGGCCTCGGGCAGCCACAGGTCGACCATCAGCTCGGGGCGGTCCGAGGCCGGGAAGAACTGCTGCGGCACGCTGCGGAACAGCACCAGCGAGCCGGCGAAGGCGAGCACGGTGATGCCGATCACGACCAGGCGCCGGCGCAGGCACCACTCGACCAGGCCGCGGAAGCGCAGGTACCAGCCACGCCGGTAGACGGCTTCCTCGTCATGCCCCTGGCCGTGGCCGCCGGGCTGCTCCTTCAGCAGCTTGAAGCCGATGTAGGGCGTGAACAGCACCGCGACGATCCAAGACAGCATCAGCGAGATGCCGACCACCTGGAACAGCGAGAACACGTACTCGCCCGAGCCCGACTTGGCGAGGCCCACCGGCAGGAAGCCCGCGGCGGTGATCAGCGTGCCGGTCAGCATCGGGAACGCGGTCGCGGTGTAGGCGAAGGTGGCGGCACGGAACTTGTCCCAGCCCTGCTCGAGCTTGAGCTGCATCATCTCGACGGCGATGATCGCGTCGTCCACCAACAGACCGAGGGCGATGATCAGCGCGCCCAGCGAGATGCGCTGCAGCTCGATGCCGAGCAGGTACATCACCAGGAAGGTCAGCGCCAGCACCAGCGGGATGCACAGTGCGACGACCAGCCCGCTGCGCACGCCGAGCGAGAAGAAGCTGACCGCGAGCACGATCACCACCGCCTCGGCGAGGCTCTTCTTGAACTCGTGCACCGATTCCTTCACGACACGCGGCTGGTCCGAGACGGCGTGGATCTGGAGGCCCACCGGCAGGCTGGCCTGCACACGCTCGACGGTGGCCGTCAGCTGCTGGCCGAGCCGGATCACGTCGCCGCCCTTGCGCATGCTGACCGCCAGGCCGATCGCCTCCTGGCCGTTGTGGCGCAGCTTCGAGGTGGCCGGGTCGATCACGCCGCGCCGCACATCGGCGATGTCGCCGAGCCGGAACATGCGGTCGCCGGCCCGGATGCCGATGGCGCGGATGCCCTCGACCGAGTCGAACGCGCCGCTGACCGCCAGGCGCAGCTGCTCGTCGCGCGTCTGCACCGTGCCGGCGGCGTCGACATGGTTGGTCTGCGCCAGCGTCGCGGCGATCAGCGACGGGTCGAGCCCGAGCGACGCCAGCTTGGCATTGCTCGCCTCGACGTAGATCTTCTCGTCCTGCGCGCCGACCAGCTCGACCTTGTTGACGTCGGCGACGCGCAGGAACTCGTTGCGCGCGGCATCGGCGATGTCGCGCAGCTCCGGATAGGAGAAGCCGTCGCCGGTGATCGCGTACAGGTTGCCGAAGGTGTCGCCGAACTCGTCGTTGTAGAACGGCCCGCGTGTGCCCTGCGGCAGCGTGTAGGCGATGTCGTCGAGCTTCTTGCGCACCTGGTACCAGACCTGCGGCACGTCCCCGGGCGCGGTGGCCTCGCGCAGGTTGACCTTGATCTGCGTGAGCCCGGGCTTGGACCAGCTCTGCGTGGTGTCGATCTCGGCGATCTCCTGCAGCTTCTTCTCGAGCTTGTCGGTCACCTGCTCGGCCATCTGCTGCGCCGAGCTGCCCGGCCAGCCCGCCTGCACCACCATCGTCTTGACGGTGAACTCGGGGTCTTCCTTCTGGCCCAGGCGGGTGTAGGCGAACAGGCCCGCGATGCTGAGCAGCGCAAGCAGGAAGACGATCATCTGCGGGTGCTCGAGCGCCCAGGCAGAGAGGTTCAGGGAGCGGTGCTTCGGGTCGTTCACGGCTGGACTCCGTTTGCATTCAGCGGGCGCACGGCCTGACCGTCGTGCAGCAGGTTGACGCCGGCGGTGACGACGGTCTCGCCGCCGCGCAGGCCGGCGGCGATCAGCACCGCGTCGTTCTGCGCCGCGCCGAGCTGCACCGGGCGGGTCGCGACGCGTGAGGACGTCGGATCGACGATCCAGACCAGCGGCTGGCCGTCCTTGTTGTAGATCGCGGTCAGCGGCAAGCGGATCGCGTGCGTGCCCTCGACGTCCGGGGCGGACACCGAGGCGGTCATGCCCAGCATCAGCGCGGCGTCGGCGTCCTTCACCGCGACGCGCGCCGAGTAGGTGCGGCTGACGCGGTCGGCGTCGGGCGCCAGTTCGCGCAGCGTGCCGGCGTACACCTTGCCCGGCTGCGCCCACAGCGAGATCTGCAGGTGCTTCGCGCGGCGCAACTCGTCGACGCGCGACTCGGCGATGCTGACCAGCACCTCGCGCTCGCCGTCGCCGGCCAGCGTCACGATCACCTGCCCGGGCGAGACCACCTGGCCGGCCTCGGCGTTGATCGCGCTGACGACGCCGTCGCGGTCGGCCACCAGCTCGGTGAAGCCGCGCTGGTTGACGTCGATCTGCTGGCGCGCCACGGCCGAGCGCAGCTGCGACTCCGCCTCGGCGAGCGCGAGACGCTGCTGGTCGAGTTCCGCCTGCGATGCGAACTGGCGCGCCAGCAGCTGCTCCGTGCGTTGCACGTCGATGCGCAGCTGGGCGACACGGCTCCTCGCGGCGTCGACGCTGGCGGTCGAGGCGGTCACCTGCAGCACCTGCTGGGCCGGGTCGAGCCGCAGCAGCGGCTGGCCGCGCCGGACATGCTGGCCGACCTCGACCAGCCGGGCGACGATCTTGCCGCCGGTCTGGAAACCGAGCGGGCTCTCGTGGCGGGCCTGGACGACGCCGGAGTAGGTGGCGCCGACCGTGCCGGCACTCTCGCCGGCGACGACGCTGCGCACCGGGCGCACCGGTTCGGCCGCCGGTTCGTCGGGGTGCCCGCAGGCCCCGATCAGGGGCAGCAGGGCGAGCAGCAGGCGCTGGTTCATGGTCGATCTCCTCGTGGGATGAAGTTCGGCGCCGTCTCGGGGTCGCGACGGGGTGGCCGGCGCGGTCCGGGCAGCAGGCGCTTCGGTGATGGCGGTCAGGCGGCCTGCAGGCAGCCCTGGCGTTGCGCTTCGGCGCGCAGGCCGGCGAGGCGTTGCTCGGCGTCCCGGATCGCCGCGTTGGCGCTGGCGTAGCGGCCCGCCACCGCGAACGGCACGACGGCCTTCCAGGCCTCGCCCTTCTTCAGCTCGGCGTCGCGGCGGGCCGCCTGTGCGGCGGCGATGTCGGCGTCGATCCGGGAGCAATCGCGCGCCGCGGCTTCGGTCGCCGTGGCGGCAGGCGAGGGGGCGGCCGGCTGGCCGGCGCAGGCGGACAGCAGGGCTGCCAGCGACAGGGTGACGAGGGTGGGCAGCTTCATGATTCGATCGGGGTGGAAGGGGAGTCGGTGGCCTGGCGCGCCGCGTGGTCGAGCAGCCAGGCGAGCAGCGCGACGCCGCTCGCGAACTCGGCGGCCTCGCCGCTGACGATGTGCTCGATGCGGCCGCTGAGCGCGGCATCGGGCGCGAGCGCGTCGCGGTGCAGCTTCAGCACGTAGGAGCCGGCGCTGGGGTACAGGGGGGTGGGGTTGAGCGTCATGGAGCGGCAGTCTGGGCGTCGAGGCCCGGAAAGTCGTCTCGGGCCGGTCAGCGAACGGTCTGGATTCGGTCGGGCGCCGCCGCCGGCCGTCCGCAGTACAGTGGTGCACCACGACGCCGCCATGAGCGCCCCGACCCCCCTGCTGACGCGCTTCGGCGACTTCCAGCTCGACGAGGGCAACGCGCGCCTGACCCGCGGCGGCGCCCCGGTCGAGTTGCAGCCCAAGGCCTTCGAGGTGCTGTGCGCCTTGCTGCGCACGCCCGGGCAGCTGGTGCTGAAGGACACGCTGCTGGACGGGGTCTGGGGCCACCGCCATGTCAGCGAATCGGTGCTGAAGTCGGTCATCAACCAGTTGCGCAACGCGCTCGGCGACGATGCCCGGCAGCCGCGCTTCATCGAGACCGCGGCGCGTCGCGGTTACCGCTTCATCGCCGCGCTGCAGGGCCCTGCGGGGCCGGCGGCCGCGCTCGAGTCCGTGCCGGCGGCCGTGGTCGATGCCCCGGCCGCGGCCGAGGCCGAGCGGCTGATCGCCCGTGCCCGCGCGCTCGCGCTGCTGCACGAGTCGCTCGGGCTGGCTGCGCGCGGCCAGCGCCAGCTGGTGCTGGTGGCCGGCGAGGCCGGCATCGGCAAGTCGACGCTGATCGACCGCTTCGTGTCGGCGCTGGCCGGCACGGCGTGGCGGCGCGCGGTCGGCCAGTGCGTCGAGCACTACGGGAGTGCCGAACCGTACATGCCGTTGCTGGAGGCACTGAACCTGTGGTGCCGGGATGCGGACGGGGCGGCGCTGGTCGAGCTGATGCGCCGCGTGGCGCCGACCTGGCTGGTGCAGCTGCCGTGGTTCGTCGGCGAGGAGGACCGGCGCACGCTGCAGCGCGAGGTGGCCGGCGCCACCCAGGACCGGATGCTGCGCGAATTCGGCGAACTGCTGGACCGCGCGGCCACCGGGCAGCCGCTGCTGCTGGTGCTGGAGGACCTGCACTGGAGCGACCACGCCACCGTGCAGCTGCTCGGCTACCTGGCGCGGCGCCGCAGTCCGGCAGCGTTGCTGGTGCTCGCGAGCTTCCGGCCCGCCGACGTGATCGCCACCGACCATCCGCTGGCCGGCCTGCGCCAGGAGCTGCGTGTACACCGGCTGTGCCGCGAGGTCGACCTGGAGTCGTTCTCGGAGGCCGAGGTCGGCGAGCTGGTCGCGCGCCGCCTCGGTGCGGTGCTGCCGGAGGACTTCGTGCGCGGGCTGCACGCCCATACCGACGGGCTGCCGCTGTATGTCGCCAACGTGCTCGACGACCTGCTCGATGCCGGCAGCCTGCGGCAGGGCGACGACGGTCGCTGGGTCTGCCCGGGCGCGGCCGACCTCGGGGTGCCGCATCACATGGTCGGCGTCGTCGAGCGGCAGATCGCGCGCCTGCCGGCGGAACCGCAACGCCTGCTCGGCGCGGCCGCGGTGGCGGGTGCGGAGTTTCTGGACCTGCCGCTGGCCGACGCGCTGGCGCTGCCGGCCGAGACCCTGCGTGCCGTGCTGGACACGCCGGCCGTGCGCCAGCACTGGCTGCGGGCCGGCAACGCGGTGGCCCTGCCGGACGGCCGCATCGCGATGCGCCTCGCGTTCCGCCACGCGCTGTACCGGCACGTGTTCTACGAGCGGGTCGGTCCGGCGCAGCGCATGCAGTGGCACCGGGCGCTGGCGGCGGCGCTGCGGGGGGCCCACGGCGCCGGCGCGCGCGAGATCGCGGCCGAGCTGGCGCTGCACCACGAGCGCGGCGGCGACGTGCCGGCGGCCCTGCAGCAGTTGGCCGTCGTCGCGGGGCGGGCCCTCGAGCGGGGCGCGTCACGCGAGTCGCTGCTCGCGACCCACCATGCGCTGGCGCTGCTCGGCACGCTGCCGGACGGGGCAGCGCGCGCGGCGGTCGAGCTGGAGCTGCGCGTGCTCGAAGGCCTGGCACTGACGCGCCTGCACGTGTTCGCGGCCCCGGTGGTCGCGCAGGCCTTCGAGCGGGCGGTCGAACTGTGCGAGCACGCCGGCGAGCCGGTGGGCCGCGCCGCGACGCGGGCGCGGGCGCTGCACGGCCTGTGGTGGGTGATGTACGCGCGCTGCGAACTGGTCGCGGCGCGCGGCCTGGCCGAGCGCCTGCTCGCGCTGGCCGGCGGCGGCGGCGAAGGCCTGCCGCTGCGGCTGGCGGGGCACAGCGCGATGGGCATCACGCTGACGATGGAGGGCGCGCTGCCGGCGGCGCAGCAGCACCTGCAGGCGGCGCTGGCGCTGAGCACCGAGCTCGGCGACGAACTGCCGCCCGGCCTGTTCGTGCAGCACCCGGAGATCGAGGCGCGCGCCTACCTCGGCGTGCTGTCGTGGGTGTCCGGCGCGCCGGCGCAGGCCCGCGCGCATATCGCGGCGGCGCTGGCGCGCTCGGCCGAGATCCGTCACCCGATCAGCCGGCTCATCGCGCTGCACATGTCGGCGGTGGTGCACTTCTTCGCCGGCGAGATCGAGGTCGCGCTGGCCGCCACCGACGAGCTGCAGGGTGTGATCGTCACGCACGGCCTGCCGGCGCGCGCCGGGGCGTTCTCCTGGCTGCACGCGCACCTGATGGTGTGTGTCGGCCAGGTGGAGGAAGGCTTCGCGGCCCTGCACGAGGCCGAGCGCAGCTGCGCGGAACTCGGCATGCGCATCGGTCTGACCGCGTTCCACCTCCACTTCGCCGAGTCCTGCCGCGACACCGGCCGTCTGGACCAGGCGATGGCCGCCGTCGACCGCGGGCTCGCGCTCGCGGTGGCGGGCCCGGAGCGCTTCCTGCTCGCCGAACTGCACCGGCTCAAGGGCGCGCTGCTGCGTGCGCGCGGCGACGAGGCCGGGGCGGACGCGCACCTGCGCGACGCGCTGGCCGTGGCGCGGGAGCACGGCGCCGGATTCCTCGAGCTGGCGGCGCTGGTCGATGCCTGCCGCAACCCGGCCGCAGCGGACGCGCCGGCGCTGCAAGAGCGGTTGCGCGAGCGGCTCGAGCCCTACCGCGGCGAGACGGTCGCGCTCGCGGTCGAAGGTCGCCTGCTGCTCGGCGGCGCCGGCTGAGCGGCGCCGCCGGCCGGCCGGTCAGGCCCGCCGTTCGATCAGCTCGATCTTGTAGCCGTCCGGGTCGGTGACGAAGGCGATCACGGTGGTTCCGCCCTTCACCGGGCCGGCTTCGCGCGTGACGTTGCCGCCCGAGGCCTTGATCTTCGCGCAGGCGGCCGCGGCGTCCGGCACGGCCAGCGCGATGTGACCGTAGGCGCCGCCCATCTCGTAGCTGGAAACGCCGTGGTTGTAGGTCAGCTCGATCTCGGCCTCGCCGCCGACGTTGCCGTCGCCATAGCCGACGAACGCCAGCGAGTAGCCCTGGTCGGGGCGCTCGGTCCGGCGCAGCAGGTTCATGCCCATGACGTTCGTGTAGAAGTCGATCGAGCGCTGCAGGTCGCCGACGCGCAGCATGGTGTGGAGCAGTCTCATCGGTCGGGGGTCTCCGTGACGTGCGCGGTGCCCCGCGGGTCGGTCTCAGCCGCGGGCATCGAACACGAGGCAGGTGGTGGACGCGTGAGCGTACAGCTTTCCGTCCGGGCCGATCAGGCGACCCTCGGCGGTCGCCACCTGGTTGCCGGGGTGCACGACCCGGCCTTCGGCACGCACCAGCGGCACCTTGTCGGTCAGCGCGCGCACGATGTTCATCTTCAGTTCGAGCGTCGTGTAGGCCTTGCCGGCCGGCAGCTGGGAGTGGATCGCGCAGGCCACCGCCGAGTCGAGCAGGGTGGCGAACCAGCCGCCGTGCACCGTGCCGAGCGGGTTGTAGTGCTCGAACTGCGGCCGCCCCTGGAACACCGCATAACCCGGCTCGATGTGCACGGGCAGGAAGCTGAGCGTGGTGCCGATCGGCGGCGAGGGCAGCCGGCCGTCGAACATCGCCTCGAACACCTGCATGCCGGTCAGGCCCGCGACCTGGTCGGGGCGCGCCACGCCGACCGTGCCGCGGCGGGCGCGGGCCCGCTCCTCGTCGGCGCGCCAACGCGCCAGGGTCTCTTCGGCGGAGGGGGAGGAGGTCGTCGGCTGTCCGTTCATCGGATGGGCATTTGGTTGTAAATACAATAATTGCAGATACAATAATGTGCATGGCCGACGCCGTCAAGCCGCAAGGCTGCACCAACCTCAAGCTGCGCCAGCTGAGCCGGGCGGTGACGCGCCACTACGACGCCTACGTGGCGCCGACCGGGCTGAAGAACACGCAGTACTCGCTGCTGTCGCACATCGTGCGGCTGGGCCCGCTGCGGCCCACCGACCTGGCCCAGCGCATGCGCCTCGACGCCTCGACGCTGACGCGCAACCTGCAGCCGCTGGTGGCCGCCGGCTGGGTCGAACTCGGCCCGGGCGAGGACGCACGCAGCCGCTCGGTGGCCGCCACCGACGCCGGCCGCGCCAAGCGGGCCGAGGCGCAGAAGGCCTGGAAGCACGCGCAGCTCGCGCTCAATGCCCGGCTGGGCGACGAACGGGTCGTCGCGCTGCACGACCTGCTGGACGACTGCCTGACCCGGCTGGACCCTCCCGACGATCCGGAACACGACGACCATGAATGACACCCTGCGGCGCCACGCGCCTTCCGTGGCCCTGGTGCTGCTGGCGGCGGCCGGCACCTTCGCGCTGACGATGGGCGCCCGCCAGTCGATGGGCCTGTACCTCGGCGCCATCAACACGCAGACCGGGCTCGGCCTCGCGAGCATCAGCCTGGCCTTCGCCTTCGGCCAGCTCTGGTGGGGGCTGACGCAGCCGTTCGCCGGCATGGTCGCCGACCGCATCGGCGCCGGGCGCGTGCTGCTGGCCGGCGTGCTGCTGGTCGCGCTGGGCACGGCGCTGATTCCGTTCATGACGACGACCGCCGGGCTGGTGCTGGCGATCGGCGTGCTGGCCGCCGGCGGCGCCGGCATGGCCGGGCCCTCGGTGCTGATGGCCGCGACGACCCGGCTGGTGCCGGCGGAGCGGCGCGGCATGGCCAGCGGGATCGTCAACGCCGGCGGCTCGTTCGGCCAGTTCGTGTTCGCGCCGATCGCGCAGGGCATCACCGCGGCGGCCGGCTGGGTGGTGTCGCTGCAGAGCCTGGCGGCGCTGACGCTGCTGGCGCTGCCGGCCGCCTGGGTGCTGCGCGGCAGTGCGCGCCAGGCCGGCGCGGCGACCGCCGCTGCCGCCACGGCGACGCCGCCGCTGTCCACCGGGGCCGCGATCCGGCAGGCCTTCGCGGACCGCAGCTACCGGCTGCTCGCCGCGGGTTTCTTCGTCTGCGGCTTCCACGTCGCGTTCATCGCCACCCACCTGCCCGGCGTGGTCGCGGCCTGCTCGCTGCCGCCGGCCGTCGGGGCCTGGTCGCTGGCGGTGATCGGCCTGTTCAACATCATCGGCAGCTTCGCGATGGGCTGGGCGGTGGGCCGCTGGCGCATGAAGTCGCTGCTGTCGCTGGTCTATGCGACGCGCGGCCTGGCGGTGCTGGTGTTCCTGCTCGCGCCGAAGACCGAGGTGACGATGCTGCTGTTCGCCGCCGTGCTGGGCCTGACCTTCCTGTCGACCGTGCCGCCGACGGTCGGGCTGGTGGCCAAGTTCTTCGGCCCCGCCAACATGGCCACGCTGTTCGGCTTCGTGATGCTGGCGCACCAGGTGGGCGGCTTCCTCGGCGCCTACTTCGGTGGCAAGGCCTTCGAGGCGACCGGCAGTTACGACTGGATGTGGTACGCCGACATCCTGCTGGCCGTCGGCGCGGCGCTCGTGCACCTGCCGATCCGCGAGAAGGCGCTGCCGCCGCGCGCCATCGTTCCGGCCTAGGACGCGGGAGCGCGCCGCTCAGCCGCGTCGGCGCACCGCGTCGACGCCCGGCACGACGTCGTCGCCGTAGGCGTCCTTCCAGCGCTGCGCCAGGCGCTCGCTGGTGTCGAGTCGATCGCCGGGCAGGCCATCGTCCGCATGCCAGCGCTCGACGCGCGACTCGATCGCGAAGTGCGACACCGGCCGCAGCGCGCCCGGCTCGTCCAGGCTGCCGACCGCGAGGTCCATGCGTTCCGAGCCGACGTAGGCGAAGCTCAGCGGCGTGCCGCAGGTGCCGCAGAACCCGCGCCGCGCGAACGTCGAGGAGGCGTACTCCTTCGGCATGCCCTGCCACGCGATCTTCCGCTGCAGCACGTTGACCCAGGGCACGCGGGTATTGCCGAACGCGAGCTGGCACATCCGGCAGTGGCAGTAGTAGGCCTGGTCGGACTCGGTGGTGACCGTGTAGCGCACCGCGCCGCACAGGCAGCCGCCGGACAGGGTCAGGGGCGCATCGCTCATCGGGTCACACCGTGTAGTTGAGGGCGCGGCGCCCGCCGTCCGCGTAGACGATCTCGCCGGTCAGGTAGCTCGCGTCGTCGCTGAGCAGGAAGGCCACGACCGACGCGATCTCGGCCGGCTCGCCGAGCCGGCGCAGCGGCGTGCGGCTCATGATGCGCTGGCGTGCCTCGTCGCTGCCGAGCACGGCGGAGCGGGCGAGTTCGGTGGCGATCGTGCCGGGCGCCACCGCGTTGACGCGGATGCCCCGGTCGGCCAGGGCCAGCGCCATCGCGCGGGTGAGCTGGTCGATGCCGCCCTTGCTCGCGTTGTAGCTCGCGATCGACGGGATCGCCATCACGCCGTTGACCGAGCTCATGTTGACGATGGCCCCGCCGCCGTGGGCCGCCATCGCGCGCGCGGCGGCCTGGCCGACCAGGAACGCGCCCTTCAGGTTGACCGCGATCACCGCGTCCCAGTCGGCCTCCGTGACCTCGAGGAAATCGGCCGCGCGGAAGATGCCGGCGTTGTTGACCAGCGCGCCGACCGGGCCGAGCGCCGCTTCGGTGGCGGCCAGCGCGGCGTCCACGTCGGCCTTGCGCGACACGTCGCAGCGGCAGAACAGCGTGTGCGCGCCGCCGGCGGCCAGTTCGTCGGCCAGCGCCTGGCCGGCGCGCGCGTCGACATCCCACAGCGCGACGGGCGCGCCGTCGGCCACGAGCCGGCGCACGCAGGCCGCGCCGATGCCCTGCGCCGCGCCGGTGACGATGGCGGCGCCGCTCATGACCGCCCCTCGTTGCATGAACTGGTTGACACAGCGTGCCTCATGCCGCCGCCTTCTCGCGTTCCTTGTCGAGCCAGATGCCCATGCCCTGGGCGTTCAGCTCGATGTCGATCGCGAGCAGCTCGGCGATGCGCTCGCGCGTGAAGCTGCAGCCGTGGCGGGCGACCCGCTCGACGTACAGGTCGAGCAGGCCGCGCTGCAGCGCCGCATGCCGGTCCGGCGCATCGCGCAGCGCACGGCCGAGCGCGACCATCGCGTCGAGCTGCGCCAGCAGGTCGGCGCCCAGGCGGGCGACGTCGCCGACGCGGCTGAAGTGGGTCAGGTACATGCAGGTCGGGTCGTAGGACAGCAGGCGCTGCACCGAGGCGCGCAGCGCGGCCGGCTCGAACTGCACCGGGGTCGTGGTCGGCAGCAGCCAGGGGCCCCGCGCGGTGTCGAACTCGCGGTAGCTCAGCCCGAAGGTGTCGCCGGTGAACCAGCCCCGGCTGCGCGCGTCCCACAGGCAGTGGTGGTGGCGTGCGTGCCCGGGGGTGTCGATCGCCAGCAGCGGGCGGCCGGCCAGGTCGATCGTCATGCCGTCGGCGGTTTCGCGCACGCGCCCGGCCGGCACGCCGACGATCTGCCCGTACGACCGGGCCATCTCGGCCTCGCCGTAGACCGCCGTCGCGCCGGTCACCAGCGCGGACGGATCGATCAGGTGGCGCGCGCCGCGCGGATGCACCCACGCGGTGGCGGCCGGCAGGTGCGTCATCAGCAGGCCGACGCCGCCGGCATGGTCCAGGTGCACGTGCGTCGGGATGACGTGGTCGACGTCCTCCGGCGCGAGGCCGAGCGCCGCCAGCGCGCCGAGCAGGCGCGGCACCGCGAAGTTCGTGCCGGTGTCGACGAAGGCGGCGCGGCCGTTCTCGACGATCAGGTAGCTGGCGTCGAAGTGGTCGCGGTGGAAGCCGGTGTCGATGGCGTGGATGCCATCGCCGAGGGACTCGACATAGGGCGGCAGCGGGGGCATGGGCAAGGGCGCGGCAGGGGGAGGGACGATTCTAGGAGGGCGAACCTGCGCGCGCCGGCGCGATCACAATCCCGATCCGTCCTTCCGGAGCGAACCATGGTCGAACTCAACGTTCCGCCGCGCCTCTTCCCCATTGCGCTTGCCCTCGGCCTGGCCGTCGGCATGGCCGGCTGCGCCACCGACCCCACGCGGCTGGCGCCCGGCAGCTCGGCCGATTCGGTGCGCGCGACGCTCGGCCCGCCGACGGCCGAGTACCCGCTGCCCGACGGCGGACGCCGCCTCGAGTACGCGCGCGGCCCGATGGGCAAGCACACCTGGATGCTGGACTTCGACGCCCGCGGCGCGCTGCTCGGCACGCAGCAGGTGCTGACCGAGAAGCAGTTCAACGCGATCCGCGCCGGCATCAGCCAGGACGAACTGCGCCGCACGCTCGGCAGCCCGTCGGAGCGCAGCGTCATCGGCTGGCAGAACCAGGTGGTCTGGTCGTACCGCTACGACAGCCTGTTCTGCCAGTGGTTCCAGGTCGGCATCAACCCGCAGGGGCAGGTGGTCGACACCGGCTACTACCCCGACCCGATCTGCGACAAGGATCAGCTGACGTCCCTGTTCCTGCCCCGCCGATGACGACCACGCTCTACGGCATCCCGAACTGCGACACCGTCAAGAAGGCACGCGCCTGGCTGGCCGAACGCGGCGCCGACCACCAGTTCCACGACTACAAGAAGCAGGGCGTGCCGACCGCGCTGCTGGACGGCTGGATCGCCGCGCTGGGCTGGGAGGCACTGCTGAACCGCAAGGGGACGACCTGGCGCAAGCTCGATGCGGCCCGCCAGGCGGCGGTGCACGACGCCGCGAGCGCGCGGGCGCTGATGCTCGAGCAGCCGAGCGTGATCCGCCGGCCGGTGCTGGTGCGCGGCGCCCAGTTGCGGGTCGGGTTCGACGCCGCGGACTGGGCGCGCCTGTTCGGCTGATGGCCGCGTCGATCGCGCCGATCCAGGCTACAGGCGCAGGTCGAAGAAGGCCTGCGCACAGACTTCGCCGTTGATCCGCACGTCGACCTCGTGGCGGCCGGCGTGGTAGGTGCGGGTCGTGATCGGCCGCACGGCATGGGTCTTCGTCAGGCAGCGTGTGGCGCCGGCCGGCAGCTCGAGGGTCCAGCCCTTGAACACCTTGGGTGAGCGGCTTCCGTTGGCCTTCACGTGGTGCACGGCGTAGTCGATCACCAGCGGCTGCGCACGCCGGCCGCTGGACACCAGCTCCAGCTCGAGCGTCACCGCGCCGCCGAGCACGATGCGCCGCGGGGCGACGCGCAGGGTCGCGTGCCCGGCCAGCGGCCGGCCCAGGCCCCAGGCCTTCAGCACCCGCGGGTCGCCACGCTTGACCAGCGTGCGGCTGGCATGGCGCAGCAGGGTGCGGCGCGCGGGCGGTGCGCCGGGAAGGTGGCGCTCCAGCCAGTCGGCGACCAGCCCCGGGTGGTCCTTCGCGATGTCGTTCAGGTGGTTCGCGACACTGCGCCGCACGTACTCGCTGGGGTCGTCCTGCAGGGCCGCGAGCAGCGGCAGCGTCGGCGCCGGGTCGGCGATCAGGCCTTTCAGCTGCAGGCCCCAGGGCAGGCGCGGGCGGCTGCCTTCGCTGACCAGGCGCCGCACGTGCGGGCTCGGGTCGCGCGTCCACGCGGCCAGTGTCGCGAAGGCCAGGTCGGGATGCCGTTCGATGAACGGGCGGATCGCCCATTCGGCGCTGAAGCGCTGCGTCAGTGCATGCAGTGCGGCGAGCGCCCGCTCGGGCTCTTCCAGCCCGCGCCGCGCGACGTACTCGGTCAGCGGCCACACCACCCAGCCGGCGAGGCCGTCGTCGCGCGCATGGAACTCGCCGAGTGCCTCGTCGCCGCGCACCGGCGCGAGCGCGGCCTCGAGGGCCGTGCAGGCCGCGCCGAAGTCGGCCGGCAGCGTGAGATCGAGCGCCGCGCACAGGTGCCGGGCGCGGGCCTTGAACTCGAGCCTGTCCAGGCCGTCGAGCGCGAGGGCGCGGAACCGCTGCGCGTCGAAGGCACGGCAGTGGTGGCCCAGGTGCCGCGCCGCGGATTCCACGGTCGCCGCGTTGATCAGGTTCTTGAACGGTTCGGCCATCGCCGCGCGAGCATAGCGTCGCTGGCGATGCATCGATGCCTGCGGCATGATGGCGCGCAGCCGGGCCGCATGGAGGAACGAAGGTGGCGCTGAACCGCATCCGGGTAGAGAACCTGAGGCGCCGCAATCCGCTCGAATGGATCGCGACGATGGAGGTCGGCGGCGACCGCGATCCGTCCAGCTACGCGGGCACCGAGATCGTCGAGTCGTTCGGCAACCCGCGCATCTACGGGCGCATGATGCAGAACAGCGACCTCCGGCCGGAGTACCAGTCCGAGCACCAGGGCAACGTGCGGCGGGCGCTCGAGACGATCACGCCCGGGCGCGCCGGCACCTTCACCGTCGACGGCCGCGGCCGGTTCCTCGACTACCACGGCGGGCACGGCTTCACGCGGCTGCACGTGCTGGAGTGGTTCACCGAGGCGGCGCTGCGCCGCGGCATCGGCTGGTACTTCGAGCAGCGCTACCGCTGCAACGGGCGCCAGATCGGACGCTACCGGGTGATCCGCATCTGCACGCCTGCCGGCGTGGAGGTGCGCAAGCAGGCGCTGTAGCCCGGCGCCTCGCTCAGGCGGCGATCAGCTGCCGCAGCACGTAGGGCAGGATGCCGCCGTGCTGGTAGTAGTCGATCTCGATCGGCGTGTCGATGCGCAGCCTGACCGGCAGCGCCACGCGCGAGCCGTCGTTGCGTGTGATGGCGAGGGTCACGTCGCGCTGCGGCTGCAGCTCGCCCTCGATCCCGATGTCGACCGTCTCGTCGCCCGTCAGGCCGAGGCTCTCCCAGGAGTCGCCCGGCTTGAACTGCAGCGGCAGCACGCCCATGCCGACCAGGTTGCTGCGGTGGATGCGCTCGAAGCTCTTCGCGACCACGGCCTTGATGCCCAGCAGCTGCGTGCCCTTGGCGGCCCAGTCGCGGCTCGAGCCGGTGCCGTATTCCTCGCCGCCGAAGATCACCGTCGGCACGCCGTCGGCCAGGTAGCGCATTGCCGCGTCGTAGATCGCCAGCTTCTCGCCCGAGGGCTGGTGGATCGTCACGCCGCCTTCCTCGCGCGAGCCGTCCTCGCGTGCCGGGATCATCAGGTTCTTGATGCGCACGTTGGCGAAGGTGCCGCGCATCATCACCTCGTGGTTGCCGCGCCGCGAGCCGTAGCTGTTGAAGTCCGCCTGCAGCACGCCGTTCTCGGTCAGCCAACGGCCCGCCGGTGAACTGGCCTTGATGGAGCCGGCCGGCGAGATGTGGTCGGTGGTGATCGAGTCGCCGAACAGCGCCATGATGCGCGCGCCGGTGAAGCCGGCCTCGCTGGCCGCCGGCTGCACCGTGAAGCCGTCGAAGAACGGCGGCCGCGCGATGTAGGTCGAGCTCGGCCAGTCGTAGACCTGGCCTTTCGCGCCCTCGATCGCGTTCCACAGCTTGCCGGGCTTGGCCTTCACCTTGTCGTAGTTTTCCTTGAACGCCCTGCCGTTCATCGCGAACTTCATCAGCGCATAGATCTCGTCGCTGCTCGGCCAGAGGTCGCCCAGGTAGACCGGCTTGCCGCCCTTGCCGAACCCCACCGGCTCGGTCATCAGGTCGCGGCTGACGGTGCCGGCGATCGCGTAGGCGACCACGAGCGGGGGACTGGCCAGGAAGTTGGCCTTCAGGTTCGGGTGGATGCGCGCCTCGAAGTTGCGGTTGCCCGAGAGCACCGCGGCGCACACCAGGTCGTTCTTCGTGATGGCCTCGTTGATCTCCGGCGTCAGGTCGCCGGCATTGCCGATGCAGGTCGTGCAGCCGTAGGCGGCGACGTTGAAGCCGAGCTTCTCCAGATCGCGCAGCAGTCCGGCCTTCTCGAGGTACTCGGTGACGATGCGCGAGCCCGGCGCGAGCGAGGTCTTGATGTGCGGCTTGACCTTCAGCCCGGCCTTCACCGCCTTCTGTGCCAGCAGGCCGGCGGCCAGCAGCACGCCCGGGTTGCTGGTGTTGGTGCAGGAGGTGATGGCGGCGATCAGCACGTCGCCATTGCGGATCTCGAGGCCGCCGGCGGTCGTGAACGGCTGCTCGAGCCGGGCGGCGTCCTGGTTGAAGCCATTCTCCGCCGGGGGCTTGCTGAACAGCGCGGCGAACTGGCTCTTCACGGCGCCGATCTCGATCCGGTCCTGCGGCCGCTTCGGGCCGGCCAGGCTGGGGGCGACGGTGCCGAGGTCGAGCGTCACGACCTGGCTGTAGTCGATCTCGCCCGCGCGGGCGACGCCGAACAGCTTTTGCGCCTTGAAGTAGGCCTCGAAGGTCTCGATCTCGGCCTTGCTGCGGCCCGTGCCCCTGAAGTAGTCGATGGTGCGTTCGTCGACCGGGAAGAAGCCCATCGTCGCGCCGTACTCGGGCGCCATGTTGGCGATCGTCGCGCGGTCCGGCAGCGCCAGCGTGCGCGTGCCTTCGCCGAAGAACTCGACGAACTTGCCCACCACCTTGTGCTTGCGCAGGATCTCGGTGACGGTGAGCACCAGGTCGGTGGCCGTCACGCCCTCGCGCAGCCGGCCGGTCAGCTCGAATCCGACCACGTCCGGCGTGAGGAAGTAGACCGGCTGGCCGAGCATGCCGGCCTCGGCCTCGATGCCGCCGACGCCCCAGCCCACCACGCCGATGCCGTTGATCATCGTCGTGTGGCTGTCCGTGCCGACCAGCGTATCGGGGTAGTAGACCTTGTCCGCCGTCCGGTGGACCCCGCGGGCCAGGTACTCGAGGTTGACCTGGTGCACGATGCCGAAGCCCGGCGGCACGACGCCGAAGGTATCGAACGCCTGCATGCCCCACTTCATGAACTGGTAGCGCTCGCGATTGCGCTGGAACTCCAGCTTCATGTTCAGGTCCAGCGCCTGCCGCGTGCCGAAGTGGTCGATCATCACCGAGTGGTCGACCACCAGGTCCACCGGCACCAGCGGCTCGATCGTCTTCGGGTCCTTGCCCATGCCCGCGGCGACGTTGCGCATCGCCGCCAGGTCCGCCAGCAACGGCACGCCGGTGAAGTCCTGCAGCACGACGCGCGCGACGACGAACGGGATCTCGTCGACGCGCTCGGCGTTCGGCTTCCAGCCGGCCAGCTGCGCGACGTGCTCGGGCGTCACCTTCTTCCCGTCGCAGTTGCGCAGCACCGACTCGAGCACGATGCGGATCGACACCGGCAGGCGGCCGATCCCCGGGTAGGTCTTCGCGAGTTCCGGCAGCGAGAAGTAGCGCCCCTCTTTCCCCGACGCGGTCTTGAAGGTCTTCAGGGTCTTGGCGAAGGCGTGAGCGGCCATGGCGGGAGCCTTTCCGGAGGTGGCAGGGGCGGCGAAACGATTATGGACGGAGGGTGTCGATGTCGCACAGCACCCGCTGCAGCTCCGCACAGGTCTCGTCGAGCGCGGCGGACGCCTGCGGTCCGTCCAGCGCCTGTTCGAGACGCAGTGCGGCGGCCTGCAGACGGTGCGCGCCGATCGTGCCGGCCAGACCCTTCAGGTCGTGCACACGGCGCCGCAGCGCATCGGGACGCCCCTGGGCCAGCGCGGCGCGCGCGTCGGCCTCGAAGTCCGCCTTCTTGGCGCGGAAGCCGGCCAGCACGCGCCGGTACAGATCGGGCCGGCCGACGCTGTGGCCGAGGCCGGCGCGGGTGTCGATCGATTCGCAGGCCGGCGGCCAGCCATCGTCCAGGTCCGCCGGGGCGGTCGGCGGCGACGGCGGCACCGGTGCGCCGGGGCGGGGCCGGATCCACTGCGCCATCGTCGCGAGCATCGCCGGCACGTTCAGCGGCTTGGTGATGTGCGCGTTCATGCCGGCCGCCAGCGAGCGCTCGCGGTCCTCGGCCAGCGCGCTGGCCGTGATCGCGATCACCGGCAGGTCCCGCCACGCGGGGTCCGCGCGCAGCCGGCGGGTCGCCGTGTAGCCGTCCATCACCGGCATCTGGCAGTCCATCAGCACACCGTCGAACGGGCCGGCGTCCGCCAGGCGGGCCAGCGCGTCGGCGCCATTGGCCGCGACCACCACCGACATGCCGGCGCGGCGCAGCAGCTCGCAGGCGAGTTCCTGGTTCAGCGGATGGTCCTCGGCCAGCAGGATGCGGGCGCCGGCCAGCTGCCGGGAGGCGGCCTCGACGACGGTCTCCCCGGCGGACTCCGCGCTCGCATCCGGCGCCCTTACCACGACGGCGCCGCGAGCCATCTGCAGCGCGTCGTGCAGCGTGGAGGGCGTGACGGGTTTCTGCAGCACGGCCGCCAGCGGCACGCCGGCCGCCGCGCGCAAGGCTTCCTCGCGCGCGAACGCAGTCACGAGCAGGATGGGCGGCCGCGGGCGGTCCGCGGGGCTGCGTTCGAGCAGCCGGCGCGCGCACTCGACGCCGTCCATGCCGGGCATCTTCCAGTCCAGCAGGATCCAGTCGTAGTCGCCAGTCCGCCCGAACAGGTCGAGCGCCTGCTCGCCGCTGGCGGCGCTGTCCACTGCCAGCTCGAAGCGCTCGAGCATGCCGCCGAGCACCTCGCGCGCGATCGCGTTGTCGTCCACCAGCAGGGCACGTCCGCCCGGCAGGCCGGGCGCCGGCGCCGCGGCGGCGGCCGCACTGCCGGGTCGGAAGCGCGCGCTGAAGTGGAAGGTCGAGCCCTCGCCGGGGCGGCTGTCCACCCACAGCCGCCCGCTCATGCGCTCGACCAGCTGCCGGCTGATCACCAGCCCGAGACCGGTGCCGCCGTAGCGGCGGGTCGTCGAACTGTCCGCCTGCACGAAGGGCTGGAACAGCCGTCCGAGCTGCTGCTCGCTCAGGCCCGGACCGCTGTCGCGCACCCAGCCGTGCAGCTCGATGCCGCGTTCGTCCTGCGCGCGCAGGCCCAGGCCCATCGTCACCTCGCCCTGCTCGGTGAACTTGATCGCGTTGCTGCCCAGGTTGGTCAGCACCTGGCGCAGCCGGGTCGGATCGCCGCGCAGCCGTTGCGGCAGGCCGGGCGCGACCGACAGCAGCAGCTCGAGCCCCTTCTCGTCGGCCTTCAGCGCCAGCATGTCGGCCGTCTCGCGCAGCACCGTCTCGGGTTCGAAGTCGATCTCCTCGAGCTGCAGCTTGCCCGACTCGACCTTCGAGACGTCCAGGATGTCGTTCAGGATCTGCAGCAGATTGCGCGCGGCGCCGTGCGCCTTCTGCACGTAGTCGCGCTGCCGCGGCGGCAGGCCGTCGTCCAGCGCCAGGTGCGTCATGCCGATGATCGCGTTCATCGGCGTGCGCAGCTCGTGCGACATGTTGGCCAGGAACGCGGACTTGGTCTGGCTCGCCGCCTCGGCCGCCTCGCGGGCTTCCTGCATCGCGACCTCGGTCTGCTTGCGCTGCGTGATGTCCTGGATCACGGCGCAGAACTGCGGCCGGTCGCCCCAGGCGAGCGCGATGACGGCGGCGTCCGTGTCCACCGTGCCGCCGTCGCGGCGCTGGAAGCGCCACTCGCAGGTCTGCACCCGTTCGCGGCTGCGCGTGTGGGTCTTCATCAAGGCCACCGCTCGCTCGCGGCTGGGCCTGCCGTCCGGCTGCAGCTCGGGCGACAGCGGCGGGAACCACGGGATGCGGCCGAGCAGGTCGTCCGCGGCGTCGACGCCGAACAGGCGCAGCGTGGCCGGGTTGCAGTGCGTGATGCCGTCGGGCGTGAAGAACAGGTAGCTGGCCGCGGCGTGTTCGAACACGGCGGCGAAGCGCTCCTGCGTGGCCCGCTGGGCCTGCGTCGCCTCGTCCGCGGCGCGGCGCGCGTGCAACGCGTCCTGCACCGCCTGCAGGCGCCGCCAGCCGAGCCAGATCAGCAGTGCACCGAACAGCCACAGCACCGCGAAGCCACTCGTCAGGCCAGTGCGCAGCGCCGCTTCCTCGTCCAGCGGCGCGAGCACCCAGGTGGTCAGCGGCGTACCGGCCAGCGGCGCTGTCTGTACCAGGTGACGCTCGCGCCCCAGCTGCAGGGCCTGCACCGCACTGGCGCCCACCGGCAGCGGCTGCAGCCGCCACGGTTCGGCCGGCGGAACACGCTGGTAGACGTCCTGCCAGTCGACCTGGGTCGGCAGCGGGCCGTCGCCGAGCCGGTGCAGCAGCAGCTCGGGTCGGTTGCCGAGCACCGCGACGCCGTTGGCGTCGGTCAGCAGCACGCCATGGTGGGCGGTGTCGCCGAGCAGGCGGTTCAGCACCACGGCGTCCTGCTTCACGGCAACCACGCCGACCGGCCGGCCGTCCACCTCGACGCGCCGCCCGATGTACAGGCCTGCCACGCCGCTGATCCGGCCGAGCAGGAACTGCATGCCCTGGCCGCGTTCCATCGCCTCGCTGAAATAGGCCCGGCCGGACAGGTTCAGCGGCGGCACGCCCCCCGGCGGCGCGCTCGACGACGCGCCGGCCACCACCTCGCCGCCGGCCGAGATCACCGCGACGTACGGCAGGCCGAAGTCACGCGCGAGCGCACGCAGCTCGGCGTTCAGCTCGACTCGCGCGGCATCGTCGGCGCGCGGGGTCGGACGACGTTCGAGCAGCGCGCGCACCCGGGGGCGCTGGGCAACGTAGGTGGGCACCGCGGCGAGCTGCCGCAGCGCGATCGCCAGCGTGTCGTTGGTCCCCTGCAGGCGGGCTCGCGCGCTCTCGAGGGTCTGCGCCCGGTACGAGCGCACCGCCGTGCTGCCGGCCCCCAGTGCCAACACGACGATCAGCAGCGTCCACACCAGCGCCACCACGGCCGCGGTGCGGCCGCGCAGCGCCGCGGGCAGGCCGGCGCGGGAGGGGCTCCGCAACCCGGGGCCTCCTCAGCCCTGCCGGTCCGGCAGCGAACGCACCGAGAGCACGCCACCGATCGCGCCGAGTTCGGCCAGCAGAGCCGGCGGTACCGGGCTGTCGACGTCGACCAGCGTGTAGGCCATGTCGCCGCGCGACTTGTTGACCATGTTGTGGATGTTCAGGCCGTGCCGCGCCATCGCGGTGGAGATCTGCCCCAGCATGTTCGGCACGTTGGCGTTGGCGATCGCGACCCGGAAGGCCGATTCGCGCGCCATCGCGACCGCGGGGAAGTTCACCGCGTTGGTGATGTTCCCGTGCTCGAGGAAGTCGCGCAGCTGGTCGACCACCATCACGGCGCAGTTCTCCTCCGCCTCGCGCGTCGACGCGCCCAGGTGCGGCAGGGCGATCACCTTCGGGTGGCCGTGGTTGACGGCGCTCGGGAAGTCGCACACGTAGCGGCCCAGCGCGCCGCTGTCCAGCGCGGCCAGCACCGCCGCATCGTCGACCACGCCCTCGCGCGAGAAGTTCAGCAGCACCGCCCCGGGCCGCATCAGGCCGACGTTGCTGGCGTTGACCAGCCCGCGCGTGGCCGCCACCAGCGGTACGTGCAGGGTCACGAACGAGGCGCCGCGCAGCACCTCGGCGACGCTGTTGGCCTTGCGCACCTGGGCCGGCAGGCTCCAGGCCGCGTCGACGGTGATCTCCGGGTCGTGCCCGAGCACGTTCATGCCCAGCTTGATCGCCGCGTCCGCCACCAGGCAGCCGATCTTGCCGAGGCCGACGACACCGAGCGTCTGGCCGGCCAGTTCCCCGCCGGCGAAGGCCTTCTTGCCGTCCTCGACCTTCTTGTCGAGGTCGGTGGCGGTCGGCTCGAGCCCGCGCACGAAGTCCAGCGCGGCCGGCAGCTGGCGCGCCGCCATGAGCAATCCGGCCAGCACCAGCTCCTTGACGGCGTTCGCGTTGGCGCCCGGCGTGTTGAACACCGGCACGCCGCGCGCGCTCAGTGCCGGCACCGGGATGTTGTTGGTGCCCGCCCCGGCGCGGCCGATGGCGCGCACGCTGGCCGGGATGTCCATCGAATGCAGGTCGGCCGAACGCAGCAGGATGGCGTCGGGCTCGGCGATGTCCTTGCCGGCCGTGTACGACTCCGCCGGCAGGCGCGCGAGCCCCGTCGCCGAGACCTGGTTCAGGACCAGGATCCGGAACGCCTCAGCCATGTTCGGCCTCGAATTCCTTCATGTACTTCACCAGCGCCTGCACGCCCTCGATCGGCATCGCGTTGTAGATCGAGGCACGCATGCCGCCGACCGAACGGTGCCCCTTGAGCTGGATCATGCCGCGCGCCTGGGCGCCCTTCAGGAACAGCTCGTCCTTCGTCTCGTCGGCGAGCTTGAACGGCACGTTCATCAGCGAGCGGCAGTCCGGCGCGACCGGGCTGCGGTAGAAGCGGCTGGCGGCGAGGAAGTCGTACAGCACCGCCGCCTTGGCCTGGTTGTGCTCGGCCATGGCCGCGAGGCCGCCGCGCGCCTTGATCCAGCGGAACACCAGGCCGGCGATATAGATCGCGTAGGTCGGCGGCGTGTTCAGCATCGAGTCGGCCTCGGCCTGCAGCTTGTAGTCGAAGGCCGACGGCGTGATCGGCAGCGCGCGCCCGAGCAGGTCCTCGCGCACGATGACGATCGTCAGGCCGGCCGGTCCGAGGTTCTTCTGCGCGCCGGCGTAGATCAGGCCGTACTTCGCGACCTCCACCGGGCGCGACATGATGTCGCTGGACATGTCGGCCACCAGCGGCACGTTCCCCGTGTCGGGCGTGAAGTGGTACTGGACGCCGCCGATGGTCTCGTTCGAGCAGACGTGCACGAAGGCGGCGTTCGGGTCCAGCTTCCAGGTCTCGGGCTTCGGGATCGTCGTGTAGCCCGTGTCCTTGGCGCTGGCGACGACGTTGACGCGGCAGTACTTGCCGGCCTCCTTGATCGACTTCTTGGACCACTCGCCGGTGTCCACGTAGTCCGCCGACGGCCGGTCGCCGAGCAGGTTCATCGGCACGATCGCGTTCTCGCCGATCGCGCCGCCCTGCAGGAACAGCACCTTGTAGTTCGACGGCACCGCGAGCAGCTCGCGGGCCAGCGCCTCGGCCTCGGCGTGGATCGAGATGAACTCCTTGCCGCGGTGGCTCATCTCCATCACCGACATGCCCGAGCCGTGCCAGTCGAGCATCTCGTCGGCGGCCTGGCGCAGCACGGGCTCGGGCAGGGCGGCCGGGCCGGCGCTGAAGTTGAAAACGCGGGTCATGAACGGGTCTCCGGGGTCGGGATGAGGCGGGCGCACAGCATACCGAAGGCTGGCGTCCGGCGCGCAACGGTGCGAGGATTGGCGCTGCCCACCCAACCAGCACCCCGAGGAGACGTGCATGACCAAGACCGGGATCGACCAGGACGCTCTGATCGAGATGTTCGCCACCGCCAGCGCCAAGGGCGCCGAGCAGGTGCGCAAGACCGTCGGCGACGCGACGCTCGCGGCGCTGCAGGGTCGAGAGCTGAGCCTGAAGAACATCCGCACGGTGCTCAAGACGGTGGCGCAGGCGGCCTCGACCGGGGCGGCCCAGAACGTCACCGCCGGCGTCGACGTCGAGGACCTGCTCGACAAGGCCGTGGCCGGCATGGACGACGCGCTGGTCAAGGCGGTCGAGGCGAACCGGGTCGCGCTGCAGCAGTTCGTCAACCAGGGCGCGGACCTGCGCGAGAAGCACCTGAAGAAGGCCCTGGCCGACCTGGAGGCGATGGAGGACACCTTCATCGGCGCGATCCGCAAGGCCACCGAGGCGGCCGGCGCGCAGGCCTCGAACCAGTGGGCACCAATCCTCGAGAAGCTGCAGGCCGGCGGGACGCTGTCCGGCGCCAAGGCCGCGACCACCGCCGAGCAGTTCGTGACCCAGATGCAGACCGCGATGCGGGACAGCCGCGCGGCCGGCATGAAGGCCGCGCAGACGCTGGCCGAGAGCTACGCCGCGCTGGTCAGCGGGGTGCTGATCGGCATGAGCGACGCGATGGCCCAGGCCGGCGGCGCGGCGGCGAAGACGCGCAAGAAGTAGCCTGCGCTATCGTGCCGGGATGGCGGACCCGGATTTCAGCTTCTTCTGGCACGACTACGAGACCTTCGGCCGCGTCCCGCGCCGGGACCGGCCGGCGCAGTTCGCCGGCGTACGAACCGATGCCGAGCTGAACGAGATCGAGCCGCCGGTGATGCTGCACTGCGCGCCGGCCGACGATTTCCTGCCCGAGCCCGAGGCCTGCCTGCTGACGGGCATCACGCCGCAGCGCTGCCTCGAACTCGGGGTGCCGGAGCACGCCTTCGCCGCCGCGATCGAGGCGCAGCTGGCGCGGCCGTTCACCGTCGGCGTCGGCTACAACTCGATCCGCTTCGACGACGAGGTCACGCGCTTCCTGTTCTGGCGCAACCTGATCGACCCGTACAGCCGCGAGTGGCGCCATGGCTGCGGCCGCTGGGACCTGCTGGATGTGGTGCGCTGCGCGCGCGCGCTGCGGCCGGAGGGCATCGAATGGCCGCGCCACCCGGACGGCAAGCCATCGCTGAAGCTGGAGGACCTGACGGCCGCCAACGGCCTCGCGCACGGGCAGGCGCACGATGCCCTGTCCGACGTGCGCGCGACCATCGCGTTGGCCCGGCTGGTCAAGGCGCGGCAGCCACGCCTGTGGGATTTCTGCCTGAAGCTGCGCCGCAAGGAGGCCGTGCTCGACGAGATCGGCAGCGGCCGGCCGTTCCTGCATGTCTCCGGGATGTACCCGCCGGAACGCGGTGGCCTCGCGGTGGTGTGGCCGCTCGCGCCGCACCCGACCAACCGCAACGAAATCATCGTCTGGGACCTGGCGGCCGACCCGGCGCAGCTGGCCGATCTGGATGCCGCGCAACTGCGCGAACGCCTGTTCACGCGGGCCAAGGAGCTGCCGGAAGGTGTCGAGCGGCTGCCGGTGAAGACCATTCACCTCAACAAGTCGCCGATCGTCGTCGGCAAGCTCGAGACGCTGCGGCCCGCGCAGGCCGAACGCTGGGGCCTCGACCTGGCGGCCGCACAGCGCCACGCGCAGGGTGCCGCCCGGCACGCGGCCGCGGTCGCCGGCTTCTGGGGCGAGGTGTTCGCGCGCCCGGCGCCGGTGCAGGCGCCCGATGTCGACGAGGACCTCTACGGCGGCTTCGTCGGCAACACCGACCGCAGCCGGCTCGACCGGCTGCGCGCTCAGACGCCCGAGCAACTGGCGGCGGCGCGGCTCGGCTTCGACGACCCGCGGCTGGCCGAACTGGTGTTCCGCTACCGTGCGCGCAATCATCCGCGCACGCTCGACGCCGACGAGCGCGCGCGCTGGGAGGAGCACCGCGCTGCGCGCCTCCACGGCGGCGCGGGCGGGGCGTTGACGCTGCAGGCGTACTTCGACCGCATCGACGCGCTCGGCGAGGAGGCCGACGAGCGCGGGCAGGAGGTTCTCGGCGCGCTGTACGACTATGCCGAGCAGATCGCGCCGGAGAGCTGAACCGGCCGGTCAGGGCGGCGACTGCAGCGCGCCCGCGACTCGATCGCCGGCGCCGATGCCGCGCAGGTTGTAGGGCGCCGGCGAGTCGCTGGCGTAGGTCGAGTCGGGCACCGTCGCGAGCCGGGCCTGCACCAGCAAGGTCGCGTTCGGCCAGAAGCTCGGCGCCGCGACGTTGTCCGCGCCGGGGATGTTCGATGCCGAGGAGAACACGTTGTGCGCCTGCACGACGTTGGCGGCCGGGAAGCCGTCGACGATCAGCGCCGGGTTGCCGGTACCGGCAAACAGATTGGCCGTCAGCGTGACCGACTGTGTCCCGCCCGTCACGGACAGGTAGCTCCCGCCGGAGCGCGTCATCACGACGGTGTTGTGAACCATCGTCAGCCTGTTCGTCGACCACGGCAGGCCCTCTTCGCCGAACGCGATCGCCGTCGGGTTGTCCGCTTCCGGACCCTTCTGGAACAGGTTCCCCCGCAGGTAGACGATGCCGCCATTCGGGAAGTCGGCGAGGTAGCTCGAGGTCCCGGTCGGCCCGTCCATGAAGAAGTTGTTCTCGACGACGTTCTCCGCCGCACGGCTCTTCAGGTTGTGACCGATCCTGGCTTCGTGGAAGAAGCTGTTGACGACCGTGAACCTGGCGGCCCGGCCGATGTAGATGTTGTGCGACTGGCCGTCCCCGTAGCCGTTGCGGGCGAACTCGCAGCGGTCGATGGTCACCGTGGCATTGCCGTCGCCGCCGAGGATGCCCTCCTCGTTGTCGTAGAAGCCGCTGTTGCGGATGACGAGGAAACCGCCGTGCTCGGCCCGGATGCCGGCCCCGTTCTGATCCGGAACCGTCGCGTCGTGGAACTCGACGCTGTCGACGGTCACGTTCGATCCGGCGATGACCCAGATCGCCTTGCCGCCGTAGTGCTGCCCGTCCGCGAACAGGCGAGCGCGACCACCGGTGCCGCAGATCGTGAGATTGCTGGCGGCCCATCGGGCGACATCCCCGCGGTAGTCGCCGGCGGTGATCTTGATGACGTCGCCGTTCTGGGCCACCGCCGCGGCCGCGCTTGGCTTGTTGTACGTCTGCCCGGGGCCGACCAGAAGGACGCGACCGGTTGCCGTATCGCAGGCTGTGCTCGTCGAAGGTGCGGGTGCGGGTGCGGGTGCGGGTGCGGGTGCGGGTGCGGGTGCGGGTGCGGGTGCGGGTGCGGGTGGGGGTGCGGGTGCGGGTGCGGGTGGGGGTGCGGGTGCGGGTGCGGGTGCGGGTGCGGGTGCGGGTGCGGGTGCGGGTGCGGGTGCGGGTGCGGGTGCGGGTGCGGGAGTCGGAGCCGGAGCCGGAGCCGGAGCCGGAGCCGGAGCCGGAGCCGGAGCCGGAGCCGGCCCGGCGCTGGCGTCCGAACTGGCGCCCCCACCGCAGGCGGTCAGCAGCGTCGCCTGGGCGACGATGGCCCCCAGGGTTCGGAGGTATGGACGGGATGGCACGGTCGGCGGTCGAGAATGCGATGGGCAACATGCTAGCCACGAACATGGCCAGCGTGTAACCAGGCGCTCGCCAACAGCTCACCCCAGGCGCCGGCGAACCGGCGCCTGCCGGATCAGACCGTCACTGCCTTGGCCGCCTCCGCGTACTCCTCGATCTGGTCGAAGTTCATGTAGCGGTAGACCTTCGCGGCGTCCTTGTTGATGACGCCCATGTCGGCGTGGTATTCCTCGACCGACGGGATGCGTCCGAGCTTGGAGGCGATCGCCGCCAGCTCGGCCGAGGCCAGGTAGACGTTGGTGTTCTTGCCGAGCCGGTTCGGGAAGTTGCGCGTGCTGGTCGAGACCACCGTCGCGCCCTCGCGCACCTGGGCCTGGTTGCCCATGCACAGGCTACAGCCCGGCATCTCGGTGCGCGCACCGGCGGTGCCGAACACGCCGTAGTGGCCCTCCTTGGTCAGCTCGCTGGCGTCCATCTTGGTCGGCGGGGCCACCCACAGCTTGACGGGGATGTCGCGCTTGCCTTCCAGCAGCTTGGACGCGGCACGGAAGTGGCCGATGTTGGTCATGCACGAGCCGATGAAGACCTCGTCAATCTTCGCGCCGGCGACTTCGGAGAGCAGCTTGGCGTCGTCCGGGTCGTTCGGGCAGCACAGCACCGGCTCCTTGAGCTCGGCCAGGTCGATCTCGATGACCGCCGCGTATTCGGCGTCGGCGTCCGCGCGCAGCAGCTGCGGGTTCGCCAGCCAGGCCTCCATCGCCTTGATGCGGCGCTCCAGCGTGCGCTTGTCCTGGTAGCCGTCGGCGATCATGTTCTTCATCAGCACGATGTTCGAGTTCATGTACTCGATGATCGGCTCCTTGTTCAGGTGCACCGTGCAGCCCGACGCGCTGCGCTCGGCGCTGGCGTCGCTGAGCTCGAAGGCCTGCTCGACCTTCAGGTCCGGCAGGCCCTCGATCTCGAGGATGCGGCCGCTGAACACGTTCTTCTTGCCCTGCTTGGCCACCGTCAGCAGGCCCTGCTTGATGGCGTAGAGGGGAATGGCGTGCACCAGGTCGCGCAGCGTGATGCCGGGCTGCATCTGGCCCTTGAAGCGCACCAGCACCGACTCGGGCATGTCCAGCGGCATCACGCCGGTGGCGGCGCCGAAGGCCACCAGGCCGGAGCCGGCCGGGAACGAGATGCCGATCGGGAAGCGCGTGTGCGAGTCGCCGCCGGTGCCGACGGTGTCGGGCAGCAGCAGGCGGTTCAGCCAGCTGTGGATCACGCCGTCGCCCGGGCGCAGCGCGACGCCGCCGCGGTTGCTGATGAAGGCGGGCAGCTCGCGGTGTGTCTTCACGTCCACCGGCTTCGGGTAGGCGGCGGTGTGGCAGAAGCTCTGCATCACGAGGTCGGCGGAAAAGCCCAGGCAGGCCAGGTCCTTCAGCTCGTCGCGCGTCATCGGGCCGGTGGTGTCCTGGCTGCCGACGGTGGTCATCTTCGGCTCGCAGTAGGTGCCCGGGCGGATGCCCTGCTGTTGCCCATTCACCTCGGGCAGGCCGCAGGCGCGGCCGACCATCTTCTGCGCCAGGCTGAAGCCGCGGCCGCTGTCCTTCGGCGCCTTGGGCAGGCGGAAGGTGGTGGAGGCGGGCAGGCCGAGGAACTCGCGCGCCTTGGCAGTCAGCGAGCGGCCGATGATCAGGTTGATGCGGCCGCCGGCGCGCACCTCGTCGAGGATCACGTCGCTCTTGAGCGCGAACTCGGCCACCGTGGCGCCGCCCTTCACGAGCTTGCCGTCGTAGGGCAGCACGTCGATCACGTCGCCCATCTCGAGCTTGGACACATCCACCTCGATCGGCAGCGCGCCCGAATCCTCCTGCGTGTTGAAGAAGATCGGCGCGATCTTGCCGCCCAGCGTGACGCCGCCGAAGCGCTTGTTGGGCACGAAGGGGATGTCCTCGCCGGTGGCCCAGATGACGCTGTTGGTCGCGCTCTTGCGGCTCGAGCCGGTGCCGACCACGTCGCCGACATAGGCGACCAGGTGGCCCTTCTTCTTCAGGTCGTCGATGAACGTCATCGGGCCGCGCTTGCCGTCCTCCTCGGGCGCGAAGGCGGCGCCGGGGCGGGTGTTCTTCAGCATCGCCAGGTAGTGCAGCGGGATGTCCGGGCGGCTCCAGGCGTCCGGCGCGGGCGACAGGTCATCCGTGTTGGTCTCGCCGGGCACCTTGAAGACGGTGACGGTGATCTTCTTCGCCACTTCGGGGCGCGAGGTGAACCATTCCGCGTCGGCCCAGCTCTGCACGACGCCCTTGGCGTGGGCATTGCCGGCCTTGGCCTTCTCTGCCACGTCGTGGAAGAAGTCGAACATCAGCAGCGTCTTCTTCAGCGCGGCGGCGGCGACCGGCGCGACCTCGGCATCGTCCAGCAGGTCGATCAGCGGCTTGACGTTGTAGCCGCCGACCATCGTGCCGAGCAGTTCGGTCGCCTTGGCCTTGCTGACCAGCTTGACGGTCACGTCGCCGTGCGCCACGGCGGCCAGGAAGGAGGCCTTGACCTTGGCCGCATCGTCCACGCCCGGCGGCACCCGGTGTGTCAGCAGGTCCAGCAGAAAGGCCTCTTCCCCGGCCGGCGGCGCCTTGATCAGATCGATCAGCTCGCCCGTCTGCGCCGCCGAAAGCGGCAGCGGCGGGATGCCGAGCGCGGCGCGCTCGGCGGCATGTTGGCGATAGGCTTGCAGCATGGACAACTCCGTGGCGTGGCGGGAGGAAGGGAAGGTCGCGGGGATTGGCCGGCAGTGTAGTGGCGGATCGGGCGAATCTTCGGGAAATCCCCAGACTTATATCTTATATAAGACTTGCGTGGCCAGCATGCGCCCGAAGGCTGACACCGCGCTGTCGGCGCGGCACGCAAGAAAAAGGCCCGCACATGGCGGGCCTGACGTCCGGCGCGGCGGAGGCCGCGCAGCGAGGATTCCTTACTTGGCGGCGGCGACGGCGTCGGCGCTGGCGCGCTGCTTCTCGTGCACGCAGCCGTCGACCACGCGGCGGCCGGCCTTCTGGTCCATCAGCATGGACTTGTTGGCGATCTGCAGCAGCAGCGTGCCGCCCTTGACGTCCTCCAGGCGCAGCGCGCCGGTCGACGACAGCACCGGCTTCATCGTCCAGACCTGCTTCTGGTGGCGCACGTCGACGTAGCCGGGGGAGGCGGAGTTCATCGAGACGTCCAGCGTCTGCGCGAACTCGCACTGGTAGTTCCCCAGGTAGGTGCGCTCGGCGGCCTGCATCTGGTCGGCGTCGGCAGCGGGCAGCGCGACCGGGGCGGCAGCCACCGCCGCCTTCTTCGAGGCCACCGCCTTCTTCGGCGCGGCCTTGTCCGCGGCGTGGGCACCGCCCAGGCACAGCGCAGCGGCGGCGATCACGAGGGTTGTTTTCATCTTCATGGTCGTGGCGGGCGCATGCCCGGTGTGGTCGGTTGACGGAACCCCGAGCATGCCGCCGTGCGCCCGGCGACTGCAACCAATTGCTGCCGACAGGCGGCGCGCTTACATGTGAAAACGTCGATCGGGGCGCCGGTGTGGCGCTTGCCACACTTCAGGCGTCGGCGTCGAACCAGGCCCGGCGCACCGCGGCCGGCAGCGGCTGGCCGGTGCGCCAGGCGCGCTCGAGCAGCTGCCAGAAGTAGCGGTAACTGGCCCGGTCGTGCAGCGTGTCGCGATGCCGGATCGGGGCCCAGTCGGCCGCCTGCGCCGCCTGGACGATCTCGACCGCGAGGTCGACCTCGGCCGCCGTGGGCGCGAAGGCCTCGACGATCGGGCGGATCTGGTCCGGGTGGATGCTCCACATGCGCGTGTAGCCGAACTCGCGGGCCGCTCGCGTGGCGGAGGCCGCCAGGGCACGCAGGTCCTTGAACTCGGTCACGACGCAGTGCGACGGCGTCTTGCCGTGCGCATGGCAGGCCGCCGCGATCTCGAGCTTGGCGCGCACCACCAGCGGATGCGCGAACTGCCCCTCCGCGCCCATTGCGCTGGCCGGGATCGCGCCGCGGTGGGCGGAGACGAAGTCCATCAGGCCGAACGAGATCGATTCGATCCGCGGATGCGCGGCGATCGCGCCGACCTCGCGCAGCGCGCCATGCGTCTCCACCAGCGTGTGCAGCGGCAGCGGACGCTCGATGCCGTGCACGCGGCACAGGTGGTCGACCGCCTCCGCGGCGGACTGCACGTCAGCGGCGCCGCGCGGCTTGGGCAGCATCAGGTAGGCCAGCCGCGTGCCGGCGCGGCCGATCAGCGTCTCGAGGTCGGCCTGGAAACTCGGATGGCCGACCGGGTGCACACGCGCGCCGACCCGACCGAAGCAGTTCTCGGACGACATCACCAGGTCGGCGCACAGCTGCGCGTGTTCGACCTCGCGGCCGACCGGGGCGCCGTCCTCGCAGTCGAGCGTCACGTCGAACACCGGCCCCAGCTCCGCCTGCAGCGCGAGGCTCTTGCGCATGCGCGCCTCGACGCCGCAGTAGTGATCGCACACCGGCAGGATCGCGGCCCGCTCGCCCTCCTCGAAGAGGGCGTCGCGCGGGTGGATCCGGCCGTTGGTCACGCGGCGGCGGGCCGCTGCCGGCCGCTTCCCGTGGCCAAGGGCGAGGTGACCGCCGGCCGCGTCGGGCGAGGTGCCCGCATCTCAGAGCAGGTGCTTGACGCCGTCCTGCTCTTCCAGAAGCTCCTTGAGCGTCAGGTTGATGCGTTCCTGGCTGAAGGCGTCGATCTCCAGGCCCTCGACGATCTTGTACTCGCCACCGGCGGTGGTGACCGGGTAGCCGAACATGACGTCCTTCGGAATGCCGTACTCGCCGTTGCTCGGCACGCCCATCGTGACCCACTTGCTGCCGGTGCCCAGCGCCCAGTCGCGCATGTGGTCGATCGCCGCGTTCGCGGCCGAAGCTGCCGACGACAGGCCGCGTGCCTCGATGATCGCGGCGCCGCGCTTGCCGACCGTGGGCAGGAACACGTCCTTGTTCCAGGCCTGGTCGTTGATCATGTCCTTCACGCTCGCGCCGCCGATGGTGGCGAATCGGTAGTCGGCATACATGGTCGGGGAGTGATTGCCCCAGACGCACAGCTTCTCGATGTCGGCCACCGCCTTGCCGGTCTTGGCGGCGATCTGGCTGGCGGCGCGGTTGTGGTCCAGGCGCAGCATCGCGGTGAAGTTCTTGCGCGGCAGGTCCGGCGCGCTCTTCATCGCGATGTAGGCGTTGGTGTTGGCCGGGTTGCCGACCACGAGCACGCGCACGTTGCGCGACGCGGCGGCGTTCAGCGCCTTGCCCTGCGCGGTGAAGATCTGCGCGTTGGCGGCCAGCAGATCCTTGCGCTCCATGCCGGGGCCGCGCGGGCGGGCACCGACCAGCAGCGCGTAGTCGGTGTCCTTGAACGCGGTGTTGGCGTCGCCGTGGGCCTCCATGCCGGCCAGCAGCGGGAAGGCGCAGTCCTCCAGCTCCATCATCACGCCCTTGAGCGCCTTCTGCGCCTTCTCGTCGGGGATCTCGAGCAGCTGCAGGATCACCGGCTGGTCCTTGCCCAGCATCTCGCCCGAGGCGATGCGGAACAGCAGCGCATAGCCGATCTGGCCGGCGGCGCCGGTGACGGCGACACGAACGGGTTTCTTGCTCATGAGAGGCTCCGGAAAGAGGGGTGGAAGAGCGGAATCGTGTGTTCGACGGGTCAGGCCGGGAGTGTAGGCCGAAGCCGGCCGGCCGACGAGGGTTCACCCGAGTCTTATGTCTTCTATAAGACATTAGTCAGCTTTTCGTGGACGATCACGGGGCCTTGTGCTGCAATCCAGGGATGCCCGCGCCCGCCGCCACCGCTCCCGCCGCCCCGGCGTTCAGCCCGCTGTACCAGCAGATCAAGGCGCTGATGACGCGCGAGCTGCAGGCCGGGGTCTGGCGCCCGGGCGAGTCGATTCCGAGCGAAACGGAGCTCGCCGCGCGCTTCAAGGTGAGCCAGGGCACGGTGCGCAAGGCGATCGACGAGCTGGCCACCGAGAACCTGCTGGTGCGCCGCCAGGGCAAGGGCACCTTCGTCGCGACGCATGCCGAGCAGCAGATCCAGTTCCGCTTCCTGCGCCTGCAGCCGGACGAGCCGGCGGCCGAGGGCGCCGGCGGCGGGACGATGCGGCGCTTCATCGACTGCCGGCGCATGCGCGCGCCGGCCGACGTGGCGCGCGCGCTCGGGCTGCGCTCCGGCGACGCGGCGGTGCAGGTCAAGCGCGTGCTGTCGCTGCGCGGCGCGCCGGTGGTGTTCGACGAGATCTGGCTGCCGGCCGGGCCGTTCAAGGGCCTGACGGCGGAGCGCCTGTCCGGCTACCGTGGCCCGATGTACCAGCTCTTCGAGTCCGAGTTCGGCGTGCGCATGATCCGCGCGGAGGAGAAGATCCGCGCGGTCGCGGCCGACGGCGAGGCGGCCGAACTGCTCGGCGTGGCGCCGGGCACGCCGCTGCTGTCCGTCGAGCGGCTCTCGCTGACCTACGGCGACAAGCCGGTCGAGTTGCGCCGCGGCCTGTACCACACCGCGGCGCACCACTACCGCAACGAGCTCAGCTGATCCTCGCGCAAGCGCCGTGCAAGCCTGTTGCAGTGCAATAGAATCATTCGGTTTCGCCTCGATTACATCCACCAAGATCACAAGGTTGGGCATGGCAGACACCCTGAAGCAGCGGCCCGTGTACCGCAACATCCACGTCTCCCAGATCGTCGCGTACCGCCTGCCGCCGGCCGGCATCGTCTCGATCCTGCACCGGATCAGCGGCGTGCTGATGTTCCTGCTGCTGCCGTTCGTGATCTGGCTGTTCGACACCAGCGTCAGTTCCGAGGTCTCGTACGAGCGCTTCCGCGCGGCGTTCGTCGCCGGCATCGGCATCTTCCCCGGCTGGTTCCTCAAGCTCGTCGCGCTGGGGCTGATCTGGGCCTACCTGCACCACCTGATCGCCGGCATCCGCCACCTCTGGATGGACGCGACGCACGCGGTGACCAAGGAGTTCGGCCACAACTCGGCAATCGGCACGCTGGTGCTGTCGGTGCTGATCACGCTCGTGCTCGGCTACAAGCTGTTCTTCTGAACGAGGCCTCCTCGATGGCACAGACTTTCGGATCGAAGCGCACCGTCGTCGGTGCGCATTACGGGCTGCGCGACTGGCTCGCGCAGCGCGTCACGGCTGCGCTGATGGCGCTGTTCACGTTCGCACTGCTCGTGCAGGTGCTGCTGCCCGGCGAGCTCGGCTACGACAAGTGGGCCGGCATCTTCAGCCGGCAGTGGATGAAGGTGCTGACCTTCGTCGTGATCGTCTCGCTCGCCTACCACGTGTGGGTCGGCATGCGCGACGTGTGGATGGACTACGTGAAGCCGGTCGGCGTGCGCCTCGTGCTGCAGGTGTTCACGATCGCCTGGCTGGTCGGCTGCATGGGCTGGGCGGTCCAGGTCCTGTGGAGGCTCTGAATCGCATGGCTGCCAACAACGTGCTGAAGCGCAAGTTCGATGTCGTGATCGTCGGGGCCGGTGGCTCCGGCATGCGTGCCTCGCTGCAACTGGCCCGCGCGGGCCTCAACGTCGCGGTGCTGTCCAAGGTGTTCCCGACCCGCTCGCACACGGTCGCCGCGCAGGGTGGCATCGGCGCGTCGCTCGGCAACATGTCCGAGGACAACTGGCACTACCACTTCTTCGACACCGTCAAGGGTTCCGACTGGCTCGGCGACCAGGACGCGATCGAGTTCATGTGCCGCGAGGCGCCGAAGGTCGTCTACGAGCTCGAGCACTTCGGCATGCCGTTCGACCGCAATCCGGACGGCACGATCTACCAGCGCCCGTTCGGCGGGCACACCGCGAACTACGGCGAGAAGCCGGTGCAGCGGGCCTGCGCGGCGGCCGACCGCACCGGCCACGCGATGCTGCACACGCTGTACCAGCAGAACGTCAAGGCGCGCACGCAGTTCTTCGTCGAGTGGATGGCGCTGGACCTGATCCGCGACGCCGAGGGCGACGTGGTCGGTGTCACCGCGCTCGAGATGGAGACCGGCGACCTGCACATCCTCGAAGGCAAGACCGTGCTGCTGGCCACCGGCGGCGCTGGCCGCATCTTCGCGGCCAGCACGAACGCCTTCATCAACACCGGCGACGGCCTGGGCATGGCGGCGCGCGCCGGCATTCCGCTCGAGGACATGGAGTTCTGGCAGTTCCACCCGACCGGCGTGGCCGGCGCGGGTGTGCTGCTGACCGAGGGCTGCCGCGGCGAGGGCGCGATCCTGCGCAACGACAAGGGCGAGCGCTTCATGGAGCGTTACGCGCCGACGCTGAAGGACCTGGCTCCGCGCGACTTCGTCAGCCGATGCATGGACCAGGAGATCAAGGAAGGGCGCGGCTGCGGCCCGAACAAGGACTACGTCGTGCTCGACATGACGCACCTCGGCGCCGAGACGATCATGAAGCGGCTGCCGTCGGTCTACGAGATCGGCCACAACTTCGCGAACGTCGACATCACGAAGGAGCCGATCCCGGTCGTGCCGACGATCCACTACCAGATGGGCGGCATCCCGACCAACATCCACGGCCAGGTGGTCGTGCCGAAGGGCGGCAGCCCGAACAGCGTCGTCAACGGGCTGTACGCGGTGGGCGAGTGCTCGTGCGTCAGCGTGCACGGGGCGAACCGGCTCGGCACGAATTCGCTGCTGGACCTGCTGGTGTTCGGCCGCGCGGCCGGCAACCACATCGTCGAGACGGCGCTGAAGACGAAGAGCCACAAGCCGCTGCCGGCCGACGCCGCCGACCGCACGCTCGAACGGCTCGCGAAGTACGAGAAGAGCACCGGCGGCGAGTACGCGCAGGACGTCGCGAACGATCTGCGCAGGGCCATGCAGCAGCACGCCGGCGTGTTCCGCACGCAGGCCTCGATGGACGAGGGTGTGGCCAAGGTGAAGGCGATCGCCGAGCGCGCGAAGGCGATCCACCTGGCCGACAAGTCCAAGGTCTTCAACACCGCGCGCATCGAGGCGCTCGAGGTCGAGAACCTGATGGAGTGCGCGCTGGCCACGATGATCTCCGCCGCGGCGCGCAAGGAGAGCCGCGGCGCGCACACCGTCAACGACTACGGCGACACGCCGGAACATCCGAACGGCCGCAACGACACCGAGTGGATGAAGCACACGCTGTGGTACAGCGAGGGGAACCGGCTCGACTACAAGCCGGTCAACCTGAAGCCGCTGACCGCCGAATCGATCCCGCCCAAGGTGCGCACGTTCTGAACACCATGAGAGCTACAACGAAGCAATCTTCGCGGGCCGGGCGCCGGGCCGCACCCAAGCCGGCCCGTATCCCCTCGGGGGATCGGCTGACGTACCCGTCGGACGAGGGGCTGTCATGACCAAGCGCACCTTCCAGATCTACCGCTACGACCCCGACACCGACGCGAAGCCGCGCATGCAGACCATCGAGCTCGAGCTCGACGGCTCGGAGCGCATGCTGCTGGACGCGCTGATGAAGCTGAAGTCGGTCGACCCGAGCCTGAGCTTCCGGCGCTCCTGCCGCGAGGGCGTGTGCGGTTCGGATGCGATGAACATCAACGGCAAGAACGGACTGGCGTGCCTGACCAACATGCGCACGCTGAAGGATCCGATCGTGCTGAAGCCGCTGCCCGGCCTGCCGGTGATCCGCGACCTGATCGTGGACATGACGCAGTTCTTCAAGCAGTACCACTCGATCAAGCCTTACCTGGTCAACGACGAGCAGCCGCCCGAGAAGGAGCGCCTGCAGTCGCCCGAGGAGCGCGACGAGCTGAACGGCCTGTACGAGTGCATCCTGTGCGCGAGTTGCAGCACCTCGTGCCCGAGCTTCTGGTGGAACCCGGACAAGTTCGTCGGCCCGGCCGGGCTGCTGCAGGCCTACCGCTTCATCGCGGACAGCCGCGACCAGGCGACCGGCGACCGCCTCGACAACCTCGAGGATCCGTACCGCCTGTTCCGCTGCCACACGATCATGAACTGCGTCGACGTGTGCCCGAAGGGCCTGAACCCGACCAAGGCGATCGGCAAGATCAAGGAACTGATGGTCCGTCGGGCTGTCTGACTCGCCCAGCAGGCCAGGTCATGGCGGAACTGATCGACGACCGGACCCTCTCGCGGCTGCGCTGGCGCTGCCGCCGCGGCCTGCTCGAGAACGACCTGTTCATCGAACGGTTCTTCGCCGGCCGCGCAGGCGTCACGGTGCGGCAGGCCGACGGCCTGGCGGCGCTGATGGACCTGCCCGACAACGACCTGCTGGACCTGCTGCTGCGCCGCCGCGAGCCCGAAGGGCCGCTGGCGCGCGACGACGTCATCGAGGTGCTGGGCCTGCTGCGCACGCCCGGTGCCGCCACAGCAAGGGCCGCGACGACGAGCCCGCCCGGGGGAGACAAGCCCGGCCAGACCTCCCAATCGCTCTTCAAGGAACGCCCATGACACCGTCCGACGTCAAAGCCACCCTGTCGTTCTCCGACGGCAGCCCGAGCATGGACCTGCCGATCTACAAGGGCAGCATCGGTCCGGACGTGATCGACATCCGCAAGCTCTACGCTCAGACCGGCAAGTTCACCTACGACCCGGGTTTCCTGTCGACCGCCTCCTGCCAGTCGACCATCACCTACATCGACGGCGACAAGGGCGAACTGCTGTACCGCGGCTACCCGATCGAGCAGATCGCGGTGAACTGCGACTTCCTCGACACCTGCTACCTGCTGTTGTACGGCGACCTGCCGAACGCCACGCAGAAGGCGGAGTTCGACAAGCTCGTGACCAACCACACGATGGTCAACGAGCAGATGCAGTTCTTCCTGCGCGGCTTCCGCCGCGACGCACACCCGATGGCGGTGCTGACCGGGCTCGTCGGCGGCCTGTCGGCCTTCTATCACGACAGCACCGACATCAACAATCCGCGCCACCGCGAGATCAGCGCCATCCGCCTGATCGCGAAGCTGCCCACGCTGGTGGCGATGGCCTACAAGTACGGCATCGGCCAGCCCTACATCTACCCGAAGAACTCGCTGTCCTACTCGGCGAACTTCATGCGCATGATGTTCGGCACGCCGTGCGAGGAGTACGAGCCGAACGACGTGCTGGTGCGCGCGATCGACCGCATCTTCATCCTGCACGCCGACCACGAACAGAACGCCTCGACCTCGACGGTGCGCCTGTGCGGCAGTTCGGGCACCAATCCGTTCGCCGCGATCGCGGCCGGCGTCGCGTGCCTGTGGGGCCCGGCGCACGGCGGCGCCAACGAAGCGGCGCTGAACATGCTGGAGGACGTGCAGAAGATGGGCGGCGTCGAGAAGATCGGCGAGTTCATCAAGCAGGTGAAGGACAAGAACTCGGGCATCAAGCTGATGGGCTTCGGCCACCGGGTCTACAAGAACTACGACCCGCGCGCCAAGCTGATGCGCGAGACCTGCCACGAGGTGCTGGGGGCGCTCGGCAAGCACAACGACCCGATCCTCAAGCTCGCGATGGAACTGGAGAAGATCGCGCTGGAGGACGAGTACTTCGTCGCCCGCAAGCTGTATCCGAACGTCGACTTCTACTCCGGCATCGTGCAGCGCGCGATCGGCATCCCGGTGTCGCTGTTCACCGCGATCTTCGCGCTCGCGCGCACGGTCGGCTGGATCGCGCAGCTCAACGAGATGATCGGCGACCCCGAGTACAAGATCGGCCGTCCGCGCCAGCTGTACCACGGCTCGGAGCGGCGCGACGTCAAGCCGATGGCGCAGCGCGGCTGACGCCCGCGACGGCCTCGCGACCCAGGCCCCGGCGTGCGAGCGCCGGGGCCTTCTTCGTGGCCGTAAAATCGCTGTCCACCGCGAGTCGCCCGATGCCTATGCCCCGCACGCTGTACGACAAGATCTGGGACGAGCATGTCGTCCACACCGAGGAGGACGGCACGTCGGTGCTCTACATCGACCGGCACCTCGTGCACGAGGTCACGAGCCCGCAGGCCTTCGAGGGCCTGCGCCTGGCGGGCCGCAAGCCCTGGCGCACCAGTTCCATCGTCGCGACGGCCGACCACAACACGCCGACCACCGGCTGGGAGCGCGGCTACGACGGCATCGCGGACCCGATCTCGAAGCAGCAGATCACGACGCTGGACGCCAACATCAAGGCGTTCGGTGCCGCAGCCTTCTTCCCGTTCCTGGACAAGCGGCAGGGCATCGTGCACGTGATCGGGCCCGAGCAGGGCGCGACCCTGCCCGGCATGACGGTGGTCTGCGGCGACTCCCACACGTCGACGCACGGCGCCTTCGGCGCACTCGCGCACGGCATCGGCACCAGCGAGGTCGAACATGTGCTGGCGACGCAGACGCTGCTCGCCCGCAAGGCCCGCAACATGCTGGTGAAGGTCGAAGGGCGCCTCGCGCCGGGTTGCAGCGCGAAGGACATCGTGCTGGCGATCATCGGCCGCATCGGCACCGCCGGCGGCACCGGCTACACGATCGAGTTCGGCGGCTCGGCGATCCGTGCGCTCAGCATGGAAGGGCGCATGACGGTCTGCAACATGGCGATCGAGGCCGGCGCGCGCGCCGGCATGGTGGCCGTGGACGACACCACGATCGGCTACGTGAAGGGCCGCCCGTTCGCGCCGACCGGCGTCGAGTGGGACCAGGCGGTGGCCTACTGGCGCACGCTGCACTCGGACGCCGACGCGGTGTTCGACGCGGTGGTCGAACTCGACGCGGCGCAGATCCGCCCGCAGGTGACCTGGGGCACCTCGCCGGAGATGGTGCTCTCGATCGAGGACCGCGTGCCGGACCCCGAGCGCGAGAAGGATTCCGGCAAGCGCGGCGCGATCGAGCGTGCGCTGCAGTACATGGCCCTGGAGCCGAACAAGCCGATCGCCGACATCCGCATCGACAAGGTGTTCATCGGCTCGTGCACGAACTCCCGCATCGAGGACCTGCGCGAGGCCGCCGCCGTGGTGCGCCGCGCCGGCGGGCGCGTGGCGGCCAACGTGAAGCTGGCGCTGGTCGTGCCCGGGTCGGGCCTCGTCAAGGCGCAGGCCGAGCGCGAGGGGTTGGACCAGGTGTTCAAGGCCGCCGGTTTCGAATGGCGCGAGCCGGGCTGCTCGATGTGCCTGGCGATGAATGCCGACCGGCTCGAGCCGGGCGAGCGCTGCGCATCGACCAGCAACCGCAATTTCGAGGGGCGGCAGGGCGCCGGCGGGCGCACCCACCTGGTCAGCCCGGCGATGGCCGCGGCGGCGGCGCTCGAGGGCCACTTCGTCGACGTGCGGCGCCTCGCCTGATTCACGACACCTGCAAGGAGATTGCATGAAGCGCATCCTGTCCGTCCTGCTCGCCTCGCTGGTCCTGCTGGCCGGCTGCAACACCATCGAAGGCATCGGCAAGGACATCAAGACCGGCGGCGAGAAGATCGAAGACGCCGCGGCGAAGAAGAAGTAGCCATGCAGCCCTTCCGCGTGCACAAGGGGCTGGTCGCGCCGCTGGACCGCGAGAACGTCGACACCGACGCGATCATCCCGAAGCAGTTCCTGAAGTCGATCAAGCGCTCGGGCTTCGGGCCGAACCTGTTCGACGAGTGGCGCTACCTCGACCGTGGCGAGCCCGGGCAGGATCCGGCGTCGCGCAAGCCGAATCCGGATTTCGTGCTGAACCAGCCGCGCTACCAGCACGCGTCGATCCTGCTGGCGCGCAAGAACTTCGGTTGCGGCTCGTCACGCGAGCACGCGCCCTGGGCGCTCGACCAGTACGGCTTCCGCGCGCTGATCGCACCGAGCTTCGCCGACATCTTCTTCAACAACTGCTTCAAGAACGGGCTGCTGCCGATCGTGCTCCCCGAGAGCACGGTGGCCCGCCTGTTCGACCAGGTGGCGGCCTTCGTCGGCTATCAGCTGACGGTCGACCTCGAACGCCAGGTGGTGATCCAGCCGGACGGCGTCGAGCTCGCCTTCGAGGTGCAGCCGTTCCGCAAGTACTGCCTGCTCGGCGGGCTGGACGACATCGGCCTGACGCTGCGCCATTCCGACAAGATCCGCGCCTTCGAGGCCGAGCGGCTGCTGAAGAAGCCGTGGCTGACCCACACGCTCTGACCGTTCCGACGAGGATTCCTTCTTGAAGATCGCCATCCTGCCGGGCGACGGCATCGGCACCGAGATCGTCGCGCAGGCCGAGCGCGTGCTGGGCTGCCTGGACCTGCGTTTCGAGTCCGAGACAGCGGCCGTCGGCGGCGCCGCTTACGAGGCGCACGGCCACCCGTTGCCGGAGGCGACTCTCAAGCTCGCTCAGGAGGCCGACGCGGTGCTGTTCGGCGCCGTCGGCGACTGGAAGTACGACAAGCTCGAGCGCGCGCTGCGCCCCGAGCAGGCCATTCTCGGCCTGCGCAAGAACCTGGGCCTGTTCGCGAACTTCCGCCCGGCGATCTGCTACGAGCAGCTCACGCATGCATCCAGCCTGAAGCCGGAGCTCGTCGCCGGGCTGGACATCCTGATCATCCGCGAGCTGACCGGCGACATCTACTTCGGCCAGCCGCGCGGCCGGCGCGAGGCGCCGGATGGTACGTTCAAGGGCGCGCCCGAGGCCTTCGACACGATGCGCTATTCCCGGCCCGAAATCGAACGCATCGCGCATGTGGCATTCCAGGCGGCGCGCAAGCGCGGCAAGCGCGTCACGAGCGTCGACAAGGCCAACGTGCTGGAGACCTTCCAGTTCTGGAAGGACGTGGTCACCGAGGTGCACGCCCAGTACCCGGACGTCGAGCTCGACCACATGTACGTCGACAACGCGGCGATGCAGTTGGTCAAGGCGCCCAAGCGCTTCGACGTGATCGTCACCGGCAACATGTTCGGCGACATCCTGTCCGACGAGGCGGCGATGCTGACCGGCTCGATCGGCATGCTGCCGTCGGCCTCGCTGAACGAGGCGGGGCGCGGCCTGTACGAACCCAGCCACGGCAGCGCGCCGGACATCGCCGGTAAGGATCTTGCAAACCCCTTGGCTACAATCCTGTCCGTGGCCATGATGCTCCGCTTCTCCCTGAACCAGCCCGAGGCTGCCGACCGCATCGAGTCGGCGGTGCGCGGCGTGCTGGCGGCGGGGCTGCGCACTGCGGACATCTGGTCGGACGGCTGTACGAAGGTCGGCACGCGCGCCATGGGCGACGCCGTGGTCGCCGAGCTGTCCGGCAAGACCGCCAAAACCATTACCACCAAGAGCTAGTCCGGCTCCGGTTCGTCTCGCCCGTCCTCCCACCCGGCGAAGCGAGCCGGGCGGATCAGGATTCCACGACTGTGACTTGAAAGAGGCGACGACGATGAGACTGACGGGATTGGTTGGCTGGCGCGGCATGGTCGGCTCCGTGCTGATGGACCGCATGCGCTCCGAGGGCGATTTCGCGCACATCGAGCCGGTGTTCTTCAGCACCAGCAACGCGGGCGGCAAGGCGCCGGCGATGGCGAAGAACGAGACGACGCTGAAGGATGCCTTCGACATCGAGGCGCTGAAGCGCTGCGAGATCGTCATCACCGCGCAGGGCGGCGACTACACCAGCGAGGTTTACCCCCGGCTGCGTGCTGCCGGCTGGACCGGCCACTGGATCGACGCGGCCTCGACGCTGCGCATGAAGGACGACGCCGTCATCGTGCTCGACCCCGTCAACCTGCCCGTGATCAAGGATGCGCTGGCCAAGGGCGGGCGCAGCTGGATCGGCGGCAACTGCACCGTCAGCTGCATGCTGATGGGTGTGGGTGCGCTCTTCAAGGCGGGTCTGGTCGAGTGGATGAACACCATGACCTACCAGGCCGCGTCGGGCGGGGGCGCGCAGCACATGCGCGAACTGCTGACGCAGTTCGGCACGCTCCACGCCGAGGTGCGGACGCTGCTGGGCGACCCGAAGAGCGCGATTCTCGAAATCGATCGCCAGGTCATCGGCAAGCAGCGCTCGCTGTCCGAGGCAGAGACGGCCCACTTCGGCGTGCCGCTGGGCGGCTCGCTGATCCCGTGGATCGACAAGGACCTCGGGGTCGGCAAGCAGCCCGGCGAGCCGGGCTGGGGCGTCAGCCGCGAGGAGTGGAAGGGCGGCGCCGAGACCAACAAGATCCTCGGCCAGGGCGAGGGCTTCGGCACCGCCGCCGTCCCCGTCGACGGTTTCTGCGTGCGGGTCGGCGCGATGCGCTGTCACTCGCAGGCGCTGCTGTTCAAGCTCAAGAAAGACGTTCCGCTGGCCGACATCGAGGCCATGATCGCCGCCGACAACGCCTGGGTGAAGGTCGTGCCGAACACCCGCGAGGCCAGCATGCGCGAACTGACGCCGGTGGCCGTCACCGGGACCCTGGGCATTCCGGTCGGGCGGTTGCGCAAGATGTCGATGGGGCCGGACTACCTCGGCGCCTTCACCATTGGCGACCAGTTGCTGTGGGGCGCCGCCGAGCCGCTGCGTCGCATGCTGCGCATCCTGGTCGAGGCGTGAACGCTTGTTTCGGCGGGCAACCGGGAGTACGTTGGCGCATTGCCACAAAAGTCACGCCGAAATGCACGGAACGCGAGCCGTTGAGAACGTCAGCCAATGCATGAGCTTGTCTTCGTATCCTCTTGATGTTATTGTGATTTCTACCCCTTCGCGAGAGGTGCGCATGAACTGCGCAGGTGACGTTGTCGACAGCAGCGGGCAAGCTTCCGGGCCCGCGTGTTCCTACTGGGAGACGCCTTGAAACGAATCTCGACCTTTTCGGGGCGCTTTGCCCTGACCGGTGTGGCCGCCGCCGCGCTCTGGCTGGCCATTCCGAATGCGTACGCGCTGGGTCTGGGCCGGCTCTCGGTGCAATCGGCGCTGGGTGAGGGCCTCCGGGCGGAGATCGACGTCACCAGCCTGACCCCTGACGAGGCGGCCGGTCTGGTCGTCAAGGTCGCTCCCCCCGAGTCCTACCGCTCGGCCGGCGTGGACTACAACCCGGTGCTGCCCGGCACCTCCGTGTCGCTGCAGCGGCGCGCGGACGGTCGTCCCTACCTGCGCCTGATCAGCGACCGCGCGGTGCAGGAGCCCTTCGTCGACGTGATCCTCGAGATCTCGTGGTCCTCGGGCCGGCTGGTGCGCGAGTACACCATGCTGTTCGACCCGCCGATCGTCGCGCGCGCCCCCGCACCGCCGGTGCCCGCGGCGGCGCCGT